>NZ_JAIULA010000027.1 GCF_024160875.1 Ligilactobacillus ubinensis | reverse complement strand
TAGACAGCTAGATAAGCTATACCAATTTATTGTAAAAACTAAATATTTAATTTATCAGTACCACTTGTTAAAGAGCCTATTTTTATAGTTAGGTCTATATTTTTGCTAATTCTTCAAAAACAACTGGAAGTTCAGTGATATTATCACGACTAATAAAATGTTTGCCAGCTGGCATTAAAATAAATTTGCATTTTAAATGGCGAGCCAGTGTTTCGGTATAATAAAAAGGAACAATATCGTCATCAAGTGCGGAAATAACAACAGCATCTGCAACTTTTGGTAAAATATTGTTATAGTTCGGTAAAGTATTAGTGAATGCATCTAGCTCAGGTAGTGTTGCTAATGATTCGTCAAAACCAGAAACTAAGATTAGGTGAACATTTTTTAAAGCATGTTGTTCAATAAATCTAAGTGTTTGGATGCAACCTAAACTGTGCCCAATGATAGTTATATCATCTGTAGCTGTAATCTCACGGTCACAGTATTCATCCCATTTGGCTGGGATTGGGTTGTCAGGATTCGGCATTGTTAATAAAGTTATTTTTTGGTGTAAATCATGATTCACTTTTCTTTTAAGCCACGGGAACCAATTAGCTGTAGGACTTGCAGTGTAGCCGTGAATTAAGTATATTTGTTTGTTTTGTTCCATATAATAATATCTCCCATAATACAGAGTTTAATGAGCTTTACTCGCTATTATACATGGAACGGATATAGTTGTTAATAAAAAAGAACAGTATTGATCATTTTTTGCGGTTAAGCATAAAATTTAGTATCCAAAATATTATTAAAAAAGCCAGAAGTAGACCGGTACTTAGATATTGACCTGAACGAGTGTTAAGTAGAAAAGTTCCTAGAAAGGGAAGTCGAGTTGCGATTCCGAGCAAGGCAATCCCAGCTAAGAAAACAAAAATAGGGATAGTAAGTTCTTTTTCAGCGTTTTTCCAAAAAAAGTAAGCACCAATTCCAGAAAAAACTAAGATAACAGCAATACCTAACCAACCTGTTAAATATAACTTTAGCGGTGTTTTAATGAAAAGGGTGATTAAAATACCTGGTGCTAATATTAACGAGAGACTTAAGCAAAGAATGGTATATTTAAGTATACGATTATGTATTCTATATTTATGTTGATAAATGGTATGACCAAAAAATATTAAACCTAGTAAAATGACCAATGAAAAATAGCCTCCTGCCAGTAAAATGCTACCTAAATCAATAGGTGTTATCGGATTAACTAGAGCAGGTAAGAAAGAAACCAAGAAATAAGTTGCCAATGCAGTAAAAGTTAACTTCAATAATTCCAGTAACTTAATCGGAATAGCAGCTAACAGTTCATCTGCAAGAGTTTTGACGTTTTTGCCAAAATATTCTTCAGCGGAGATGTTATGACTTTGAGCATCAAGAATATCTTGTAAAATTGTAAGCAAATTAGATTCAACAACATACTCATCATGTAATAAACCTCTAAGTCGAACATAAAGCAACAAATCAGTATAAAATTTTTTATTTTTAGGATTTAATTCCTGTTGTAATAGATAATTCTGGGCGATTAAGTCTTTTACTTTCATTTTTCTTGCTCCTCACTAATTACTTTTTCGACTATTTGTTGTAGTTGTGTCCACTCAGAAATAAAATTGGTTTTAGCTTTTTTACCAGTGTCAGTTATAAAATAATATTTACGATCTGGTCCAGCAGGAGACGCCTGCATTTTCCCATGAATTAAATTACGTTTTTCCATAGTAGCCAGTAAAGGATAAATTGTACCTTTCGGAATAGCATCTAGACCATATTTATTAAGGGCGGTACTGAGTCCATAACCATACTCAGGTTGTTTATCTAAAACAATTAGCACAATTCCTTGTAAGATACCTTTTAAAATTTGACTTGAAATATCTTGGGCCATCAGTAATCATCTCTTTTGCATTAAAATTGTTAAGTTACTAGTTTGTTTTGCATACTAGTAGTTTAACATATCTCCTCTAACTTGTAAAACAAACTAGTTGAGCTTTATGGAGATTGTGGTTGGATTTTCTACACAAAATCTAGATTACTATGCTTGAAATTTCAAATTGTTTAATATTTTGAAACGCTTATTTTGGATATTGTAGTTCCATTTCTTTGATAACTAAACAATCGTGAAATTTAATTCGTGAAAAAGTAGTGATTATACGGTATAGTAGGTTTACATATTTAGCTTAAGCAACAAGATTAAGGAGAAAGTCAATGAGAATAATAATTATTGGAAATTGTGGAAGCGGAAAGTCAACACTAGCTTTGAAAATAGCTAATATCACAAATTATCCTTTGTTGCAATTAGATAGCTTATGGCATAAAACTGATTATTCAGATGATGCGAAACGTTATTTTGAAAATGAACAAATAAGCTTTTTACGACAACAAGACTGTATTATTGAAGGAAACTATAATAGAACTATCCCACTTAGAGTTACTCAAGCTAATTTGATTATTTGGTTAAAGGTCAATAAAGTTAAGGCGGTCTATAGAATAATTAAAAGATCTATTCAGTATCGGTTAGATAATGCGAGCAGACCAGAGATGCCCAAACAATTTAGCGAACATTTTGATTATGATTACTGGGCATTTTTAAAGTTAGTATGGGCATACGATGAACAAAATACAAAGCGATTGCTACAAAAGTATAAGAGTGACCAAAGTAAAATTGTTATTTTAAAATCAAAAGCTGAGATAAAAGAATTTTTAACATGGATAGGGAGAATAGTAAAATGATAAAACCAACAATGCTAAAAAAAGGTGACTCAGTTGCGATAGTGAGCCTATCTAGTGGAATTTTAGGTGAAAAAAGTGCGCACCATCAGTTGAAGTTGGGGATAAAACGTTTGCGGCAAATGGGGTTAAAGCCAATCTGTATGCCTAATGCACTTAGCGGATTGAAAGAACTACATGATAATCCTGAAAAAAGAGCTGCAGATTTGAAAACAGCATTTGCTAATCCAAAAATCAAAGGAATTATTTGTGTGATTGGTGGAGATGATACATATCGCTTATTGCCATATTTGCTAGAAGATGCAAACTTTATTGAGAGTGTAAAACGTAATCCAAAAATTTTCACGGGTTTTTCTGATACAACAATCAATCATCTAATGTTATATCGGCTGGGATTAGCGACTTTTTATGGTCCTAATCTCTTAAGTGATTTAGCTGAATTAGATAAAGCGATGTTACCATATACGCGTACTGCATTTACACAATATTTTCATAATCCAACCACAACACAAATTCAGTCAAGTCCTATTTGGTATGAAGAACGGACCGACTTTTCACTAAATGCTATAGGAACACCCAGAATTAGTCATATTGAAAAAGATGGATATCAGGTTTTGCGTGGAAAAGGACATCTCACGGGCAAACTATTAGGCGGTTGCTTGGATAGCTTGTATGATTGCTTGACTCAAAATAGATATGTTGATGAAGCTACTGTTATTAAAAAATATCAAATTTTTCCAACAAATGAGGAATGGAAAAACAAGGTATTATTTATTGAAACGAGTGAAGAAAAACCTAATCCTGATTTATATGAGCAAATGTTATTAACCTTAAAAAAACAGGGAGTTTTGGAGAACGTTGCTGGCATTATTGTAGGTAAACCGCAGAACAATGCTTTTTTTGAGGAGTACAAAGCTAAGCTATTAGCAGTAACAGCTGATCTAAAAACACCTATTATGTATAATGTAAACTTTGGACATGCATTTCCACGCACGGTAATTCCATATGGAGCAATGGTTGATATTGACTTAGATCAATCTAAAATTAAGATAACAGAGCCCTTTTTTGATACTGAAATGAAAAGTATGTAAATAAAAATTCAGTGCTTTACTTACATATGAATTATAAATAGATAAGCGATATCCTTAATAGTTTAGCTGATTTATGTAATACCTTTGAAGTTAACTGGATAGTTTGATAAAACAATGGTAATTATTGCAAAAGAATAGTCCTCCTTAAACACACATTGTAATGTAACAATGTAGTTAGGGAGGACTATTTTAAAGAATTGTTAGTAAGAAGCGTCATTCTTTTAAGAGTTACACTAGTAATTTTAAACGGTAACGGCTTCTTTTTGTTCGCTGATTATTAAGGTATTATCTGTGATATCAGCTTGGAGATGTTTAACATCTAAGTGATCTAAATAAAAATCAGTAACTTTATCTCTGATTTGTTGTTCAATAACACGACGTAATGGACGTGCCCCCATGGCTTCATCATAGCCTTGTTCAATTAGATATTTCTTGGCAGCGGGGCTAACAGTTAAGTTAATCCCTTTCTTAGCTAATGTTGTGTTAACATCAGCAAGCATTAAATCAACAATTTTTTCTAAGTCTTGCTTGGTTAAGTGTGAAAATTCAACAATCGCATTAAATCGATTGATAAACTCAGGGCGGAAGTAGGGAGCGATACGATCTAATAACTCTTGATCTTTAACATCACCAGTTAGCTTTTCATTACCAAACCCTGCGTTGGAAGTTGCGATAATTACTGTATTTTTGAAGTCAATAGTGTTTCCTTGCCCATCGGTTAGGCGACCATCATCAAGAACCTGTAGGAGTAAAGTAATAACTTGTGGATCAGCTTTTTCAATTTCATCTAACAGTACGATTGAATAAGGCTGACGCCGTACTCGTTCAGTTAACGTATTTTTGTTGTCGTCATAACCGACATAACCAGCAGTTGTGCCGATTAATTTTGAAACAGCAGTGCGGTCTGAATATTCAGACATATCTAAACGAATGATGCTATCTTTATTTCCAAACATGTCTAAGGCTAATTGCTTAGCCAATTCAGTTTTACCGACACCAGTAGGTCCAACAAAAAGGAAACTTCCGATTGGCCGATTGCCTTCGTCAAAACCGGCACGATTACGTCTAATTGCACGAGCAACAACTTCTACAGCTTCGTTTTGACCGATTACTTTACCTTTCAAACGTTTAGCGATGCCTTTGAGACGTTCAATATCATTAGCACCCATCTTAGAAACAGGAATGCCAGTTAAACGTTCAACTGCAGCAGCGACATCATTAACTGTGGCAGTTGCCTTTTTAGTCTTGGAACTATTAGCGATTTGTTGTTGTAAGTTAATAACCTTCGTTTTGGCTTTAGCAGCTGCTTCATAGTCTTCTTTGGCAGCAGCGTCTTTTTGTTGCTGAGTAGCTTTTTTAATATCTGCTTCAAGTTGAGTGATATCAGCGACTGGATGTTTAGCAGCAAGGTGTGCGGCAGTCATGTCCAATAAGTCAATCGCCTTATCTGGCAAACTTCGTTGAGGAATATATTGAACCGAATAATCTACTGCAGCTTGTAAAACGGCGTCAGGTAAGATAACGTTATGGTGTTTTTCATAAAGCTTACAAATGCCCTTTAGAATTTTGAAAGTATCTTCAGGACTAGGAGCATTGACTTTTACTTCATTAAAACGGCGTGCTAAGGCACCATCTTTCATAATAGTGTTGCGATATTCATCTTGCGTGGTTGCGCCAATAATAGTAATGTCACCACGAGATAAAGCTGGTTTTAAGATGTCAGATAAGCCTTTTGAACCACTTTCACCACCCATGCCACCAGCACCAAGAATTTGATGGATTTCATCAAAGAATAAGATGATGTTTTTAGCCGTTGCGACTTCTTTGACTAAGTTTTGAATATTTTCTTCAAAGCTCCCTCGGAATTGTGTGCCAGCTTCAAGGCTAGAAATATCAATACTGATTATTTCTTTGTTTTTAATTGCGGCAGGGACATTACCATGGACGATTGCTTGTGCAAGTCCTTCCACTACGGCAGTTTTACCAACCCCGGCATCCCCGACAAGAACGGGATTATTTTTACTGCGCCGGGATAAAATTTCAGCGGTTTCTTGAATTTCCTTGTTTCGTCCAATTACTGGATCAAGTTTGCCAGCACGTGCTTCTTCAGTCAGATTGCGGCCAAGTTTAGCAAGAATGCCGTTCTTTTTTTGTTGTTTAGTATTTGTTGGAACTGCTTGTTGTGGTAATTTGCCGGTTTTACGATATTGTGCAAATTCTTCAGGGGATACTTGTTGTCCATTAATCAAATATCTTTTTTCGGAGTTAATACCGTTCATATTACCCATTAATTCATTAAAAATGTCGTTCATATTGTCAAATGGTTCTACTGGAATGTTAGCCATTATTGATTCCTCCAATTTAATATTTATTAGTAATTATTTAGTATAAGGGGTTGTAAAAAGCCCCTAACTGAGAAACATAACGTTTACCAAATACGGACTTCTTACATTATTCTTATGGTGGCCACCGAAACTATTCATCTCGATTGAGATAATTTTCTTCCAATTCACGCAAAACAGCCCACATCGCGCGATGCTGTGCTTGCGCCAAGGCATCTAAATCGCGGAGATTCAGTGAAGTAGAATTACCCTGTTGTTTGTTGAAAGATTTGTGTAAGGTGGTGTATCCATATCCGGAACGCTTAGCTACTTGGTAGATAGTTAGTTCTTTATCCGTCAAGTAGGTTTTAATATCGATCCTCATATCTAATCACCTCTTACAATTTATAGTATATCACATTTGTAATATAACACAATAGTAAAGTATCACAAATGTGAAATAAAAATAATAATATTTTATTGGGGATAGGTGCTTATCAAAGAAAGCTAGCAGATTGATAGTTAAAAAAGGCGACAAGAGAAGAGTTAAAGTAGAGTATTCTGTAGGATACGTAATTTAAATATTATTTATACTAATAGATTTTAACAAGTGATATTAGATTTTAAAGGTGCATAAATTAATTAGTATAGTTTTTTAAAAGCATATTATAAAATTTTATTAATGTAGTATAATGGCTATAGTTTTGTTTATTTGATGAGAGTTATTATTATGCTCGAATATGAAGGGTGTTGATTAGTTTCATGATTTTAATATTTGTTTTTCTGATTGTTGCCGGATTTTTAGCAGGTTTAATGCAATCAGTTGCAGGATTGGCTTCATTAGTTTCTTATCCAGCTTTACTTATTGTCGGTGTTCCACCAGTTATTGCCAATGTAACAAATACAACAGCTTTGATTTTTTCGGGAATTGGTTCGACAGTATCTTCAGCCAGAGAACTTAAAGGACACGGGAAAAAACTAGCCTATTTTATTTTTCTATCATTAATTGGTAGTGTAGGAGGTAGCTTACTTTTATTACATCTACCATCAACTTCTTTTGAGAAAGTTGTTCCATTTTTTATTTTTGGTGCAGGTATTTTATTATTATTATCGAGTCGAAAAAAACGAGTAGTTGCAAATAGCATGGATTCAGTAGGCGCTAAGAAAAAATATCAGTTGAGTAGGGTAGTTACAGTATTAAGCTCAATTAGCTTGATATTTGTTGGTGGATATACAGGCTATTTTGGTGCTGCTGGTGGGGTATTGTTTCTGGCAATTCTTTCGCTTATTACTGATTATGAATTTCCAGTGGTAAATGCAATTAAGAATGTGATTGGATTTGTAGCAAATTTAACGGCAACTTTTATCTTTATTGCTAAATCACATATAGTATGGTTATACGTGGTCCCAATGGGGATTGGTCTTTTAGTTGGTGGATATACTGGCCCAATCATTGTTAGACATATCAATATTCATCTCTTACGAATTCTAATTGCTTTTGCTGCGTTTGGGCTAGCTATATATTTATTTGTTCAGGCGTATTAGATTTTGAGCAGGCTAAAATTCAGTTTGTTAAAATAGGAAATAAAAAATCTGATTGTATCTTTTTATGTTGAGATGCAATCAGATTTTTGAATTTTAGTCTGAATAATTTGGCTGCATATATCTAGTCTGTTATGAGTAGTTTAGAATTCTTTATAGGTTATGTGAGATCTAGTATTTCAAATGCTAGTTGATAGTGGTATTCTTACATTAAACATTGACGCAATAATTATAGATATGATAGTAAGCTTTTCAAAGTTTTAGATAGATACTGTATGTATTAGGGGATGGAAAAGATGACAAAAAAACAAGATAAAACAATAGAAGCGATATTAGTGAAGATTTATGATTTAATTGTTGATCCAACGGTAAAAGAAGAAGAACGAAAGTTATTAGTGAATGCGAAAAATGGTTTAGAAAAACAACAGTATTTTCCAAGGGTCATGAAAGATTTAGAAGTAGGATTGCGTCCGATGGCGATGCGAAGTCAATTATCTAAACCAACAGGGAAATTTTATTTAGAAATACTAGGTCAAGGCAAGATGGAAGAGTGGCTTGGTTATGGATTATCAGCTACACCACTTATGTTTGGATCAATAATTAAGTAAGTAATAGTGATAGAATAATTCTTTTATAATGTAATTAGTTTAGTCCAAATTCTCGATGAAGTTGCTAAAGGTTTTTATAGCAGAGTATAAGTGATTTGCTTGAAGGTGAACATAAGTTTATGTGTGATACTAAGAAATAGGATTTACTTGCTTGATAAAATATCAGATTAAGATAGAATAGCTATTTTAAAATCAGATTAATTAAGTGACTAGATTATAGTTTTTAGTTCGATAATGAAATTAAGTAACTTTTAGTTAATTAGAATAAAAACATTCTAATCATATTATGGACGGAGAATATTTAAGCGAGAATAAAAATCATTTTAGGATATAGAAAAAGTTTTTTCAGTAATAAGATTACGTGTTCCTGTAAGGTTTTCTAATCTAAGAGTGAACAAATTGTTTCTACTTTAATTCTTATGGATATAACAAAAAGATGTGGTAGCACACTGCTTTTGATGGAAAATATAATTGATTTGGCATTCGATTTTATATTCATAATTCTTTTTTAAGCTTGACATGAGATGTTATTTATATTAGATGTATTAATGAATGACATGTAACTAATAAATGACATGTAACTAATAATGTAGGCAAGATCAATCAGCAATACACTCAGTATGAAGTTTGAATTACGCAGTTTTATACGTAATAGACTTTGTGTTGTCATGTTGAAAGATCTTGCTTTTTTTGTGCATCTAATAAAAAGAAGGGAATGATAGATATGGATTATGATAAAAGTGCTGACAAAATCATTGAAAATGTAGGTGGCAAGGAAAACATTACTAAAATGATTCATTGTTCGACGAGGTTGCGTTTTACACTTAATGATTATGATAAAACTAAGTTAGATGCAATAAAAAAGGTTGATGGGGTCCTAGGTGCAGTTAATACCTCAGGACAATGTCAAGTAATTGTTGGAAATGCTGTTGTTGAAATGTACGATGCTGTAAATGCAAAAATTGGAAAACTTAATAATGATAAAGTGAAAGTAGATACACCTAAGCAAAAGTGGTATGAAACATTTCTTGATTTTCTGATTGGTATTTTTCAGCCTTTGGTTCCTGCAATTGCAGGTGCAGGTGTTTTAAAATCATTAATGATTTTGTTTGCCTCTATTGGTTGGATTAGCGAAACGAGTTCATCATATCAAATATTTTCCTTTATTGGATCGGCACCACTTTATTTTTTACCACTATTGATTGCAATTACGACGGCACAAAAATTAAATGTAAACATTCTGGTTTCTGTATCAATTGCGAGTGTTTTGGTTTATCCAGATTTAGTAACCTTATTAACCAAAGGGACGAAATTGTTTGGAATATCAATAACGAATGTTACCTATTCATCACAAGTTTTTCCGGCTATTTTAGCAATTTTGTTGTATGCAGTTTTAGAAAAGTATGTAACTAAATATTGTCCTAAACCAGTACGCATTTTCTTAGTTCCGTTGATATGTATGGCGGTTACCGTGCCAGTAACACTTATCGTTTTAGGACCTATGGGTTATATAATTGGTACCTGGATTTCTACGTTTATTCTTTTCTTGTTTAATCATTTGGGATGGATTGCAACAGGGTTACTTGCAGCTCTTTTACCATTGATGGTGGCTACAGGAATGCACAAAGCATTGTTGCCTTATGCAGTAGCGATGATGACTTCTACAGGGAAAGAACTCCTATACTTACCGGCTTCATTAGCACATAATTTTTCTGAAGCAGGAACATGCTTTGGTGTTGCAGTTCGAACAAAAGATGAAAAAATGCGAGCAACTGCAGTTTCGGCTGCGATTTCAGCTTTATTTGGTATTACAGAGCCAGCTTTGTATGGAGTTACAATCCAGCATAAGCGAGCATTGGGGCCAGTTATGATTCCGAGTGCTATTACAGGAAGTATTGTCGGGATTTTAAGTATTAAAGCATTTGCATTAGTTGGACCTGGTATTGCAAGTATGACAATGTATGTTGATAAGTCAAATGCTATGAACTTCGTGTATGCGTGGATTTGCTTAGTAATTTCAATATTATTATCATTTGTATTAACGATTATTGTTTGGAAAGATGACGTAATTGAATCTGAACAGACTAGTTCGAAAACAATAGATACGACACTGGATACAAATATCAAACTAGAATCACCAATTAATGGGATAGTTGTTCCGTTAAAAGAAGTAAATGACGCTACATTTTCAAGTGGAATTTTGGGTGAAGGTGTTGCGATTGAACCTCGAGATGGAATCTTATATGCTCCTGCAAAAGCAGAAGTGATGATGACTTATAAAACGGGACATGCAATCGGGTTGAAAATGCAAGATGGTTCTGAAGTTTTGATTCATATTGGCATATATACAGTTAAATTAGAAGGAAAATACTTTAATCTTAAAGTCAAAGAGCATCAAATTGTCGAAGTAGGAGAAACTTTGGTAGAATTTAACTTGGATAAAATTGTTGCAGAGGGCTTTGATCCTACAGTTATGATGATTATTACAGCTAAAGGAACAGCTGATGACGTTGTTTTACCAGCATTAGTATAAATAAGTGAGGTGAAAAATGGAATTTCGTAAAGATTTTTTATGGGGTGGGGCAGTTGCTGCTAACCAAGTTGAAGGCGCATTTGACGTTGATGGTAAAGGGACATCTGTTGCAGATGTTGCAACATATAAACCTAATGTAGATGTTAAAGACTACAAAAAAACGTTCAAGTAACTTCAAAGAGTATAGCCGAGGCAGTAGCAGATCGAACAATTAGCAGGTACCCTAAGCGTCGAGAAATTGACCAATATCATCATTTCAAAGAAGATATTGCATTATTTAAAGAACTAGGATTCAAAGTCTACAGATTTTCTATTGCATGGACACGTATTTTTCCAACAGGTGAAGAAAAGAAACCTAACCTTAAAGGGATTTCTTACTACCAAGAATTCATCAAGGAGTTAAAAGCAAATGGTATTGAGCCGTTAGTGACATTATCACACTATGAAATGCCGCTTGATTTAGCGCTTAAATATAATGGTTGGCAAGATAAAAGAGTGATTGACTTATTTGTAAAATTTGCAAAGGTTTGTTTTGAGAACTTTTCAGATGTTAAATATTGGCTAACATTTAATGAAATTGATAGTGTTATGCGACATCCATTTATCTCAGCTGGAATTATTGAAGATCAAACACAAAAATTAGCAGAAGCTGAATATCAAGCACTTCATAATCAATTTGTGGCATCAGCGATGGTGACAAAACTAGTACATGAAATAATTCCAAACTCACAGGTTGGCTGTATGTTGACAAAATTGACAACTTATCCAGCAACTGCTGCACCAGGTGATGTATTATCTGCTTTGAATAAAAATCTTATGAATTATTATTGTGCAGATGTACAAGCTAAAGGCGAATATCCTAAGTTGATTCTTAACTATTTTAAGCAACATGATATAGATGTAAAAATGACAAGTTTGGAATTGCGAACGATTAAAGAAAATACGATTGATTTTGTTTCATTCAGTTACTATATGTCATTACTTGCTGCTGAAAAAGAAGACGGGTTAGAAATGACAGTAGGAAATACAGTTGTTGGCGGAAAGAACCCCTATCTTGAAACAAAAGATTGGGGTTGGACTGTAGATCCTGTAGGTTTGAGGATTTCATTAATTGAATTGTATGATCGTTACCAAAAACCGTTATTTATTGTAGAAAACGGGATGGGTGCTAAAGATACATTGGAAGCGGATGGAACGATTCACGATGATTACAGAATCGAGTATTTTAAGCAACATTTAAGTGAGATGAAAAAGGCGGTTGAAGATGGTGTTGATCTGATGGGCTATACTTCATGGGCACCAATTGACCTAATAAGTGCAAGTACTTCGCAAATGTCAAAACGGTATGGTTTTATTTACGTTGATCAAGATGATGAAGGCAATGGAACGTTAAAACGCTATAAGAAAGATTCATTCAAATGGTATCAACATGTAATTGAAACAAATGGTAGTGAATTGTAATAAGGAAATGATTTAATCCAGGATAAAATTATTTCTTCTATATCAAAGAAGAATTATGGAGATGAACACATGGAAAAATATGAAATCAGTAAAGTACTGAATTCAAGTGTTGTTCTCGCTGAAAATGGAAAAAATGAAGAAGTTATAATCTTGGGTAAAGGTATTGGTTATGGTAAGAAAAAAGGTGCTGTGGTTGATAATGCACAAATCGCACAAGTTTTTCGACCAGAAATAAATACTGGGTTGGAGAACCTACTATCGGAAGTTTCTCCTGAAATAATTGATGTGTCGACACGGATATTTAAAAATATACAAAGGCGTTTTCCGGATGTGAATCCAAGTCTATTGGTAAGTTTGATTGATCATATCAATTTTGCTTTAAAACGAAATCAAGAAGGACTTTCTTTTGAAAACAAGTTGTATTATGATGTTCAAACATATTATCCCGAGGAATTTGAGCTTGGCAGAGAATCACTTGAACTAATTAATGAAACATGCAATGTTGATTTGTCTAAAACGGAAGCAGCTAGTATTGCATTTCATGTGGCTGACTCACGTAAAGATGAAAAAATCGATTATGACAGTATGAAAATCACTAAGTTAACAGACGAAGTTGTCAAGTTAATTGGGGTACTATCTAAAAAGGAACTCAATAACAAAAGTTTAAGCTATCGGCGGATGATAATTCATATTAAGTTTTTTGTAGAACGTTTGATTACATTTAAACAGATAAATGGAAATGATGATGTAATGTATGAACATGTTTTAGAAGAATATCAAGATGCAAGAAAAATTGCAATTAAAGTACTGGAATACCTATATCAGCAGTATGACTATAACGTTACGAGTGAAGAACTAATGTATCTAATTATTCATATTAATAGAAATATATTTGATAAGTTTGAATAAAGTAGCATTTGAGGTGAGTCTGAGACAAAAGTTTCGGACTCATTTTTGGTCTTAAATATTCTGCGTCAAAATGTGGACTCCAAGATAGATAGTTATGAGTAGCTCTTCTAAATAAAATAAGTAGCTATGGGGTTAAGGATTTCTAGCTAATGGCCTTTTGTCTCACATGCAGTTTTTTGTTAAAAATATGAATAAGCTAAAAAAATATATACAATAAGTGCTGATAACAGTAATATTGCGTGTAGCGTGCTATACTGTTGCTACTTAAAATATAGGAAGGTAGTTAGTTATGGCATATAAAGTTGATTTTAAACAAATTGAAAAAACAGGGGTAGAATCATCGCCTGTTGCTACTGCATTAGCAGGATTACGAGCTAACGAAGCACGATATTTTTGGAATAAATATAAATTTGAATATACTGTATACCCAGCTAGCGAAAAACTGGAGGAGATAAGGTGGTTTGAAAACATTCTTCAAGCAGAGCGAGATATCATTTTTGCATCGCCTATTTTAGAGGTGGCGACTTACGAAGATGAGAACATCTACTGGCCCGAATTTATTTATGAAAATGGTATGATTATTAATGTTCTATACGAAAAGAAGACAGAAAATCCGAAGCGAGCTGTTGGAATTAAACTAGCTGAAGGAATGGAGGTTCCGACTGAATTAGAAGGTAAGTTTAAATTTGCACGGCAAAAGTCAAAACTTGCAGGAACCATTCGAGGAAGTTATTTTAAAATAAAAAACAGCTATCGCTAAAAGTGAAAGACAGCAAATTAGCGTAGCTGTATTGGGGTTATTATTTAGTATGAATCTTTGATTTTTTATTAAATAAATGGTAAATAGTCAATAAAAGTTGTCCAAGTGTAATTAGTAAGGAGATTTTACCCCAAATACCTAGTTTTCCACTATTCTTTAACATAAGATCACTCCTAGCTGTTAATTAAGATGGGTAACTAATAACTTAACTTAATTATAACAGATGTCACATTTACGCCATATATATATGCTTATGGAAATAAAAAAAATCCAGTTAATCTTGACTACTAAAACTAAAGTTTGTAATCAAGATAATACTGGATTTTTTTATATCTAAAATGTTAAACCAAGTTTTAAGCTAAACTAGCTGTCTGTTTATTAAATAATTCCGCCACCATCAACTGCGTAGGTTTGACCAGTAACAAAATCAGCCTGTTCACTAGCGAGAAAATCTACGAGGTTAGCAATATCGTTAGGTTCTACGGTTCTACCTAAGGGAATGGTTCCTATGAAGTCTTTGCGATTTTGGCCTAAAGGCTTGCCGTTTATTTCGGACATTTTGGCATCGATAGCATCCCACATACCAGTTGTGCCAACCACACCAGGGGCATAGGCGTTTACTTTGATGTTAAAAGGAGCTAATTCTTTGGCAGCAGCCTGAGTTAAGTTGATAACAGCAGCTTTTGTAGCTGAGTAGGTTGCCCAAATCGGGAAAGCACGCATTCCAGCAATTGATGAAGCACTAATGATTTTGCCGGGAACTTTAAGTTCTTTAAATTTCTTGGCAGCAGCTTGAATACCATATAAAACACCAAAAACGTTGATTTTAAAACTGAATTCTAAGTCTTCGGGTGTGATGTCTTCAATTTTATCTACCTTTGCAACACCGGCATTATTAATCATTAAGTCAAAGCCATGTAGCTGTTTAGCGGCTATATCAACCGCATGGAAGACTTCTTGCTGTTTAGTAACATCCAAAGGAACAAAAATACCAGTTTGACCAGCTGCTGTAATTTCCTTAATCACTGCAGTAGCTTTTGTTTCTTGCATAGGCAAATCTGCTAAAGCAATATCGTAACCCGACTTTGATAAATGCCGAGCAATTTCAGCACCAATGCCTTGTGCTCCACCTGTAATAAATGCAACTTTTGTTGTCATAATAACCATCCTCCTTTAATATTTACAAGTCTATTCTATCATTTAAAAAAATAAATAAAAATTATTTTCTTATTTAAAATAAAGTTCAAATACACAATATAGACTAAAAAAGCATTAGCTTCTGTTTAGAATGAAGAAAGTATCTAAACCAGAGCTAATGCTTTTTAGATAATAATATCTTAATTACTTACTAGTGCTTTCAACATACTCTTTTAAACGAGCCATTCCTTTTTCACATTCAGCCATGCTAGTTGCATAGCTAATCCGAACATAGCCTTCGCCACCAGGGCCAAAAGCAGAACCGTTGATAACTGCAACTCGCGCTTTTTTAGCTAAATCATAGATGAATTCTTCATCATTTTGATTTAGTTGAGCGGGAATTTTAGCGAACAAGTAGAAAGCTCCAGCGGGTGGAGCGCATTGAAAACCAAGTTTACTAAGCTTTGAAACAAGAAAATCACGGCGTTTTTTGTACTCATCACGCATTGGTAAAGCATCATCTTGGCCATTAGCTAATGCTTCAGTAGCAGCGTCTTGTGTAACGCACGAAGTTGTGGTGATAGCGAACTGATGAATTTTTGCTAATTCGTTAGCAATGGCAAAGGGAGCACACATAATACCAATACGCCAACCAGTCATAGCGTGAGACTTAGAAACACCAGTTATTAAAATAGTTTGTTCGCGCAAACTATGAACTAAAGAAGCATGTGTTGTTTCATAACAGAGTTCACTATAGATTTCATCGCATAAAGCAAAAATAGGTTTATCCCGTAAGACGTCAGCAAGAGCGTCTAGTTCCTTTTGTGTGTAAGTTACACCAGTAGGATTGGAAGGATAGTTTAAGACAACTGCTCGTACAGCAGAGCCGTTTTCGGCAATAGCTGCTGCTAGTTTAGCTGGAGTTAGCTTGAATCCATCAGTTGCAGTATTTATAAAAATAGGACTAGCTCCTGCAATAGTTAGATCAGCTATGTATAGTGGAAAAATGGGTGTGGGAATGATAACCTTGTCGCCAGGATTTAAAATAGCAGTTAGTGCACTATAAATAGCTTCAGTGGCACCATTGGTGATGATAACTTCATTAGTTGGATCGTAATGTTGATCATATTTGTTAGCTAGAAAATTACTAGCAGCTGTTCGTAATTCAAGTGAGCCATTTGAAGGCGCGTAATGAGAACGGGTAGTCTTAATACTTTGAATAGCAGCTTCTTTAATATGCTCTGGAGTATCAAAATCAGGTTCTCCCACCGTGAACTTGACAATATCGGGGATTTTGCTAGCAAAAGCGTTGAATTCCAAAATCTTTGATGCTTTTGCGGCAGTAACCTCTTTTTTCATATACTTTGTTAAATCAACCATATAATAACGCATCCTTTCTTTTCTTAAAAATAAAAAAACCGTTGTACAAGATAAGTACACCGGGTTGCTTGAATGCTTATTTTTGTCCCGGCGTTTAAGTTTTAAACGGCTGCGAGACGAACAAAAATGCTTCTATCTCACAGATGTAGTTAGACTTACATCTGTGAGATGTAAGTACTACTTGAAATAGAAGTAAAAATAGACATTATTTAATTGTGCAATTAGTTTTTGTGGCATGACTGCACATCCTTGTCTTAAATTAATTTAACTTTAGCGTAAAGCTGAATTAAAGTCAAGGTTGTTTTTAATTTAAATTTAATTTTCTAATTGATGCCATAATATAAGTAGTAATATTGAATCTAACTTAGAGCTAAAATAGTAATAAATATTCTTCAATATCCAAAAAACTCTATTAAAAATGCATATTATACGTTATATTCACTTTTGTTATGTATAATAAACTATTTTATTGCATTTTTTTGTATAAAGTACTATTATAAAAATATCGAAATAAGAGGATTAAAATGGAGGAGTTAATAATATGGCAAAAGAAAAAGTTGTACTCGCATATTCAGGTGGATTAGATACTTCTGTAGAGATTGCATGGTTAAAAAATAAAGGTTACGACGTCATTGCTTGTTGTATTGATGTTGGTGAGGGCAAAGACTTAGAAGCAGTAAAGCAAAAGGGCTTTGAAGTAGGGGCTGTAGAATCAATCGTGATTGATGCTAAAGAAGAGTTTGCTAAAGAATACTGTCTAGTGGCTTTACAGGGGCATACTTATTATGAAGACAAGTATCCGTTAGTTTCAGCTTTATCCCGGCCTTTGATAGTTAAAAATCTAGTAGAAGTTGCTAAAAAATACGATGCAACAGCAATTGCCCATGGTTGTACTGGTAAGGGAAATGATCAGGTTAGGTTTGAAGTGGGGATACATGCGCTAGCACCTGAGATGAAGATTGAAGATCCTATTAGAGAAGTACATTGGTCTCGGGAAGAAGAGATTGATTATGCAAAGGAAAATAATATCCCTGTTCCAATTAACAAAAAAAGTCCATATTCGATTGACGAGAACCTCTGGGGAAGAGCAAACGAATGTGGGATTCTAGAAAATCCATGGATGGCTGCTCCAGCAGACGCATATGCTAGAACAAAAGCGCTAGAAGATACACCGGATACACCAGATGTGATTGAGATTTCCTTTGAAAAAGGCGTTCCAACTAAACTAAATGATGAAGAGTTGTCTTTAGATAAGTTAATTATGAAACTAGATAAAATTGCAGGAAAACACGGGATTGGACGGATTGATCATGTTGAAAACAGATTAGTTGGGATTAAATCTCGGGAAATATATGAATGTCCAGCTGCAACAGTTTTGATGAAAGCACACAAAGATATTGAAGATATTACACTAGAAAGAGAAACAGCACATTTTAAACCAGTAATTGAAAAACAATTAGCTGATATGATTTATAATGCCTTATGGTTCTCGCCACTAATGAAAGCTTTACAAGCATTCTTAACTGAAACGCAAAAAGATGTTAATGGTGTGGTTCGTGTGAAGTTGTTTAAGGGTAATGTTATTTGCGAAGGCAGAAAATCACCTAATTCTCTTTATGATGAAAAACTGGCAACTTATACTTCAGCGGATGAATTTGATCAAGAAGCAGCGGCAGGTTTTATTAAACTGTACGGTTTGCCACAACAAGTTTATGCTCAGGTTCAACAAAAAGTTGCAGGTGAAAATTAATGGCTACCAGCAAATTATGGGGTGGACGTTTTGAAGAAAAAAGTGCTGAGTGGGTAGATGAATTTGGGGCTTCAATTAGTTTTGATCAGCTAATGGCACATGAAGATCTGGAGGGGTCTTTGGCACACGTCAAAATGTTAAAACACACGCAAATTTTGAATGAACAAGATGCTAACGAGATTATCGTAGGACTAGAAAAACTACAAGCAAAACTGGCCGCGGGAGAATTGACTTTTAATGTTGAAAATGAAGATATTCATATGAACATGGAAGCTCTACTCACGCAAGAAATTGGGCCTGTTGCAGGTAAGTTGCATACAGCACGTAGTAGAAATGATCAAGTAGCTACGGATTTGCATTTATACTTAAAAAATAGGCTACAACAAGTAGTGGTAGAGATTAAAAATCTACAAAAAGTATTGGTAGAAAAAGCAGAAGCTAATGTAGAAACAATCATGCCGGGGTATACGCACCTACAACATGCACAACCAATTTCATATGGACATTATTTGATGGCATATTATCAGATGTTTCAACGGGATGTAGAACGTTTTACTTTCAATCTGCAGCATACAGATATCTTGCCTTTAGGTGCAGCAGCGCTAGCGGGGACGACTTTTCCAATTGATCGACATTTTACTGCTAAAGAATTAGGCTTTAGCGCCGTTTATGAAAATTCATTGGATGCAGTTTCGGATCGTGATTTTGTCCTAGAGTTTTTAAGCAATGCCTCGATTTTGATGATGCATTTATCACGTTTTTGTGAAGAGATTATTTCTTGGTGCTCATATGAATTTGGATATCTTGAGTTGTCAGATGAATATGCGACAGGTAGTTCGATTATGCCACAAAAAAAGAATCCAGACATGGCTGAGCTAATAAGAGGTAAGTCGGGTCGGGTTTATGGTGATTTAATGGGACTTTTAACAACCATGAAAAGTTTGCCGCTTGCATATAATAAAGATATGCAAGAAGATAAGGAAGGCGTTTTTGATGCAGTTAAAACAATTATTCCTAGTTTGAAGGTTTTTGCAGGTATGTTAGCCACGGCAAAAGTCAATAAACAAAAGATGCAACAGGCAACTGAACATGATTTTTCAAATGCCACAGAATTAGCAGATTACTTAGCAACCAAAGGGATGCCATTTAGGCAAGCGCATGCGATTGTGGGCCAGCTTGTGCTAGAAGGATTAAAAACGGGGGTTAATTTACAAGATATTCCGCTAGAAAAATATCAAGAAATTGAACCCAAAGTAGGAACTGATATCTACAATGATTTACAATCAAAAGTAGCTGTGAAACGGCGTCATTCATTTGGCGGAACAGGCTTTGATCAAGTAAAACGGCAAATAAAGAACGCAAAAGAACAATTAGAAAAATAATTGTAAGTTAAGCAAGGTCAACTAGATTGGTTTTGCTTTTTTTTGTGCGCCTGTGTAAAATTTAGCTTGAGGTGATTTTAGTGGAAATAGAAAATGCGGTTATTAATATAATGAACCGCGAAATAAATAGTGCCGTTTTTTCGCAAAAAGAGTTAGATACAACCGATGAGATAGTTATAGAATACATCGAAAAGTTAGTTAAAAAGTTTTTAAACAGTGAATGTCTAACTTTTGAAATCGAGGAAAGTGAACCTGCACAATATCTGATTAGCAAGGAAGACTCTTTCATTAAAATTGCTGAAAGCATGACTCAATATTATTTCGAAGCGATTAAGACATGGGCAGAGATTCCTGAAGGTGACTTACTATTCTTTCGTGTCAATGATGAAATTGGAAATGAATATGCAGGTATGATAAAGCTTGATTATACAGCTAAATATATTCATTTAATTGATTATGATGATGATAATGTAGTTACTAATAAGATTGGCAAAAATAAAGCGATTTTACCAGCACCAACACAGGGGGCAAGTTGTGGGATTATCATTAAAAATAAACAAGCTTGTTTTGTGCATGAAAAAACATATCAGGATGTGCAAGGAACGTGGTCTTTTGTAGAAAAAATTCTTGAGCTTAAGCAAAAAAAGACTAAAGTATCAGAGAATGTTGCTAAAGTGAAAAAGTCATTAAAGTCAGTTAGCAAAAAATATGATATTGAAGAATATGAAGCAGTGATGGATGCACAAAAAGCGATTTATAAAAGTATTGATGAGGATAGCAGCATCAACAATGAGCAATTAGCACAGCAAGTTTTTGGCGATAATGTTCAGGCCAAACAAGACTTTATGGAAGATTTAGATAAAAAAGGGGTTGCGCCTAAGATTGCAGTTGATGCAAATGCTCCAGTTTTTGAGCGGAAATATCAAAAGCAAAAGCTAAAGTTGGATAACGGAATTGAGATTGTCGTCCCAGTTGATTTGCTAAAGAATCGTGATTATATCGAATTTAAGAACAACACAGACGGCTCATTATCAGTGATTATAAAAAATATTGAAAATATAAAGAATAATTTCTAAAATATCCTGCTAGAACAGCAATTGTATTGATAATATATAAGCAAAAAATAACGAAATAAGCACATATATCTAAGGAAAACTCCATATTTTATGGAGCTTTTTTTGATTATATAACGGGCTTTACTAATTAAAAAAAAGAATAAATTAAAGCTTAATTTTATTGTTGTTATATTGTATAATTAAATTACAACTTTGTTTAATAAATCTTTAGTAAGCAAAAAATTGCTGAATATAAAGAGAAAGTTCAAAGGAAAGTATTAATTTTTAGGGGATGGATGGGTATTATGATGGCGGAACATAAGAGAGGGTCTTATTTGGATAAGTCTAGGTTAGAACATCGTTATATCTACCGTGGAATAAAACGGCTAAGTGATTTTATTCTCAGTTTACTTGGATTAGTAGTATTGAGTCCGATTTTCCTTTTAATAGCTTTATTAATTAAGACTGAAGATCGCGGACCAGTTTTCTTTAAGCAAAAGCGAGTTGGAAAAAACGGCAAAACATTTCAAATGTACAAATTTAGATCAATGCGAGTCGATGCTGAGTTTTTATTGGCAAACCTTTTAAAATATAATGAAGTAGAAGGCCCAATGTTCAAAATGAAATATGATCCACGGGTAACTCGAATTGGCTGTTTTATTAGAAAAACCAGTATCGATGAATTACCTCAGTTATTAAATGTTTTGATGGGTAATATGAGCCTGGTAGGTCCTCGCCCACCTTTGCCACGGGAAGTAAAAGAATACGATGATTATGCGAAACAAAGATTATACATAGTTCCAGGATGTACCGGAATGTGGCAAGTAACTGCTCGCAATGATGCTGGTTTTAGCGAGATGTTAGAGCTCGATTTGCAGTATATTCGCGAAAGTAGTTTTTGGCTAGATGTAAAGATAATTTTTATGACAATAAAGATTATCTTTTGGCCTAATAATGCGTATTAATATATGTTTATGAAGCAAGCGGGATAGTTTAGTATTACCGCTTTTTTTGTGCAATTATTACTGAAAGTGATTCTATATTTGAATAAAGCTTATAGATGATAACTTTTTTAAAAGATTAAGATATCAGTACAATAATAACAGAAAATGATGCACAATAGAACAAGGTTTTTAATTTAAACTATGTATTATTTTCTATCCAAACTTGAAATGACTCTTGCCGAATAATGTTAACTAAGTTTTGTTTTTTAACACACTGAACACGTATTCCATGATTAGTGTAAAAAGCAGTCAGAGTCGTAATTCCGGTATGATAACGAGTATTTCCCTCTTCAGTAAACCAGCTTTCAGAATTGTTAGAAAAATCCTTGTGATAATTTAAGCTACTAAAATAGGCAGGAACTATCTTGTATAGGCCTCCTTCTTTAGGGACACTCCAATTATCCAGAGGATGAAATAGTCCACTAGTTTCATGATTCTTTTGTAATATATAGCGATAATACATGAATTTACCCCCCTTTTTATTTTGGCAATTGTTGTTTAGTATGTAAGTATAGCTTGTTATATTTATTGTATCTTTTCGGTAGCAGTCATCTGAAGTATAGATTAATTTTACATACGAGAAATTAAAAGGGCAGGTAGCAATAGTTAAAGTACTTGTTATTTTAAAATAGATTGATACCTAATTTATATCTAGTTTAGCACTATAAGTTATAAAAATAGAAATATATGCAAAATACCTCCCAAAGATAGATGTAATTCTAACTTTGGAAGGTATTTTATAAATAATGCAATATGCAGTATCGTTTGAACTCCTAAGCAATATAGAAGAAAAGCAGAGTCATTAATCCTTTTTGTGTGTAAACTTAATTATAGAGAGTAGTCCAAGCATTAAAATCCCAATTATCCCACTTAGTGTCATCCAAAAAGTATTCAATTCTCCTGTTGCAGGAAGTGTAGCTGAATCTTCTTGTGTACTTGTGTTTTGAGTAGCACTTGTTGAGCTATCTTTGCTAGCTGGTAATACTGCGTTTGAATCACTATTAGGACTACTTGGAATAAGTGGAGTAGTCGGATTTGGTGTTGCCGGATTGACTGGTTCACTTGGATTTATTGGTGTTATTGGATTATCCGGTGTTACTGGGGTGCTGGGAGTGTCTGGATTAACTGGACTTTCGTTTTTGTTATAGATATAGGTTATCGTTTGTGGTTGATCTGTAAACTGTCCGTTTATATTTCCAGTAGCTCCTTTAAGTGTATAACCATCTAATGCCAATTTATAGGCATCAGTTGAAACATCATAAGTATCACCAATATACCCACTAACTATTTGTGGGTCATGAATTTTATTTCCAGATGCATCAATATAATTAACAGTAATATCACCACCAGTTTGCTTTTCATAATCGAGCGTTAGTGTATATGTCCCGCTAATTCTTTGACTATCAGACGATGAAAGAGATGATTTTAATGAAGCTGGTTCCTGACCTTCCCAGGCAATAACGATAGTATGTGTGCCTTCTGAAAGATTGTCGAATTCAAGTTTACCATCTTTATTGAAGTAATCGCCTATTTTATCATCAAGACTAACATAGCGCGTATCATCATCAGTTGAATGAGGCGTAATATAGTTAGTAATGCTTTGACCGCTAGTGTTAATCTTAATTGGAATATCCATTATATAGTTAGCAGTAGCTGTAGTTGCGGAAGCAGTAACATCTTGAACTGAAGCTGTTCCTATATTATCAGAAAAGAAATAATCACCATCTATAGTACTGAAATCACTGATTTTATTAAAGTTTAGATTTAAGTAAGTTAGAGATTTTAAGTTTGCTATGGGTGAAATATCGCTAATTTGATTATCTGAAAGATTTAAATCAGTTAAAGAACTTAACTTGGCTAAAGGTGAAATATCACTAATTTGGTTCCCTGAGATATTAAGTGAAGTTAATGATGTTGCGTATTCTAAACCTTCCAACGATTTAATGTTGCGATTTACGCCTGACAAATCAGTGATATCTGCCATATCTTCTTTTGTGATTTTATCTACAGAAGTAACTTTCAAAACAGCTGCAACTACTTCTTGCAAGTTTTTATCAGGCATCCAAGAGTCAATAGATTCATCGGAAGAACTGGCTTGTGTAGTGGTAGTTGTAGAATTATTGGTTGTTAAAGAAGATACTGTGTTTTGCGTAGTTACTTTATTAGTTGATGAACTTTCTGTAGAAGTTGAAGCAGCAGTATTAACTACAGATGATGCTGTTTCATTGACAGTGCTTGAACTTTCAGTTATAGATGACGTTTGGGATGATTGATTGCCTTCAGTGGTATTAGTAGCATCTGCTGAAACGACAGTTCCATTAGCTGCAAGTAGACCTGAGAAAACAACCCAACATATTAAAAGCTTGTTAATGCTGTGGAAGTGTTTGTTAGGTTGTTTTTGAGTATTGTGTATCAATAACGCTATTGAATGAATTCCCCGTGATTTCATTGATAATTCTCCTTTTTGTTAGAACATTCTCCCTTTTATATAAAATAGTATCTCGTATTTCAAGTTGTAAAGTAAATAAAGTGCTTTCTTTTTTATTGAATTAGGTATAGTTTCCATTAAAAGTTAGATTAGTATTGTGTATCGGATAATTCAGAATTTGAGCCATCTGGATTACGGGGCCAAGGCAACTAGTTGTTTTGGCGCAAATATTTGAAGATGAAAGTATTGGGCTCAAGTATATAGAGATTGTAGTATATAGTTTTACGATTGAGGCTAAGTTTATGCAAAGGAATATAAATGTTAATAAAAGGAAGCATTTTTTGCTAATGATAAATACAATTATAAGGCTATATAAAGACATCCGAAGCAAGTTTGTTTTTAATAACCGAAGGCAGAAGTTCAAAAATATATAATTTGATTTGAGAAGTATTTTCTTGCTTTAGCAGACTCTAGCATGTTTGTTCAATAAGATATTAATTTACGTCTTCTTTACATATATACCACTAAATTTATACAACATTTTGTTAATTTTAGAGCAGAGGAGGAGATAGTAATGAATTTAAAGAAAAAATTGCGAATATTATTGGGTAGTTTAGCAGTATTTGTCTTGGGAATAGCGTTAGCGGGGTGCTCTACAGCTAAAACTGCGACAACAGCTAAAAATAAAGTAATCCATATTACTTATTGGCACGTAAATGCACAAACACAAGGTGGTACAGCAGTTAATGCGTTAGTGAAAGAGTTTAATAAAACACACAAAAATATTAAAGTAACTGCCAAGTATAACCCGAATATGTATCAAGGTTTAATGCAAAATTTACAATCAGCACAGGCTTCTGGTAAAGTACCGGATATTGTTCAGGTTGGATGGTCATATACTAATTATTTTGCGGATAATTTTAAATATTTAACCCCGCAGCAAGCATCCAAAGATTTTGATGGGAACGATAATTTTATTAAAAATAATTTTTCTACACGAACACTGTCATTTGCTAAAAATAGTCAGGGAAAATTAGTTGGTTTGCCATATTCGTTAAGTACACCAATTTTGTACGTAAACAAAACAATGTTAGATAAATATCAGATTAAGACAAGTGAATTGGCAACTTGGCAAGGAGTCGCAACAGCAGCTCGAAAGATAAAGCAGCAAAGTGGAAACTATGGCTTATATATTCAACAACCAGCAGATACGTGGGCACAACAAGCATTAATGCTAAGCAATGGCGCTCAGATTGAAAAAAATGGCAAAGCTGCTTTTGCAAGTAGAAAAGGAATTGCCGCTTATCAGTTGTATCAAAATTTAATTAAAGAAAATGTTGCGATTAATACCCCTTGGGCACAAGGAATTGATGATTTTGTTAATGGCAAGGTTGCGATGGCTTTTACAACAGTCGCCCAAGCTTCACATATTAAACAAAGTGTCAACTTCACAGCGATTTCAGTAGAAGCACCACATTTCAAAAATGAAAAAACAGTTGTTCCGGTTGGTGGCTCAATGCTTGCAATTACAGCGCAAAAGACAGCACAGCAAAAAGCGGCATGGGTATTTGAAAAATACATGTATCAGAATAGCTCTTTGTTGACTTGGAGTAAAGGAACAGGATATTTACCACCGACAAAAGAAGCTTTTAATTCAGCACAATTTAAAACCTATTTAAAAGCTAATCCAATGTTGAAACCAGCTGCAAAGCTAATTGATAAGGCAGTTGCGTGGACGTCATTTCCTAAAAATGGATTACAAGCTGAACAGACAATGATTGATGCTCGCGATAAGATCTTATCTGGAAGTAACGTAGCATCAACATTGAAAAAAGCACAGGAGACCATCAATGAGCAACAGTAAAAATAAACTTATACCGTTTCTTTGTTTATTACCAGCGGCTTTGATCCTTTCGATTTTTGTAATCATTCCAATTGGATACTCTTTTTATTTAAGTTTTTTTAATTGGAATTTGATTGCACCAACAAAGAATTTTGTAGGTTTACAAAACTACTATTCTTTGTTTACCGATCCGATTAATCGAAAAGTGATGGTAAATACCATCTTTTACGTTATTTTGTTGGTAATTCTTAATTTTCTTTTTCCGTATTTGATTTCGCTTATTGTGAAGTATTTTATAAAAAAAATGCAGGGTGCATATAAAATCATCTTTTTCATTCCCAGTTTGTTTTCTTTAGTTGTTGGTGCGATGGTATTTTCGTGGGTGCTAAATCCTGTTTCAGGTCCAATGGCATTTATCTTGCGAAAATTAGGAATGACTTTACCCAATTGGACTAATTCCGGCGTATTGGCAGTAGTTGTTTTATGTTTGATAACGAGTTGGAAAGTGTTTGGGTACAATTTTATTCTGTTGTTGACGGGCCTAGGTTCTATCCCACAGAATATTATCGATGCAGCAAAAGTCGACAGTATTCCGCGGTGGCGGTTGATTTGGAATATTATTTTGCCTTTAAATAAAGGAGTAAGTATCTACGTTTTGATATTAACGATTGTGCAAGGGCTAGCATATGTTTTTACTCCGATTAATGTTATCACACAAGGTGGTCCATATTACGGTTCATCAAATATTTTGTACCATACTTACTTGGATGCATTTGTGTTATATAAAACAGGAAATGCATCGGCACTGGCGATTGTAACTTTTGTGATTTTCTTATTTTTGTTATTCTTAGAAGTTAGGTTTGTCGAGAGAAAGGAAGCTAGCTATGAGTAAATCTAAAACACTAGGATGGCACTTGTTTTTAATTGTGATTTGCTTAATTGCAGTTTTACCTGTTGTGTTTATGCTTTCTAACTCTTTTAAGACATTACGAGAGTCATATCATTCAATATTACAATTAATTCCACTACATCCAACATTAAGTAATTACAAAACATTAATGCAAGAGGTTAATTTATTTGGGTTAATCTGGAATACCTTTTTCATGGCAACATTAGTAACATTTGGAAAAATCTTTAGTAGTATGTTAGCAGCAAGTGCATTCCAATATTATGATTTTCGGTGGAAGAAAACACTTTATTTTATTTTTGTGGCAACCATTTTTGTTCCTTTTACGACGATAATGATTCCCAATTATTTAGTAATCGCAAAGCTGAACTTATTGAACACAGTTGTTGGGGTTGTTTTACCGCAGTTGTGTGATGCAACTGGAATAATGCTGTTTACTAAGGCATTAGAAAAAATTCCGGCTAGTTTATTAGAAGTTGCAGCTATTGATGGGATACCGCGGTGGCGGATCTTTGTTAACTTATTGATACCAATGCTACGGCCTAACATTATTAGTATAGGCGCAATGTTCTTTATTAATTCTTGGAATGAATATGTCTGGCCAACGTTAATATTAAAAGATAAGAATAGTTTTACTTTGCCATTAGCATTACAAAACTATATTTCAAGTGAAGGCGGAACGAATTTTCCATTAGCTATGGCGCTTTCTTCAATTATGATTGTGGTTCCATTAGTGATTTATATTCTTTTTCAAAGGTTTATTTTAAATAGTATTAGTAGTACCGGGCTTAAATAAAGATAGGAGTATTTTTATATTGGAAAACGGGATAAAGATTGAATTAAAGGCAGTTTCTAAAAACTTTAAAAAGACGAAGATTATTAAAGAAATGGATTTACTAGTTAATCCAGGTGAATTTTTAGTCTTACTAGGGCCTTCTGGCTGTGGTAAGTCGACGACACTTCGAATGATTGCAGGTTTGGAATCAGTTTCTGCAGGAGAAGTTTTATTTGATGGAAAAAACGCTCAAAAAATGACGAGTTTGCAAAAAAATATTGCAATGGTCTTTCAAGACTATGCGCTTTATCCAAATATGACAGTTTCACAGAACTTGGAGTATGCCTTGAAAGTTCATAAAGTTGAAGTGGATGTACGTAAACAAAGAAT
The DNA here is from genome assembly GCF_024160875.1 of Ligilactobacillus ubinensis. Taxonomy (GTDB): domain Bacteria; phylum Bacillota; class Bacilli; order Lactobacillales; family Lactobacillaceae; genus Ligilactobacillus; species Ligilactobacillus ubinensis. Next base: position 8,971 of record NZ_JAIULA010000027.1, on the reverse strand, counting down.
TAACAAAATACTGAAAACACTGGATTTAATAAAAGTCGCAAATAATTATCCGAGTCAACTATCTGGTGGCCAAAAACAAAGAACTGCCTTGGGACGTGGGATGATTAAGCAAAGTCGTCTTTTTTTGCTGGATGAACCACTATCAAATATTGATGTGCAACTACGTGAAAAAGCACGAGATGAAATTCAATATATTCATCAACAAAATCAACAGACAATTATTTATGTCACGCATGATCAAACGGAGGCGATGGCTTTAGGTGATCGCATTGCAGTGATGGATAATGGTAAAATTCAAATGGTTGCAACGCCTGATGAAATTTACAATCATCCTAGAAACCTGTTTGTTGCAAAATTTATTGGTAGTCCGCAAATTAATTTAATTGCAGCTAAAGTTAATAATAATTGCTTAAATAAAGGAAAATTGCAATTAGTCAATGATCTAAAACAAATAACTGCATACCAATTTCAAGAAGAAGAGGAAATTTACTTTGGAATTCGTCCAGAAAATATTCAGTTAACAGCACCAAAAAAGGAGCATGTGGTAGGTATCGTTACTCAAATAACTGATTACGGCAGGTATCAGCAAATAATAGTAGAAATAGCTACAGATTTAACTTTAAAAGTTATTAGTAATGATACTACAACACAGGTGGGCGATGAAGTTGGGGTAGTATTTAATACAGATAAAATTCTGTTATTTGATACACAAAACGGAATGAATTTAAACTAGATATGGAGGTTAGATGATGAAAAGAATTCAAATTGTGCAGTTGTCTGATTTACATCTTGCACCACACGGAGAAAGATATTCTTTTAATCAACAGCTAGATCCGCTAAAAAAATTAGAAAGTTGTTTCGCAGATATTGTGCGGTTACCAGAAAAGCCGGAAATGATTGTGTTAAGTGGTGATTTAATTCATGAAGGAACGGCTAAAGACTATGAATGGTTACATGAATACTTATTTATTAAACAAGAAAAATTAAAAACGGAAATTAATGTAATTCTAGGAAATCATGATCGAGCAGATGCATTTTATACTGGATTTTATGGGTCGAAAGCACTGGAACATTATTATTACCAACAACAAACACCGACAGTCGATTATTATTTTTTAGATAGTAACTACCATAACAAAGAACAGGGATTTTTATCCAAAGATCAATTAGTTTGGTTAGATACAAAATTGCAACAACATAAAGAAAAACCAGCATTAATTTTTTTACACCATCCTGTAGCGGGAACGACATTAGAAAAAATGCGTTTTAGTATTCTGCAAAATGATTGTGAACTTTTAAAAATAGCTCAAAAAGCTAATGTTCGTGGGATTTTCAGTGGACACATTCATTTTTCGACCAATGAATTATTAGATGGAATATTATGTTCAACTGCTGAATCAACAGCCTATCATATTGATTGCACAGATTTACATGACCATGTAGTGGCAGATGCTTGTGGCTATAATTTGATTAGTTTTGATGGACAAAGCATCGGTGTTGAAAACCGAGTATTGTTAGCACCTCAAGAAGCAGTCATGCATATCAAAGTTACACAAACAGATTATGTAAATCTAAAATCAAGCGACTAAATTAAAAAAATGAGATAAAAAGTGTAAAAATTAAATAGTTTGTTTAGAGTTCAGGACAAAAAGTTCTGGGCTCTTTTTTGAATTACATAAAACAAAGTAGGGATTCTTGCAGTAAAAAAGGAAGTACTTTTTTAAAATTAAAACGTTTTCTTCATAAAAAGTCATTTTTTTGTTAAAAAAAGTATAAAGCGCTTCAAACTTCTGAAAACGAAGTTAAATGCAATATAAAAATTATATTCCAAGAAATGTTGATATATAAGCGTAAGTTTCTTTGATTATTCAGAGATGAATTTAGATATGCTTTCTTGACTTTGGAAAATCTAATAATATAATCGTTATAAATATTGTATAAAAATTCACTGATCGTAAAAGGAATAATCTATTATTCATAATCTAGAATGTCATGTTTCATGATTTTGTAAGGAATTAGCTATGTTAGAACTGTAAATTGTAATTATTATTCGTGTTTAGGTGATTATTATCTTTGTGAAGGTTAGTGGCATTCTAGATTAATAAATCACTAAATTAAGGTTTAGGAGTAAATTTCTCAATGATCTTTGGAAATTAGGATATTGGTTGTGCATATTTTAGAAAAATGTATTTAAGAAAGTGAATGTAAAATTTAGAAGGAGTTGATTTAATGATAATACTTGGAATTTTGATTATTATACTTTTTATTTTAGTGATGTGGAAAACAATTTCTGTGGCAAATAACTCTGTTAAAATCCACGATCCAAGTAAGGCTGATTCAATAAAGTCTTTTGGCTATAAACAAGAGTTAATAAGGGATATGGGTGGCTTTTCAAACTTTGCTGTCTCGTTTTCAATTATTTCTATTTTAACAGGTGCTGTTTCTTATTATGGCTATGGGTTTTCACAAGGTGGTCCTGCAATGATGGGGATAGGGTGGCCGTTAGTTACGTTATTTGTGCTATTTGTAGCGGCGGCAATGGCTGAATTAACCTCAGCAATACCTACTTCTGGAGCGATTTATCATTGGGCAGCTATTCTAGGTGGACCTACTTGGGGTTGGTTTACCGGGTGGTTGAATATAATTGGGCAAGTTACGATTGTAGCGGGAATCGATTATGGTTGTGCAACTTTTGCAGCTAATTTAATTTTTCAAAGTCCATCAAAACTTCAGTTTTTGAGTACATATTTTATCATTTTAATGAGTCATGCTATTTTGAATCATATGGGAATTGACTTAGTATCAAAACTAAATTCAGTTTCAGCAATCTATCATTTAGTTGGAGTTCTTATAATTATATTCTTTCTTGCGATGGCGGGTCCAGAACATCATATTTCTTACGTGTTTACAACTTTTTCAACACAAACTAAAAGTGGAACGCCATATTGGTGGGCATTTATGATTGGGCTTTTACAAGCTCAATGGACATTGACAGGTTATGATGCTTCAGCGCATACGAGTGAAGAAACAATAAATCCACGTGTTAGAGCTCCATGGGGTGTATTTATGTCAGTTGCTATTTCAGGAATATTTGGATACTTATTGTTAGTTTTAGTAACTATCTCCATAAAGAATCCTACCGCAGTAGCTGCTGCAGGCAATAATGCATTTATTGTTGCGATTCAACAAGCTGTTGGTCTTCATTTCAGTAATTACTTATTATGGCTTGTAACAATCGCAATGTGGTTTTGTGGTTGTTCTTCAATAACATCTTCATCACGCATGGTTTATGCTTTCAGTCGTGATGGCGGATTACCATTATCGCGCTATTGGAAAAAAGTTTCACCTAAGTTTCATACACCAGCTGTAGCTATTTGGTTAGTTGCAATAATCGCCTTTTTATCAGGTATATCAGATGGAGTTTATGCGGTGATTGGAACGATGAGTGTAATCGGATTGTATAGCTCTTATGTTATTCCAATTTCGTTAAAATTCCGAGCAAAAGTTAAAGGAATATGGACTGAAAAAGATGATGGACCTTGGAATCTGGGTAAGTATAGCAACTTTGTTAGTGTGACAGCTTGTGCGTGGGTTATTGTATTGATGGCAATAATGATTTTATCACCTACTGATGTGCAAATAACATCGCAGCTAATTATCCACTATGCTACTGGTAAGATTATTTTAGCAGCAATAGTAGTCTTGGTTATTTATTATAATGCATATGCAAAATATAATTTTAAAGGGCCAAAACTTGGATCCTATGAAACATTAAATCAACGTTTAGTGGATGAAAAAAGTACTAAATCAGCAAGCGTGGAGTAAATCGGCGAAATTAAGAAATAGCATATTTAAATCCTAGTTATATGTTATATCAAATGACATAAAAACAGGATTTTTTATTGAGTTTGAATATCAATGTGATCGATAAGGTAAAAAAAGCATTTATTTGTTCGAGTTTCAGCTATTTTGTAAAAAAATATAATTTTAAAACAAATAATGTCTAATATTAATTGTAATTTTACACATTTAATGTTATATTATATGACGTGTTACACCTAGATGAACAATTAGTTAAGAAGGTTTTGCCTTTTTCGTTGTAATGCTCATGTTTTAGAAAATAATTTTTTGATTGCGAGGTAAATCAATGGCAACTGATTCAACAATTATGGATTCGAATAGTTTTAAAATGTCGGATATTGATAAGTTAACTCCAGAATTAAAAGCGATGGTTAAGCGTCGTGAAATATTGGGCGAAGCGTACAGGCTTTTTTATAAAGAACCTTTAGACTTTGAAGAAGGACATGGAACAAAACTTTACACACCTGATGGAACGGAATATCTAGATGCTTACAATAATATTCCTTCTTTAGGCCATTCACGAAAAGAAATTCAAGAAGCTGTATCTAAACAGTTAACTAAAATTAACACACATACTAGATATTTAAATCAGAATATTTTAAATTATGCAGAGGATTTACTGGCAACTTTTCCTGAAGAATTAAACCGCGTTATGTTTATGTTGTCGGGTTCAGAAGCAAATGATTTGGCGGTTCGTGTTGCTAAAGCAGCAACTGGTGGCGAAGGAATAATTGTCACGGCGGAAGCTTATCATGGAAATACTGATCTAATCACTCGATTATCGCCATCAATTGGTTCAGATGTACCTATGGATATTGCTATGAGAATGATACCTACACCGGATACTTATCGCTTGGGTACGGACGATTTAGGCGATTGGATGGCAGAACAAGTAGAAGAACAAATTGCAGATATGAAGCGACATGGAATTAAATTTGCGGGAATTATGCTAGATTCAATCTTTTCTTCAGATGGTATTTTTCCTGGTAAAAAGGGATTATTAAAACCAGTTATTGATATGGTACATAAGCATGGTGGTATCTATATTGCTGATGAAGTTCAACCAGGATTTGGCCGTACTGGAGAAACATTCTGGGGATTCCAACGACATGGAATTGTACCCGATTTAGTAACGATGGGTAAACCAATGGCCAATGGGATAGCTTGTTCAGCACTTGTCGCTAAAGCAGATTTGCTTAAAGAGTTCAGTAAAACAACACCGTATTTTAATACCTTTGGTGGTTCGCCGGTAGCGATGGCTGCAGCTCAAGCAACGCTTAATACAATGAAAAAAGATAATACACAAGAAAATTCGTTGGAACGTGGAAAAGAACTAGTCTCAAAAATAAGCGATTTAGCTAAAAAGTATCCTGTTTTAGGAGATGTTCGTGGAGCAGGCCTGTATGTGGGTGTGGACATTGTAAAACCTGGTACAAAAGATGCGGATTATAATTACGCAGTCAGATTGATAGAGACGATGCGAGAAAATCATGTGTTACTTTCGCTTTGCGGACCTTATGGAAATGTGTTGAAGATAAGACCACCATTGGTTTTCAGTAAAGAAGATGTGATTAGATTTACTGAAATGTTAGAAAAATCGTTAAATGAAATGGAAGAAGAAAAGGAGTAGCCATGGGTGCTTTTGATAATATTCAAGTTTTTCATGAAGTGGCAAACCAAGCCATCAAAAAATATGATTTCCCTAGTATGACGGAAATTAAATTTTTGACATTAAGTGAAAACGCCACGTATTTGATTTATAACACTAAAACTAAAGAAAAAATTGGTTTTTTACGTGTGGGCCGGCCAGATTACCATACACATGAAGAGTATGATGCAGAAGTTGCTTGGCTTTATGAAATAAATAACTATACACCACTACAAGTGGCAAATCCTCTTTATGCTAGAGATGGTAGTTATATTCAGGACATAAAGGGCTCTGATGGTGATATGTACTATACCATGATTACAGAGGCATTGGCGGGTGAACCTTTAGATGAGGAAGATACAGAACATATTGTTAATCAATATGAAATGTTAGGTGAAATTACAGCCTATCTACATAAGCAAACTCAGATGTGGAATAAGACATCTACGCTAGATCGATGGGATTGGGATTATGATAATATCATTGGAAAAACCGCTAAATGGGGCCATTGGCAAGACTATGAAGGCTTTTCAGATGCAGATAAAGAAATCCTAACGCAGTGTGATGAAATCATCCAAAAACGTTTATTGCGTTATGGTAAAAATGATGAAAACTGGGGCTTGATTCATGCTGACTTACGGCAGTCCAATGTTTTAGTAGATGCGGATAAAAAAATTAAGGTCATCGACTTTGATGATGCTGGATTTGGTTGGTATCTGCAAGACTTAGCAGCTTCAATTTCATTTATTGAACATAAGGATATAGCCCCTGATTTAATAAATGGCTGGCTACGAGGATATAAAAAAGTTATGCCTTTTTCAGATGAGAGTTTCGCAGAAATTGATACGTTTATCATGTTACGTCGCCTACAAATGTCTGCTTGGTTAGAAACGCATTCAGACTCAGATCCTGCAAAGGGTTTTAAAATAGGTTGGGTTGATGGAACAATGATGCTTGCAAAACGATATCTAAGAATTTTTGGATAAAGGGGATAATATGAAAGAAATAGAATTCATTATAAATACTCAGAAAATGGAATTATTGAAGCGTATCTTAAATAAAGATGGAAAATATGGTGCTACATTTAATTTTGTTATGGGATATGGTCATCAGCAAGGGCACGGACAAATTTATACACGAGATGATAATCAAGAAACTAACTTATTACCTAAAGTTAGTATAAGAACAGTCGTGCCAGATGAGGTTGTGGATAATTTAATTGAGGATGTAACAAATGAACTTTCAGATGGTTCATTTGGAGATGGCAAAATTTTTGTGCGCAATATAGAAAATTCAATTCAAATTCGAACAAAAGCGCATGGAACTGATGCCTTATAACAAAAGGTATTCTTCTTGTTAGTGAACAGAAAGAAGCTCTTTGCAAAGTCATATTGATAGTTTGTTATATGATCGTTATTGCAAAAATTAAATAGACTATTTAGAGTTTGGAACAAAGGTTTTGGACTCTTCTTTGTCTCTGGATATTTGTTGTCAAAATGTGCGCTTCAATAACATGTAAACAAGATAATTTAACTCTCAAATTATCCAATTTTTGATATCAATGCTTTCTAGCTAACCGTCTTTTGTTCCGGTTTATCTTAGCTTTTTGCTAAATGCAATTATGGATTCATTTGAAAGATCACTTCTTCTAATGCTATTGCTAAAGATTCACTAATTTGTTGAGAACCTTCAGATGCGTTTTTTTGAAGATGGCATTTAGAAATACGCAAAATTCTCTGATGGAGTAGGTGAACATATAGACATATTCTGGATTAGTTACATTTTTTTGCGCCAAGAAATAGATAATAATAGTATCTATATGTTCAGTTGTCAGAGAGATAAGTAAGTTATGTTTGGCTAGGAGAGAAGGTTTGTGACGATAAGGACAGATCTATATATGAAAGGTTCGGAGGTGTTTTCGGTATTCAACCAGGGATAAGTCTTTTATTTTCAGGGAAATTCGTTCATTGTTAAACCACTGGATATAATCTTCTGTAATTATGGTTAAATTATTGATATTTTGAAATTTACAACAATTCAAGCACTCACACTGTAAGATTTGTGGTTTAACTTGATAATCAGATATTTGATAGTGCAAATTTTGATATGAATGATTGAGTTAATTCTAGTTAGAAGAGTATTTCCTAGTTCTGTTACGGTTCCCATAATCATTTTTTATCTGGATGAGCACTGATTTTCAAAGTAAATACCTCCATCAAAATATTTTTGAACGGATTCAATTTTAAAATTAGTTGAGTATTTGGTCATAAAAATACACCATAATTGTTAGTTTCTATGTCTAACAATTATGGTGCACTTCAGGACGAGAGGCTTTTTTAATAATTGATGATGATAGCTGTTTAATTATTTTAAAATTATATCATTTAAGGTGGTAATTTTAATGCTGAATAACGATAATAGGTTCTATGCGAATATCTGGACACCAAAACTAGTTACTTGATGGTAATATTTACAAAGGGTGCTATCTAAATATAATGATAGTAGAAAAGAAAAATAATAGTATGGATTTCATATTGGATATTATCGATTTTATTTATATTCCATAACTATGAACAAATAGTTATGGCGTCATCGTGGGAAAAACAATGATTCTAGTGTGTATGGACATAATTTATTCGATGATATTGATAGAGAAGATAAATTAGCGGCAGGTATTTGGGAAGAATTTTATATTTGCTGTATATTATTGATTACAATAATCGAGTATAAGGGCGATTGTAGCACCAGTAACGACAAGCTATCTAGTTGCTTTAGGTGCTATTAGGGTAAGAAAGTATTGTTATTATAGCAATACTACTTTTATTTGTAGGTAATTTTAAAACTATTCATTGGTTAATAGTGAAAATAATGATTAAATTAATTCAAAAATTGAATATAGAAGTAAGGGAATCATCGCTTTGATACAGGCGGTTTCCTGACTAATAGTGCAATATCACCAATCGATATAGTGTTAAAGGAGTATCTTGTAAAAATATCTTCCGCTCTAGAGTTAGAGCTTATATTTAAAATCCCTTTTTGGTGATTCACAAATTTAGAAGTAGTAGCCAAATTTTCTCTATGTAATGATTTAGTAAGAGTTGTAAGTCGTGAAAGGTTTTCAAAAACTTGTTGTGTCTTCAATCTATATTTGAATCTTTTTATACTAATAAGTTTTTCATTATATATCTCCATAATTATTAAAATTTATTATTTGAATTATAAAGTAATAGGGTAAATTAATTTATAAGTGATTCGCGGTTATGCCGCTTAAAGTATAATTGTAATTTGTATTTAATCAAAGGTTTAGCTATACAGGTAATAATTAAGTAAGTAAAAGTTTAAACTGATAGTCTGATAGAATTAAGTATATCTGGAATAGAAACAGGTTAGTGTAAAGTATTTGTGGGTAGAAATAAAAAAAGACAAAAAAGAGAAATAACTCTCTGTTACAATTGTAATTGC
>NZ_JAIULA010000026.1 GCF_024160875.1 Ligilactobacillus ubinensis | reverse complement strand
ATCGTTTCTCAGTACGGGGATTCGAAAAGGTCACCAAAGAAACCGGACTCGTTGTAATGGCATTAAACATCCTGAAACTAGTCACGCTAGGGGTCAAGTTAAAAGAGCAAAATCTTAAGCAAATAGGGCGAGAAACCCAAATTCGGTTTCTCGCCCTATTTATTTGTGTAGAGACTAGTTATGTCACAGCCTCTTTTATTAATTAGTTACTTTTTGTTTTCCGGATAATAATTTCAACACGTCTATTTTTTGCACGTCCAGTTGCTGTCTTATTAGATGCAATTGGATTATTTTCACCATAAGCTTGAATAGATACATGTTTCTCAGAAAAAGCACCATTCTCTACAAAAAAATGCATAACGGCTATTGCTCTCGCTGAACTTAACTCCCAATTAGTTGGATATGTTGTTACATTAACAATTGGTTGATTATCTGTATATCCAGCAATAGTAACTGGATATGTTGAAATTTTTTGTAACGCAGGTACAAGTGTTTTTAACTCGTTTTGTACATCTGAACTTAAGTCAGCTTTTCCCGAATCAAATAAAATGTTACTATCTAAAGTTATATGTAATCCATCTGATTTTAGTTTAGCACTAGAATTGCCACTAATTCCTGCATTCTCCATTTCTTGTTGAACATCTTGTGTAACCTGATTGAATGTTTCAGTCTGACTCATTTGCGTTTTAACCTGCGATTCTTGTGATTGCGCTTCTTGAATAGTAACTACACTACTTGATGATGTTGAAGATGTTGCAGAGGATCCATTTCCTTTTTTAGGAGTAGTACCCAAGTCTATAACATTATCAATCGTTGTATCAGAGTTGCTAATAGAGCTTCCACCTTTACTTGATAATATTTCACTAAACACAGATGACACTTCCTTTAGTTTTGTAGAATCTACCTTCGCAATTGAAAATAAAACTATAAAAAGTGCCAGAAGTAAAGTCATCATATCTGAATACGGTAATAGCCAGCCTTCACCAACTTCTTCTTCAGGTTTCTTTTTTCTCCTTTTCATCTAGCCAACACCTCTACTCTTCTTTTTTAGGGCGAAGATTTGGTTCTAATTTACTATATAATTTTTGTTCAATTGTTTTAGGTGATTGTCCAGCTTGAATATACAATACACCTTCCAAAATAATATTCATAACCTCTAGTTCAGCTTCTGACTTACGTGTCAATCTTGAACTAAATGGAATCATTATTACATATCCAAAAAATATACCTAATAACGTTGCCACAAAAGCTGATGATATTGATTCACCAAGTTTATCTACATCACTTAAATCACCCAATGCTCCAATTAATCCAATAACCGCACCTAATACCCCAAGTGTTGGTGATGTTGTCCCAGCTGTTTTAAAAATTGCAGCACCTGAGCGGTGTCTTTCTTCAGTTGCATCAATCTCTGTAACCATAATTTCTTCAATTAAATCTGCATCAATTCCATCAACAACCATTTCCAAACCTTTTTTTAGAAATTCATTATCAATTTGTTGTACTGGCTCTTCTAAAGCAAGTAAACCTTCTCTTCTTGCTATATTTGACATTTCAACGATTTTATCTATTGTTCCAGCTGGGTTATGCTCTTGTACTGAAAATAAAACTTTAAACAAGTTAGGTATCCGCTTGATATCTTTTAAAGGGTATGAATTAATAACAGCGGCTATCATTCCCACAAAAATAATTAATAACGCTTCAGGGTTAACAAAAACTCCTAAATTGGCTCCTTTTATGACCATGCCGCCTAAAACAGCAACCATTCCCATAAGTACACCAACTAGCACCATAAAGTCCATTCAAAATTCCTCCCAATATCCATCTACCTTTATTTATCGGTTAAAAAAATTTTTTTTAAAGGAAACCCACTTTCTTCTTTCTTAGTTAATTAAAATCATTTGATTTAATTAACTTTTGAACTATGTTTATAAGAAACAAACTTTTTATTTTACTTTAACTATGTTAATGTATATATTGATTTAAAATTAGGAGTTAGGAGTCTATACCATGAGTAACCAGAAATCACGAGAGGGACAACGCCATTCTTCACGTCCTAGAGAAACAAAAAATATTAAAAATTCTCGTCACCCTTCTCGTAAAGAAATTACTAAAAATCAGCAAAAAAAAAGAAGAAAACGAATTAAAAAGCCTGTTACATTTGCTACACATGTCAAACGTTTTTTTCTTACACTCCTTTTTTTATTAATTATGGGAATTGCATCTGGAATAACTCTTTTCTGTTTTTATGCAAAAGAAGCACCTTCCTTGGATATTAACTATCTAGAATCCTCTGGTACAACAACAATCTATGATTCTAGTGGTAATAAAATTCTTTCTTTAGGAACTCAACAACGTTCCACGTTAAAAGCAACCGATGTGCCACAAACTTTGAAAAACGCCATAACTTCTATTGAAGACAAGCGTTTCTATCAACATCATGGAGTCGATCCGATTAGAATTTTAGGAGCTGCTATAGCAGACTTAAAAAATGGTGCAACTAGTCTTCAAGGTGGCAGTACGATAGATCAACAACTAATAAAACTGTCTTACTTTTCAACAAAAAAATCAGATCAGACACTAAAAAGAAAAGCCCAAGAAGCATGGCTAGCCGTTCAGCTCGATAAGAAATATAGTAAAAATAAAATTTTAACAATGTATGCAAACAAAGTTTTTATGGGCAATGGAATTTATGGTATGCGAACTGCTGCTAAATATTATTATGGAAAGTCTTTAAAGCAATTAGACTTAGCCCAAACCGCAACTCTTGCAGGCATTCCAAATGCACCTAGTAATTACAACCCATATAGTAATTCGCAAGAAGCCACTAGCCGTAGAAATACCGTTTTGCTTGCCATGTTTAATAATAAAAAAATTTCATTTGCTCAATATCAAGCTGCCAAATCTGAAAGTATATCAAATGGTTTAATACCTAAGAATCAACATCAAAATACACAGTCAACTGAAAAAGCTGTTTGGGCTGATGCATATTTAAAACAAGTCTTGAGCGAGTTAAAAGTAAAAGGCTATGATCCCTACCAAAACAATCTTAAAGTCTATACAAATTTAGATATGAATGTTCAACAAAAATTGTATGAACTTGCAAATTCAAATACTTTGTCTTATCCTAACGATCAACTGCAAGTGGCCGCTACTGTAATAAATCCTAACAATGGTGCAATAGTTGGTATGATAGGTGCTCGTAAAACAACTAATGTTACATTTGGTCTAAACCGTGCTGTTCAAACATCTCGAACAAATGCTTCAACTGCAAAACCACTGCTTGATTATGGTCCAGCTATTGAATATCTTGGATGGCCTACCTACTATACTTTGGATGATTCTAAATACACATATGCTGGAACAACTAAAGAACTACATGACTTTGATAATCAATATCTAGGTAAAATAACCATGCAATCAGCTCTAATTCAATCACGTAATATTCCAGCGATTAGAGCACTAAGTGCTGTTGGTATCACGCGCGCACAAAACTTTATTAGTCAAATGGGATTTAAATATAAAAAGACATTAGAACTTCAAAATGGAATTGGACTTCCCTCTTCTACTTTACAAAATGCGGCTGCCTATGGTGCTTTTGCAAATAACGGGATATATCAATCACCAACATATATTACTAGCATTAAAATGCCTGATGGGGAAACAAGATCATTTTCAAGCAAAAAAACACGTGTTATGAAAAAATCTACTGCTTACATGGTTACAGATATGTTAAAAAAGGTTATTTCAAGTTCTAATGGAACTGGCCAATCTGCTGCTATTAGTGGCCTATATCAAGCCGGAAAAACAGGAACCAATGCATATCCTAGTGACATAACAACCGGATTTCCTTCTAATGCAATTATGGATTCTTGGTTTAACGGTTATACACGCAACTATTCAATATCTGTTTGGATGGGTTATGATCAACCTTATCAAGCTGGTCATTATCTAACTACATCTGATAGTAAGTTACCACAATTATTTTACAAATATTTAATGAGTTATATCTCAACTGGATTAACAAATGAAGATTGGATAAGGCCTGATAACGTTAAAATTAAAATAATAGACGGTATTCAATATCTTTATCTTTCCGATGATGATGATAGTGATGACGATGATATCTTAAATTCTTCTTCAACATCGGTTACAAGCACATCAAGTTCTTCAAATAGTTCTTCTTCTAGTTCATCAGTCTCCTCAGATACATCAAGTTCTTCTATAAATAGTTCAGCTTCTACTAGTACATCAGATTCTTCAAGCTCATCAAGTAATTCTTCACAGTCTTCTAGTAGTGTCAGTGGTTTAACTCCTTAAAAAAAGATCAGATTGACAATTTTAATTGTCAATCTGATCTTTTTTATACTAAAACACCTTTATTAGTATAGATTTTTTCTAGTAATGTTTCATCAAATTTCTGCTTGGTTAACATTTCAATCTCGTAAGCATATGGTGCGTATCTATCTTTTTTATCTGGACCAACATACGGCGTTTCCATGATTTTTGAAATTTTGGCTAATTGTGGATGATGGGCTATGTAATTCAACGTATCAAAACCAATTGTTCCAAAGCCTATATTAGCATGCCTATCTTTATGACTTCCTTGTGGATTTTGAGAATCATTGAGATGAATTACTTGCAATCTTTCTAAGCCAAGGATGTGATCAAATTCATTTAAGACACCATCGAAATTATTTTTAATATCATAACCTTGATCATTTGTATGGCAAGTATCTAAAGTCACTGATAGTTTTTCATTCAAATTTACACCATCAATTATCTCTGCCAATTGTTCAAAAGTCCGCCCTACCTCAGTTCCTTTTCCTGCCATTGTCTCTAATGCAATTTTTATATGTTGTTCTGGAGTAAGCACTTCATTTAATCCTTTAGCAATATTTGCTAAAGCAGCTTTATCCCCTGCTCCAACATGAGCTCCTGGATGTAATGTCATTTGTGTTGCGCCCAATGCCTCTGCCCGCTCAATCTCAGCACGTAAAAAATCAACTGCAAAACTAAATTTATCAGGTTTAAGTGTGTTACCTAAATTTATAATATAGGGAGCGTGTACGACAATATTAGTAAGATTATGCTCTGCCATAAATTTATGGCCCGCTTCTATATTCATTTCGGAAATAGCTTTTCTACGTGTATTTTGAGGAGCACCAGTATAAATCATAAATGTTGTTGACTTATAACTATACGCCTCTTTGGCAGCACCTAAAAGCATATCTTTTCCCTTCATACCAACATGTGAACCAAGTAACATCAAATCATCCTCTCAGCTATATTTACATCATTATTGTAGCATATATTTATTAAAAGAGCTTATAACATGCTTTATATCGGTTTTAAAATTGCATCAGAAAGCCTAGAGGAGAGTGCTTTCTGATGCAATGTGGGGGACCATTATAAGTATACGGAGGCACCTAAGAACCAGGTTGCGTTTACGAGAGAATATAATATATACTAGTTAACCTCCACAGTTTAATTATACAATATCTATCATTAAATTTAAATATTTTTTGTTAAATTTTGAGACATATGTCTATAATAATATTATTTATTCTTAAAATAATTATCTAAAACACGCTTCGTTGCATGACCATCATTTTTACTATTCCATTTGTTGTTAAAGTCTTTGAAAGTCCTTGTCTGGATTTCTTCTTGGATATACTTAGATAAATCTGGAACTGTCTTAACAAGTGGACCAGGTAAATACTCTATCCAATCTGACTGAAGCCCTTCATGCTGAGCGTACTTATCTAAATCAAAACAATAAAAAATGATTTGACCTGCATTTTTCAACAACGTATAGTCAAATGCAACTGATGAGTAATCTGTAATTAATCGATTTGTTATCAATAATAAATCTTCCGTCGAAAAATCATCCACCCAGACTATTTGCGGTACATTGATTTTCTTTTTTAATATTTTTTCCATATTTCTAAGATGCGGATGTAATTTAATAATTAAATATTGCTTTGAAGATAACGTCTTTGCAAAGTCGATAAAATCCTTTGGTAACTGTAAATCAGCCTCTCCAAACTCATCTTCTCTATAGGTAGGTGCATATAAGATTACTTCTTTTTCTTCGAATATTGGATATTTTTCCATAATCTGTGCAGTTGTTTTAACTTGCCAATCAGCATTGAATAATCTATCTGATCTTGGATAGCCTAAAACTTTCATTTTATTCTCAGCAACATGATAGCTATTAGAAAAAATACTTCCCATTGTCTTTGAAGCAACTATATATTCATCAAATTGATTATAAACTTTTTGAAAACGTTTCTTGTCACTGACTGAACGTGTCATTGTTCGTGGCTCTTGCCATCCAAAAGCCTTTATTGCACCATTTGCATGCCAAACCTGTATTACCTTTGTCCGATGATGATTGAACTTACATCCTGCTAGAAAAGCATAATAGTTATCACAAAAAAGCAAACGTGCACTCATAACATATTGTAAGGTTTTAAATGCAAAATTAAAATCATCATTAAATACGATTGTTTTTATTCCTGCCTCTTTTAATAAGATAGCGGCACTACTACAACTCGAACGATACAAAACTAATAAATCCTTATCTCGTTTGGCTAATTCTTTAATAAACTCTAAATTATTGCCAAAGCTCATCAAATAAACCGTTTTTTTAGGATTTTGTATTTGAAAAAAGCGACTCATGATGCTTATTATAATTAAATATATTGTTTTCTTCACTGTAATCACCTTAAATTGATGGTTCTTCAAAATGTCCCATAATATGCACATTATCTGAAATACTTACAAATGCTTTTGGATCAGATTCACGCATTGCTGCACGCAACTCTGCTAATTCATAGCGTGAGATAACAGTAAATAAAACTGTTTTTTCAACATGCATATATGCACCCTCCGCACCATGGATAATTGTAATTCCATGATTAATATGATTTTGAACACAGTCAATAACACTTTTAGGTTTAGTTGTCACAATCATCACTTGCATCTTTTGTTGACGTGTATATACCATATCCATAACTTTTGCATTAACCAACAGACCTAATGCGGAATAAAAAGCATACGGCCAGCCATAAACAAGGCCAGCTGCAAGAACAATAAAAAAGTTAAAAGTAATATTTATTGTACCAATACTTTTTCCCGTCCTTTTTCTTAAGGTTAACCCTAAAATATCCAATCCACCGGTTGAAATTCCGTTTTTTAACGCTAACCCTGTGCCAAAACCATTGATTGCTGCACCAAAAATTGCACAAATAATCGGATCAGTTGTTAATGTAAGTGGTGTTAATAACTTAATCATTATACTTGAACTAAAAACAGCCATAATTGTAAAAATAGTAAATCGATGACTTATCTGAAACCACGCTACAATAAACAAAGGTACATTTAAAATAATTAGCATTGCAGCTGTACTCATTGGAAAAATAGTGTGTTTAGTTAATGTTGTAATCAACTGAGCTAGCCCCGTTATTCCTGATGAATATATGTGACCTGGCGTCCAAAAAAAATTCATTGCAATCGACACTAATATACCATAAATAAAAGCTGTTGACGCACGCATTACATAAATATGACGTTTCCATATTTTTTGTAGTTCATTCATTATTATTTCTCCCAGTGCTTCTTTTTAAACTGATTACGTCCTTGATTTTCTTCCATTTCATAACGTGCAGAATCTTTTTTATAAAATTCCTGATGATACTCTTCAGCTTCATAAAAGGGTGCTATATCTTCAATTGAGGTCACTATTGGTTGATTAAATTCACCGCTTTTTTCTAATTTCCGCTTAGATTCTTCTGCTATTTTTCTTTGCTCTGGTCCATTAACAAAAATTACTGGTCGATAATTATCTCCTCTATCTTGAAATTGACCCATGGCATCAGTTGGATCAGTTTGATGCCAATATATTTGAACTAGCTCAGCATACGAAATAACTGCTGGATTAAAAACGATTTTAACTGCTTCTGTATGCCCTGTTGTATGTGAACAAACTTGCTCATAAGTTGGATTAGGAACATGTCCGCCCGTATAACCAGAGCGTACAGATATAATTCCTGGTTTTTCATCGAATGGTTGAACCATACACCAAAAACATCCACCTGCAAAAACTGCTGTTTCTTCCCGATTACTCATCGTAATTCCCCCTTATCTCCACTTGTATACCACATTATACAATATTCTTTTTTCATTGTCTTGTATATCTTCTGATAATAAATAAACCAACAGAAAACAATGAAACACTTAACTTTTCATTATTCCGTTGGTTTATTTATCTTTTTTCTTCTACAGCTACATTAGTTTGTTTCTTCTATCTCTAAACCTAACTCATCTAATTGCTTAGTTGCAACTTTAGATGGTGCATTTGTAAGTGGTTCAGAAGCCTTTGAATTTTTAGGGAATGCGATTACTTCACGAATATTATCTTTCTTAGCTAATAACATTGCAAAACGATCTAATCCCAATGCTAATCCACCATGTGGTGGGAAACCAAAATCAAGGGCATCCATGAACCAACCAAACTGTTTTTCAGCACTTTCTTTAGTAAACCCTAATGCTTTAAACATTTTTTCTTGAATATCTCTTTGGTGAATACGGATTGAGCCTCCACCCAGCTCATAACCATTCAACACAATATCATAACTTTGTGCATGTGCTTTATGCGGTTCAGTTTCAAGTAATTCAACATCTTCTTCATTTGGCATTGTAAATGGGTGATGAGCTGCAATATACCGATGGAATTCTTCGCTATATTCAAATAATGGCCAATCAACAACCCACACAAAAGCAAATTCATTTTCATCGATTATATTTAATTCTTTAGCAAAAGCAACACGCAAATAACCTAATGAATCAGCTACCACCTTACGTGTATCAGCAACAAACAAAATTAAATCCCCAACTTTAGCTCCTGCTATTTCTTTAACTGTTGTTACATGTTCTTCATCAAAGAACTTAGCAATCGGGCCACTAAAACCTTCAGACGTAACTTTAACCCATGCCAAACCCTTAGCTCCAAAGCGTTTAATATATTCCTGTTTTGCTTCAATTTGCTTACGTGAATATTTTTCAGTTCCACCTGGAACAACGATAGCCTTAACTTGACCACCATTTTCTAAAGTTTGATCGAAAACTTTAAAGCCCATCTTTGCGACAGCTGCTGCCATATCTTTCAATTCCATTCCAAAACGAATATCGGGTTTATCTGAGCCAAAACGATCCATTGCTTCATTCCAAGTTATTCGCTTAATTGGTGTCTTAATTTCAACATTTAAAGCCATTTTCATTACGGCTTTTAACAATCCTTCTGTCATTGTTTGAATCTCTTTAGCTGTCATAAAAGAAACTTCTAAATCTATTTGCGTAAATTCAGGCTGGCGATCACCCCTTAAATCTTCATCACGGAAACATCTTGCAACTTGATAGTAACGATCAAAGCCTGCCCCCATTAATAATTGTTTAAATAACTGCGGAGATTGTGGTAATGCATAGAAATGTCCTGGATAGACACGTGAAGGAACCAAATAATCACGTGCTCCTTCTGGAGTTGAACGAGTTAAGTATGGAGTTTCTATATTAATGAATTTATTATCATCTAAATAACGATGTACAGCTTGAGTAATTTTACTTCTAATAATTAAGGCATTTTGCATTTCAGGACGACGTAAATCTAAATATCGATATTTCAAACGCAAATCATCTGACACATTAATATCATCTTCAATATAAAAAGGTGTTGTTTTTGCTTTATTTAATACATTAATTTCATGAACTTCAACTTCAACTTTACCCGTTTTCATCTTTGGATTTATCGCATCGTCTTTTCGAGATCGAACTTTACCTTTTATTTCAACGACAAATTCTGTTCGTAACTCTTCAGCCACATGTAATGCTTGTTCACCAATCTCTTGACTAAATACAAGTTGCACAATTCCTTCTCGATCGCGTAAATCAATAAAAATTAAATTACCCAAATCTCTACGTTTTTGAACCCAACCTTTTAAAACTACTTCTTTTTCAAGATAGCTTTCATTTACTAAACCACAATAAGTTGTTCGTTCCATGTTTCCTACTCCTCTGTTATCGAATTTATAAGTAATGCAAAATCTTGATATACATCTGCTAATGTTACTTTTTTTTCAGTACCTGTTTGCATATTTTTTAAATTAGCTGTTTTTTCTACTAATTCACTTTCGCCAATCGTCAGTGTATATTGAGCAGCTAATTTACTTGCCGTCTTAAACTGACCTTTGGGCTTTCGATCTAAATAGTCTCGTTCTGCTACAAAACCTTGGTTGCGTAAAGTCTGCACTAGTTTAAGACTTTCTGTGCTTGTTTGCTCACCAATACCAACAACATACACATCCAGTTTCTTTGCGATTGGCAAGCTTTGGTTCTCGATAACCAAGAGTAATCTTTCCACTCCTAATCCAAAACCAATTCCTGGCGTTTCAGGTCCACCTAGTTCTTTTACAAGTTTATTATAGCGCCCACCTGCACATATTGTAGTCCATTTTCCACCAAAAGCATCATCTGCACTCATTATTTCAAAAATTGTGTGATTATAATAATCAAGACCTCTAACCATATTGCTATCAACTACATAATCAATATCTAAAACAGACAATAACTCTTTTATTGTTTCAAACCTAGCATGTGCTTGTGGTGTTAAATAGTCTAATATTGAAGGTGCTTTTTCCACAATTTTTTGATCATTACTATCTTTGCTATCTAAAATACGCAAGGGATTTTTTTTCAAACGTTCTTTTGAATCATCAGACAACTCGTTTTCAAATGGTGTTAAATAATCAACTAAAGCTTGACGATAAGCTTGACGAGACTCATCATCTCCTAATGTATTTACTGCTAGCTTTAAACTGGTTAAACCAAATTGCTTCAATAAATTAATTGCCATTGCCATAACTTCAACATCTAATGCAGGATTATCTACTCCAAAGGCTTCAACCCCAATTTGGTGAAATTCACGTAATCTACCAGATTGTGGTCGCTCATAGCGAAACATTGGTCCCATATAGTATGTTTTTACGGGTTTTTGAATTTCCGGTCCATACAATTTATTTTCAACAAAGGCACGAACAACGCCTGCTGTTCCTTCTGGTCTAAGTGTAATATGCCTATCGCCTTTGTCATAAAAATCATACATTTCTTTAGTTACAATATCCGAGGTTTCCCCTGATGTCCGTGAAAACACCTCAAACTTTTCAAAAATAGGTGTCCGAACTTCTTGATAACAATATTTTTCAAATAATTTCCGAGCTGTTTCTTCAACATATTGCCATTTACTGGATTGATCAGGCATTATGTCTGCTGTTCCTTTGGGCTTTTGATACTTCATGGAGCTCCTCCTCTATATAAATAAAATATTATTCATTCTTTGTTCTTAAGCCTTCATATTTAAAACTGTAAAGCATACAAAAAGCCCTTGTCTTTTTATCGACAAGGGCGCAATTGCACGGTACCACCTTTATTTATTACTTATCAGAGATAACGTCTCCCACGGTATGCTTTACATACTCCTCAAAAGTGTCAATTTACTTAAATTCGGACGAACTTCACAGCTTCTGTTCGCTCTCTTGACCGATTGTACTTAGTAAATTTTCTTTCTCTCCGGCTTGAATATTCTATTTAATAGAATAGCACGGTGTTTCTTTGAAAGCAAGGCTTTACCAAAATAATAAAATGAGCTTCATTTCAATAATTATCCATCAATATTTCAGTAATTATCTTGTCAAACTTTCTTCTACTATTCCTTACAAATTAATTATTGATCTTTAAAGTTATTTAAACCTATCATTTTAATTTAGCATATATTCAAATCTTTGTTATAATTGTTTCTAGAGCAATTAATAGTTGACAATTTATCTTTACAGACAAACTTTGTTACTTGCATTTAATCGCAAAAACAAGCTTGCTTATAATTTATTGCTTATAGGAGTTTAGAATGAAAAAAATAAATAGTAGACAAGCACGACATTCATCCAAACAAACAGGTTTTTCATATAACAAACTTATTTTATTTTTGCTTAGTGCTCTAGTAATTGGTGTTTTTCTTTATCGAAGCTTTAGCTATTTTAACCAGGTTGAAATACATACTACAAGTACAACACTAAAAACAGGACCAGGGGTTGAATATAAAAAAGTAGCTACCCTTAAAAAAGGTACCCGATTAACCGTTTTGAAAACTCAATACCACTGGTATAAAGTTGCTACATCACAAGGAAAGATTGGTTGGGTTGCTGACTGGGCTCTTGGAACTAAAAAAATAAAAAAAATCACTGATCTAAGTGATGCAACAATTGTCTTAGACCCAGGACATGGTGGTAATGACTCAGGTGCATTATCCAATAGTGGTAAAGAAGAAAAAACATACACTTTAAAATATATCAAAGAATTAGCACGTAAACTACGTGCCAAGGGAACAAAAGTTTATCTAACCAGAAAAACTGATACCTATGTTACCCTCAATGCTCGTCCCGCCTTAGCAAAGAAGGTGCATGCCGATGCTTTTATTAGTATTCATTTTGATTCTTCTCCAACTCCAAATGAAGCAACTGGTGTTACTACTTACTATTATCATAAGAAAATATCAACCAGCCTTGCATACTATATCAGTAATCAATTTAATTCTTTGGGTCTAACCAATCGTGGAACTGACTTTGGTAATTTCTTAGTTTTACGCGATAATACTGTCCCCGCTGTTTTACTTGAACTAGGTTATATTAATTCTAGTCAAGACTTTGCTTCAATTACATCTACTAGTTACCGTAATAGTGCAACCAGTGATATAGTAACCGGATTAAGCAAATACTTTGCTGCCAAAAAATAAATGGAGGCTATTTAATGTTAAAAATTAAAAAAAAATATTTGTTAATCCTATTAATTCTGATCCTTACTTTTTCTGTTGTGGCACTTGGATTTTCTCTCTATAAAAAAAGTCGTCCACAGACATCTTACTTGACTGCACCCAGGATTTCACAACGTCAAGCCATTTCTCAAGCTCAACTTATCTGTATTGCTAAAGTAAAACAGCAAACAGCTAAACAAATTAAATATCATAATACCATGTATACCGCTTATAAAGTTTATGTTACACAAGTATTAAAGGGGGCTACTAACCAAAATAATTTAGTACTTTATCGAGCTGGATACCGTAATAAAAAAACTGGTAGCTACGTTTTGTATAAAAATGATAGTATCCCGCTAGTTGGCAAGAGTTATATTTTTATTTTGTCAAAAAAAGGGAATCACTACTATGCAAATGCTCCTATAACAATGGAGAAAAACAATACCCAAACGACTAAACGGATCAAAACTTTAATTTCTAATAATTAATCAATAAAAGCGATTAAGTTTAATGAACTGCTAAATTATCTCTCACACGATAATTTAACATTAATCTCAAACTTAATCGCTTTTACTATTCTAAAATATCATGTAACTTGGTTACTCTTTTGTCTGGCATAATGTCTTCCTCAATTAAACAATCATAATCAAACAAAATACTAGCCATTTTTGCATTATGTCCTGCCTCAACATCTAAGACACGGTCACCTACCATTACCGCACTTTTCTTATCAATCTGATATTTCTGGCATAGATAGTTTAACGAAGTTGGGTCCGGTTTTCGTGGAAAATTAAGTTTCTGTGTTATACCTCCCGTAAAATCACTTTCCATCTTGAATTTCTTTAACAAATCCCATGCAACTTGATCTCGGTGGGTCAATAAAAAATTCTGCCCTCCTCTTGCTATAATAGCCTGACAAACCTCTATTGCTCCATCAAAAGGCATTACCTGCGCTAACATGCTTTCCTCAATTCTTCTAAAATCAGTTTTTACTTTATCTACATTAATATCAGGATACAGAGTAAAAAAATGAGCGTATGTATAACCTAGAGAATAACGGCGCATCAGTGAATAACATTCTTTTGTCTCTATCTTTACACCTTGTCTCAAAAAAGCTTGACTAAATGCTTTTTTCATTACTTTGTAAGTATCAAAAAGTGTCCCATCAAAATCCCAAAAATACGTTTGATACATTTTACTCTCCATTTCTAAATTAGAATTCTATTACTCTGCATATTTTAGCCAATCAACAGCAATATTCATTGCTAATCTACATGCATTTGTTTTATCAAGTATATGTAAACTAACAAAATCATGAATAATCCCTTGAAAACGAATTTGTGAAACATTAACTCCTGCATCTCGCATTTTACGTGCTAATGACTCTGCTTCATCTCTTACTACATCTGCTTCCGCAGTTATAATCAAAGTTTCCGGCAAGTTTCGCAAGTCTTCAAGGGTAGCACGCAATGGTGAAATACAAGTATCTTCCATATCAATAAGTCCATGATACTGCTTATACGACCATTTCATCTGTTCTCTAGTTAAATAATAGCCACCTGCAAAACTTACATATGATTGCGTATCAAAATACGCATTAACAACTGGGTAAAAAAGCAACATCTTATAAATAGGCAACTGCTTTTTTTTAATCGCTAAACCTAGGCTTACTGCTAACCCGCCACCAACATCATCACCTGTTACCAATATTCGCTTTAAGTCAAGCGGATAACGCGTTGCAAAATCTGTTAATTTATCATACACAGTTTCAATTTGACGCAGTTGCGTCGGTGCCTTATATTCAGGAGCCAAACTATATTCAGGAAAAAGAAGACATACTCTTGCTCTTTGAGTTAATTCTCGCAATAGCTTATTATAAGTTATCGCATCACCTGTAACAAATTGACCACCATGAATATATAGCAATACAGGTAATTTTTCGTCCTTTTTTACATCAACCGGTAACATAATCCTTAACTTAATTGCAGGTAATTCAGGTACTTCTACAATTTCATCTATAAATTTAACTGGGTGTAAATACACAGACTGTTTTTGTTCTAATACCAATCTCTCTCTTAAAACCTGTAACCCGAAAGTCGTCGGCACAAACCCACCTGTTTTTATACATAGGTTTTTTGCTGCAGACTCTAATGAAAGTAAAGTCATTTTCTTCACCTCATCTCTATTACTTTTTTTCTACCGCAGATTCCTCGTATATAATTGTAACGGGACCATCATTTACTAATTGTACCTTCATATCTGCACCAAATTTTCCAGTTTCAACTATTACTCCCTGTTCTCTGAGTTTTTTATTAAATTCATCATAATTTATCAATGCCATTTCAGGTTTTTGTGCCTGGGTAAAACTCGGTCGATTTCCTTTTCTAGTTTCTGCATACAGCGTAAATTGTGAAATCGATAAAATTTGTCCATGGATCTGCTTTAGATTTAAATTCATTTTACCTTCTGAATCTTCAAAAATACGTGCATTCACAATTTTATGCACCAAATAATCTATTTGCGCGCTTGTGTCACCTTTTGTAAATCCAACTAGAAGGACTATTCCGTGATTGATTTTACCAATAATTTGTCCTTTTACTGACACACTAGCATCATTAACTCTTTGTAAAACAACTCGCATCAAACATTCCTCTCTCTCAAAATTAATGAATAGTTCGTTTAACCAGATAAACATCTTGGATATTCTTTATACTATTCATAACACGATCTAAATGTTCTAAATCTCTTATTCCTACTGTAGCTGTAATAACTGCCATTTTATTATGATCAACGCGACCATTAATAGAATTTAGATTTCTGGTAGTGTTATTAATTGATTGTAAAATATCATTTAATAAGCCTGAACGATTGTAACCTTGAATCTCTAAATCTGCATCATAATACTTACGATTATCTGGAATAACATTCCAAGTTACATCAATTAGTCTTGTCCCATTATTTTCTGCGCTACGAATGTTAGGGCAATCCACTCGATGAACTGAAACACCTCTTCCTTTTGTTATATATCCAACAATTTTATCCCCAGGAATCGGACTACAACAATGACTCAAACGAACCAACATATTATCAATGCCTTCAATTAAAACGCCTTCTTCGGCCTTTTTTTTCTCATTAACCGCTGGAGAACTGCTCTCTAATTCTTGGTGCTCTTCTAACAAGACACGTTGTTGTTCTTTTTTACGTTCAATTTCTTGTTGTGTTCTAATTTTCTCAGTTAATGTATTAATAATACCAGCTGTTTGCATTTCTCCAAAACCAATTGCAGCATATAAATCATCAGCTGTTGTCAAATGTTTTTTCTCATAAGCTCGTTTTAAATTATCAGGAGTCAAAATTTCATTTACTTTAAATCCAGCCTCCTCAAGTGCTGTACTTAAAACTTCTCGCCCGTGAATAATATTTTCCTCTCGATCACGCAACTTGAAAAAACGTTTTATTTTATTATGCGCTTTGTTTGTATGCACTAAATCAAGCCAATCACGACTAGGTCCTGCCGAATTTTGTGATGTCATGATTTCAACAATATCACCATTTTTAACTTGATAATCTAGTGGCACTATTTTGCCATTGACTTTAGCGCCACTCGTGTGATTTCCAATTTCTGTATGAATGGTGTATGCCATATCTAAAGGTCCCGCACCCTTAGGTAATTCAAAAACATCCCCCTTAGGCGTAAAAACATAAACTCGATCACCAAACAAGTCACCTTTAACACTTGTCATAAAGTCATTTGCATCTGTTGCTTCTTTTTGAAACTCAATAATTTCTTTTAAAAGGTTTAACTTGTCTCCCGTCGATGTTCTATCAACAACGTCTGTTTTCCCTTCTTTATATGCCCAATGAGCAGCAATACCATATTCAGCAACACGATGCATTTCTTCTGTTCTTATCTGGACTTCAAATGGTTTTCCTTTAGGTCCAATCACAGTTGTATGTAATGATTGATACATATTTGCTTTGGGCATTGCAATATAATCTTTAAATCTGCCTGGCATTGGTGTCCAACGAGTATGAATTGCACCCAAGACCGCATAACAATCCTTAATTGATCTAGTAATCACTCTTACAGCTAATAAATCATATATTTCACTGAATTGTTTATGCAAGTCACGCATTTTATGATAAATCGAATAAATATGTTTTGGTCGTCCATAGATACTACAATCTATATCTAAATCTTTGATAGCACTCTTTATTTCTACAATCACCTCATCAATATATTGAACTCTTTCTTCACGACGTGAATTCATAAGATGTGCAATTCGATAATACTGTTGTGGATTTAAATAACGTAACGATGCATCCTCTAGTTCCCATTTTACCGTACTAATACCTAGTCTTTCCGCTAACGGTGCATATATTTCCAAAGTTTCATTAGCAATCCGTCTTTGTTTATCAGGGCGTAAATGGCTAAGCGTTCGCATATTATGTAATCTATCTGCTAATTTTACAATAATAACACGTAAATCCTTCGACATTGCTAATAGCAACTTCCGATGATTCTCCGCCAACTGCTCTTGATGTGATTTATACCGAATTTTGCTAAGTTTGGTTACACCGTCAACAATAACTTCAACTTCTTTGCCAAAAAGTTCATCTACATCACCTAACGTTACTTTTGTATCTTCAACAACATCATGCAAAAAACCTGCGCTTACCGTTGCAGGATCCATTTTTAAATCTGCTAAAATCCCTGCAACTTGAATCGGATGAATAATATATGGTTCTCCTGATTGCCTACTTTGTTCCTTATGAACATATGCCGCAAAATCATATGCCTTTTGCACAAATTTAACGTGTTCTTCATTCATATATTCTTTGCACATCTTGATAACATCATCTGCTGTCCAAATTACTTCTTTTTCCATATATGTTTCACCCCTATAACCTGTAATAATGTCTCTATATAACAAAGGAAGCTGGAAAATGAGCACTATTTCGCATCTATACACTACGCTTCGCGCTACCATTCATACCAGCTTTCCATTTAATTTAATAATGAAAATATTATTTTGCTAAATCTAGTCCTTAGTTACTCCATACGCTAGTAATGTTAAAATTAAATATACATACGTAAAATAATGTACATAGCTATCAAAAAACAAGCTATATGTTAGTGCAAACATTACTGGGAAAAATAGAACGAAGATTATACTATGATTCAATTTCCCTGCTGCCAATCCAACTATTACAGCAAATAAAGCATTAAATCCAAATAAAATGAATTCTATTTCTGTGACATCTGTAGCATTCATACTTTCATAAATAATTGGTATCAGAAAAGAAAATGTTGCTGCAAACGCCAAATACCAAAGTGTCCGTAATGAAAAAATTTGTCTTATTTGATTTTGCATATATTTAATTAATCCTCACTTTAAAGAAATTATTATATTTATTTTACTCTAATTTTCACGCTAATTCTAGCCCAAAGGATAATGCCGCTAAAAAATACAGCGGTGCTGTTTCTGCACGCATAATTCGTGGACCTAATCCAACCGCAATAAATCCCTTATCAACTAATATTTTAATTTCTTGTTTTGAAATTCCACCCTCAGGTCCAAAAACGGCAAAGATGTTTTCTTTATCTTTGCTTTTTAAATTTGTTACCAATTTTGAAAACTTTGAAGCTTCACCTTTTTTTGCCTCTTCTTCGTACGCAGTTATACAAGTTGTTGCATTGGGAACAATTAATTGGGCTAAGTCTTCTAAATATTCAACAGTAGGAATAACCAAGCGATGTGATTGTTCAGCTGCTCCTTGAGCAATCTTAGATAAGCGCGTTAACTTCTTTGCAACCTTTTTTTTATCCCATTTGGCAATTGAATAATCACTTTCAAAGAATATAAAGTGTTTAGCTCCTAACTCTGTTCCTTTTTGAACAATAAAATCTGCCTTATCTCCTTTGGGCAAGCCACATATTATTGTTGCATCAACTGGTAGTTCAACATTATTTTTATAATTTTTTACTTCAACTGCAATCGCCTGTTTATTTTTTATGGCTACAAGCTTCATACAGTGTATTACTTCATCTGGTGTCACTACTTCAAAAGTTGTTCCAATCTTCATTCGCAACACTGTTATCGCATGCTTATACATCTCAACTGGCAAAATCAGTTCCGCAGCTGCTAATGGTGTTGTCAGAAAATATCGTTGCATATACCTCACCTATTCTTTGAAATTATGCAGTCGGTACATGTGCACTAATTGCATACCAATCTTTAATATTTAAAATTTCATCAATTTCAAAACCATTTTTATGCAAGCATGCTATCATCGTATTCTTTTGATCACTAATTATCCCTGATACAATATATTTACCACCTGCTGATAAACAATTAAATGCTTGTGGTGTTAATGGTATCAGAAACTCTGGCAAGATATTAGCTACAATTAAATCCACTTTAGCATCTATTCCCTTTAAAAGATCATTTTCAACTAACTTGATTTCTTTAGCAATAGGATTCAAATCAAAATTAAGTTTTGCTGAAGCTAATGCATCACTATCAACATCAAATGCTTGAACTCTCTTAGCACCTAAAAGCAGTGCTGCAATACTCAAAACACCTGAACCAGTGCCGACATCATAGACACTTTCTTCTCCTCTGATTTCCATCTCCAAAGCTTGCAAAATTAGTCTTGTTGTAGGATGCGTTCCTGTTCCAAACGCTTTACCTGGATTAAGCCGAATAATTTTTTGTTCAGGTTTTTGAGTTTGATATTTCTTCCAACTAGGAACCACTGTCAAATATCGTGTCACTCGGGTTGGATGATAATACTTTTCCCAAACTTTATCCCAACTTTCATCGTCAACTGTCGTTAACTCCACCTTAGCTTTGCCTGGATTAAGACCATATTTTGTTAAATTATTAATTTTTGCTTGTAACTCATAGGTAAACTCATCGCTGTTTATGTCGACTGAAAAATACGTAATTACTGCAATGTTCATTAATCCATTGCTATCATCTATCTGTACTCCTTCAGCCCCATTTTCCATCAAAATATTTGTTACTGCATCTATGGCTTCGTTAGTTGTTTGTACTACTAGCTTAGTCCATTTCAAATTATATCAACCTCACTCTAAAATTTAGGGTAAACTAACCGTTCAGTTTCTGAATTCTGAGCAATTAGTGTCGCAAATTTTTCTTTATCAAATACTAGTTCAAATATATCAGCTGCTGGTTCATTCAAAAAATCCAACAAATTAGACTGACCTACATCTAATATTTCTTGGAGATAACTGAAAAAAGCTTTTCCTTGAGCTAAACTCCACCCTTGCTTCCCATTAAAAGGCAAGCAAACTAAATATTCATCTTCCTCAATGTATTGCTCACGTGTTTCATCAAACAATAAAATTGCATCCACAAATGTAATAAATGGTTCGTTCGATACTACACCTTGCACATCTGCTATTTGGCTTTGAGAACTGTTTTCAGCATAAAAAGTTATCTCAATTGTAAAAGTACGTTCTTTTTTTTGCCAAGTTAAATCAAAATCACCAGCAAAATTAAGTTTTCTTATTCCTGCATCTAAAAAGCTAAATAAATCTGTCTGTACCATTGTATCACTTCCTTAAAAGTATTCTTTATAATATACCAAGTTTATCATACCCTATTTATTCTTATTTCGACAATATTATCTGCTATATCTTAGCTAATTTTGAATATTTTTCTAAAATGCGTTACAACTTCTTTCATTTTTGATACACTAAGGTTAATAATTAGCAAAGGAGCATTAGTATGTCTAAATATAAAATGATTTTGGATTTAGATACAGGAATAGACGATGCACTTGCCATTGCCTATGCTTTAGCAACCCCAGAAAGTGAATTAATCGGTATCGTCAGCTCATATGGTAATGTCTTAGTTGAACGAGCCGCACAAAACAGTCTGAACCTTTTAGAGCTATTAGGGCATAAAGAAGTACCTGTATTTACTGGATTATCACATTCATCTACAACATCCCATTTTGAAGTAATGCCTATCAGTGCTCAAATCCATGGCGTCAATGGGGTTGGTGAAGTCGCCTTGAAAAAAGCAAGTCGTCCTGTAGAAAAAATGAATGGCGTTGATTTTCTAATTGAATCAGCACACACTTATAAAAAAGACTTAATCATTGTTCCAACTGGCCCATTAACTAATCTTGCTGCTGCCATTAACAAAGATCCTAGTATTGTTGATTTAATTGGTAACGTTACTCTTATGGGTGGTGCTTTAACGGTTCCTGGCAATGTTACCCCCGTAACTGAAGCTAATATTAATCAAGATCCTATTGCAGCTAATCAAGTTTTCAGAAGCAACCTTAACTTAACTATGGTTGGCTTAGATGTTACAACCAGAACACTATTAACGACAAACGAAACAAGTACATGGCGTGCATTAGCAACAACAGCCGGTGAAAAATATGCAGATATCGTTGATTATTACATTGAAGCATATAAAGTAACTAGTCCTCACCTTGGTGGATGCGCACTTCATGATCCTTTGGCCGTCGCTGTTGCTGTCGAACCTAGTTTAGTATCTACATTAGACTTAAATATGAAAGTTGACACTAAGGCTCCTTTTGCTGGCAGAACAATTGGTGATGAAACTCGCATTAATCTACCTGCAACCCATACCAAAGTTGCAGTTAATGTAAATACACAGAAATTTTTAGCAGAGTTTATGCAAAGTTTGACACAACTCTTTTCCAAAAATTAATTTAAAAGAAAGTGATTTGTTTTTATGCTTATATACATTGGAATTGGTTTATTTGCTTTTTGGTTAATACTTGTAGCTTTTAAATTGGTTAGTTCTCCTCGGAATCGTAGCTTTTCTTATTTCAGGAGTATCTTT
Organism: Ligilactobacillus ubinensis; assembly: GCF_024160875.1. Taxonomy (GTDB): domain Bacteria; phylum Bacillota; class Bacilli; order Lactobacillales; family Lactobacillaceae; genus Ligilactobacillus; species Ligilactobacillus ubinensis. The sequence goes on along the minus strand of NZ_JAIULA010000026.1, from coordinate 16,028 downwards.
GGTTCTCGTCTTTGGTATAAAAATGCAAATATTCTCATTTTACTTATAGCTTTGTACTTGCTAGTTTTCCTTGCACCTATTAAAACTATTTACTTACTACTAATTATTGCCAGTTTTATTTTCTGTATATTTGCAGGTTATAATTTTTACTCTCACGTCGGCAACCCTTGGTCTGGTTTGCTCATAACATTGTGTAGTCTTTCAAGTGGTATTGTCCTAAGCTTATTATGGTTAAAGATGTAGTTTAGTTTAAAAAAGGACATACCTCGTTAGAAAACTTTAGCAGAGTAGATAATCTGGAGGAGTTAAGCATAACTACCCTTGAATACTTGTTTTTGTATCATATATAGAGAGACGAAGAGCCTAGGACATTTATCCTAGGCTCTTCATGTGTCCACATCAAAAGTTTCTGTAACTAATTAATCCTTCTATTACCTAAAAATCCAAGCATAATCCTTGCTTTTTAAGTGCGAGAACTTGCTCATCTCTCTTTGTATTTTTCTTGTTAAGTTTATTACCATTAACCTGCTTGGAAAAAGAATCAATTCTCCTATTAGCATCCCGTAAATCATAATAAGTTTGGACAATTTCATCATAATTTTTTAAATCATCCAAATTGAAATCTGTATCATATTCATTTCCAAATGCCATTAATTCCAATGGTAATCGTGGCTTTAACTGCGGAGTCTGATCAGGTACACCAATTTGTAATCCTAATACCGGATATGTTAATTTTGGCAAATTAAGAACTTTAATCAATTTTTGCGGATCATCATTAATTGAGCCTAAAATAACACCCCCTAATCCCATACTTTCTGCAGCGTTCAATACATTTTGTACAGCTAAAACCGTATCCTCATAGGCCTGCAAAAAAATATCAGTTGTGTGTAATCGCCCATCATCATTACCTAATTGACGTCTAATTTGTTGATTACGATATAAATCTGCAATAAAAATAAATAAGTCACCATTTGCACCTACATATTTCTGTGATGAAATACTTCTAATTGCCGCTCTTTTTTCAGGATCTGTTATATGTAACACTGAAAACTGTTGCATAAATAAACTGGTTGAAGTATGCCTTGCAACTTCTAACAATGTCGTCAATTGTGTTTGAGATAATTCTTTTTCCTTAAATGCACGAATTGTCTTATGTGTTAATTGTTTTTCTACAAATTTATTTTCAGCCAAAAAAACCAGCTCCTTGCTTACTTTATGTAAATAGAATACACCTTTTAGCTAAATGAAGCAATTATCCTTGTAAATGAACCATATACTTTATCAAAAAAAATAACATTAAAAACAGACTTAATCCTATCTTTAATGTTATTTTTATTCTCTAATTATTAAGCTCAAACAAAAGCACTACTTAACGTCAATAATTTTAACTTTCATTTCGCCACCTGGCGTTTCGATTGTTACATCTTCTCCCAGTTTATGTCCAATCAAACCAGCTGCTATTGGAGATTCATTCGAAATTTTACCAGAAATTGCATCTGCTTCAGCTGCACCCACAATTTGATATGTTTCAGGTTCATCATCATCTTCTTTGAATGTAACTGTCTTACCAACAGCAACTTCATCTTTTGCAATTGAACCATTATCAATAATTTCAGCATAGTTTAACATATTTTCAACTTCTTTAACGCGGCCTTCTACAAAAGCTTGCTCATCTTTTGCAGCTTCATATTCAGAGTTTTCTGATAAGTCTCCGAATGAACGCGCAATCTGAATCCTTTTAATAATCTCTGCTCTTTTTTCCGTTTTTAAATACTCTAATTCTTTTTCTAGTTTTTCCTTACCTTCTAGGGTCATTGGAAATTTTTTTTCATTTGCCATTTTTACACCTCATTAAATTCCATTAACTACTTAATCTCTATTAATTTATATTTAGCTACTAATAATATCGCGAACCTTAGTCACCAATAAATCTATCGCTACTTGGTTTTCACCGCCTTCAGGAACAATAATATCTGCATAACGCTTAGTTGGTTCGATAAATTGATGGTACATTGGCTTAACAGTTGCAAGATATTGATTGATAACTGACTGTAACGAGCGTCCTCGTTCTTCAATATCTCTTTGAATGCGCCGAATAATACGTATATCATCATCTGTATCCACAAAAATCTTTATATCCATTAAATCACGTAATCGTGGGTCATTTAGAACTAAGATTCCTTCCACAATAATGACTTCTTTTGGATCCTTAATAATTACTTCATTACTTCTAGTATGAGCAGCATAATCATAAACTGGTACTTCGATTTTCTTCCAATCAAGTAAATCATTAATTTGTTCAATTAACAAATCCGTATCAAATGCATCTGGATGGTCATAATTAACTTTTACGCGTTCATCCATTGATTTTTCATCCTGATCCTTATAATAAGAATCTTCTTGTAACATCAATAATGAATGTCCATGTAATTGTTTAAAAATAGCTTGAGAAACACTTGTTTTTCCACTACCAGACCCTCCTGTTACTCCAATTATGATAGGACGATTCTTAGTTGCATTTTTTAACATAAAAGCTAAGTCTCCTTAATTATATAGATAAGTTAATTTGAATTTTCATTCTTAATTTTCTTTATATTTGCTTGATGTTCAGCATATGTGGTAGCGTAATATACTTTACCTGTCTTTGTATTAGCTACAAAATATAAGTAATCCTTATCTCTATCAGCTGGATCTAAAACAGCTTTTATAGAATTTAAACTAGGATTATTAAACGGTCCAGGACCAACACCTGTGTGTAAGTATAAGTTATACGGCGACGCATACTTCAAATCCTTATATGTCACCGTAGTTTTTGAAGTATTTAAAGCATATAATACTGAAATATCAGTTTGTAACATCATATTTTTATCTAATCTATTTAAAAATACACCTGCTATTTTACGGCGATCACTATTAGTAACACCTTCTCGCTCAACTAATGAAGCAAGGGTTAACACTTTTTGCACCGTATATCCTTTACTTGAAATTTCACTATAGTATGGACTAATAACCTGATTTGTTTTCATCACCATTTGTAGTATTAGATTTTTCAACGTTGTCTTTTTTGTTACTGTATATGTTGCTGGATATAAATAGCCTTCTAACTTATACCGTGTATTAGTAGCACTTACTGCCGAACTAAGTAATTCTGGATATTTCTTTTCCAGAGCGTTTATAAAGCTTTGATTATTCAACATTTTCAAAAAAGCTTTTTTAGAAAAACGAGTGTTTTGCTGAACTACTGTTCCAATTTCAGCTGCCGTTACTCCTTCTTTAACTAACACTTTTCCAGTATTAATCAACGGTGTCGAAGATCCACCTACTTCTAAGTGATGTGCTATTTGTGTCAACGTCATTGATGACTTCAACAAATAGTATCCTGCTTTAAAACTATCAAATTTTTTTGTGCGCACATAGTAATCAAAAACAACACCACTTTTAATAACATGGTTTTTCTCTAAAATTGCACCTATTTCTTTGTTTGTACTACCAATTGGAATCTTAACTTGAATTTCTTTAGTTGAAGTTTGACTTAGAGGTTGCAACGACTCTTTTACATAATGGTATCCAATACCACCAACTAAAGAGATTAAGGCTAAAATTAAAATTACAACTCCAACAACAAGCCGACGAGCTTTTTTAGGAGCACGCTCAACATGATCCTTATTCTTTTTACTACGTGGGGGAAACTCTCGATATGTACCAGTTAATGTTTTATTGCTTTCTTCATCTTTGATTTCCGATATTCTTGTTTCTTCTTCATTCTTAGTAGATGTATCTTTTTCTTCTGAGTTTGTCGTATCCTTTTCAGATGTTACTTCTTTTTTAGAACTATCTAATTTTTTTCCGTCATTATTATCATGTTCATGCGAAGATATGTCATCCTCACTATTTTTTATATCTTTTTTTTCGTCATCCAACTATTTTTCCTCCTTTTTAATTAGCGGAAAATTCTATCTGTTACATTATACTCCATTGAATAGTAGGCTGCAATAAACATTAGATTAACTAATCTATAATTTTAAAAAAGACCAAGTGCACTGATGTGTAATTTTGAAAAAATACTTCATCTTTTCAAAATACATATCATATGTTTATACCACACTTGATCTTTCTTAATTCGTTTAGTTGTCAGTTTTATTTATAACTATCTTATTGCTATCTTAAATTTCTTCTTTAACTCTTCAACGACTTCATTAAATGCCTCTGTTACTTCTGCATCCTTTAAAGTAGCTTCTGGATTATTAAATATTAATTTATAAGCTAATGATTTAACTGATTTCGCAACATGTTCTCCTTCATATACATCAAATAAAGTAACATCCGTCAAATATTTGCCACCATTTTGCTTAATACAATCAATTATTGCAGCATTTGAAATAGATTTATCTACAGCCATAGCGATATCTCGTGTTACCTTTGGATATTTAGAAATAGGTTGATATATTTGTTCTTTCTTATCCATATCAATTAATTTTTGCAAATCAAGTTCAAACACATATGTTTTTCCTAGGTGATACTCTTTTAGAATATTAGGGTGAACTTCTCCAATAAACCCTACTAGTTCACCACCTATATAGATGTCTGCTGTTCTACCTGGATGCATTTCTTCATGCGCATTAGTAGCAACATACTTAACGTTTTCTAAGCCAAGTTCTTTAAATAAATAATCTACAATACCTTTTGTCAAATAAAAATCAACAACTGTCTTACTATCATGCCATGTAGCTTGATTAAATAAACCTGTGATAGCACCTGCTAAATGTTCAACTTCACGAGGACGATCATTTTGATCATCTCTAAAAAAGACCCGTCCCTGTTCATATAAAGCGACATCGTTGTTTTTATGTGCAGCATTATACGCAATATCATCTAATAAACCACTTACCAAGTTCATACGCACTGTTGTATGTTCCGTACTCATTGGAAAATCCAATTCTGTTGTTTTGGCTTTTTCTAAAGTAAAGCGTTGTGCTTTAGCTTTAGTTGTTAGTCCATAAGAAATTGCTTGTGATAATCCAGCGCTCTCCATTAAAGCGCATGTTTGACGGATCAATCTTTGTTTATCTGTATAGTGTCCTGGCGTTGTCGGTCCTGTGGGTAATGTAGTCGGTAAATTATCATATCCATACAACCGCGCAACTTCTTCAATCAAATCAGCAGCAACTTCAATATCCCATCGTCTAACCGGAACCGCAACTTTAAATGTTCCTGATTCTAGTTGTACACCAAAGCCTAAACGTTCAAAGATATCTTTAATAACATTTTCTGTTAAATTAGTTCCTAAAGTGGCATTAATTTTAGTTGTTGTTATTTCAACAATTCTATCATTTGTCGAAATTTCATTGACTTTGATTGCATTTGCAACTACCTGTCCATCACCTAATTCTGCTATCATTTGTGCAGCAGCATCCAGGGCTTCACCAACGGTTGCAACGTTAATGCCTCTTTCAAAACGCATAGAAGCTTCACTGTGTAAGTTTTCTCTACGCGATGTTTTTCTAATTTTACTTGGATTAAAAACAGCTGATTCCAAAGCTATTAATGTTGAGTTAGAATCAATTTCTGTATTTAATCCGCCCATTACACCAGCTAAAGCCACTGGCTTATCTCCATTTGTTACTACAATATCGGTGTCCTTAAGTAGACGTTTTTCACCATCTAAAGTCACGAGCTCTTCACCTTCATTTGCTAAGCGAACAATAATTTGCTTACTACCCATCTTATTGTAATCAAATGAATGTAGAGGTTGACCATAATCAAGTAATATATAGTTTGTTACATCTACTACATTATTTAAAGGCCTAATTCCTGCATTCCATAACCGAGCTTGCAACCAAAGGGGACTCTCTTTAATTTTAACATCTTTAATAATTCGCATCATATATGTTGGAGCAAGATTTGCTGGTGCACTAACTTTTGTTAAATAGTTATTAATCTCATCTTCTGTTGTTTCACTTATAACAGGATGTGGTAATTTTACATTATGATTATAAATAGCACCAATCTCATTGGCTACACCACGCATACTTAACAAGTCAGCTCGATTAGGTGTAATATCAATGTCGATAATATTTTCATCCATTCCTAGATATGAAAATATTGTTTGTCCAGGTACTGCATCTGAGGGAAGAATATAGATTCCATCTGCGTATTTTTTAGGTACTACGCTATCAGAAAAGCCTAATTCTTGTAATGAACAAATCATTCCCATGGAAACAATACCACGCATTTTACTTTTTTTAATCTTAGTGTGATTTCCGATCCATGAATTCGGCAAAGCAACAATAACATTCATATTACTATTGATATTGGGAGCACCACAAACTATTTGATATGGTTCTGCCTCACCAACATCCACTTGACAAATATTTAGATGATCTGAATCTGGATGTGGTTCCATACTTAGAACATGACCAACAACAACCTTCTTTAATCCTTCATCTAAACGATAGTCATCGTCAACCTCAACAGCAGTCCGCGCTATTTTTTCAGCAAGTACACTGCGATCAAGATCAATCACAGGTACATATTCATTTAACCATTTTGTTGAAACTTTCATGTATTTACTATCCCTTCTGAGAAAATTGTCTTAAAAAACGGATATCGTTTAAGTAAAACTCACGAATATCATCAACACCATATTTAAGCATTGCAAATCTATCTGGTCCTAATCCAAAAGCAAATCCACCATAGATATCTGCATCAATTCCGGCCATTTTTAATACATTAGGATGCACCATACCGGCACCTAAAACTTCAATCCAACCACTTTGCTTACAAACTGCGCAGCCTTCGCCACCACATTTAAAGCATGATACATCAACTTCAGCTGATGGTTCTGTAAATGGGAAATAGCTTGGACGCATTCTAATTTCACGTTCTTTTCCAAAAAGTGTTTTGGCAACCAACTCTAAAGTCCCTTTCAAATCTGCCATTGTAATATGCTTATCAATTACCAGTCCTTCAACTTGATGAAATTGATGTGAGTGCGTTGCATCATCAGTATCCCGTCGATAGACTTTACCTGGCGAAATCATCTTTAATGGTCCCTTAGAAAAATCATGAACTTCCATTGTCCGTGCTTGTACAGGAGATGTCTGCGTTCGCATTAAAATCTGTTGCGTAATGTAAAAAGTATCTTGCATATCACGGGCTGGATGATCCTTTGGCAAATTTAACATTTCAAAGTTATAGTGGTCCTCTTCTACTTCTGGACCATCAACGATTTCATAGCCCATTCCTAAAAATAACTTTTCAATTTTATCGATGACTTGCATCAAAATATGTGGCTGACCTGCATTTACAGGGACCCCTGGTAATGTCACATCAATTGTTTCTTTCTCTAATTTTTTAGCAGTTCTATCAATCTCTAACATTTCATTACGCTTGGAAATTGCCTGATTAAGTTCATCTCTAATTGAATTAGCAAAACTGCCTACCTTAGGACGCTCTTCTGGTGTTAAATCACGCATTCCTCTTAGAACTTCAGTTATAGCACCTTTTTTCCCTAATAATTCAACTCGAATATCATTAATAGTATTAGGATCTTGTGCTTTCTGGATATTTTTAAGACTCTTTTGTTTGATTTCTTCAAGCTTTTCTCTTAAGTCCATACCTCAAGTTTCCTTCCTTCTCAATATGAAATAATAACTTCTAAACAAATAAAAAAGCCTCCTCCCTAAAAAGGGACGAGGCATCGCGGTACCACCCTTGTTTTATTGATAATATACACTTTATCAATAACTCTTAGTCATGCATCTAACGGGCATGAAACCGATCTGCAACTTAACTTAAAATCTCGTAGCAGCAACTCAGGAAGTGAAATTCAATAGCTTATTGATAAAGTCTTTCCAGTAACTGACTTCTCTCTGTATCAACGCCCTACCTACTAATTTCCGTCTCCGTTTTTTAGTTATTACATTAAGTCTATGCTGAAACTTTTAATTCGTCAAGAATTTATTGGCAATCTTTTAATGAATACCATTTTTCAGCCCAAGAATGTATTGCATCCATGATATTACGTAAATCTTCGCCTTGTTCTGTTAATTCATACAAAATTCTACAGCTATCGGTTTGGGGGACACGTTCTAGCAAACCGTCATTTTCTAGCTCCTTCAAACGTTCAACTAAAACGCGATCACTACATTTATCGACCTTAGCAGCTAAATCTTTAAACCGTTGTGGGCCTTCATTAAGCAACACTTCTATGATTAAGCCATTCCATTTTTTACCTAAAATGCTAAATGTTTTTTCAAACTTCGGACACAACTTAAAATCTGGTGTCATTTGAACTTCGATTGACATCTACTCACCCCCTTAACATTATTGCTCATGCATATTAAAATAAAAAATCTATTAGCACTAAAGCCAATAGATCTTTTAAGAAAATACTCTAGCGTCTACTAGTAGCATACACTCATTTACTTACTTTTGCAAAGGAAAAAGCCTTATTTTCAACTTCTTGTAAAAGATGCTCACTATATTCTGCAGTTGCAGAGTACTTGTCTACACATGTAACAATAAAGCCTTCCTTCGACTTGGGTGGACATAAGGTTGCCCCAAACATATGATGTATTATAATATCCTTTTCGAGAGGGGTTAATGTCGTTATTTTCTCAGCATTTCGCACCGCAATCCGTGGATGAATCCACGCATGTGTACCTCGATCAAACTTAGTAACACGCCAATCATAATAAAATAAATCATGTAACAAGCCTGCACGTGCAGTTGCTTTTGCATTCAAATTAAATCGTTTAGCTAAACGATAGCTCAAGTAAGAAACTGTAATTACGTGTTGTAGCCGTGTTGAAAAGTGATGTTGAGTATAATTAGCTAGCTTTTGAACTTCTTGTTTTGCTAATAAATCACCAACATAGCTCATATATTCTTGATCATTACGCCATGTTTCTTTTAACATATAAGACTTTTACCTCTATTCTTAAACTACTAACCATCTTTGCATACCACTATTATTTAATTAACTATATTTTACAACAAATACATTTTCTTGCAACCAAATTATGAATATTATAATCTAAACATTAGAAAAAATTAAATTATTCAACTATTCATGTAACTGAAACATCAAAATACCTGCTGCAACAGCTACATTTAAAGATTCTGCCCTACCTTTAATAGGAATATATAAGTTCAAAGAAGTTTGTTCTAAATGTTGTTTAGCCATTCCATTACCTTCATTACCCATAATTAAAGCGAAGTTCTGATGCCTACCAACTTGATCATATGGTCGTGCCTTTTCATTTAACTCACTGCCAAAAATAGGATAACTTTTTTCTTTAAATGCCTCAATCCAGGGAATCAAATCACCACTTATTAATTTTATATGAAATTGACTTCCTTGCATTGCGCGTACAACTTTAGGTTGATAGATATCAGCACTGCCATCTCCAAAAATAACACCAGCAAATCCGGCAGCATCTGCAGTCCTTACCATTGTACCTATGTTTCCAGGATCTTGTACTCTATCTAACAGTAGCCATGCTCCATCAACTAAAGCTGGATTAACCTCTAATTCTTTTTGTATTAGCACAATTGCAAATATTCCTTGAGGACTTGGTGTATCACTAAGTTGCTTAGCTATTTCAGGATAAATTTCAATTACTTCAATTTCTTCATCAGTTAATTCGATTTCATCAATATACTTAAATTCAGGTGTTATTAGTAGGGTCTCAATAATCTCATTAGCTTGCATTGCTTCTTTAACTAAATGCCAACCTTCAAGCACATATTTATTTTGTTTCACTCGTTCTTTTTTAGCCTTAAGCTTTTTCCATTCCTTAACTTGCTGATTACTTGTGGACTTAATAACCTTATTAATTTCCATCACCATATTCCTCCATTTTATTCCTAATTATATTAACAAACCTATATCGTGTTCGTCCATCCAAAGCATTTATTAAATTTATTTCAAATTTCTTAATTCACGTTGTTGAATAGGTGGAATGACACGTCTTTTTAGAAATAGAGGAACTTTTTCTATCTCCACATCACTAAACTCCAGTCCAAACCAGTCCACAGCATTGGTACTATGATTCTGTATAAAAATACGTGCTGAAATTAAATTTTTTGCCCATTTAGGAATTCGTGTATTCGGCGATAAAAGCTCTTGCGTTAAAATAAAACAAAAATCTCCTACTGTTCTTCCCGGTGTTGTAGTATAGCTTTGTGGCTGTTCATCAATAATTCCTTTAGACATTAAATCATTGACAATTTGATACAAATATAAATTAATACTTTGCTTAGCTTTAAATCCAAAATATAGTTGTAAACTAACAATATTGTTTGTATCCATCATATCAACCGTATAATACCGAGCATATGGATCATCAATCGTATTCACAGTAACAAACCAATATACTTTCGCACGTTTCGGATGCTTATCTAAAATAGAATAAATAATTTCGCGTTTTATCGTGTAATCATATTTATCGACATGTGCCAACAACACTAAATTATCAATATACATTTGCTGTTTTTCATCATTAGATAACTTTTGTAAAGTATCTCGGTAATCTAATAATGAGACTTTTTCAGATTTATCTTGATAACGATCACGCACACGATTACCATAAAACCAAATAACCATAATAGCCAAAATTATACTCATAATTATAGCTGTTACATAGCCTCCATGCACAAATTTACTTAAACTAGCAATTAAAAAAATACTCTCAATGATACTAAAGAAAACCGCTGTCGTCAATGCTGCAATTTTATTCCATTTATCTGTCAAGTAATGATATAACAAAACGGTTGTCATTAGCATTGTAACTGTGATTGCTAGCCCATACGCAGCTTCCATGTGTTCAGATGTTTGAAAATACAAAAGTACTGCCATGGTACATACAAATAATGACCAATTAATTGAACTAATATATATTTGTCCCTTTGATATCGCTGGATGTTTCACCTTAACTCGTGGAAGAATCTTCAATCCAACTGCTTCTTCAACTAAAGTAAATGAACCGGTGATTAAAGCTTGAGATGCAATAATAGCAGCTATTGTAGCTATAACCACTCCAAATAAATAAGTACTTGTTGGTAACATTTCATAAAACGGATTAATAATTGCTGTGCTATTTTGAAAACTCTCTAAATGCGTAAGAAGATATGCACCTTGCCCAAAATAATTTAAAAGTAATGCGACACATACAAATGGCCATGTTCCATAAATATTGCGACGACCTACATGTCCAATGTCTGAGTATAAAGCTTCTGCTCCTGTTGTTGCTAGAAAAATGCTTCCCAAAATAAAAATACCTATCTTATTTGCCGGTAAAAAGAGCATTTTAATTGCATAAACCGGTGACAAAGCTATTAAAACCTCAGGTGCAGAGATCAAATTAGTTACTCCAAAAATAAGTAAAAAAAGAAACCATACCAACATCAATGGTCCAAATGCTTTACCGATAAAACTAGTTCCATATCGCTGAATTGAAAAAAGAGCTACTAAAATTAATGCAACTGCTACAACCACTTCTGTTTGACTATTAACCAAAACATCTCCATTAAATTTTACACCCTTTAAACCTTCAATTGCACTAGTAATAGTAACAGCTGGAGTAAGTGTTCCATCAGCTAATAGAGCTGCTCCCCCTATTAATGCTGGAATAATTAACCATGCTTTTACATTTTTTACCAATGAATATAGTGAAAAGATACCACCTTCACCATGATTATCTGCCTTTAGTACTATCAAGACATATTTAACTGTAGTCATTAACATTAAAGTCCAAAAAATTAAGGATAATCCACCTAATATATAGTCCTTAGTTAAATATTTAACTCCACCTGCATCACTTATCAACGCGTTCATAACATATAGTGGTGAAGTACCGATATCTCCATAAACAATACCTAGAGTTATTAGATAACCCCATAGAAAACTTTTTTTATTTTGTGATTGCACACAATCAACTCCTAATACCAGATAATTTGCTATAGAATCTTTAATTTTTTCATTTCTTAGTAACTTTAACACAATCATTAAGTTTACAGTTGAGTATATATCGTTTTAATAAAAAATCAACTTTTAATTAAATTAAAAAATCTATAAATTCAACATATGTGAGCTAAAATACAATTTAATTATTGTTTTCTTTTCTGTGATATTATTGTCAAAATTATCTAAATGCTTACTTATAAAAAAAATTTGCATATTATCTATTATTTGATATAATAAGTAATGTTGTGGAGAGTTGGCAGAGTGGTAATGCACCGGACTCGAAATCCGGCGAACCGGCTTATACCGGCGCGCAGGTTCAAATCCTGTACTCTCCTTACCATTCCGTTTTAGATAGTTTTAGAACGTCACATTCTTATTATGTGGCGTTTTTATTTTATAATCGAAGTCTAAAATATACCGAAAAGGATAGAAACAGAACTTAAAGTTAGTCAATGACTTACCTAGATAACAAAAAAGTTAGTCAAATTTATAATTTTTGACTAACTAATGTATAATGACTAACATATTTGGCTTATTATTACATATAATAGAAAGTTATTTCAAAGAATTATTTAGCTTAACAATCTTTTTAAAACCATTTACTAACTTACCCCACGCCGAATTATCTTTTAAAAATTGCTCGCCTTGCTCGGTTATAACCGCATCGGTTGTTTCGAACTCACCATCAAGATAAAAATCACTATTTTGTATATACCCCAAAATTTCTAATGACTTAATAACTTTCACAAAATTATCTGTTTCTATTCCAAAATCTTTGGCATATAAACTATTTTCGCCATTTGATACTCTTTTTAAAATTGCGTAACGTAATTTCTTCTGTTGTTTCAAATCTAAAAACATTTTTATCACCCCACTAACATTTTAGCAACCTTTATCAATATTATTCAACAAAAATAAAATTTATAGACTTAATAGCATCAGTGTATACAAATCTTATTTATTATAGAAAGAACACGTTTTTATTTTTTTCTAAATATTAAAATTTTCGTGAAATATCTGATACTGTTTTATAATAGTATCGTAGTATTCTTATATAAAAAGGGGGATATACTTTAGCGATTATTACTGCATTAGTAGCAGTTTTTATCGTAACACGCAATAGTCTAAATAATAGTAAATTGGGATGGTGTAACGAACTTTTTGAAATATCTGGCAAAGAAAATATTTCATTAAAAGACGTACATATTTAGATTCAAACTTTGGGGGAGTAATAAATGTCAAAAAAGCACTTCGATCAAAATTCTACTAAAAGATATAAGTATCTAGTTATTATATCAATCATCATTGGATTAGTAATAATTATAACTATTTCATCTTTTTTTATTTCAAGAGGTCATAATTCAAATCTTTCTTCTATTAATACTAGCAAAACAAAAAAAGTGAAGGGGTCAAAAAGAGTTTCTTCAAATTCAGATACATCATCTTCTTATTCTAGTAATGCAACAAAGAACGATCAAGCGTCCGCATCTAGCCCTAGTGAAACCACAAGTTCAGTTGATAATATCGACATTGTAAAAAAGTTCCTAGCAGATGGCTTTTCAATTGGGCCTATTCTCTATAATGGCGAGCCCGTTGGCCAAGCGATGAACGAAAATAAGGCTCCGCAAAACACAGCGCATGATAATTCTAAACTTGGATATATTTTAAACGATTCAGAGGTTCGAGTAATGTCTATGCAGTCAGCGTATTCACAATATTACTCAATAACTAACACCACTATCACAATAGGAGATATTACTTTTAACTATTCAATAAATAATAATTTTCCTATTTTTAGTACTACTACTGAAACGTATTCTGATAACAGTACTTTAACCTGGCAACTTTCCGCTGCATCTAATGCAAAAGAATATGTAGATGCTGCACAAACCCAAAATTAAGTACACAAAAAAGCCCCACCCCAATTAAGGAGTGAGGCTTTATTCTTACTTATTTTACTCTCAATGACTGGCCAACATAAATATAGTCTGTATTCTTTAGCCCAGATAAATTCTTAATCTGGTTAATAGAAACGCCATATTTGTTAGCAATACTTGAAACAGTATCACCCTTTTTGACTGTGTAGTAAACTTTTGAACTTGTTGTTTCAGACTTGCTAATTTTCAGAACTTGACCAGGATAAATGGTTGAGTAAATACTCTTACCATTTAAATTAGCCAAAGTGTACATATTAATACTGTATCTATTTGCAATCGCCCACCAAGAATCACCGGACTTTACGGTGTACGTTCCACTTGACGTGCTAGATATATTCGAACTAGTCAGCTGTATATCTTGTGCTAAGGCCCAGCCCATCGGTGTACTTCCTTTATAAAGCAAAACAGCCTGATTAGACTTACTTAAAACTAAATCTTGCGTATCTTTAATCGTGTATGTTTGACCTTTCGCGTAACTCGCAATATTTACTCTAGGTTGATACCATTTTATTGCTGATTGTTTTAAGGTAATAGTTTGGCCAACATCAAAACCTTGTTTGCGTGTATCATTATTAAGTTTATTATTTTGTGTTTTAGCTTCAGACCCAAACCACCAGGATACAGATTTTCGATTAGTGTCAACTAACGAACTATCCAGTGATGTTGCAAAAGCTACCGAAGATTTATTATCTTTATTTTGCCACATATCATAATTTCGTGGGTTGGGCCAAGCACCCTGGTATGCTGCTAGCCAATAACCATCAAATTTATCAATCAGCGATTGACCAACATAAGAATCAGCAAAATTTCTATACGAATAAAAGACTACGTGTTTATTAGTCAATGACTTCATCTCATCTAACCAAGCTTGCACTGCCGCTTGAGTAATACCATACTTGACTGTATTTTCTTCAAAATCTAACACATAGAACTTTGCATTTTTATTAGAACGATTATAAAAATCCTTAGCTTCCTGACGAGCATCATCTGCAGAAATAAAACGCGCATAAGCATATTGTCCGTACGGAACACCGACTTTGTCAGCCATTGAAGTATTATATGAAGCGTATTTGTCAATGTAGTTTGAGCCGTATTGCTGACGGATAATTAATCCGGAAACTTCCGATTTAACATTTTTAAATTGTTGCTCCGTTTTCTGACCTTGCCATTCTGATATATCATAAACTGGCAGAGTGTCAGCTGAAGCTAATTGAGTACATAAAAAAAGAATAGCAGCTGCTACCCCTACTCCGATTAGTTTCTTCATTAATTAAACCTCCTTATTTGGTGTATCATTTCCAACGATATTCGCATCTTTATCCAAAATAATTCCAAGCGAATTAGCTTTAGAATCTTTCTTGTCTGCAGTTAATTTATCCACCACTGCACTAATATCATCAATTTTCTTTTCGATTCCAGATGTATCGACTGACTTTGAAGCTTCAGTTAGTGCCTTGTTTCCGGTAAAACTACCAGCAAAGCCCAACGCTGAACTGAGTAGCAAACCAATAATAATAACATCCGATTGACTAAAAATAACATGGAAACCATATTTAGCAATCAGCACAAACAGTACAATCATAAATGTAGCTAACTGAACCCAAAAGCTTGGCTTATCAATATTAGCCGCTAACATCTTTTTAAATTTCTTCATTTCACTTTTTCCTCCAAATCAGTAATTTTCAAATTGTGCTCGAGCAGCATCTTATCATGTTGATCAAGCAATTTATCTTGTTGAGCTTCACGTTTTTCAAGAGCATTAATATTCTCTTTTTGTGCATCATTCACTGTTTTTAAGTCCTTACGAATACCTTCCATTGGTTCTTTTTCATATTTTTTTAAAAGGTTTCTTCCTATAAAACCAAAAGCGCCGAATACTGATCCAATTATAACTGTGATTGAAGCCCACTCGTCCCAACCTAGCCCTAACATCCCATGCAATCTACTCACTTACTTTTTCCAAATAAACAGCACCTAGCGTTTTAGCTAAGTGCTTTCTTACTTATTTTGTCTTTAGATCTAGTTGAGCTCGCTTGCGTGCGAAATAAAAAACCACCTGCTTTGCGGGTGGAAAAGCAAACGGTTAAACCAAAACGCCCCCCATAAGATTTAAAATGTAGGTG
>NZ_JAIULA010000025.1 GCF_024160875.1 Ligilactobacillus ubinensis | reverse complement strand
ATCTGGACATATAAAAATCCCTCCATAATTATCAAATGAATTATTGTATTTCATCTGACAACCATAAAGGGATTATCACACTGGACTCGCTTTTTTATTGTAACTAAATGCTATTTCATTCAATTATTTCTAACCAAAGTCGAAAGTTTGTGAGAACTGCCCCTAATGATACAGCAATCATAATTTGCTTAGACACAATATTTGTTTTGTTATTTATTGGTAGCTTTTTTTAATAGATGTTCAGCATAAAGGGCAATGAAAACACCAATTATTAAAATAGCAGTTGCTAATTCGATTGATAATTGAAAACCGCTATAAAGCGAAGTGGTTTTGTTAATACCAGTCGCGATTAATTTTTGCTCTTGGTTAGATAGTATTCCGACAAAGAGTGGTGTACCTAACGCAGATCCTAACTGAATGAAGGTATTACTAATTGCGATAGCATCTGTTTGTTCTTTTGCGGTTAAAGTTACCAGCATATTCGATTGGTTTGGCGCAAACGAAAGTGAAATACCTAGATATATCAGAATATCGATTAAAGTAATAATAGAAGCAGATGTGAATGAAGTAACACGACTCATAACAGCTAAACCGATGACCATAACCATTAATCCACCGGGGATTAGGAGGGCTCCGCTAAATTTATCATATATTTTTCCAGAAACTAAAGTTAATAAACTGCAAATAATGGTTGCCGGGAAAATGCGTAATGCTGCAGCAAGAGGACTTAAATGTAGCCCGTTTTCGAAAATCATTGGTAGTAAAATATTCATAGAAAATTGGACCATCTGTAACATAATTAAAATGATAGCACCTAGTAAAAAGGATTTATTACTGAGTAGTTTTACATTGAGCATAGGAAAATTTAACTTTAATTGTCGTTGATAAAACCAGAGTAGAGAGATAATACCAATGGCTAATAACAAATATTTTTCCCATTGAACCCCAGAACTATTAATAATACTTAGAAAATAAACAATTGTAACTAATCCTAGTGAAGAAAGAATAATTGACAAAACATCAATTGGTGCTTTTGCTTCTATATTCTTAATGGAGGTAGTCCACAATATACCACCCAAAATAGTTATTAAAATTATAGGCAATAAAAGCCAAAATAAGATTCTCCAACTAGCAAATTGTAACAGTTCACCTGAAATAATTGGGCCTAATGATGGACCAAACAAAATAACGCAGGTACAAACACCCATAATAAAGCCCTTTTTTTCGTTAAGGGTAATTTTTAAAGCTGTATTCATCATAATTGGAACTAGTAGCCCAGTACCAGTGGCTTGAAGCATTCTTGAACTTAACAAGCAAACAAAATTAGGAGATAATGCTGCAAAAAAAGTTCCGAGAGCAAATAAGGTTAATGCACCGCAAAAAAGTTGGGTAGTACTAAATCTACGAATTAAAAAAGCAGATAGTGGAACCATCACAACAACCACAAGAATGTAACCTGTAGACAACCATTGAACTGTGGCAGCATTGACTTGAAATGAAGTCATCAATTTAGGCAATGCGACATTCAAAATAGTTTCGTTAAAAAGGGACAAAAAACCGCCTAAAAGTAAAACCGCTAATGTTAATTTGAAATTTTGTTTTTTAACCAACGAGAAGACCTCATTTCTTTAAAAGCTAATGTATTTGGCGACTGCTAGTTAATTTTTCTTTCCAGACATAACTATATTTTTCTAATAGGTCTTGTACTTCTAGAGGCTTATGGCCGGTAAGCTTTTCAACATCATGCGAGATAACAGCCATTTGACTTTGCGCAATGCCTTTTTCATTTGTAACCATGTCATTTGTACAAAATGGAACAGGCGAACGAGAATAATCACCATCAGTAGTTTCTGGGATTCCAAGATTAGTCAAGTAATCATGAAATTCAGTATCATTCATTGCTTGATATTTAAAGGAGATTCCTGATTTTTGAGCAATCATTTCACAAATATCACGCTCACTGACAGGGTTTAAACTTGTAATGTCATAGTCTTGGTTATCTGTTCCTTTTCCTAGTAAAAGAGCAGCCGCTACTCTAGCGCTATCATCTTTTGCGATGAAAGTTGCTTTTCCTTCCCCTGCATTAGTTCCCCAGACATTATTACTCAACATAGCTAAAATAACAGAAACAGTGACGTAATTTTCCATGTAGAGATTATTACGCATAATATTATATTTAAGACCGCTAGATTTAATGTATTTTTCTGTTGGTCGATGATCTTCTAGGACGTATTGATGATATCCAGGACGATTGGCACCAACAAATGAAGTATATGTTAAATGGGAAACACCAGCTGCTTTAATGGCATCGATTACATTTTTATGTTGTGCAACTCGCTTAGGTCCGTTAATAATACTGGATACAAAGAAAATACGATCGCCTCCAGTAAACGCAGCAATCATCCCATTTTTATCATTATAGTCAGCTTTGCGTAATTCAACACCAGCATCAAGCCAGCGTTGTTGTTTTTCTGTAGGGATTCGTGAAGGGTCAGGTGCCGTAAAAATTAATTGGTCTCCAGAAACAGAATTTAACATATTCTCAGCTACGCGTCCACCTAATTGTCCATCTGCTCCAGTAACGATATATTTCATGTGTAATTCCACCTTTCAAAATAATGTTAAAAGATTAACAATCTTTCGCCATTATCATAACAGCGAAAAGTAGTACAGTGAAATCATTTATTGTGATAATATATAAATAAAGGTTATAAATAAAAGAAGGAAGTTGATTTGATGGAGTTTCATCAATTAGAATGCTTTGTTGTTTTAGCTGAGACACTTAACTTTTCAACAACAGCCAAAACGTTATTCATTTCACAACCAGCAGTTACAGCTCAAATCAATAAGTTAGAAAATGAAATTGGTTGTTTACTGTTTAATCGGAATACTAGAAATGTTCAACTTACAGCAGCTGGTGAAAAATTATATGCTAGTTCTAAAAATATTTTGGTGGATTTAAATAATATGATTATGATTACGCGGCATAGTGCCCAAGAATCAACACTAGATTTTACAATCGGATATGAAAACAACTTGTTAAACAACGAACTATTACCATTGATTATAAAAAAGTTTAACCAGAAATATCCACGAATCAATGTAATCTTAAAAATGACAAATTTTCGTGAAAAAAACAATTTATTTGAAAGCAATCAAGTTGATGTCTTATTTACGATTCAAGACTTTACTACTACCAAAAGAAAAGATAATTTTATTGAACTCTATCGTGGTAAATTTGTTTGTACAGTTTCTTTAAAGTCAAAACTTAAAGCACTCCCAGAAATATCTGCTAGTCAATTAGGAAAACAAACATTGATACTATTAAATCCTATTACAGCGCCACCTGAAATGAATCTTTTTGAGAGAACGCTAATGAAAGAGAATCCTCAAATACCAATAATTTTTTCAGATAATCAAATTAGTGGATTAATTATGACCAAAAGTAACTTAGGTATTGCGATTATGCCTGATTTTATTGCTGGTAATGACTCTGAGGTTGCTATAATTCCCTATAAGAGTCAAAAATATGTTTCTTTTGGTTTATTAAAGAATACAGTTTCTCCTAGTGGAAATGAATTAATTGGTTCTTTTGAAGAAATTAGTAAGGAGGTTTATGGTGAATATACGCAACAAATGTGTAAGAAATAAATTGTGGCGAGTAAAAAAGACGAATGAATTTTAAACTAGAGACTATCTCAATCCTTATGCTACAATTAGATAAAAGGAGAGAAATCGTGTCAGTTATAATTTCAGTGCAGCAAGTGGTAACAATGTTTATTTTAATGTTGGTTGGCTATTTGTGTAGTCAATTAAAGTTCATTCATGAGCAGACAGCAAAAGACATGACAAATTTGTTGTTGTATATTGTTTCACCATGCTTAATTGTTAATGCTTTTTTACAAAAATTTTCATGGAAAAGATTGGAAATCTTTGGAATGATTTTTTTAGTAGTTCTTGCAAGCATGTTAGTAATGATAGTTTTGAGTAAAGTGATTTTTGCTAGAAGAATTATCAAGGCCCCAGCTAAAAGAGCAGTACTATTATATAGTGCTACATATTCAAATGCTGGATTTATGGGAATTCCGCTTGCGCAAGCAATTATTGGAAATAATGGTGTCTTTTTTGCTGTGCCATATTTAGTCGTTTACAATCTATTTATGTGGACGCATGGCAAAGGGTTGTTTCAACTTAAAAATCGTGAATCATTAGGACTGAGGTTGCGTGATGCAATAATAAATCCCAATATAATCGCAACTGCAGTGGGATTATTGCTATTCATTTTACAAATTAAGCTTCCTAGTATAGTTAAATCACCAATAACGTATATTACTGACTTGAACACACCGCTAAGTATGTTAGTAATTGGAACTAATCTGGGCGCTCTAAATTTACATAATGCTTGGAAAGATAAACTGGCTTGGAGTGCTGTTTTGGTACGTAATCTTATTTTTCCTATTATCGTGATGTTGTTGCTTTTTAATGTATCGCTTGGTCAAGAAGCCACTTTAACAACATTAATTTTGATAAGTTGTCCGGTCGCCGGAACAATAGTTTTATTTAGTTTGTTAAGTAATTTTGATATTGAGTTTCCCACAAAGATTATGTGTTTATCAACATTAGTATCGATTGTTACCGTACCTTTGATGATTTTATTGGCTAGTATTTTAGGAATTTAGTGAAAAAGCTTGAAAATTGTTGTGATTTTGTATAAAATGGATAAATGCATGGATAAACGAAGGGAGGTTTAACACATGTCAAAAAATACACATGTTGGAGTTGCTAACGATCGTCGTCCAGTGAACTCAAAGAATATTAAAAAGCGCCGTGGACAACATCAAGCTGTTTTAAACTTCTTGAAGGATCGTGAAGAAACTGAAAAGAAGTAAGAAATAAGAGTAAAGCGTGCGACAACCACGTGGAGCTCGTCTTATTACATTAAGGTGAAATAAGCTTAACTCGAGTGGGCTGATGGAACTGTAATAAGACTTGTTCAATTAATTGGATAAAGAATAGCTCCACATGGGCCCTGATGTGAAAGGTGCGCATGTGGATTTATTTTATTTATAGCACTTTGCATTACTAGTAATTAATAAAAAACTAAAAGTTAGTTTTGAGATTAGTGCATTAAAACAATTTTAGTAGGTTAATGATAATGTATGATTGGTTTTGTTGAATGAATCATATTGTTTAAAGTTGGATTAGTTGTTAATGAACAGAGCCTTTTATAATAGTTAAAAGCTTCCAAAAAATGGTAGATTATAAAAGAATGGATTCAAATAATAATTAAAACGGTGATAGTGACTATATATTGTAGATTTTATTAATTCTATAGAATATGTAGTTATTAGTTATTTAGTGGAATTTAAACAGTATCCAGAAAAAATTGAGCGAATTAAGTTCTTTTATTCAAATAAGCATCTTTTTCAAGTATCGATACTTCAAGGTCTGCGTTATAATAGGGTAAACGAACCTTGGAAGGAAGAGGTATAAATGCGAATTAATGTCATTCAACATGCACCAAACGAAGGGCCAGGAGCAATTGCAGACTGGGCACACGATCATGGACATCAGATGTATGTATATCATCCAGTATTTTTTGATGGTAATTTGCCAACCGCAGCGGAAACTGATTTATTAGTGCTATTAGGTGGACCTATGAGTGTTAATGATAAAGATACTTGGATTTTGCAAGAGCGGGCATTAATTGCAAACATGTTAGATTTACATAAACCAGTTTTTGGTGTATGTTTTGGGCTACAACAAATAGCTCAAACTATTGGTGGTGAGGTTTCTGCTGGGCCAAAGGAAGCTGGCTGGGGAATGGTTGAGCGACAAAGTAATATTATTTCTGATATTCCAGTAGCATTGACGGTCTTTCATTGGCATGCTGAACAATGTCATTTTCCAGCATATATTTCCCGGGACATAACTACTTTGTTTAGTAGCGAATATACAGCTAATCAAGGAGTATTAATTGGGGACAATGTGATTGGCTTGCAATTTCATTGTGAAACATTAACAGATAATGTACGTGAAATTGTAATTAATGATGGTAAATATATAAAGAATTCTGAAATTCATCAGTATGCTGATGAAATAATGGCTTATCCGATTCCAGCCACTAATAAAAAAATATTATATAGATTGTTGGATTTTATTACCAACAAATAGAGAGGATAATTGTATTGGGAACAAAAGACAATTCTTTTGAAAATTTAATAGAACAGGAGAAAAAAATAACTGAACAGATTTTATTTTTACAAGAAAAATTAAAGAAAAGTAAACAACAACGAGAAGCTCATGTTAATAGTTTGTTACGTAAGGAAGTTTTGAGCTTTCTTGGTATTGATGATGATGAAATTTCAGATCCTGATGATGTTAAGAAAGTTACTGAAAAACTACGAGAACTCAAGACACTTAAGAAAGTGACACGTGAGAAAGAAAAAGTAGCGAACGGAACTGAAAATAGTGCTCCATATATAATTCGTGAGAAAAAATCAGCTAATAAAAATATTAATAGGAATATTAATAAAGAACAGCA
The DNA here is from genome assembly GCF_024160875.1 of Ligilactobacillus ubinensis. GTDB lineage: Bacteria > Bacillota > Bacilli > Lactobacillales > Lactobacillaceae > Ligilactobacillus > Ligilactobacillus ubinensis. The sequence goes on along the minus strand of NZ_JAIULA010000025.1, from coordinate 36,473 downwards.
TAAAGATAAAGTAAAGCCAGCGAAGGTTTTACAATTAAATGCAGCTAAAAATGAACAAGTTCAAAAGCCTAAAAAAGAAAATACTGTGGCAGAGTATGAAAATATTCCTTCTGATGACATTAATCGCGCACGAAATTCATTAACCGTGGGAATACAGAAAAGTTATAATTTAGCTAGTTCAAAACTTGATTATGATGTTGAACGGAATGTATTTGTGGTCAATGACAATAAGACAAGATTAGGTTTTACTCAACCACGGACAAAAAAGATGCCTACGTTAAGAGTTGATAGTCGACAACGTCCAACTAAGGCAAGTATGTGGGTAGTAAAGGAAAACTTACCTAAAATTAGTAATAAAGAACCAATAAACACAGATCCAGTGGGCTTTACAGATGGATTTACGCGTGGACATTTAATTGCGCGTAGCTTGTTTGATGATCGCATTTTTAAGACTAAGAATACTAAAAGAACAAATTTGACACCACAAACACGGTGGTCAAATGGAGTTTTACAAACAGAAATAGAAAATGAAGTTCTTGGTGCTACACGTGTGCATGATAATGTACGTTATCAAGTTGAACCTATGTATCATAACAGTACAGAAGTAATTCCAAGATGTTATCATATTCAAGCACGTAGTCGAGATGGAAAGTTTAAGCTAAATGTGATTGTGCCAAATGTTGAACCGGGATATAGAATTAATTATTTAACTGGAACAATGACTCCAGCAACAGAATAATTAAAAGGAAGGCTGATAAAAAAAGTGAGTATTTTAGAAGTTGAACACTTATCTATGGCTTTTGCAGATAAGCAATTGTACGAAGATGCAAGTTTTAGGCTTAATAAAGAGGACCATATGGGAATCATTGGACAAAATGGTGCAGGGAAATCAACTTTAATTAAGTTGATTACTGAGCAGGAATTGCCTGATGAAGGAATGATTAAGTGGCAACGCAATACTAAAATTGGTTATTTGGACCAATATGCTCAATCTGCACATGATTTAACGGTTGAAGCCTTTTTGAAAACAGCATTTGCGCAATTATATATGATTGCTGAAAAGCAAGCTGCATGTTATGCAAAGTATGCAGAAAATTTAGACGATACTTTGCTAGAAAAAGCTGGGCGGTATCAAGAAATTTTAGAAGCTAATGACTTCTATGGTATCGATACTAAAATTGATCAAATAATGGTAGGACTAGGAATTGACGCTATTGGAAAAAATCATCAAGTTAGTGAGTGTTCAGGTGGACAACGCTCTAAAATTATTTTAGCCAAGCTTCTTTTAGAAAAGCCAGATGTCCTTTTGCTAGATGAGCCAACTAATTACTTGGATGTGGAACATATTGAATGGTTGACAGGATACCTAAATGATTTTAGTGGTTGCTTTATGGTTATTTCACATGATTTTGATTTTTTGGAAAACATTACAAATACAATTGTTGACGTAGCATTTGGAAAAATTACCAAATATACGGGTAGTTTCAAATCTGCATTGAAGCAAAAAGAGATTAAAAAAGAAGTTCAGCAAAAAGCTTATGAAAAGCAAAGACAGCAGATTGAAAAAGATGAAGCCTACATTCGTAAAAATAAAGCGGGAACGAGGGCAACAATGGCAAAATCACGGCAGAGAAGATTGGATAAAATTGATCGACTTACACCACCAAGTGATAATTTACAAGCGCATTTTAATTTTCCATATATTGAGTTGCTTTCTTCAGCAACTTTGACTGTTAACAAGCTATCAGTAGGTTATAAACATCCATTACTTTCACCTGTTACGTTTGCAATGAGTCATGGTGAAAAGGTTGTTCTAAAGGGCTTTAATGGTGTTGGGAAATCAACATTGATTAAATCAATTCTAGGGTTAATTCCTAATTTTGGGGGACAGGCCCAATTTGTCGATGCAGCAATTGTTAACTATTTTATACAAGATTTGACCTGGGATAATCCCCAACAAACACCTTTGCAGACAGTACAAGATATTTATCCTAAGCTTGAGCCCAAAACGATTCGACAAAGGTTAGCTCGAGCTGGGATTAATGCTGCAAATGCAATTAAGCCAATGAATCTCTTAAGTGGTGGAGAGCAGACAAAAGTTAAATTGTGTTTGCTTGAATTAAAGCCTAGCAATTTTTTGATTATGGATGAACCGACCAATCACTTAGATGACGAAACAAAAAATGCATTGCGAGATGCATTACAAGCATTTCCAGGTAATGTGCTATTAGTTACGCATGAATCCTCTTTTTATGCTGGATGGGCTGATAAAATTTTTGATGTAGAGTCAATTCGTTTAGAAAAATAATATAAAAAGATGTTTAGTTTTTTAGTGGATGAATTGCTTAAGTTTATTTTGAAGTTAAATTTTTATTGCTTGGATTGACATTGTTGCATTTCAACCGTATAGTTTAAAGTGACGATTTTGAAAAAGGGGCTCCGAATAGATGAAAAAAAGTAATTTGATTTACTGGTTTGTAGCTGTTTGCTTAATTGTAGTAACAGGCTTTACAGCTATACATGTCCATAATGCAGATCAAAAAAATGCAGTAAAAATGGCTAAAGAAGCGAAAGCGAGTTCTTTAGTTGCTAAGAAAGAAAAGAAAATTAATAAAGAAATTAAAAGTAGGATGCGTAATCCAATAAGTTGGACAAAATCATCATTAACAGGTGATTATCCTGATGTTAATCTTAAAAAATATAAGAATACTAAGAAACATAAAAATCGGTTATGGGTAGAGGTTTCTACAAAGAAACAACGGGTTTATATTAAATCTGGAACTTATACATTGTATACTATGTATGCTTCAGTTGCTAAAAATTATGACAAAGGTCAAGACCAATATCAAAAAACACCTAATGGAGTCTTTATAATAGACAAAAAGCGGGGGAGTTCATATTTTGATGCAACACGAGGTTATGGTGCTCTTTACTGGACGGCGTTTGCTGGCAAGGGATTGTATCGTTTTGAGTCTGTACCGGTCAATGAAGATGGCAATGTGATTGAGAAATTGGCACAACAATTAGGTAAAAAAGTTACGAAAAAGAATAACGTTAATGCATATGGCTCAATTAGATTGTCGATAGCTGATGCAAAATGGTTTGAAGAGAATATTCCTGCAGGAACACGAGTTGTCATTCATACTAATAATAGTGACGATGATTTCAATGATTTTGACAATTAGTATTTAATGAAAATAAGCCCTTGAATTTATAATGTTTATGATGTAACATGAACATGTTATTAATATTAGATTAAAACATTGATCGGAACAAGTAAGCATGGACTAGGGTTAAGAGAGCTAACGTTTGGTGAGAGTTAGACGAATATAAGTGCTGAAATCACCCGTAAGTTGCATATGAATAAGATATGATGGGAGCGCCCATTACAGCGTCAGCGAATCGCTTAGTATCAATTAATCTATTAGGCTGTACGTTTGAGGCAATATTATAAGTATTGTAAATAAAAGGTGGTACCACGTTAAAAAACGTCCTTTGACTTTTAATAGTCAAAGGACGTTTTTTGGTGTAGATCAATGTAAAAAAGAGGTGGTTGTCATGAAAGACAGTGGTATTAGTGGCATTAAAGCGAAAACTCAGAAGATGAACGCTTGAATGTTATTAAGTGTTCATAAATAAATGAATGCGAGGGAAAAAAGATGTACGGAAAAGTGAAGGATAGTTTTGTTAAGGGATTAGTATTTTTATTAGGTGTAGTTGTTTTTGTAATGGCAGTTACTACTGATAACGTGCAAGCAAGCAGTAAGGTTTTGCATTGGAGTGAGACAGCGGAAATGCAGACACTTGATCCGTCTTTAGTCGAAGATCAAGTTAGTTCTGATATTATTGCTAACAGTAATGAAGGTTTGTATCGATTGGGAAAAAATGCAAAGCCTGAAAATGCATTAGCAACAAGTACAAAAGTATCAAAGGATGGCTTAAAATATACGTTTACGTTGCGCAAAAATGCTAAGTGGTCAAATGGTGACAAAGTAACAGCACAAGATTTTGTTTATTCATGGAGACGAACTGTAAATCCTAAAACAGCATCTGCTTATTCCTATTTATTTGAAGGTATAAAAAATGCAGATGATATTATAAACAGTAAAAAGTCTTATAAGATGTTGGGTGTTAAAGCAGACGGTAAGTATAAGCTGGTAGTAACATTAGAAAAAAAGATTCCTTATTTTAAGTTATTAATGGGCTTCACAGTTTTCTATCCACAAAATCAAAAAGCAGTTGAAAAATTTGGTAAGAAATACGGTACTGCTGCAAAATATATGGTTTATAATGGTCCATTTAAAGTGGTTGGTTGGACAGGCTCTAACTTACAATGGAAATTAGTCAAGAATCAAGATTATTGGGATAAAAAAGATGTTAAATTAAATAAAATCACTTTCCAAGTTACTAAGAGTACTACCACCTCATATAACTTATATCAAAGTGGAAAACTTGATCAAACATATTTAGATGCAACACAAGCACGTGAATTGAAAAATAATAAGGAATTTGTTGCTTATCACCAAGCACGGACAAATTATCTTGAATATAATCAAACAAAGAAAGCGCTGAAAAACAAAAAAATTCGTCAAGCAATCGCATATGCTATAAATCGTAAACAATTAGTCAATAAAGTTCTAGGAAATGGATCGATGACGGTTACAGGGTTAGTTTCTAAAGATTTGGCAAGTTATAATGGCACAGATTTTTCGAAAGCACAGGCTACAGGGACAGGCGCTGTTTATAATTTACAAAAAGCTAAAAAGCTCTGGAAAGAGGGCTTAAAAGAGTTAGGTGTTTCTAAGCTGTCGTTATCATTATTAGGTGACGATGATGATGTAAGTAAAAGCGTAACAACTTATTTACAAAGTCAGCTAGAACAACATCTATCCGGCTTGTCAGTTAGCGTTTCAAATGTACCTAAGAAAACGAGAATTTCAAAATCACAAAGTGGAGATTTTGATTTAGTATTATCTGGTTGGGCTGCTGATTTTTCTGATCCAATTAGTTTTGTGGATATGTTTACAACTAATGGCAGCTATAATAATGGTAAATGGTCAAACACAACATATGATAATTTGATTGCTGCGGCTAAGGGAACAGATGCATCTAATGAAAAAGCACGGTGGAGTGACATGGTCAAAGCATCACAATTATTGAATAATGACCAAGCAATTGCGCCATTATACCAGTTGTCACAGGCTGCGATGCTAAAATCTGATGTAAAAGGTATCATCTACAATACGGCAGGAGTCCAATTTAATTGGAAGAATGCGTATGTTAAATAGAGTATTTAATAAACAAGAATGTGACTACAGAAAATAGATAATAATTACAATAAATAGAGAGTCTGAGATTTTTGGGGGAGCACCTCATTTTATCTCAGATTTTCTATTTGTTTCAAAATGTTTGGTATTAAATAATATATCTCAGTTTTAAATAAAATAGAGAGTTTTGTATATTTTTTATAGTTAAGAATGAACGAGTGTGTCAATCTCAGAGAGGGGATATTTAAGCAACCAATTAATAAATTGAATAAGTGATTCGTCTCTAGGTGATGAAAGAGTAGCAACACCATAGGCTAAATTAGTTGTGTAGTTTAGGGGAATTGTTTTGAAAAAGTTAGTATCAGGAAAATTAATAAAGTTAGGCATAAAAGTAATACCTAGATTAGCTTTAACCATTGTAGTGGCAATTGATACATCGTTGGCGTAGAGAATAGCTTCTTTAGGGCAAATTATTTTGATGGCTTCTTGTAGTTTAAGCTGTTTAGGAGGACACCAATCATCATTTAGTAATATCAGCGATTGATTTTTCAAATCAGTTAATTTAATACTATGTTTGTTATTAAGGATATTACTATTAGGAACCAGAGCACAAAAATAACCATGCATAAGAGTTATAAAAGATAGTTTTTGTTCACTTGAAACATCATCTTGAGTAGTGAATATAATATCACTTTCCTGATTTAAAACGTGTTGCTTTAATAGCGTATGATTGAAGTTTTCTAAATAAATTTTTGTATTTGGATATGTTTTTCGATATTTCTTGATAAGTGAGGGTAAAATATAAGACTCAAAGGGTGTACCTGTTGTTCCTAAAGTAAGCAGACTATTTTCAGTTTGATAGATATCACGGGCTTCAATAACTGTCTTGTTGAAGTTGTTGAGAATATTTTTAATGCGAGGATAGCAAAAAGCACCTCCTTTTGTTAAAACAACTTTTCTTTTTGTCCTTTTAAATAGCTTAAATCCAAGTTCTTCTTCGATGGATTTGATAGCTTGTGAAACAGCAGATTGAGAAATATGCGTTTCTTTTGCAGTAAGAGAAAAATTTAATGTTTCAGATAAACTAACAAATACTTTCAAATGATCAAGGTTCAAGAAAAGCGCCTCCTTTTAATAAGTTTTGCTTCTTAATGATAGCATTTTTTGAGCAAACTTTGAATGATATTGTGATATATTTAATAAAAGAGAAAGAGTTAATCTATAACAAATTTGTTTAATATATAGGTCTATTGAAAAATTTACAGCTGTTAAATTTTATTTCGATATTTTTTTGTATTTTAATTCACAATTAGGAGGATTATCTGATGGAAAATAAATTGAATGATCAAAAGATAAGCAGCACAATTGAAACAGAGGTTCTTGTCGTTGGAGCGGGAAATGCTGGGATGATGGCTGCTGCCGCAGCTGCTGAAAAAGGCGCACAAGTTATGATAATTGAAAAAGAAGATAGTATTAATTTACTGCGTTTAGGTCTTGCTGGAGTTGGTACTAATGCTCAAAAAAGAGCAGGGATGACCATAGATAAATATGAATTAGTCGAATATCTTGCAGCATTTGCACAACATAATGTTGATGAAGGTTTGATTTATCATTGGGCAAATAACAGTGCAGAAGCTGTTAATTGGGTAGAGGATAATATTTTGAAACCGCATGGAGCACATTTACGTGCTGAACCTGACTCGTTGGTCACCAGTAGTGCATACCAGGGCTTTTCAACTGAAAATGATCCAACTATTGATGACGAAACTTTTGTATCTTATGGTACATGGTTTCAAGAAAAAATTGCTGCGCTAGGTGTGAATTTAAGTTTTAAAATGGCATTAGTAAAAATAATAAAAGAAGGAAATGTTGCTGTTGCCGCAATTGTAAAAAATATATCCTCAGGAGAATTAATTAAGATTAATGTATCAAAGGGAATTATTTTATGCACAGGTGGATATTCTGCAAATGAAGAACTTTTAAAAAAATGGAATCCACTAGCATTAAAGAAAAATGTTTATAATGATAGTCCAAGAAATAATGGAGCGGGGATTGTCTCGGCTTTAGATATTGGAGCTATTAAAGATGAAGAGCCAGCCGAATGTATTTTTGATAGAGGATTAGTTCCTGTAGGAAAAAAGACAGAAGAAATGTATGTTCAAACGGCAACTTATGAAGATTGGCTGTGGTTGGGTAGTCATCCATTATTGAAAGTTAATTTACGTGGGGAAAGATTTGCTAATGAATCTGTTCCATATCAATTTACAGTCAACGCTGCAAGTAAACAACCAGGTTATCTTTATGCAATGATCTGGGATGACAATTTTGACGAATATGCAAAACAATTTCATACATTAGGCTGTGCTCGAGTAGGTTTTCCAGGATATATGGCTAATGCAAAAAAACTACGTGAAGATACGCAGCGGTATGTTGATAAAGGATTGGTTGTGCAAGCAGATTCTATTGAAGAATTAGCTGAAAAGCTACAGTTACCAGCTGAAAATCTTAAAAAGACAGTTTTGCGAAACAATGAATTAGTGAAGATGAATATTGATAAAGACTTTGGCAAAGAAGCATATAGATTAACTCCTATTAATAAGAAACCTTACTATGGCTGTATTTTAGGTGGACGAATCTTATGTACTTCAGATGGATTAAGAGTTAATAAAAAAATGGAAGTTCTTGATGCAAATTATGAGCCTATTCATAATTTATATGCAGCAGGCAATGATAGTGGTGGCTTTTTCTTTGGCAGTTACCCAGACAGAGTTCCAGGATTAGCAGCAAGTCATGCGCAAACATTTGGACGTTTGGCGGGTCAGTCAGCAGCAAAATAATAAATGGTTTTCTAAATAAGCGGCAAATATAAAAAACGGAAATTGCTAAAGTTTATTTCCGTTTTTTTATTTACTAATTTTTTAACACTATTATGATGGATAAAAACATTAATTTTTTTATAAATCAATGTTTTTAATTACATAATATTGAAATGATATAAAAATATATAGTTTTACTTTTTATTTTTATATTATAGATTATAGATAACTAATTTTAATTTTTATTGTAGCATCGTAGAGACGGAAAAACGGTTTTTGAATTAATCTTTTAAACTTATGAATGATATTTCATGGTACTATTAGTGGTTTAATCAATGAGAACAAGATAGTATGAAATTAGACAATGATGATGACAAAATATCTATTATTTAGTGTAAGTTATTGTTAAATAACGTAAAAGTAATGCTAATTGGAAATGATTATTTGTAAAAAATACAATATATTTTGGGGGATAATTTTTTAAAAATATAAAGTAAGTATTAATTATATGTTGCAATAATTTATTTTTACATTAAGATTACATTATTCATGAATCTAATTTATACGAAATAGTTATGTTATTCTTTATTTATAGAATTATAATTTAGGAGGTAATGCTTTTATGGAAAAGTATCCCGATAAAAAAGTACACTATAAGATGTATAAAGCTGGTAAATATTGGGCATATAGTTTGCTTACAGTTTCATCAGTTATACTTGGAATACAGTTAAAACCATTACATACGATAGTTGCACAAGCTGATGATGTGAATACATCAAATGACGCATCTAGCTCTATAGTAAGTTCTTCGTCATCAAGCTCAGGCACATTAAAAGTTGTAACAGCAAGTAGTAGTACATCGTCTGCTGATTCAATAAGCAATTCAAGTAGTGACGATACAAGTGAATCTTCATCATCAAGCTCAAGTGATGCAACTGATAGCAGTACAAGTGCTGATAGCGTAAGTAGTTCGAGTACAGCGGATTCGACAAGCAGTACAAGCGCTGATAGCGTAAGTAGTTCGAGTACAGCAGATTCGACAAGCAGTACAAGCGCTGATAGCGTAAGTAGTTCGAATACAGCAGATTCAACAAGTAGTTCTACAACAAATGTGGATTCGGTAAGTGACACGTCTAGTTCAAGTAGTAGTGATACAACTGAGAGTAGCGCAAGTGTAGACAGTGTTAGCAGTTCGAGTACAGCAGATTCAACAAGTAGTTCTACAGCAACAAATACAGAGCCAACAAGCACGTCTAGTTCAAGCGGTAGTGATGCAACAACAGCGGATAATGTAAGTGTTGCAACATCTGCAGATACTAACACTAGTACTACGACAACAACTTTAACGGATAGTGAATTAGAGTCTGCAATTGCAGCTATAGAAGCAGAAAATACAGCAACATATTCTTCTAAAATCTCAACATTTTTAAATCAAATTATTTCGGGTGCTATTGAGGGATGGATTAAGTACAAAATATTACCGTCAATAACTGCTGCACAAGCAATTCTCGAAAGTGGTTGGGGGCAGTCAACGCTAGCTAGTACGTATCATAATTTATTTGGAATTAAAGCTGGAAGTTCATGGACTGGAACAACTGTGACTTTAAAGACAAAAGAGTACTATAGTGGAGCTTATCATACGGTATATGCAAAGTTTCGTGTATATGATAGTGATGATGACAGCATTTTAGATCATGCTAAATTATTAGCAAGTAGTTCACGTTATAGTAATTTAGTTGGCGAGACAGATGCAGATACCGTGGCTAAATTAATTTATGAAGATGGATATGCAACGGATGTTAGTTATACATCTAAATTAGAAGCAATTATTGAAAAATATAATTTAACTGCGTGGGATGACTTAGCATTTGAATATTCTGGAACAACAAGTTCTAGTAGCTCATCAACAAGCGGTACGACCTCTAGTTCGACAAGTAGCTCATCAACAAGTAGTACGACTTCTAGTTCGACAAGTAGTACGAGTTCAACATATACAGTAAAATCCGGCGATACTTTATATAAGATAGCAAAGGCAAATAATACGACAGTAAGCAAGTTGGCGTCGTTAAACAACATAAGTAATACGAGCTTAATTTATGTAGGTGAAGTGCTGAAGCTAACGAGCAGTAGTAGTTCCACAACAAGTAGCAGCACAACAACTTCAAGTAGTACGAGTTCGACAAGTAGCACAAGTTCAACATATACAGTAAAATCCGGCGATACTTTATATAAGATAGCAAAAGCAAATAATACGACAGTAAGCAAGTTGGCGTCGTTAAACAACATAAGTAATACGAGCTTAATTTATGTAGGTGAAGTGCTGAAGCTAACGAGCAGTAGTAGTTCCACAACAAGTAGCAGTAGCAGCACAGCAACTTCAAGTAGTACGAGTTCGACAAGTAGCACAAGTTCAACATATACGGTAAAATCCGGCGATACTTTATATAAGATAGCAAAAGCAAATAATACGACAGTAAGTAAGTTGGCGTCGTTAAATAATATAAGTAATACGAGCTTAATTTATGTAGGTGAAACGCTGAAGTTAACAAGTAGTAGTACAACAACTTCAAGCAGTAGCAGCACAACAACCTCAAGTAGTACAAGTTCGACAAGTAGTACGAGTTCAACATATACAGTAAAATCCGGCGATACTTTATATAAGATAGCAAAAGCAAATAATACGACAGTAAGTAAGTTGGTCTCGTTAAATAACATAAGTAATACGAGCTTAATTTATGTAGGTGAAGTACTGAAGCTAACGAGCAGTAGCAGTTCGACAACAAGCAGTAGTAGTACAACAAACTCAAGTAGTACAAGTTCGACAAGTAGTACGAGTTCAACATATACGGTAAAATCCGGTGATACTTTATATAAGATTGCTAAGTTATATAATACGACAGTAAGTAAGTTAGCATCGTTAAACAACATAAGTAATACCAGCTTGATTGTTATAGGAAAGATACTCAAAATTAAATAATTTTTTTCATACTTTATAGAAGTGAAAAGGGAAAAGTGGTGTTAAAGAAGATAGGATTCTTTAATGCTGCTTTTTAATTATATTTAGATTATGTATTTTTTAGTCGTACATAACTAGCTGATTTCAACAAGAAGACAAGGTAAAACACACTTAATATAAATTTAGGGTTGTTTATACAAAAATAACGGATGTTTTCATAACATATCATAATAATTTCACACAATATTCGAATTAGTTTTTTATCATAAGAAATATCTAATGTGTTTAAATTTAAGGAGAATTAAGTGATGAGTTTGAAAAAAGCGTTACATGCTAGTATTAGAAGACTAGATACTTTCATTAATTTACCATATGAAGCAAAAAGTGAAGAAAATCTAAAAAAAAGTGAAGCTAGACTATTATTACCTGGAACGTTAAAACTTATAAAACTCTGGCTTACACGAAAAGACAACACACAAATAAAATATAATTTTGCAGTTGTAATAATTGTGAAAAATGAAGCACAGTACTTAAAAGAATGGTTAAATTATTATCTATCTTTAGGTGTAGATCATTTCTATATATATGATAATGGAAGCGATGATAATATATTAGAAATTGTAGATTTATATAAGAAAAAAGTGACATATACAAAATTTTTAGGAACTGCAAAACAGATGGATGCATACAATGATGCCTTAAACAAGTATGGAAAAGCTTGTCGATATATGGCATTTTTAGATGCAGACGAATTTATTTATGTTAAAGATGAAAAGAAGGGCTTACTTGAGTTATTAGAGGAATATTTTGCTGATAAAAATGTTGGAGGTCTTGCAATTAATTGGCAAATTTTCGGATCCTCAAATTTAGAAAAAAAGCCACAAGGATTATTAACAGATAACTTTGTGTATCGATCGCAGACAGACTTTATTAAAAATAGACATATAAAGTCGATTATTTCTCCAGCTAAAACAGTTGGTTTTATGAATGATCCTCATGGAGCTTACTATTTACCAGGCTACTATGCTATTAATGAAAAAAAAGAGATAGTAAATGGTCCGTTTACAAAGAGTGTAAATACTAATGTGATTAGAATAAATCATTATTTTACAAAATCTAAAGCAGAATTTTTACAAAAGAAGGCACGTGGTAGGGCAACTAAAAATTCACAACGGACAAAACAAGATTTTATTGATCATGATAAAAATGATGTTTTTGATGATTCAATGCGAATTTACAATCATATAAAAAATCTTGAGTAGCTTGTAGAAAATAATAAAATTTTTGTGAGGTAACTAATTATGAAGAATAAGGAATTAAAAATAGCAGTGGCTGGAACAGGCTATGTTGGTCTAAGTATCGCTACTCTTTTGGCACAAAAACACGAAGTGTATGCGGTAGACATTGATGCTAAAAAAATTAATCTGCTTGAACAGAAGAAGTCACCTATTCAAGATAAAGAAATAATAGAGTATTTAAGTAGTAAGAGCTTAAATTTGATACCTACATTGAACGCAAAGTTAGCTTATTCGAATGCTGATTTTGTTGTAATTGCAACGCCAACCAATTATGATAGTCATACTCATTTCTTTGACACATCCTCCATAGAAGCAGTTATTAGACAGGTCAGAAGTTATAATGATGAAGCAATAATAGTTGTTAAATCAACTATCCCAGTTGGATACACAAAGAAAGTTAGAGAAGAACTAAAGTATCGTAATATTCTTTTTAATCCAGAATTTTTACGTGAGAGTAAAGCGCTATATGATAACTTACATCCTTCACGAATAATAGTAGGTACAGATTTAGCAGATGATTTTTTAAAGCAAAAAGCTGCTGAATTTGCAAATTTACTGCAAGAAGGAGCACTTGATGAAGATATTGCTACTTTAATTATGGGTTATACTGAGGCAGAAGCTGTAAAGTTATTTTCAAACACTTATTTAGCTTTGCGGGTTAGTTACTTTAATGAATTAGACACATATGCTGAGCTAAAAGGACTTAATACAAATCAGATTATTGCTGGTGTAGGTTTAGATCCACGAATAGGTACACACTATAATAATCCTTCTTTTGGGTATGGAGGATATTGTTTACCTAAAGATACTAAACAACTATTAGCCAATTATAAAGATGTTCCGCAAAATTTAATTGAAGCTATTGTTAAGTCTAATTCGACTAGAAAAACATTTATTGCAGAACAAATTATAAAATATGACAAAAAGAAAACTGCAACTAAAGAAGATATGGTTATCGGTATATATAGATTAACAATGAAGAGTAATAGTGACAACTTTAGACAAAGCTCTATTCAAGGTGTTATCAAGCGATTAAAGGCAAAAGGAGCGCATATTATAATATATGAACCAATGTTAGTAGGAAAAAATGAATTTTTAGGCAATCAAGTTGTGACAGATTTTAAAGTGTTTAAACAGCGCTCGCAAGTTATTGTTGCTAATCGTATGAGTGAACACTTAGCAGATGTAAAAGACAAAGTATATACACGCGACTTATTTCAGCGCGATTAGATAAAAAAGCAGATTAGAAAGTGATAGTCAAATTTTCTAGTCTGTTTTTTTAATATAATTTAAAGTTTAAATTAGTTAACGTTATTTTGTTAAGGATTGCTTAGATCCAGGGGTCATCCATTAGAATTGGACCTACCATTGTTTTTACTAATATTGTTTTATTCCTTTGTAATGCGAATTCCTCAAGAGAAAAACCATTTTGATGATTCAAAACTTGAATATCGAGATGTACAGTTGAAAGGAATTGTAATTTTTTTAGTAGTTGGTTAGCTTCTTTATGTGATAGAGGAACTGGAGGACAAGTTATTAGTAAATCAAGATCACTTTTTTCAGTTACCATAGGTATCCCGGTAATTAATTCAAACTGCAAACTACCACCAACTCCCCATTCAAACATACTTAAATGGTTTCTAATTTTTAGAAGTGATTGAAAAGCAGGTAAATTTAATCGAGTATTAGGCACAGTATCTATTTTTTTAAGTGCATCACTGGGTAGGTATGTGCTTTCAATATTACTTTTTTTAATGCAAGCAGCAAATCTTTGATTTTTTTTAAACCCACGGATTCCAACGGGAATATATTCAGATTGAAATCCACGACGAACTACACTATAAGAAGAGATTTCTAAGCTTTTTTTAACCCAAGCTGGCACAGAAGTATCAGCATAAATTAAATCTTTATTTTTTAATTTGATTAATGTATGTGGGATTAGTTCCATTGTTTGTCCATTAATAGACGAATTTTATTTGTTGCAACTCGTCCACTTTCTTTAGCTATTTTGTTGTTATATCTAAAACTTAAATCAGTTGGTTTGTTTTCTAAATCAGATATTGCTGAATTAATCGCATTTTTAACTATATTGATAGCATAGTCAGATGAATCATAACTTTTAACATTTGAAATCAAATAAAAAAGACTTCCTAGCTTTTGATAATTTTTAATATCATACGCCATAGCAGGTGTATTTTTAGTGGCTTGTTCTAGTTCTTGTAATGATCGGTTTGTTATTCTAGCGGCGCTCTCTTTACTCATTGCCTGAATAGTAATACTTGAGTCATTAAGAGCAATTAAGCGATTAGATTGCAAGCCATGAGCGAGAAATCCGCCTGATACAGCATCTCCAGGGATAAAAGAAATTATTTTATGACCAGCTTGCCTAGCACGTGCATAGGCACTAACACTTGCTGCTAACGACATGTGTATTCCAACTAACTCTTCGTTATAACCATATGCTTGACTTGGTACGTCTACAATTATAACGATTGGGGTTTTTGTTTTTTTATCTTTATCACGATCTATTAAATCATTTATAACATTTGCAACAGTATAGCCTTCTTTTAAGCCTACTTCACCGTGACGTACTCGCGGAAAATTATTGTTTTTGTCCGGAACAATTGAAATATATTCGTAACCATTTACCAGAGCATGTAAAACTGTTGGTATATCGCTATGAGCATTTTTAATTTGCGTTAATTGTTCAAACCAGTGACGCCCGCGACTGGTAATAGTTGGATAGTCACTTGGTATTGCAGAATTTAAATGATGGTCGTGAACAGATACATGCCTATATAAATTAGTATATTCTTGCGTAGTTAGCATATGAGCAGGATCTAGGGTTTCTATAAGGGAAAGATAGAAGTTAACTTGTTGATCACGGTTTGAATCTTTTTTTTCTAAAATAGTTTTTGCAATAGTTGAACGAAACGCATCAACATCATCATCTATTACTTCATCAACTATTCCTGTTGCCTTACGTTGTTTTGCACCTAAAGTATTCCAAATAAGATTCTTATCACTAGAATCAAATTCACGTGCTCCGGCTTCTTGCTCAATAACCTCGGGACCATTTAATCCAATTCGTGCCTTATCAGTTGTGATAATATAAGACATTAAAGCAGTGGTAATAGACATGCCGCCGAATGAACCGACACGCCCAGGAATTAAACCGATTACGGGTACATATTGTTTAAGCTCAATAATCATGTTTTGAATTTCGGATATAGATAATAAGCCATAGTTTGCTTCTTGAAGACGGACGCCACCTGTATCAAATATTATAAGAGGATAAACCTTCTCTCCATTTTTATTATCAAGTAAAGTATGTTCTAATGCAGATACAATTTTTGCACCACCTACTTCACCAATACCTCCACCTTGAAAACTTCCCTCTATTGATATAATGACACAATTGAGATGTTTTAGTTGCCCTTTCATGATAATAACGCCATCATCACTTTCTGGAACGATATTTTGTGGAATTAGATGAGGGGAAATGATATTGTCAAAAGGACCGATTAATTCTTGAGCTGTATCCTTATCTAATAGTGCAACTGCCCGTTCTCTAGCATTTAATTCAAGCAGACTATTGTTCATTTTTTAACACCTCCATTACTTGAGATAGTCTTAGATTAACAACACCGGGTGTAGCGCCAAAGTCATTTATTTCAAAATCTCCTTGGAGAGGATAGCGATCAAAGAATCGGGAAAGAACATTACTCCAAGTACTTTTAAAGCCATCACTACCTGTGATAATGTTTAATGTTGAGTAAGAGTGATTATTTGGACGTAAAATAATTTCTAAATCTCCGGATGCAACAACGCCAACATGAACAAATTTAGTAACAGGTTGTGTTGTTGTAAATTTAAAATACAATTTTTCCATAATAGTTAGCAATTCCTCCTTAATTGTAGATAGTTCTATAAATATAACTAAGACAAAGTAATATTTTAAGATTGTTTTATAAATAACAAACAATCTTATGACCAACTACGGAACTTTGCTGGTGGATTATATAAACCTTTAGACCATTTAACTAAGTCTTCCATATTTTTGGCTGCTAACAAGGAACGCTTAGCTGCGAGTCTATTTACTTTTAAGTCTTCTGGAAGTGCAACAATTCCTTTATTGCGTAATTGATTTAATTTTTTTGCATTACTTCGTAATCCTAGTGGTGTAACACCAGCGATAGCTTCAATTGCTTCTTGGCGTTCAGTCATACTATTTGTTTTATATAAATATGCAATTCCTTCTTCTGTAACAATATGTGTAGTATCTTCTGAATAAATCATTATAGGAACATTTTCAAGGTTTGCTTCTTTTTGAACTTTTTCAGCATCTAAATGTTCAACGAATACAGGCTTTTTTGCTGAGTTATAAGTCTCAACGATTTGAACGACTAGTTTTTGTCCTTTAGCTAAAGGGTTATCTGTAGGTTTTAAACTTTGCCAAGCAGTAGATGAATGGCGACGCCCTGTTGGGTTAGAGCCCATATTTGGGGCTCCTCCGAAACCAGACAAACGGCCATTTGTAACAGTGGAAGAATTGCCATATTTATCAATTTGTAATGTTGAGCCAACAAACATATCTAAGGCATATTGTCCTGCCATTTGACCATACGCTCTATTTGAACGCATAGTGCCATCCTTTCCTACAAAGAAAACATCAGGTCGAGCTGATATGTATTGTTCCATTCCAACTTCACCACCAAAGCTATGGATAGATTTTATCCACCCATTTTCAATGGCAGGAATTAAAGTAGGTGTTGGATTAACTTCCCAATAGGGAACAATTTTACCTTTAAGTCCTAATTGATTTCCGTAGGTAGGAAGTAATAATTCGATTGCAGCAGTATTAAATCCAATTCCGTGATTTACAGATTGAACATGATGTTTCTCATATATTCCTCGAATCGCCATCATACCCATCAAAATTTGTAATTCAGTAATATTTTGAGGATCGCGTGTAAATAAAGGCTCAAGTTGATAAGGTTTATCTGACTGAATAATAATATCAACCCAATCACTAGGAATATCAACTCGAGGTAATTTGTCGACAATTTCACTGACTTGAACAATTACAATTCCATTTTTAAATGCAGCAGATTCAATAATTACAGGTGTTTCTTCGGTGTTATAACCAGTGTAGAGATTACCCTGTTTATCGGCTTTATCAGCAGCAACAAGAACTACATTAGGTGTTAAGTCGACAAAGAGACGTGCATATAATTCAAGATAAGTATGAATATCACCAATTTTTAAAATTCCAGAGCTAATCATTTTTGAAATACGATTACTTTGTGGACCAGCAAAGGAAAAATCTAATTTGGTTGCAATTCCATTTTCGAAAATATCTAAATGTTCTGGGCGAGAAACACTGCTCATGATCATATGTAAATCATGTATTCTAGCACAATCCACAGAGGCTAAAGTTTCCGAGAGAAAAGATGCTTGTTTTTGATTGTCTCCCTCTAAGACAACTCGATCGTTAGGTTGAATTAATGTTTCTAATAATTCTTTGGCATTTTCTGTTCTAACAAATTTATTGTTAATTATTGATGTGGCATTAGCCATTCGTAAATTTTTTTCATCACGTTGACTTGCCCAGTTATGATTTTTATTTGTCATTTGTATAGACCTCGTTTCCATTTATTTAGCAAAAAAAGCGAATCGTCAAAAATATGTTGATCTAAATAAATTTGATGTTGTTCTGAGAACTGCTGAGACAGTATTTTTCTAAAAGGAGATCCAGGTGGAAAGTTTATAATTGTATCTGGCTTAAAATCTGTTGCAATAGATATCATAGAATTAAAATAAACAGGGTAAATTAAACTCTCAGAGAGATCTTTTTTTATAAACTCAGGTTTACGTGTTGAATAACCACTACTATTAATGAGATAAACGCAATTTGGGGTACGTATATTTATTTTGTCTAATTTTTCACATAAAGAATGTGCAATGGGCTTCATTAGTGGAGAATGAGAAGGAACAGGAACCTTTAGTACTAATGTTTTACTCGCACCGGATTTTTTTGCTAAAACTAAAACTTTTCTAATAGCAGTCAATTTTCCAGATAATGCAATTTGATCAGGTGTATTTTGATTTGAAACATATACAGGCATACTAGAATGATTAACTTGACTAACTAAGAATTCAAGCTGGTTCAAAGTAAGTCCGGTAACAATTCCCATGCCATATTCGTAAGGGTAGGCGTTTTGCATTAGCTGTGCTCGTAATTTAACTAATTTGAAGAGATTTTCTTTATCTAAACTTCCGCAGGCATAAGCTGCAGCAAATATTCCAAGAGAATGGCCAGCTACTAATTGGGGATAAAAACCTTTAGCGATTAATTTATCAACTTGATCAACTTGTAGTAAGGAAATACTAACTTGAAGTTTAACGTAGTCTAAATAATCTTGGACATTGTCATTTAAATGAATTTCCAATAAATTTTCAACATAATGTAATAAGCTGGAATCAACATGCGTTAACATATTAGCATGTTGATAACCTTGTCCTGGAAAAATCCAAAGTGATTTCATAGTATAGCTCCTATTTGACAAAATAAATCGATTACATACTATCACTGTACTAATAAATAAGTGATATGTATAATGAATAGTAGTTATTTATTATAACTGTTAGTTATAAGGAGGTAATTAATATCAATCTTTCTCAATTACGTGGATTTGTTTATACTGCACAGACTGGAAGTATAACTAAAGGAGCCAAAAAAGCATTTGTTAGTCAACCAGCCATGACTAAAATGATTAAGGAATTAGAAGAAGAATTAGGTGTTCAGTTATTTAGCAGAGAAGGGCGAAGAATTTATATCAACGAATATGGGAAACTTTTTTTAACTTATATCGAAAAAGGATTAGATCAAATTGACTATGGAGTAAATGCTGTTTTGGAAACATCAAAAGAAAAAAGAAAACCAATAAGAATATTGGTTGAAGTTGGCTCTTTATTTATACCTGAAATACTCCATGCGCTTAAAACTGTATATTTGGATACACCAATCCAATTAACACAAAAAATTGTAGATGAGAATGATTTTCAGAAATTCGATTTTGTTATTTCTACAACACGAAATAGTGAGTCTATTGAATTATTGGAAGAAGAAATTTTTGTTGGTACAGCGGGTGATGAACTAACATCAAATATTGTATCAATTCAAGATTTGATGCAATTACCAATTATTGGTTTAAGTAATCAGTTAGCTTTACGAAAAACTCTTGACACATATTTTAACGAGTATAAGTTAAATTTAGAATATCAATATGAGTCTGATGATCCCGCTACAATTAGGGAATTAATAGATAATCATGCAGGTGTTAGTTTTATTCCCGCTATTACATGGGCGAAAAATGGAGAAAATCTGCATTTAGCAAGAATATATCCTAATTCACCAACTAGAACAGTGTATTTAAGTGTCTCAGCATTTAAAAGCACTGAGACTAAGACCAAGCAAAAGGCGATTGAAGTACTAAGGGACCTTTTTAAAAGCAAAGAAAAACTAAAGTTGCTTTTTTAAAGCCAGAGATTTTTTTGCAATTAGATTGAGTGTTCTTGTCGGAAAAAGAAAGGTGAAACACCTGTGCTTTTTTTAAATAGTCTTGTTAGATAACCTTGATCTGAGAAACCGAGATCTTCAGAAATTTGACTAATTGTTTTGTCAGTATATGCTAATTGGCTTTTAACTTCCTGTATTTTTTGATCATTAATGTATTGTGTGATGGTTTTGTTTGTTTCTTTTTTAAAAATTTTAGAAATATAGTTAGGCGAATAATTTAATTTAACGGCGATATCAGATATTTTTATTTTTGAATTTAAATGTTGGTATATGTAATTAATTACAGAATAAACAACAGGATTTGTCGTAGATGCCTTTTGAGTGTTCTGAACTCGTTCTATAAAAAGCATGCCAATTTTTAAAATAAGGTCTTCGATATCTGTTATCTCAGTTAGTTTTTCAATATTTTGAGAAATATTATCACTTAAACTTAAAGCGCCCTCGGCAGGAATACCACCTTTAATTGCAGCACGTGTAAATATAGTAAGTGCTGCAATGGCTAAATCTTTATTGTTTCTTAATGCATTGCTATAATTCATTTCTCCAGGGGAACCACTTTCCATATAGGCATGTAGTGCTTGTGGAAATTTATCATTTTGTCCTCGTTCAATAGTCTTTAGCATAGATTTTTCAAAGAGGTAATTGTTATGGAAGTTTTTTTCCAATCTTCTGTTGTCAAGGCTATTGTAAGATTCTCCATCCAAAAGAGAATCGCTTAAGTGAATTGGCTCAGTTTGTGAGGGCCATTTAAAGAAGATTGAGTAATAGACCAAATTGCTGACAGATTGGAATTTTTTTAACATAATATTTGGAAACGAGGAATTAAAATCGTTAGATTGTTGTGAAAATTCAGTTTGTCCAAGGATGATAATTTTTTTTTGTTCTATACCAAGATCTATTAAACTAATATAGCTATCATTATGAAAAATATAATTTCGGTAGTTATTGTTTTGTGGAAACACAATGTCCTTTGTTAAAATCAAGAATGAATCAGAATTTATTTTACCTGGCAATGAAAGTAATAAATCACGTTCATAAGAATAAACTAAAACAGAAATTTGAGTAGCTAAATTGAAATTAACCAGAACTTTTTTAATATGAGAATGCAAAATTTTCCTTTCCTTTCTTAAAAGCGATTTCAAAAACAATTAAATAATACAAAATAGAGTTGTATTGTACAATACTTTATTGATAAAAACAATATACTGAAATCGTTAACAAAAAAATACCCGGGTAAAAAATTTTTAACTTGTTTATAAAACATAAAAATTGGGAGGACTAATATGGAAAACGCAGTATTACAAAAAAGAAAACCGATTCTAAAAATTGGTATCTTATCAATCTCAACTCTATTAACAGCTGCAGGTGCAGTTTCAGGTGCAGTTCCTGCAATGGTTAAACAATTTTCTACCCATAGTCAATCATCTGTTCAAGCATTAATAACTATACCGTCTATTGCAATGATGATATTTGTTTTGTTGAGTACATTTTTTATAAAAATATTAGGTAAGAGACGTACGGTATTATTAGGATTAATAGTTGGTCTTATAGGTGGAATAACTCCATTCTTTACTAATAATTTTACGTTAATAGAAATAGCTAGATTTTTATTTGGTGCAGGTAACGGACTTTATTCGTCGTCAACAGTTAGTTTAATCTCTGATTTGTATGAGGGCGATGAACAACGTAATTTATTAGGGATTCAATCTGCAATTTCAACATTGGGTAATAGTTTAGCGACTTTTATCGCTGGTATATTATTGGGTGCGGGCTGGCATAATGCTTATTTAGTATATCTTGTCTTTATTCCAATAATAATTTTGTTTTCTATAGGATATAACAAAGATGTTGAAAAAAGTATAGTAGCTACTAATCGTGAAAAGGCTTCAGTTGAATCAGGTAAAAAGGAAAAAAAGTTACCTTTGAAAGCATTTTTAGCAATTATATTAGCATTTCTCTATTTTAATGCAATAATGGCATTATCTACAGATTCTGGTTTAGCGATAGCACAATTAAAGTTAAGTAATTCAGGGATGTTATCAACGGGCTTAGCAATTGCAGGAATTGTAGGCGGTTTTATAACTATGTTGTATGGTCCTATATATAAGGTGTTAAAGCATTATACACCCGTTGTTATCATGTTTATGGGCACAATAGGTTTTATTGGTATGGCATATTCTAAAAACATGTGGATGTTTTCCATATTTATGGTTATAGTGTCTTCAACATCTTTAATATTCCCATATATCTATGGAGCTGTAATGGAAGATGTTCCTGTTAGTTCAAAAGACTTTGCAATTTCTATAGCTAAGGTTTTTAATAATTTTGGAGCTTTCTTATCACCATATACGCTTGTTCTTTTAGGAAAAGTTTTTAATCACGGAGATGCAGTTTCAGAGTTAATAATTGCTGGGATATTAATGTTGGTTATTGGAATTGCATTTTTATTATTGGCTTTTTCAAGAAATAAAGATCTTGTTAATAAAAGCGATAAGGAGGAAGCATAGATGAAGGTTAACGTAATTTATCAGAGAAGTGTTCTTGATGATGGAGATTTTATCATAAGTGCTGAATTGATTTTTTCTAAAGAATGTAATGTAGAAAGTAAAGATATTAATTTTTCCTTGAATGGGGAAAAACTTGCGTATGATTTAAAAAGACTTAGCTCAGATGCGGTTGAAGTGAAATTTCATGAGCCAATTCCAGTGTTAAAATTTAATCTTGAAAAATTTGTTAATGAAATAAATTTACCAAAAATAATTATTGAAATTATTAATCATGATGTAACTGAATATAATGTAGTTTTTAAGAAAGATAAGTTTGTTAAAAAATTTGATAAATATATTTTTCAATCAACTAAAGGTTTATTAAGTTATATGTTGTTTTCATCACATCAAAAAGAAGAAAAAAGACCTCTAGTCATATTTTTGCATGGTTCAGGAGAACGTGGATTTTCGAATGAATTACCATTACTTGGGAGTGATGTTGTTAAAACAATCTATAAATATGTCAAACATAATGAAGATGCAGTCGTTTTAGTCCCGCAAGCTACTTGGATGCCAGAACTTAATGGATGGTTTAGACCAGAAGTTCAAAATGATCTGTTAAAATTGATTGGTAAAATCATGAAAGATGAAAATATTGATTCGTCAAGAGTATATCTTGTAGGATTATCGAATGGAGCATCGGCAACATGGCAATTTGGAGAGAGTTTCCCTAATCTTTTTACAGCTTTGGTTCCATGCTCAGGTTATGTGTATAATAATGGTAAGAAATTTCAATTACAATCAGGGCAAGGTAGATATATGGAAGCAACACAAGAAGAAGCGCGTAAGCTGTCGACTTTACCGATTTGGGCATTTCATGTAGAAGATGATCCTGTGGTTAATGTAAATGGAACGATTAATATTGCTGAAAAAATTAAAAGATTAAATGGAGAAAAATTAAAAGTATCTATTTATCCTAAGGGAGAAGCTGCCCCAAATGCACATGCAAGTTGGGCACTTGCATTTAATAATAGCAAATTGCTTCCATGGCTTTTTTCACAAAAAAAATTATAATATATTAGAATCTTTATTTGGCAGTGTAAGAGGAGAGAATTTTTATGCGGAATTATTTGAGTATTGATATTGGCGGAACTAATCTGAAATATGGGTTAATTGATCATTCTGGAAATCTAACTATGAAAGATCAACAACCAACACCAACCGAGCCAGAGGAATTTAAACGTGCTTTTATGGGAATTATAGCAAAATATAGAAAAGAAATTTTTGGAGTTGCGATTAGCGTTCCTGGTAAGGTTGATTCCAAAAGCGGTATCGTTTATTTTGGAGGTTCACTTCCATTTTTAGATGGCGTCAATTTTGAAAAAATGATTCAAGATGAATTCGGTAAGTTGCCAGTTGGAGTTGAAAATGACGGTAAGGCGGCTGCATTAGCAGAATTATGGTTGGGTGTATTACAAGGGCATGCAAATTCAGCAGCCATTATTTTAGGAACAGGCGTTGGTGGTGGAATAATTATCAATAACAAACTGTTAACAGGAAGCCATTTCCAAGCAGGAGAACTTAGCTTTATGGTTAATAACTATGAGCGAGATGGCTACGACAAAATAGTTGGTATGAGCGTGTCTGCAGTTGAGATGATTAAACAGATTGCAACAGATTTGAATTTAAAAGATAAAAAAGATGGACTAGAAGTATTCAAAAAAATCACACAAAATAATCCGATTGCTGAGAAAATATTTAAAGCTTATTGTCGCAAAATTGCATATTTGATACTGAATATTCAAAGTGTTGTTGATGTAACTACGTATGCAATTGGAGGCGGAATTAGCAGTCAACCGATTTTGATTAAAACAATAAATCAAGAATATGATAAAATGTTAGAAGAGTTACCATTGATTAAGCAAACGTTGACACGACCAGATATTAAAAAAGCTAAATTTGAAAATAGTGCTAATCTGTATGGAGCTCTTTATGGTTTGTTGCAAAAGTTGGATGAAAATCCAATGGATTAAGAAAGAGAGGGATTCAATGTTTGATTTTAAATCATTACCATCTGAAGTTTTTCCAGATAATTTTCTTTGGGGTGGGGCTACTGCCGCTAACCAATTAGAAGGTGCTTGGGATCAAGATGGCAAAGGACCATCAATTGCAGATGCTTTACCAGGTGGGAAAGAAAGGTTTGCAATTGCTGCTCAACCTGATTTTAAGTGGAAAATCGATGCTAAAAAATATCGCTATCCGAATCATCGTGGAATAGAACATTATCAACGCTTTAAGGAAGACATTAAACTTTTTGCGGAAATGGGATTTAAATGCTATCGTTTTTCAATCGCTTGGTCAAGAGTTTTTCCAAAGGGTGATGAAACAACACCTAATGAAGCTGGGCTTGTATTCTATGATCAATTGATTGATGAATGTCTTAAGTATAATATTGAACCTGTGGTAACTATTTCACATTATGAATTGCCATTACATCTTGCAACAGAATACGGTGGTTGGAAGAACCGCAAATTGATAGCGTTTTATGAGAACTTTGCAAAAGTAGTCTTACAAAGATATTCGCAAAAAGTTAAATATTGGATGACATTTAATGAAATCAATTCAGCATTTCATTTTCCAGTTATGAGTCAAGGAATGGTGCCTAGTAATGGTTCAAATGATAAGAATAATGTTTTTCAAGCATGGCATAACCAATTTGTAGCAAGTTCGCTAGCTGTAAAATATGGTCATCAATTAAATCCGGCATTAAAAATAGGCTGTATGATTTTGTATGCTACTAGTTATGCGTTTGATGCAAATCCAGAAAATCAAATGGCAAACTTAAAACAGATGCAAGATTTTAACTTTTTCTGCGCTGATGTACAGGTTAGAGGTAAATATCCTGCATCAACTGCACGGATGTTGCACGACTATCATGTCGATCCAAAGAAACTGGAAATAACTGATGAGGACCTAGCTTTAATTGCAAATAATACGGTAGACTATATTGGTTTTAGTTATTATATGTCGATGGTTATTGATGAAACCCATGCGGATGCAGATGCTTCATCTGGCAACTTGATAGGTGGAGTTAAAAATCCATTTTTAGAGGCAAGTGATTGGGGTTGGCAAATCGATCCAACTGGATTAAGGATTGCATTAAATGAATTATATGATCGATATCAAAAACCACTATTTGTTGTGGAAAATGGACTAGGAGCCTATGATAAAGTAGAAGCTGATGGTGCAATTCATGATGAATATAGAATTGATTATTTAAGAAAGCATATTCAGGCAATGGGCGATGCACTAACGGATGGAGTTGATTTAATGGGTTATACGCCATGGGGCTGTATTGATTTAGTTAGTGCTTCTACAGGGCAGATGAGTAAGCGCTACGGCTTTATATATGTTGATTTAGATGATGAAGGCAATGGGACGTTAGATCGTTTACGCAAAGATTCGTTTTATTGGTATCAAAAAGTCATTCAAAGTAATGGCGCAAGAATGTAAATAATTACAAAAAAGAATCACTAGAAACGTAATGAATATCCGCTATAGTACAAAATAACGGATATTAGGTTTCAGTGATTCTTTTTTTATTGGGTATTACTAAAAACTTAGAACATAAAATTAATTTTGAATGACGACCTTAGTGCCTTCTTTGACGTTATCATAAATCCATTTTGCATCAGAAACTGACAATCTGATACAACCATGTGAAGCGGTTGTTTTACCTAGCTTTTTAGCTTCAGCGGTTTTATAGTTACCATTAGCATCAATTGGAACAGTATGGAAGAGATACTCTCCATGATTCAGCCAAGAAACCCAGTAGTTAGCTCCTTCTTTTAGATTAGAATTATAGAAAGTAGTCCCTCGTTCAGATTGAATATAATATGTTCCAGTTGGAGTGGTACTCTTTTTGGTACCATCTGATTGTTTTTCATAAACACCTGCAGAACAATACATGGTGTAGACTACATCATTGTTATTCATAAGATAAACACGATTTTTAGAAATAGAGACTTTAATCCAGAAGTTTGATAATGTACTTAAATCAGGGTAAGCAACCGTTTCAGAAGAAAGTTTCCAATTAATCGGAGTTCGCATAACAGATTGTTTCTTTTCTGAACTACTCTTCTTTTTAGAACTGCTACTAGCGGAATTAGTTTTTTTAGTAGCAGTTGGAGCAGCTGAGCTATTGCTGGTAGATGAACTTGAAAAAGCTTTGTAACTGAAAAAACCGACAGCGACTAAAACAACTATGGTTATAAATGTTAATAATTTACGCATGAATTGATATTCCTTCCAAGTTACTATAATTTATCTCTATCTTAAGAAGCACAGTAAGAAAATTCAAGAGTGTAAGGAAAATTATTTCGAAATATTAATAAATAATAAGCCCAACTGGTTTTATGTTTCTGTGAAGCGTAAAATAAACAGATAGATATGATTATGATGGAGTGATTAGAAATGATGGAACAAGCTTGTACTACGATCTTAGTGGGTAAAAATGCAACTGTTGATGGTTCTACAATGATAGCAAGAAATGATGATACGTTCTTGCCATTAACACCTCAAAAATTTGTGATGCAACCTGCTGTGAATGGTCGTCAAGAGATATTAGTGTCAAATAAGAATGGTTTTAAAGCACCTTTACCAGAAAATGGGTATCGGACAACATTTACTCCTAATGCGGATGTTGAAAAAAATGGTGTGTTTGATGAAAGTTCTATTAATGAAAAAAATGTAGCAATGTCGGCAACAGAATCAGTGTATGGAAATGAACGAGCTTTAGCCTATGATCCTTGGGTTGCTAATGGGTTAGCTGAGGATTCATTGCAAACAATGGTCGCTCCCTTTATCAATTCGGCGCGTGAAGGTGTCCAATACTTAGGCGCATTAATAAAAAAATATGGTTCGCCAGAAGGTAATGGAGTCTTATTTTCAGATAAAGATGATGTGTGGTATATGGAAATTGTAACAGGACATCATTGGGCTGCAACGCGGATCCCAGATGATGCCTATGCAATTGCAGCAAATCAGGTTGCGCAAGATTATATTGATTTTAAACAACCAGACAATTATATGTGGTCGGAAGGTTTACAAGAATTTGTTAATGAGCATCATTTGAATCCTAAGAAAAATGGTGAATTTAATTTTAGACGGATTTTTGGAACTGATAATGAAAAAGATCGTCATTACAATACTCCAAGGGTGTGGTATGGACAAAAAATATTTACACCAGAAGTTGAACAAAGTCCTGAATCAAGCGATTTACCATTTATTTGTCGAGCTAATCGCTTGCTAACAGTTGAAGATTTAGAAAGAGTACTAAGCTCACACTACAACGAAACACCTTTTGATCCCTTAGGTCACGGTAACAAAGAAGACAAGCAACGTTATCGTCCTATTGCACTTAATAGAACGCAAAATTCGCATGTTTTACAAATTAGAAATAATGTACCAGAAAAACAAGCAGCGATAATGTGGATTTGTTTTGGAATACCAACATTTACACCATATGTGCCTTTCTTTACCAATGCTAATGATACAGATCCAGCATGGAGTAATACACCGCTTGAATATGATATTACAAGTGCATATTGGATGTATCGAACGTTATCAATGTTGACGGAAACCCATTATGCAAAATTTGTGCAAGAAAACAGGGACTATCTAACAGCTGCCAGAGAGCAACAATATCGTCTTATTGAAAAAACAGATTTAGCAGCTAAAGAACTTAATGGCGAGAAGTTAACTGCTTTTTTGACAAAACAAAACTATGCAATGTCAGCTGATATGAAGAAGAGAACTATGCAACTAATAAGTCATTTTATAACAGAAGGGTTGACGCTATCTAAATTAACTTTTAATATGGATAGTAATTTGTAAAGAAAACTGTGAATTTAAATAAGGAAGTGAAATAATGAATATTACAGCCAAAGAGTATATTGATATAGTTGCAGGAGAACATTATGTCAAAGAGACTATATCGACAACAGCGGCTAAATTTCATACAGCAGGAGTACAAGAAAGCTTTGAACCAGTTTTAGAAAAATTTAAAAATAGTGTAGAACAAGAAAAATTAGTACAAGCGGGATTATTAGTTGATTATCCGTCAGGGCCAACACGTTTTTATTTAGAAACAGGAATTATTAACCTTTCTTTTGCAGATGTAAAAAAAGTAGATAATTTTTTCTTGAATCTAGATGAAGTAGTACCGGTTAATGTTTACCTTGTTGTAAATTCAGAAGATATTAACGCTTCGCATTTTAGGATAGATAAAATAGCTTCAGTCGATGAGATGCTTGCAAATTCTGAGAGCTTTGCTGTTAAAGTGATCGAACAGGTAGCAAAACAAGTTGCTATAATTGAAGAAAATCAAGCGAATAAGGCTGATGAATAATTACAGAAAAATAATAGTAAGAAGGGAGCTTGGATTATTTATCCAATGCTCTTTTTTATTTAAAATGTACAAAGAATTAGAAGTAAATATTTAGAAAGAACAGTACTTTGATTTTTTGATTAAAACATAATGTGTCACATTAATTTTTTTATAATTTAAATATAGTTACTTTGATTAAAAGAATAAAGGTTACTACATTTAACACATTTATTTTACACATTTGTGTTATAAAAACATAAAAAATATAATATTTTTATGAAGATACAAAAAGTATACTTTCCCTGCTAATGCTGATATAAAAGCGTGATTAGGAGCGTCTACAAAAGTTGTTAAACATATATATTCCATGTTATGAATTATTAGATGTATATTGTGGAATAATTGGTGTAAAAAGTATATGCATGATAAAATAGTTAGAAAATGATGCTGTTGTTAAAATCAACAGGGATTGTAGGTGTGATTAAATGGAAAATGATTATCGTAGCAATTTTTCATCAATGCAAGTTGAGTATACGTACTACGATATTGCGAAGTATTTATCTGACAAAGGAAAATCAGTTGATGAACTTCCATATTCAATGCGCATATTACTTGAATTAACTTTACGTCATGGTGCTAAGAATTCTGAGATTAAGCAATTTTTAGACAACTTTCTTGATTGGGATGAGAAACATGATAAAGATGTACCCTACAAACCTGAGCGTGTTGTTTTACAAGATTTTACTGGGGTACCTGCACTAGTTGATTTGGCAGCAATGCGTGATGCTATCAAAAAACGTGGCGGAGATCCACAAATGATTAACCCTGAAGTACCAGTTCATCTAGTAATTGATCATTCAGTGCAAGTGGATATGGCTGGTAGTGATGAGGCTTTTGATTTTAATGTAAAAAAAGAATTCGAACGAAATAAAGAGCGTTATACATTTTTAAAATGGGCTCAAAATAGTTTTGATAATCTAACGATAATTCCGCCAGATACAGGAATTATTCACCAAGTTAATATTGAATACTTAGCTGATGTTATCCGCCATACTAAAGATAATGTAGCATTTCCTGACACGTTAGTAGGAACGGATTCGCATACAACAATGGTTAATGGATTAGGAGTTTTAGGTTGGGGCGTTGGTGGTATTGAAGCAGAAGCAAGTATGTTAGGTCAAGAATCATATTTCCCAACACCTAAAGTGGTTGGTGTGAAATTGTTTGGTAAATTATCGGAAACGGTTACGGCAACAGATTTAGCATTAACAATTACTAAACTTTTACGTGATCATAATGTTGTGGGAAAATTTGTTGAGTTTTATGGACCTGGTCTCAAGGAGCTACCACTCGCCAATCGTGCAACAATCGCAAATATGGCACCAGAATATGGGGCAACTTGCGGTTTTTTCCCGATTGATGACCAAACTTTAGCTTATTTAAAACTAACAGATAGAAGTGGTGCTCAAGTGAAGTTAGTGGAAGATTATGCTAAAGCGAATAATCTATTTTACGATGAGAAACATGATGCAATAAGACATTATTCTGAGTATGAAGAATTAGACTTAGGAACTGTTAGAAGCAGTGTTGCTGGTCCAAAACGTCCACAAGACCTGGTTGCAGTTGAAGATTTAGCAGATCAGTTTAGGCATTATGATGATTTGGCATCATATTCTGTACAAGTTAATAACAAAGAGTTCACATTACGTCCGGGAGCTCTTGGAATAGCTGCGATTACGAGTTGTACTAATACATCAAACCCTGAAGTTTTGATTGCAGCGGGCTT
Organism: Ligilactobacillus ubinensis; assembly: GCF_024160875.1. Classification (GTDB taxonomy): domain Bacteria; phylum Bacillota; class Bacilli; order Lactobacillales; family Lactobacillaceae; genus Ligilactobacillus; species Ligilactobacillus ubinensis. Next base: position 5,894 of record NZ_JAIULA010000025.1, on the reverse strand, counting down.
AATTGCCAAAAAAGCAGTAGAGTTAGGTTTGAAAATACCAGAATATGTTAAAACTTCATTTGCACCGGGCTCACGGGTTGTAGCTGCTTATTTAACTGCTGCCAATTTACAGAAATATTTGGATAAACTTGGATTCAATATTGTTGGTTATGGGTGCACAACTTGTATTGGAAATTCAGGTCAATTAAATTCAGGATTGCAAGAGGCTGTGGAAAAAGATGGCTATCCGATTGCTGCGATTGAGAGTGGAAACCGTAATTTTGAAGGGCGTGTTAATCCATTAATTAAAGATACTTATTTAGCTTCACCTCCATTAGTTGTTGTATATGCAATTGCAGGGACATTAGATTTGAATGTTGAAGAAGATCCGCTAGCAACAACTGAGACAGGGCAAAATATTTATCTCAGAGATCTTTGGCCAACTGCAAATGAAATTTCAAAAGTAATTCAAGCATATGTTAAACCAGCATTGTTTTCTGAAAATTACGGTAATATATTCCAACAAAATCAAACTTGGAATGAATTAGCAGCAACAACTTCGGAAACCTATGCATGGGATGAAAATTCTACTTATATCGCAAATCCACCATTTTTTGATTATGCTGACAAAGCTGATTCATTATCAAATTTGCGTGTTTTAGCAAAGTTAGGGGATACGATAACGACAGATCATATTTCACCAGCTGGATTTATTGGTCAAAAAACACCAGCTGGTAAGTATCTCTTAAGTAAGCAGATTGCAGCAACTGATTTTAATTCTTATGGTGCACGTCGTGGTAACCATGAAGTGATGATGCGTGGAACTTTAGCTAATATTCGCTTGCAAAATCAATTAACGCCTGATAAACAAGGTGGTTTTACTAAGTCATGGCTGACTAATCAAGAAACAACAATTTATGAAGCTGCCATGGACTATAAAGCACATAATATAGGAACTGTTATTTTAGCAGGTAACGATTATGGGATGGGTTCATCGCGTGATTGGGCAGCTAAAGGTGTTCAACTTTTAGGTGTTAAAGCAGTTATTGCGGCAAGCTTTGAAAGGATTCATCGTTCCAATCTTGTGATGATGGGTGTGTTGCCATTACAGTATCTAGAAGGACAGAATACAGAAAGTTTAGGCTTGACAGGAGCAGAAGCTTTTAATATTGAATTGGATGGAAAGATTGCACATGTAAGTGCAGTAAGTCCTGAACATACGGTACATTTTGACGTAAAAGTTCGCTTTGATGCACCAATTGATAAAAAATATTACAATGCACATGGTATTTTACCACTAGTTGTTCAAAAAAAACTTAACTAGAAAGTGCAGATTACCTATTACGACAGGAGGAATTTCAATGGATTTACCTAAAGGATTAGCAGGCGTGATTGTTGATGAAACAGAAATTAGTTCTACCGCTGGTGGAAAATTAATTTATTCAGGCTATCCGATTGCGGAGTTAGCGGATTCCACATATGAAGAAGTTGTTTTTTTATTGTGGCATTCACGCTTGCCAATGAAGGCCGAACTGGAAGCCTTTAGAAAAGAGCTTGTCTCAGAAATGGTCTTACCTAGTGAGTCTACACGATTATTACTTTATGTCGCTAAAGAACCACAGCATCCTATGAGTATTTTACGAACGGCAACGTCATTACTAGGAACTACAAATAACGTTAAACAAGATGAACCGCCTAAAATCTTAGCTAAGATGCTGACATTAATTGCCTCTATTGTAAGAATTCGCCAAGGTGAACCAATGAAAGAACCTGATCCTAAATTAGGTGTGGCAGATAACTTCTTATATATGTTAACAGGCAAAAAACCAACATTAGAACATGCTAAAATGTTTAACACTGTTATGATTTTACACGCAGATCATGAATTTAATGCGTCAACTTTTACAGCACGTGTAGTTGCCTCAACTTCAGCGGATTATTATTCTTGTCTGACTGCAGCAGTTTGTGCGTTGAAGGGGCCACTTCATGGTGGTGCTAATGAACGTGTTTTTAGAATGCTAGAAGAAATTGTAGATAATGATGCAGATCCAATTGAGTATGTGAAAGATAGGATAGCTAATAAGCTAAAAGTAATGGGCTTTGGACATCGTGTTTATAAAAATGGTGATCCAAGAGCGGCTATTTTACGGGATATTGCTGAAAAACTAGCAAAAGAAACACATAATGAAAAATATTTCGATGTTCAAATTAAGATAGCGGCTTTTATGTTAGAAGAAAAAGGCTTACATCCTAATGTTGATTATTATACAGCGCTAGTTTATCATTGCTTGGGTCTTGAACGCGATTTATTTACACCAATTTTTGCAGCTTGCAGAACGGCAGGGTGGTTAGCACATGTAATGGAACAAAGAAGAGAAAGTTGCTTAATTAGACCATCCTCAGAATATGTTGGACCAAAAGCAAGAGAATACTATAAAGATCATTATGTAACAACTAAGGGGGATATTTAATGGGTAAACAGATTCAAGTGGTTGCGGGTGAACTCTTAGTACCTGATAAACCAATTATACCTTTTATTGCTGGTGATGGAATCGGACCTGAGATTTGGGTAGCAGCTAAAACGGTTTTTGATGCAGCAGTAAAAAAAGCATATGCAGGAAAAAAAGAGGTAGAGTGGTTGCCGCTTTTAGCTGGGCAAGCAGCTTTTGATAAAACGAAGCAGTGGCTACCAACAGAAACGTTAGATGCTTTGAAAAAATATTTAGTGGGAATTAAAGGACCACTGACAACACCAATAGGTAAGGGACACCGTTCAATCAATGTAACGTTAAGACAGGAACTAGACTTATTTGCCTGTTTTAGACCAGTTAAATATTATCCTGGAACACCTTCACCTGTTAAGGAGCCTGAAAAGGTTAATTTAGCTATTTTTCGTGAAAACACAGAAGATATTTATGCAGGAATTGATTTTGCAGCACAAAGTGCAGGGGCTAAAGAATTATTAAGCCTTTTGGATAAGTATGGCGAAGCTAAAAAAGTTCGTTTTCCAGAAACAACAGCTTATGCGATTAAACCGGTTTCGAGTGAAGGTAGTAAACGTCTTGTGCAAGCTGCTATTACATATGCATTAGAACATAATTTAAAAACAGTAACCCTTGTGCATAAAGGTAATATTATGAAGAAGACGGAAGGCGGATTTAAAAACTGGGGATACGAAAAGGCTGAAGAATTTGGTGATGCTGTTTTCACATGGAATCAGTATGAAAAAATAAAAGAAAAACAAGGTAAAACAGTAGCTGATGCAGCTTTAAATAAAGCGCAGGAAGAAAAGCGAGTTATTGTCAATGATGTAATTACTGATAACTTTTTCCAACAAGCACTATTGCATCCAGAAAACTATTCTGTGATAGCAACAATGAATTTGAATGGAGACTATATTTCAGATGCACTAGCAGCTCAAGTTGGCGGAATTGGAATTGCACCAGGTGCTAATATTAATTATCAAAGCAAACAAGCTATTTTTGAAGCAACACACGGGACAGCACCACAATTTGCTGGACAAAATAAGCTGAATCCAACATCAATGATTCTCTCAGGAGCGATGATGTTTGATTATATTGGTTGGAATGAGGTTGCGCAGTTAATTGAACAGGCTATTGCCAAAGCAATCGCTACTCATCATGTAACGATGGATTTTGCTCAAGTAATTCCACAAGCAACTGAATTAAGTACAAGTGCCTTTGGAGACTATGTTGCAACATTGATAGAACAAATATAGACATGACAAAGGGCTACAGGTGTTGAGAATGGATAAGCTTTCTAAGTAATTAATAGTTTACACACAAAGAAGAGTTCGGGAAAATTTCTCGAACTCTTTTAGTCTGCAGATATTGAGTACTAAAATCTGTGTCAAAAAACAGCTAGAAAGCATCAACTGTGTACTATTAGCTGTATAACGTGTGGATTACTATATGCTAGTTATTTATCCCTCTAATTGATTTGTGAGTAAGATAATTTTATCAACAATACTGTCTAGAAAAGCAATAGTTTCTTCTAGTGGTTTTTTAGTTGAAACATCAACGCCTGCTACTTTAGCTGCTTCAAGCGGTGTTTTTTGATTACCTAGTTTTAAAAAGGCAAGCCAATTAGCAACTCCCTTAGTTGGATTGGCAAGCAATTTAAGAAAAGCTTGAGTTGCAATTGTGAGACTGGCTGAATATGAGTAAGAATATAATCCCATATAATAATGTGATTGGCGCATCCATGTTAAAGCGGCGTTATCATCAATTTTAACGGCATCGCCCCAGAATCTTTGTAAAATAGATTTTTTGATTGCACAAAGCTTATCACCGTCAAAGCCTTGACCAGCATCAATCAAGGTATATACTTCACGCTGAAAAGCGGCTTCTAGGAGGTGTGTAACGAAATTGTGGTAATAAGTATTGGTAAGCATTTTTGTATACGCAAAACGTTGCATGCGTTTATCAGTACTTTTTTGTTCTATCGAATGTGTTAACAGTAATTCATTAAATGTTGATGGTGCTTCAACAATATAAAGTGATGGTTCACTGACTAGAATATTTTGTTGTTGTTGTGTTAACAAAGCTTGGCCGGCATGGCCTAATTCATGAACTAGGGTGTAAACATCAGCTAGTTCATTAGACCATGACATTAGGATATACGGGTGGCTACCATAAGGAGTTGTTTCAAAACCGCCAGATTCTTTGCCTTTATTGGTAGGAAAATCAACCCACCGTTTTGAAAATGCTTGTAGAATCATTTCTTGGTAATTTGTTCCTAAAATTTGCAGAGCATCAGAAATATATTTTGGTGCTTGGTCAAGCGGTATTTTAGGACTAAAATCGGGATCTAAGTCAATTTGTAAATCTGCAAAGGTCATTTCTGAAAGATGACGTTGTTTTTGGATTAATTTTACATATTTTTGCATAACTGGTCCAAGCTGCGCAATGATGGTATCGATTTGACGATCAAAGAGGTCACGACTTACTTCCTGATCTGCTAGTAAGTAATCGATAACAGAAGAGTAACCACGTAGTGTGGCAATTTTCTTCTCTCGTAATACCTGAGCGTAGTAATTAGCAGCAAGCGTATTTTTATAGTTATTCAAAACGTTAGAAAAGTTTTTAAAAGCTGCTCGACGAACGGTATGATTAGGTGAAAATTGGTAGCTGTTTTCATATGTGACAAATGAAAGTGGATAGTTTTTTCCAGCTACTTGAAAATCAGGAAATTTAAAATCAGCAGCTCGCGCTTGCGTATAGATATTTTCTGGTTGATTAAAAATTGGTTCCAATGAAGCTAGAAGTGTTTCAACTTCAGGTGCTAACTGATGTTTTTGTGCATTTTTCCATTCACGAATGACGGGCTTAAATTGCGGTGAGAGTGTAGCAATTTCATCTAAGAAAGTAGGTGTTTTTTCTAAAGCAACTGTTTTGAAAAATGTTAGTTGGGCGCTAATCTGCGCAGCAAAATTAGAAAAGGTGCGTAAAAGTTGGTTAGCTTCCGGATTTGTCATATCCACAGATTGTTGCAAGAAAGCAAAATGTTCCAACCATTCTAAATGTTTTTGGATAGTGGCATAGTCCTCCAAAGCGACTTTAAAATCTTTAGGGGTTGTTAAACTATTTGTATATTTAGTTTTAAAATTGGTAACAAGAATTTCGGTGTTCCTTAAGTCATTAGACCACGCTTTTTTGGTTGGATAAAGGTCATTGACATTCCAGGTTTGTTCTAGCGGAACATCTTTGCGTAAAGGTAAAGCCATGAAAATCACTCCTAGACAGATTATTTTGAGACGAAAGATATAACCTAATATTAGCATGGAATAGGGATTAAGAAAAAGTAGAGCTTAGCGAAGATAGTGTCAACTTTGTGTGGGTAAATTTTTAGAAAGCCTGTTCTGCTGCTTTTTGTAATTGCGATCTTTATTTTTA
>NZ_JAIULA010000024.1 GCF_024160875.1 Ligilactobacillus ubinensis | reverse complement strand
GCGAAGTCTGGCTAAACGCGGCGGACTGTAAATCCGCTCCTTCGGGTTCGGTGGTTCGAATCCACTCCCTTCCATTTTTATTATGGAATGTAGTTTAATGGTAAAACAACTTTTTGTTGATATAGGTTCGATTCCTGTCATTTCAACCAAACTTAATAATGGCGGTAGTGGCGAAGTGGTTAACGCACCGGATTGTGGCTCCGGCACGCGTGGGTTCGATTCCCATCTACCGCCCTTTCATATTTGGTATAGCCAAGTGGTAAGGCAATGGACTTTGACTCCATAAATGTTGGTTCGAATCCAACTACCTGATATGAATTATTATTGGGGTATAGCCAAGTGGTAAGGCAACGGTTTTTGGTACCGTCATGCGCTGGTTCGAATCCAGCTACCCCAGTATAAGATATAGATCATATATTTTATTGTTTAGCTAAATGTTTATGCCGGTGTGGCGGAATTGGCAGACGCGCTGGACTCAAAATCCAGTGTCCGTTGAGGACGTATCGGTTCGACCCCGATCACCGGTATTTATTTGAAAAAGTAATCTGAGATTTTTGAGGCATACTCCTAATGTTGTGAGTGTGTCTCATTTTTTTAAGATTTTTGCTGATTAATCCAGTTTTATTTTTGTATCAATCACTAATCAACTGAAATAAATGAAATATATATTCCATTTCGTCTAACAAAAAGTTCTGACATGAAACTATTTTATCGTTTCATATCAGAACTAATTTTAGATTGGTTTAATTGTGCTATATTAACTACTTTATTATTCGAACACGCTCTTCATCAAGGATGAATTTCTTTTCAATAGCTTTTGATTCAATCGAACCAAAAGGCATTTGAGCGCGTAATCGCCAACTTTTAGGTATGCTAAACTCTTTAGCAATTGACTCATCAATTAACGGATTATAATGCTGTAATGATGCTCCTAAATTTTCTTGTGCCAAAGCAACCCAAACAGCTTGTTGAGCACCACCTATACCTTGTTCAGACCAATCATAGAAATTTTCTGCATACAGTGGAAATTTTTCTTCTAAATTTTTTACTATCGCTGTATCTGTGAAAAACAAAATTGTTCCAAAACCAGCTCTAAATGTTTCAATCTTTTTTTTCGTTTTTTTAAACGCTTCAGCATTTGGAACTTCCTTTTCTAAACACTGTTCAACAATATCCCAGACACGCTTTGATTTTTCTCCAAATAAAATTACAGCACGTACAGTTTGACTATTAAATGCTGTTGGTGAGTATTTAATAGCTTCTTTGATTAACTCAGATATTTTTTCAGGTGTCAGTTTAACGTTTTCTCCTAACGCATATATTGTTCGACGCTTTTTTAAAGCATTAACTACTAATTCTGTCATAAATTATGATTCTCCTTAATGTAGATACAAAAATATATTACTATTATAACACTTATTTTTAGTAAGTGCGAATTTATTTTTTGTAACCTAACTAACAAAAGATAGCTATGGACGTTTTAATAGTAGATATCAAATTGTAAGATAATATTGAAATTTAAAATAAAATCTAGATATAAATCATAAGAAGCTATTGTGAGAAAAGATGATTAGTAAGAGAATATTAATATTTCAAATTGAATAGCCTAGAGGAGGGTTTGGATATTATACAGAGTTAAGTATCTAGCTGTCTATATGTATGCATTTTGTCATCAATTACTCGAAGGTAAAAAGAGTTTGAGGCTTTTTTGGTTACAACTATTTTTGCGTTGAACTTTGCTTTATGTACGCTAAATGGGACCATTATATGTATATTAAGTAGAATTTAAAAAAATGAGATGTAGTTTTATTGATTTGTTAAGGAACAATAAAAAATATATTAGCGTAAACTATCTATAATAATATGTTAAAATATATATAGAAAACGTTTTTTTATTTGTATATAGGAGATGTTATTAAAATGAGTACATTAGAAAAGTTTTTGGAAAGAGATATATCGAAAAAGAATCCTATTTTTTCACAAACAAGAACAACTATTGAAACTGCCTTTTACGCTAATAATGTAAGAAAAATTACAGATTTAATGACAGCATATAAATTAGCAGCTAATAATCCAGCAACAATAATTACTGATTTAGCAATAGAACATACAAGTGAACTGGGTTTGCCAGCATATGCAAAGATGTTAGTTGATAACCATGGAGCTGTAGTAGGAAGAACTGCTGCTGCACGCCATTTAATTGATGATCCTAAAGAAGATACAGATAAGTTAATTAAGATTTTACAAGAAGCAATTTACATAGGCGCAAAGCATAATTTTTATAAGACAGAAGTTGTTGTGGGATTAGATAAGGATTTTATGCTTAAGGCACATTTGATGTTACCTGAAGGTTTTGAAATGAATTTGCTGTCATATATGCTTAATTTTCAAAATTTTAATGCTAAGTATTCAAAAATATATGCGGAATCAAAAAAATATCCTGAAGGAGATATCTATTTATATGCTGACCCATTCTGGACAAACAGTGAGTATCCTGATGGGTTAGTCATATTTGATGCGGCTCACAATGTTGGAGCCATACTAGGATTACGTTATTTTGGAGAGTTAAAAAAGGCTACTTTAACATTGGCTTGGGCAACAGCGCATAGAAATGGGTATACTGCATGTCATGGTGGTGCCAAAGCGTTTCATTTTAAGAATCGAAAAGATAAGGTTTTTGCTTTTTATGGATTATCAGGATCAGGCAAATCAACTTTAACACATGCAAAACACGATGATAAATTTGATATTACGGTTTTACATGATGATGCATTTGTTATTTCGCGTAGCGATGGGAGCTCAATAGCGCTAGAACCAGCTTATTTTGATAAAACGAGTGATTATTTACCAGGGACTAGAGAAACAGCGTATTTTACAACAATAATGAATGTAGGTGTAACCTTAAATAGCAAAGGAGAAAAAGTACTTGTAACAGAAGACTTGCGTAATGGAAATGGTAGGACAATTAAATCGCGGTATGCTTCTATTAATCGTGTAGATAAGGAAAATGAGCCGATGGATGCAATTTTTTGGATTATGAAAGACGATAGTTTACCCCCTATCTTAAAACTTGAAGATCCGATTTTGGCAACTACATTTGGAGTAACTTTAGCAACTAAGCGATCGACCGCTGAAAATTTAACTGAAAGTACAGATGAAAACATGTTAGTTATTGAACCCTTTGCGGATCCCTTTAGAGCATATCCATTGGCTGAGGATTATAATGATTTTAAGGAACTATTTGAAAAGAGGAAAGTTAATTGCTATATTGTAAATACGGCAGAGTTCAATGGCTTGGATATAGGTAAGAACGTTACTTTAAATATCCTTGAAAGTATAGTCAATGATAAAATGAAATGGCGCTCTTTCGGTGGATTATCAGGAATTAGTTGTACTAATATTTCAGGATATCCAATTGATTTTTCAAATAAAGAGTATGTGAATAAGTTAAAAAGACGTTTCGAAATTAGACGTAACTGGGTTCAACAACATAATCTCGATACTCCGTATGATAAGTTACCAATGGAAGTATCGGATAAGTTAGATCAATTACTTAAGGAATTGAAATGAATAACTATAATTTAGACAAGTTAGCTTCATCAAAAAGCAACTTGTTTTTTTGTGAAAATAAATAAGCACATGCTCATTTAGGTTATGTTTTATAACATGTAAGGGGTATTAAAATCAAAAAAAGTCAAAGCTTGTCTTTTTTACATTAAAAAATGATTAGATTAAAGAAAAAATAATAACAAAAAAGATATATGATGTTATAATTTATCACATCAAAGGCAAAGGAGAGGTGTATATGCTAAATGCAGCTAATTCAACATTTGTAATTATATCTTCAATTCTTGTTTTTTTTATGACACCAGGCTTAGCTTTCTTTTATGGAGGTTTGGTTTCGAGAAAAAATGTTGTTAACACAATGCTTTCTGTTTTTATAATCTGTGGATTAGCAGTGGTTTTGTATGTTGCTGTAGGTTATGAATTAAGTTTTAATGGCAATATAGGTGGTGTCATTGGAACTATTAAGCACTTTTTTTTAAGTGGAATTGATTTAGGTAAAGTTACACTGAAAGATCAAGGGCTAAATACAGGTACATATTTAGTTTTCCAAATGATGTTTGCCATAATTACCCCAGCGTTGTTTGTGGGTGCTGTTGTGGGTCGGATGCGTTTTAATTACTTATTCGGTTTTATTGCAGTTTGGTCAATTTTTATATATTATCCACTTGTTCATATGGTTTGGAGTTCAAACGGAATCTTGGCTTCATTAGGAGTTTTAGATTTCGCTGGTGGCACAGTCGTACATATTAATGCTGGTGTAACAGCACTTATACTATCTATTTTCTTGGGTAAACGTTTGAAGTTTGAAGATGAGCATTATAACTTGCCTTGGGTTTTATGTGGCACGGCTATTTTGTGGATTGGTTGGTACGGATTTAATGCTGGTTCAGCTTTAGTAATGAACAGTATTGCAATGAATGCATTTTTGGTTACAACTGTAGCAGCATCAACAGCAATGATTACATGGATGGTACTTGAAATTCAAACAGGTGGTAAACCATCTTTAGTTGGTGTTTGTACAGGTGCATTATGTGGATTGGTTGGCATAACGCCGGCAGCTGGGTACGTGACTACTGTTGGTGCAATTGTAATAGGAATTTTATGTACGGTAGCAAGTTTTGTTTTTGTGAATTATATAAAACCGGTTTTGAAATTTGATGATCCTTTAGATGCATTCGGGTGTCATGGTGTTTCAGGAATAGTTGGTTCTATTTTAACAGGGGCTTTAGCTACAAAGACAGTTAATTCAGGAATCACAGAAAATGGACTGTTTTATGGTGGAGGAATACATCTTTTTTTAATACAAATTGTAGGTACATTAGCAACGATAGTTTTTGTTACCGTGATGTGTTTGATTTTAATTCCAGTTTTAAAACTCTTTATTAAAATGCGTGTAGATGAAAAAGAAGAATTAGCAGGTTTAGATTTTGGCGAACATGGAGAACGAGTTGATTATTCAATTGGTGAAGATACACATACAATTGAACGTTATCCAGACGAATTTAGAGGACAATTAGCCCATTTTGATAAGAATAGATATGATTAATATGATTCCACTATTTAAATGTAATTATTTAAATTTTGATTTACTATGATAGTTTCATTGTATATTAGATTAATAGCCTTATCTTAGTAATTATCTAAGATAAGGTTATTTTTTGCTGTTAGAAAAAGAAAGCAAAAAACCCTTAGTAAAGTTAGATTAATCTCTAAACAAAAATTAAGGGTTTAATATTAGCATTTTTTAAGAGGGCTGAATTAAGAAAACGGATCCCAAGAATATTTTGCTCGTTGACCACCAATCAACTTGGGCCTTGAACGTAAGAATGTAGTATGTGCCGCACCAATTTCTTTAATAGAGGTACGAACAGGAATTTGAACATATTTAACATGCATACCAATTGATGTATCTCCAATATCCATTCCAGCTTGTGCAACAATATGTTCAACTTCAACAGGATTTTCAAATTGTTCGAATGCAGCTACTTGGGCAGCACCACCTGCATGGAGTGACGGATAGACTGAAACAACTTCTAGATTTAATTTTTGAGCTACTTTTTTTTCGACAACTAATGCACGGTTTAAATGTTCACACCCTTGAACAGCAAGGTTAATTTTTAAAGGGGCTAGTGTTTTAAGTATAGTTTGAATTACAGTACGTCCAATATCTATATTTGAATGTTTACCAATATGTTCGCCCTGAATTTCGCTTGTACTGCACCCAAGGACAAAAAGAGAATCTGGTTCTAAAGTTGTTTGGCTTAAAAGTTCATTTAAACCACTATTTGTTTGTTGTTCAATTTTTTCTAATGTTAATGTCAAACCAATATCCTTCTTTCTAGAATTTTGTGATTATATTATAACGCTTAGATTGAAGTGAAGAAAAGAAAAAGTTTTAATTATTCAAAGATAAGCCGAAAGCATGAACAGCAATATATGTAAACGTAAAACTTACATACTATATATCGTACAATTTATTTTTTATTACTACAATATGTTGTATATGGTGTGTAAAAGGTATAGAATATATATGAAAGAAATATTTTGATAATCAAGAAAAAATTTAGGAGGATATTAGTGATGATGGAAGTAAGGAAACACGCACATATAGGTTTAATTTTACCAACAAAATTTATCAAGCGTGATGGATCAGAAATGCCATTTATGCTTTATAAACTAGAATATATATTGGATAAATTAGGTCTAAGCGAACAAAAAGAAGAAATATTGGGCGTGTTATTTACTTCCATCAATATAGATGAAGTAATTCACGCAGATGAAATGCGTAAATCTTTTGTACAAACATTAAAAGATTTAGAGTATACGAATGAAGCACAAAAATACACTGATATTTTCAAAGAAAACGAAGTAAAGTGGGCTAAACAAACTAATCCAACGGATAGATTAAATCGTCTACAAGCACAAGATCCTGCATTAGTACATGAAAATGCCAATAAGGATAGTAACGTATTTAATACTCAAAGAGATCTAACTGCAGGGACAGTTGGTAAAACTTTGGGTTTGAAAATGATGCCAGAACATATTGCTAAAGCACATCTAAGAGGCGATATTCACTATCATGATTTAGATTATACACCATGGAGTCCAATGACTAATTGTTGTTTAATTGATTTTAAAGAAATGCTGACAAATGGCTTTAAAATTGGGAATGCAGAAGTTGAAAGCCCACATTCAATTCAAACTGCCACTGCACAAATGGCACAAATAATAGCTAATGTTGCATCAAGTCAGTATGGAGGTTGTTCTGCAGATCGTGTTGATGAAGTTTTAGAACCGTTTGCAATGCGTAATTATCAAAAGCATATAAAAGAAGCAAAAGATTATATAGATGATCCTGTTAAACAAAAAGAGTTTGCAAAGAAGAGAACGAAAAAAGATATTTATGATGCAATGCAGGGCTTAGAATATGAAATAAATACGTTATTTTCTTCGCAAGGTCAAACACCGTTTACAACTTTAGGTTTTGGGTTAGGGACTTCGTGGATTGCGCGCGAAATTCAAAAGTCTATTTTAAATATTAGAATTGAAGGCTTAGGACGCGAGAAGAGAACGGCTATTTTTCCTAAATTAGTATTTACGATAAAAAAAGATTTAAATTTGAAACCTAATGATCCTAACTATGATATAAAAGAGCTAGCGGTTAAATGTGCTACTCAAAGAATGTATCCTGATGTTTTAATGTATGATAAGATAAAAGAAATAACAGGTAGTTTTAAAGCACCTATGGGTTGTCGTTCTTTTTTACAAGGCTGGAAAGACGATAAAGGCAAGGAAGTAAATTCAGGACGCATGAACTTGGGAGTTGTAACAGTTAATCTACCTAGGATTGCATTGCAATCACAGGGTGATGTTGCATTGTTTTGGAGCATTTTTAGTGAACGAATGAAGCTAGCTGAGGATGCATTAGTTTTTAAAGTTAAAAGAACATTGGATGCATTACCGGAAAACGCACCTATTTTATACCAATACGGTGCATTTGGAAAACGTCTAGCTGCAACTGATAGTGTTAATGAATTATTTAAACATGAACGAGCAACTGTTTCAATTGGATATATTGGGTTATATGAGGTAGGCACATACTTTTTTGGTCCTAATTGGGAAAAAAATCAGCAAGCCCACGATTTTACGCTAGAAATTGTGAAAAAAATGAAGAACTATTGTGATAGTTGGTCTAGCAAATATGATTATCATTTTAGCGTCTATTCAACGCCTAGCGAATCCTTAACAGACCGTTTTTGTGTCTTAGATACTCAGAAATTTGGTAAGATAAAAGATATTACAGATAAAGAGTATTATACAAATAGTTTTCACTATGATGTTAGAAAGCATCCAACGCCATTTGAAAAATTAACGTTTGAGATGGATTATCCTAAATATGCTTCTGGTGGTTTTATTCACTACTGTGAGTATCCAAATTTGCGTCAAAATCCTAAAGCGCTCGAAGCTGTTTGGGATTGGGCATATGATAAAGTGGGATATTTAGGGACAAATACACCAATTGATCATTGCTATAAGTGCGGCTTCCAGGGTGAATTTAAGGCAACTGAACGTGGGTTTGAATGCCCTGATTGTGGAAATCATGACCCTAAAACGTGTGATTGTGTAAAAAGAACATGTGGTTATTTAGGAAATCCATTGCAAAGACCAATGGTTCACGGACGACATGTTGAAATTGCATCACGAGCAAAGAACATGACAAAAGGAATGGTTAAAGAACATGACTAGTACAATTCGAATTAGTATTGGTGGAGATACGCAGTTTGTTGATAAGAGTATGAAAAGCACATCAGTTACTAAAGCTAATTCGTCAAAACATTCTTTAAATAAGCAACCGCGAAATCCTAAACCTGAAGAATGGTTGGCTTCTAAATTAAGTCAACAGAAAATTGCTGATTATAAACCTTTTAATTTTGTGGATGGTGAGGGTGTTCGATGTAGTTTATATGTGAGTGGATGTAAATTTGCTTGTCCAGGTTGCTATAATAAGGTTGCTCAAAGTTTTAACTATGGTACAGTTTATACGCAAGAACTGGAAGATCAGATTATAAAAGATTTAAGTGAGGATTATGTTCAAGGATTAACATTGCTTGGTGGAGAACCATTTTTAAATACACAAATTTGTTTAAAACTAGTAAAACGTATTCGAAAAGTCTTTGGAAATAGTAAAGATATCTGGTCATGGACGGGTTATACATGGGACGAATTGCAACAAGAATCAGAAGATAAAAAGGAATTACTCACCTATCTTGATATTTTAGTGGATGGACGCTTTTTAAATGACAAGAAGGATTTAACTTTGCAGTTCAGAGGAAGTTCAAATCAGCGAATTATTGATGTTCCTAATTCCTTGGCACAAGATAAAGTTGTTATATGGAATAAACTAGTAAAATGAAATAATTACATCTTTTTAATGATTTGTATATAAGATTATATTGAATAAAAGGGACATGCTCCATAATTGTTAGACATAGAAATTAACAGTTATGGGGTGTTTTTATGACCAAATATTCGACCGATTTTAAAATCATGTCATTTAAAAAATTGCTGAGAATGTGGATTAAATATCATAGTAATAGTATAATTTGACTATTTTTTCTTAAAAAGGCACAATAAGTTTGGAGGTAAATGAATGGAAAAAAAAGGAATGTCTTTACTTGAAAAAAGTAAAAGTGGGATATTACGAGTAGTTTTTAGTCGGATAGGTTTAGTTATTTGCTTATTACTATTACAAATTTTTTGGATTTTTTCGTTGTTTAAGTGGTTTAGCCAAGAATTTTCAAACTATGCTCTTTTTGTGGTGATTTTTGATATTATCATGGTATTATATCTTGTTAATAGTAATATTGATCCTTCAGCGAAGATGACATGGTTACTATTAATAACGCTTGCTCCATTATTGGGTTCATGCTTATTACTTTACACACAAAGAGATATTGGACATAGAGCTTTGCACAAGAGAATTTTAGATTTAATAAAACAAAGCAAGGAAAATTTAAAAGAAGATAAAAAAGCACTAGAACAATTAGCAATTGAAAATCCAAGTTTAGGTGGCTTAGCGTACTATCTACGAAATTGTAATGAAAGATTTCCAGTTTATTGTAATAGTAAAGTAAAATATTTTCCATCAGGTGAAACAAAGTTTAATGAGATGCTTATAGAATTAAAAAAAGCGCAGCATTTTATATTTGTAGAGTATTTTATTATAGCAGAAGGTGAAATGTGGGGAAAAATTCTAGAGATTTTAGCACAAAAAGCTGCAGAAGGTGTGGAAGTTAGGGTAATGTATGATGGAATGTGTGAGTTTACCACACTGACAAATGATTACCCTAAACGACTAGAAAAATTGGGAATAAATTGCAAAATGTTTTCACCAATTCGTCCATTTGTATCCACGTATTACAATTATCGCGATCATCGGAAAATTCTAGTTATAGACGGAGAAGTTGCTTTTACAGGCGGGGTAAACCTTGCAGATGAGTATATAAATAGAATTGAACGCTTTGGTCATTGGAAGGATACTGCTGTTATGGTTAGAGGAGAAGCGGTCAAAACTTTTACACAGCTTTTCTTACAGATGTGGAACATTACTGAGAGTAATGCAGAGTTTTTAAAATATATGCAAATTCAACCCCAAAAATTGCAAAATTCAAGTGGCTATATTATTCCTTATGCTGATGTCCCTTTAGAAGAGGATAAGGTATCAGAAAATGTATATATGGATATATTAAATGGAGCAAAGAAATATGTTCATATTATGACGCCATATTTAATATTAGATGGAAAGATGGAGCATGCCTTGATTTTTGCTGCTAAAAGAGGAGTGGATGTTGAGCTCATTTTGCCTGGAATACCTGATAAAAAAATACCATATGCATTAGCTAAGACACATTTTAAAAATCTTATTTCTGCAGGCGTGAAGATTTATCTATATACACCCGGATTTATACATGCTAAATCTTTTGTAAGTGATAATACAACAGCTATTGTGGGAACAGTAAACTTGGACTATCGTAGTTTATACCATCATTTCGAATGTGCATTACTAATGTATATGTCAGATTGTGTTGAGCAAATAGAAAGAGATTTTATAGATACGAGAAATAGTAGTGAAAAAGTTACACTAGAGACGTTAAAACAAGAAAAAATAAGCATAAAACTAATAGGAATCTGTGCAAAAACAATAGCTCCACTATTATAATTGTTACGTTAAAAAAGCTATAATATAAAAAAGATGGATATTTATTGAATTATATCTCAATAAATATCCGTTTTTTATAAATTTTTATTTATAGTCGTTGGGATTAGCGGATAAAGGCTTGTATTCATCCATTTGACTATCGCGAAAATCCCACCATTCATTGATGTATCCAGTGAAACCAGCTTCAAGCATAGCATCATTTAAAATATTATAATAATATATTTCATTATCATCCCACATATTTTTAGAAGTACGCATAGCTTTTTCAGTGAAGTCATCAAATTTTGTAGGTAACGGCTTTTCTGCACCAGAGGAATCAGTCAGTGTAAGATCAAAAGTAACACCTTTTTGATGGCTGAAGTTTGGATCGGGTTCAGCAACAAAAGTTGGATCTGGATATATTTCGTATAATTTTTTTTGAGAGGCAACCGGTCGATAGGCATCCCAAACTTTTAGACGAAAGCCTTGCTTTTTTACAATTGCACTAGCATTTGCAAGTTTATTCGCTGTTCCAGTTCGAGCTATAGCAGTTTTGAAGTCGTAAACAACCTGATGTGTAAAGTTATCTAAAGTGGCATAGCGCAAATCAACAATAATATCGGGGTCTAGATGTTGAATATTAGTAAATCCTGTTAAATTATAATCCATAGGAAGTCCTCCTTGCAAAAAAAGATAGTTTTAATAAGTGTAACACTAATTAATTGGAAAAAAGAGTTTTTTATAAAAATAAAAGATTTAACCAAAGAACATATATTGTGTAACATATATTTATTTATAGTATTTTAAATAACAAATTAATGATAAAACATAAGTTCTTGTTTCGTACTTTGTATAATTTGTATGCAATATCAAAATAACAAGCGATATACTTTATAAAAATTATAAATAACTTTTTTAAAAAATAAAGATCAAATCTTTTTTAAGGTATTAAT
This sequence comes from Ligilactobacillus ubinensis, assembly GCF_024160875.1. Lineage (GTDB taxonomy): Bacteria > Bacillota > Bacilli > Lactobacillales > Lactobacillaceae > Ligilactobacillus > Ligilactobacillus ubinensis. The sequence continues at coordinate 32,594 of NZ_JAIULA010000024.1, read as the reverse complement.
TTTTTGAAATTTGATGTATAATAATATTTGTAGGAAATAATTGTCGTATTACGCGTAAGAATTTAACTGTAAAGGAGCGATTTTATGGTTACTCTATACACATCACCAAGTTGCACTTCATGTCGTAAGGCGCGCGCATGGTTGAAGAAACATGACATTCCATTTGCAGAAAGAAATATTTTTTCTGAACCGCTTAAAATTAATGAAATTAAACAAATTTTACAAATGACAGAAGATGGTACTGAAGAAATTGTATCAAAACGTTCGAAGGCTTATCTTGATTTGAATGTTGATATTGATGAATTGCCATTACAAGAATTATTTGATTTAATTCAAAAAAACCCTGGCTTGTTAAGACGTCCAATAATTATGGATGATAAACGTTTGCAAGTAGGCTATAATGAAGATGAAATACGCCGTTTCTTACCTCGTGAGGTGCGCGCTTTGGAATTGCAAAAGGCGCAAAAGTTAGCTGGCTTTTAAATAAAAATTTTATGAGATCACTTGTACTTGTGGGTGGTCTTTTTTTGCTTTTTCTGATATTATAAAGGGTAAAGCCATTAAGTGTAATTTTGCTTAAGGATTGTGTTTGATAGAGAAGGGGTGACCACAATGGAAATGGAAAAAATCAATGAGAATACTATTAAAGTATCGCTTGAAAGTGAAGATTTAACCGAACGTGGGATTACCGTCCTTGATCTGTTAGGTAACCAAAAAGAGATTGAGAGCTTTTTCTACAGTATTTTGGATGAGGTAGATACAAAACATGAGTTTCGGGAAAATGATGCCGTTACATTCCAATTAATGCCTAATCGTAATGGATTGGAACTCTTCATAACTAAAGTAGATCCTAATAGTGATGAGGAACCTTATTCACCAATAAAAGATTTAGAAAATCAAGGGAAAAAAGTGCAGCAAATAGATATTAATAATATGAGTGATACAGATGATATTGCGAGTTTTATAAAAAAGCAACTGGATGCAGCACTTGAAAAGCCTACAACAGATGAGCTTTTTAACGGTGAAGATAATGATGAGAAGGATGAAAAAACACGATATTTGAATAACTATGAGGAAACCCAAGAACATCATGTGATTGTTTTTGCAAGTTTTGAAGATTTCATACAATTGACATCTGAAAAAAAGATGTCTAATAGAATTTCAAGTTTATATAAGTATGGTGATAAATATTATCTTGAGATAATATTTGATAAAAATACGTTAGATAAAGCTGAGATAGGAGACATCTTGGCAGTCATTTATGAATATGGAAACAGTGTACCATTTACTGCAGCAGTTATTCATGAACGGGCAAAATTAATCATGAAAAATAAAGCAATTGAATTAACGCGTAGTTATTTTAATACAAGGGCAAAATAAGTTATAGAATAGATATTAATTAAGCATTAGTAAACTAAAAAGTTTGCTGATGCTTTTTTTAAACTAAAAATAAAAAATAGTAAAATTCACAAAAAAATGCGCTCTTTTTTACGTATTTATAGATGTAGTAAAAAGGATTACAAAACTATATTATGAGGAGGTTAAAATAATGTTTTATGCACTTACATTAACGGGTAGCTATTGTCAAATTTTATATGCTAAAAAGGATCAAGTATATCTATGTCCCAGGCTGTAAACAAAAATTAATTGTGAAAGCTGGAAAACAAAAAGCAATGCATTTTGCACATTACAAAAAGACATGCCATTTATTTAGTGAAGGTGAGACGCAAGAACATCTACAGGGCAAATATCAATTGTACCATTGGTTAAAGGAAATAGGATTAAATTCTCAGATTGAAGCATATATGAGTAATTTAAAGCAACGGCCAGATATAATAAGTTCATTACAAAGTGGGGAAAAAATAGTTTTTGAATTTCAATGTGCTCCTATAAGTACTGAAAAGTTGATATCGCGATCTTATGGTTATGCAAATAAAAAATTGAAATTTTTTTGGATTTTGGGTCAAAGGTATCGTTTGAAAAAGAAATTAACACAGCAAATTGCTCAATTTATACGGTGGACACCAAATTTAGGTTTCTATTTAATATATTTAGATGTTGGTCATAAACGCTTTGAGATTTGTTATGCAATTCAGCAAGCAGATTATGTACCAATTAAGTATTTAAAACATTACGCATATAGTTTAAAAGAGTTACATCATTTTTTGCACATTAAGCACAAGCCAAAGTATTTTCCGCTAACACTAATTGAAATAAAACAACAAATGGCAAACTTTAGAAGTCGAATATTCTATAATGATCCAGGATTAAGAAATCTACGTAATAAATGTTATGTACGAGGATTAACCCTATATGAAATCCCCACAGATGTATTTCCACAAAAATATTGTCCACCAATATATAGAGTACCATCATTTATTTGGAAGATGTCTGTACTACTTCTAAAAGGAGAAAGTAATTTGTCATATCTTGAATTGGCATCTAAAGAATTACAAAAAAGCCGGTTTTATAATATGCCATTTATAAAAATGGAATATTTTTTCAAATTAGAATTGAGAAATTTTCTTGCAACTAAAGAATGATAAAATATTGCGTTTCAAATCTATTTTAGGTTAGAATGTTAATTAATAATTGGAAGAGGTAGACAATGGATAAAATAGAGAAGTTACCTAAACGAAATGAAGTACCACTAGAACTAACATGGGATTTACAGAAGGTTTTTTTAACAGAAGACGTATTTGAAAAAAACATAAACGACATAAAAAAGCAAGCTGATAATTATAAGAAGTTGCAAGGAACATTAAATAAAAGCGCATCAGATTTGTTAATAGCTGTAAAAGAATTATTAGCTATTAATCGTAATTTAGAAAAGGTTTATGTATACGCGAATATGAAGAACGACCAAGATACAACAGATACACATTATCAAGATGTGTTTGCTAGAGTTCAGAAATTACTTTCAATTGTTGCTAAAGCAACATCTTGGTTTCAACCAGAATTATTACAAATAAAGCCACAGAAACTTGCAAAATATTATGAAATTGAGTTAAAACTGAATGAATATCAACACTTATTGGAAAAATTAACGGCTAAACGTGAACATACGCTAAGTGAGAGAGAAGAGGCGTTACTTGCAGGTGCTACAGATATTTTCTCAGCTTCAGAAAACTTTTTTGGAATCTTAAATAATACAGATTTAAAGTTTCCACTTGTTAAAGATGAAACGCAGCAAGTGGTTGAATTATCTGATGGCGTATATAGTAGGTTATTAGAATCGGTAGATCGAAATGTTCGAAAAGAAGCATTTGAAAAGTTATATGGTGTTTATGGACAATTTAAACATACATTTGCTGCAATACTTGCAAATCAAGTGCGTGTGCACAATTTTGAAGCAAATGTTCGCAATTATAATTCTGCAAGGGAAGCTGCTTTAGTTAGCAATGAGATACCTGTAGTAGTATATGAAAAGCTAATAGAAGAAGTAGAAGAACATTTACCATTATTACATCGTTATGTTAATTTAAGAAAGAAAGTATTAAATATAGACAAAGTGCATATGTATGATCTATATACGCCAATCGTTGGAAAAACAGGACTAAAATATACTTATCCAGAAGCAAAAAAAGAGGCGCTTAATGCATTGGCTATCTTAGGAACAGAATATAGTGAACAGGTTAGAGAGGCCTTTAATGAACGTTGGATTGATGTTGTAGAAAACAAGGGGAAAAGAAGTGGCGCATATTCATCAGGTATGTATGATACAGCACCATATATTTTACTAAATTGGCAAGATAATTTAGATAATTTGTTTACGTTAGTACATGAAATGGGACATAGTATGCATAGTTATTTAACAACACATACGCAACCATATCAGTATGGAGATTATTCGATTTTTTTGGCTGAAATTGCTTCAACTACTAATGAAAATTTATTAACACAATACTTATTAAATAAAGAAACAAGTAAACAGACACGTATTTTTATTTTAAATCATTACTTAGACGGTTTTAAAGGAACTGTTTTTCGTCAGACACAATTTGCGCAATTTGAACAGTGGATTCATGAAGAAGATGCCAAAGGCAATTCGCTAACTGCAGATTATTTAGCTGAGTATTATAAGAAGTTGAATAAACATTATTATGGACCCAACATTGAAAATGATGATGAAATTGCATTAGAATGGACGAGGATACCTCATTTTTATTATAATTTTTATGTGTATCAATATGCTACTGGATTTGCAGCAGCTTCAACACTGGCAAAGAATATTTTAAGTGGAGATGCAGTGAAAATCGAGGCGTATTTAAACTTTCTAAAATCGGGAAGTTCGGCTTATCCAATCGAAATTATAAAAAAGGCTGGTATTGATATGACAGATAGTTGGTATCTAAAAGAAGCATTTAAGATATTTGAAATGAGATTGAATGAATTAGAAAAATTATTAGAAAGTGAAGAATAACGCTATACAAAAGAGTGGTAAATGGTTAGTTAGAGATTATTAGTAGTGTAAATCGGATAATTGAATTATCTGGTTTATGCTACTTTTCTATCACCAAATATTTGAAGATAAAAAAAGTCTAGAACTTTTTGGCGTGGATGAAACAATTTCAGTATGCCATTTAGTTCTGGACTCTTTTTCAAGAACGATGCTGAACATCATTGTCTTGTTGAGAATGGACGATAGGGTGAAGCCGTTGCTTAATATGATGTTGCAAAATTAATTCACGTGGTACATTTCCATGAACAATATTTTCTAAAACATCATAGGAGTCACAGCCACTAACTGAGACACCACAATCAAAGCCTTCTAAATTATACAATACGAGCGTTGGATGCTCCGAAACGTGCATTTTAGCTGCCATTTCCTGATCTTGTCGAAAACATTTAACTGTAAAGTCGGAATGACGATCTTCCATAAACATAGCTACATCGAGTTTGCAAGCCTTCGCTGCGGCTAAAACTAATTCTTCATCATACGAAGATTTTGAATTTAAGAAGGCATGTTGTATATATAATAGATAAGCACGGCCTTTTTTCTTACCTTGAAACAATGCAGCTTTATAATCAAGTGCAGCCTGATACAGTGAATCTGACATTTGATTACGGATATTTAAATCATTTAAAGGTAGTCGATGGGACTGCATTACACTAGTGACGGTATTTAAATTTAATAATGGGATGAAGCGAAAATTAATGCGTTCACTTGATCGTGCAACTAAATTTAAAATATCTTGCTCGGTTTGGTAGCAAACAGACCCTAAAGGGTTAATAAACAGATATATTTCTAACACAATCTATTCCTCCATAAATAATAATACGTCCCTTATACTATCTTTACTTTAACAAAAAATTTTTTTTTTGCAATTCATTTGCTTGTATTATTTTGTTTTCAAAAAAGTATCCTCGTTAGCTAATGAGTTAATAATTGTGTTAAACTACTAGATAGATACAGAAAGGTTGTGTGTTTGATGATGGAAAATTGGAAACAATTTCTTCAACCATATGAACAGGCAGTCTCTGAATTAAAATTAAAATTGCGACAATTACGTGATCAATATCAACAAACAAGGAAACATTCACCGATTGAATTTGTAACAGGTAGAGTAAAGCCAGTTACTAGTATTATTGAAAAAATGCAACGTCGTCAAATTACGGTAGATCGTTTAACAGAAGACATGGAAGATATTGCAGGAATTAGAGTCATGTGCCAATTTGTTGAAGATATCTATGTCGTGGTAGATGTATTGAAAAATCGCTTTGATATGCAAGTGATAGAGGAAAGAGATTACATAACTAATCAAAAACAAAGCGGTTATCGGTCATATCATATTGTCATTAAATATCCTATCCAGAGACTTAGCGGTAAACATGAAATAAAAGTAGAGATTCAAATTAGAACTTTAGCAATGAATTTTTGGGCAACAATTGAACATTCATTAAATTATAAATACAAAGGTTCATTCCCGCGTGAATTAGAAGAAAGATTGCGTCGTTCAGCAGAAGCAGCCTTTTTATTGGATAAGGAAATGTCAGATATAAGAGAAGAAATTAAGGAAGCTCAAGCTTTGTTTCAAACAAAACAATCGAATCAAATATTTGATGGCGAGGACGAGCAAGATAAAAGGAGTACGAATGAGAATTGCAATTTTCGCTAATAACGAACGTAAAACACAAATTGTTAAAGAAAAATTAAAACGAAAGTTTATCGAACGCCATTTTATTTTAGATGAAGAAAGTCCGCAAGTTGTTGTAACAATAGGTGGAGATGGAACTTTATTATCTGCGTTCCACTATTATCGCAAGCAGCTTAAAACAATTCGTTTCGTAGGTGTACATACTGGACACTTAGGTTTTTATACGGATTGGCGTGATGATGAAATTGACGATTTAATTATTAGTTTGCAATCTGATAATGGACAGTCTGTCAGTTATCCATTGCTAGATGTTTTAGTGCACTATGCTAATCAGCCTAAGCCCCAACGATATTTAGCATTAAATGAATCTACTTTGAAAAGAAGTAGTTCGACAATGGTTACAGATGTTTATGTTGGTGGAGAACTTTTTGAACGTTTTCGAGGGGACGGATTGTGTGTATCTACACCAACGGGATCAACGGGATATAATAAGTCGATTGGTGGGGCAGTTGTGCACCCTGATATGGAAGTTATGCAGTTAACGGAGATAGGCTCTATAAACAACCGCGTTTTTAGGACATTAAGTTCACCTATGATTGTGTCTCCGAACGATTGGATTACATTGAAACCAATGTTAAGTCGGGAAGATAAACGTGATTTATTACTTACAATTGATTCAAATAGTTATCATAATTTAGGTATTACACAAATTCGCTATAAAGTTGCAAAAGAAAGAATTAGTTTTGCTAAATATCGGCACACGCATTTTTGGCATCGTGTACAAGATGCGTTTATCGGTGATAATTATGGAGATTAATTTTCGTTATGAACAAGAAAATACAATGAAGTTAAAAAACTTTTTAAATGAAAAAGGCATATCAAGACGATTGCTGGCGAATATCAAAAAGGATGCTGGTGGAATCTGGATTAATAATCAAAAATGTTACCTAGCAGATAAGCTTGTATGGGGCGATGAAATAAAGCTAATCATTCCACCCGAAAAGAATCGAAAGAGAAATCTTGTTAAATCATTTGTACCACTGAAAATCGTTTATGAAGATGACTCATATCTGATTGTTGAAAAACCACCATATGTTACAACAATTCCAACTGTGCACCAGTTGACAGATTCATTAATAAATCGGGTAGCGGGCTACTATTATTTACAAGGATATCATGATATTATTCCACATGTGGTCACACGATTAGACCGAAATACATCAGGGTTAGTGTTGTTTGCAAAACATAGATATGCACATGCATTAATTAATCAACAATTAGTAGAGCATAATATTTTTAAAGAATACTGTGCTTTTTTAAGTGGAAAAATAAAAGCAGAACATTTTATGGTAAAAAAGCCTTTAGGACGTTCAGAAAATAGTATTATCGAACGAGAAGTAAGAGAAGATGGTCATTTAGCAATTAGTGAGTATTGGGTTGTTAAAAGTCTTTCCAAAGCTACAGTTTGTAATATAAGACTACATACGGGGTACACGCACCAAATCCGGGTTCACAGTGCTTTTTTGGGTCATCCGCTGATTGGGGATACATTATATGGTGGTAAAATTGTGTTACCTATTCAACGACAAGCACTACATTGCCAGTATCTAAGTTTTTATCATCCGTTTTTAAAAAAGCAAGTGGAATTTAAAAGTGAGTTACCTAGCGATATGAGACAATACTTAATAGGCAATTAATTAAAAAAGGGGTTAAATCATGGTTGATATAAATTTAACAACGCATGATAAAATAGTTAATATACAACGATTATTAGACGAACAACAAGCAAATCTTTTTAAAGAAGAATACCTAAAACTACATATTTTTGAGCAAGCGCAGATTTTTACTTCACTTAATCAAAATCAACGCGCAAGAGTTTATCGATATTTAACATCAAAAGAAGTTGGTGATATGTTTAATGCATTTGAGGGACCAGCTGAAGATGTTGTGGAATATTTCAAAGAAATGCCAACTAAATATGTAGGTGAAGTTATTTACGAGATGTATACTGATAATGCAGTTGATATATTAGCGTATGCTGAACCACAAGACTTAGCAAAATACTTGTTATATGTTCCTGAAAAAGAAGCTAATGAAATTCGACAGTTGCTGCATTATGATAATAAAACAGCTGGGGCGATTATGTCGACTGAGTATATGACCATTTCCAGTGATCAAACGGTAAAAAATGCATTACACGCGGTAAAAAAAGAAGCACTTGATGCAGAAACTATCTATTATATTTATGTTATCAGTGATAGTAATAAACTTGAAGGAGTATTAACTTTACGCTATTTGTTGACGAATGAGGATGAAACGTGCATAAATAAAATAATGAGTACTCCAGTTATGTCAGTAAGTGTAAATGATAAACAAGAAGAAGTTGCACAGATAATTCGTGATTATAATTTCTTAGCATTACCAGTTACGAATGATAAAGGTGAACTATTAGGAATTATTAATGTTGATGATGTTATTGATGTTATTGATGAGGAATCTGCTGAGGACTATTCGCACTTAGCAGGTGTAGATGTTGAAGATAAACGCAGCAAGCCCTTGCAGGCAGCCTTTAATAGATTACCATGGACGTTTGGTTTACTTTTTTTAAGTTTGTTAACTGTAATTGTAATGTATGCTTATCGTTATATGATTGTAAAGGAAACAACACCCGTTATCTTTATTGTGATGGTTATGGGAGTAGCTGGAAATGCTGGAACACAAAGTTTAGCGGTTGCAATGCGAAGGCTAAGTGATAAAGAAGACACGTATACTTTTTTACGTTTAATTATGGGCGAATTAATAGCAGGAGTTGTAGTAGGAATTTTTGCAGGAATAATTTTTGCAATTTTTACAGGACAGTGGTTGCATAATTATGTTTTAGGGATAGCACTTGGAATTGCAATGATACTATCCATTTTGATTGCGAACTTATTGGGATGTGTAGTGCCTTGGATTTTAGATCATTTAAGAATTGACTTTTCAGGAATTCCAGGAACTTTAATTGCAATATTAAGTAACTTTTTTTCGATATTAATTTATTTTGGAATTATTCAAGTGTTTTTCAAATTATTTAAAATGTAACTGAATAAAAAGGTTTCTGGATTAGGATATCTAAACACGGATACATCAACGTATAGTGTTAGATAATAGTCCAGAAACCTTTTTTATTTTTCGGTCCAACCACCATCAATCGGAATAGCGACGCCATGAATATAATCGGCGCTGTCGCTTGCTAAAAAGACTGTTAAAGCAGCAACTTCTTCGGGTTTTGCCCAACGTTTAGCTGGAGTAAGTCGGGCAACCTCTTTAGCCATTGTGGCATCGCCAGCAAAATCAGCTGCGTTCATTGGAGTGTCAATAGCGCCTGGAGCAATGCAGTTTGCTCGAATACCAAGACCAGCGTAATCATAGTCAAGTTGTTTAGTATATCCAATAATGGCATGTTTTGCAGCTGTATAGGCAGCACCACCGCCACCAGCAACTAAACCTGCAATGGAAGCCATGTTGATTATAGTGCCATGTTTTTGTTGTAGCATGGATGGTAGTACTAAGTTAGTCAGGCGAAAAATGCTTTTTAAATTGGTATTCATGACATTATCCCATTCTTTTTCGCTAGTATTTAAGCTAGGTTGGTAAGCATCAAGAATTCCAGCTGTATTAAGTAAGATATCAATGTGTGTCATTTTAGCTAAAGCATAGTCAACCAATATAGCTAAATCGTGTTTCTTGCGAACATCGCAAATTTTAAAGAAAAAGTGTGCAGGGTACTTTTTTTGTAGTTGCTTGATTTGAGCATTAAAATGTAAATCACCACCAAAAACATAAGCCCCGTTTTCCAACATCTTAGCTGCTTGGGCAAACCCAATTCCCGATGCAACTCCAGTAAGGAGAACAACTTTTTGTGTAAAATAAGTCATTATTAGTTAACTAGCTCCCAGTCATTTGCTAAGACATCGCAAGAAGTAGGCATATATTGGGAAAGTGATGGTGTTTCTTTCGTATGAATCATTAAGTATGGATTAATAGCTTCACCGGCTAAGGTATCATTTGTAACTACAAAAATATAATCTTCATAACCACTCCAACCAGTTGTTCGAACGGCTTTTTTGCCATTTTTTAAATATGGTAATACTTCTTCAAATGTCATAATAAATAATCCTCCACATTATTTAGTCAAATCAATTCTTGTATTTAGAACAAAGACAATGATTGCTCCAAAGAAAACAGCACCAAATTCACCAAGCGCTACTGTAAAATAAGTTGCCCAAAAAGGAGAGTTAGATAAGAGATAATATTCAAGTGCTACACTCCAACTCATTAAGGTACAGACGGTAACTGTAATTGCAAGCTTACCAATTACAGTTTTAATATGTTTACCTAAAAGATAGCTGATAGTGGTCATTGCTAATGTACCTAAAGAGCCAAAAATAACATCATAAATGCCTAGAGGTGAATTTAAGTTAGCAATTGCACAGCCTAGAGTTAATGCCCAAATATATCTTTTATTAAAGGGGGCTAGATTATTAAGAAATTCCGAAAAACGAAATTGAATGGCTCCGTAACTTAGTGGATTTAGTAAAGTTAGAGCAATATATAAAGCAGCAATAACACCGGCTTTTACTAGGTCAGCAGTGTTTAGTTTTAAAGTTTTCAAGATAAAAATCTCCTTAGTTTTTTTAGGTGGGATAATTGCGAACCACCTTGTAATTGCATTGTAGATATATATAACATAAATACAATGCGTATTCACGATAGCAAAATTAATTGTATACGTCAAGCCGGGAAAAATTGAAATATGTAGAAATAAACTAGAGAAATGATTTTATCGTTAAGAAATAATTGAGAATTTTGAAAGTAAAAAAGAGCGGATTTCTCCGCTCTATAAAAATCTAACTTTTTGGAAGTGTAGCATAGCAATTATATAAAGTTTACGCAAACACCTTCTGGAACAGAAATATCTTTTTGTAAAAGACTTAGTTGTCCATTTAATTCATTGCGACTATATAAAGTAGCATTGTCAGTATTTTGATTTGCGACAACGACAAATTTCTCGCTCTTATCTAAAGCAAAGTCACGTGGAAAATCCCCTTCAGTAGAAATAAGTTGTACTAGTTCAAGTGTATTATCAGCTTGAACAGCAAAAACAGCTAACGAGTTATGGCCGCGATTTGAGACATAAACAAATTTACCATCATTTGAAATGCGGATTGCTGCCGCACCATTGTGCTCTGTCCAACTTGTTGGAATTGTTTTTATAATGTCGACAAGGTTAAATGAGCCAGTAGACTCATCATAGTTTAAAGTAGCAACGTTACTACTAAGTTCACCTACTAAGTAAACATTTTTTTTATTGGGAGAAAAAACAAGATGTCTTGGTCCAAAACCAGCAGGCAGTTTAAAGACAGAAACATTTGAAAGCTTACCATTATCAGAAACATTAAACACATGAAGTTGATCTGAACCTAAATCGACAGCAACTAAACGTCCATCAGAAGTTAGATTTGCATAATGCATATGGGCGCTATCTTGTTCAGGAAGAGGGCCGTTACCAGTATTCTTAAAAGAATCAGTTAATGTTAACGTTTGATCAACATTAAGCTTAAAGACATCGATTTGTCCCTTATGATAATTGGCAGAGTAAACAAGGCCACGTGGCTCATCAATTGAAACGTAACAAGGATTTGCACCTTCGGTAAAGACATCATTGAAAAAATTTTTATTGGAATAATTGTAACTAGCAACGCCGCCTAGGGAATCTTGACTAGCAACTGTTACTAAAGTTTTTTTAGAATTTAATTGAAGATACGTAGGATTTTGAATGTTTAAAAATAATTCAGGGGTAGATACTGCTTTAGCTTCTGTGTCAAGAACCGCTTGATAAATGCCGTTACTGGTCTTTCGGGTATATGTTCCAAATAGAATAATTTCTTGCATAGATAAAACACCTTCCGTTGTATATTTACATTGGTAGTATAACATAAATATTGTAACCGTTATATGTAATTAGTTCCAACAAATTATATATTGTGTGTAGATTTTAGCGAAGTAGTGTAAAATAAAAGAAGAAGTTCTAGTTAGATAGAGTAGAAAGGATTGATTTTATGTTGAAATCAAAAGTAGTGTCAATTGGCAGTAAAGCACTTGATGAAAAGGATGATCTGGTCATCTTGTTTGATAAAACAGCAACAAAGGAATTGGAGACAGTTTCTATTATTCAAGAATTTGAGAAGCCAATCGATAAAAGTTATGATTTAAAGACAGCAAATAAATTAATAATTGATAATCAAGAATATAAGATAGCGTTTGTTGGAGATATGGTTAATCGAAATTATATGGAAATCGGACATACAGTATTACATTTTGAACCAGTTCCAGCAAAGCCACAAGGTAATGCCATATATCTAACGCCTATGAAAGTGCCCCAAATTAAGGTTGGTAGTACAATAAGTTTTTGCTGATTTGAGGATGTGATTAGATGCAATATTATTCAATGACTGAAGTAGTACTATTGTTTTCTTTTTATTCTTGTGTAGGCTGGATATGGGAGACGGTGTATTGTTCAATACAAGATCATAAATTTGCATATCGGGGATTTTTGATGGGACCGTATTGTCCAGTATATGGATTTGCAATTACAGTTGTTCTTATTTTAACGCTACCGTTTCGTACCAATCTAATTGCACTATTTTTTATGGGTGGAATAGTAGCAACAATTTTTGAGTATGTTGCAGGTTGGTTTTTGGAAAGGTGGTTTCATTTAAAACTGTGGGATTATAGCAACTATTGGGGGAATCTTAACGGTAGGGTAGCACCAATTATTTCTTTATTTTGGAGTTGTGGTGTTGTTATTATAACCAAAATAGTTGATCCATATGTTGAATATGTAATTCAATTGATAGTTACTAAAACAGGTTCTGCTTTAGCGGTGATAGTTATCTTTATTATGGGTAGTGATGCGATATGGACTATTACTGATATGGCCGCATTTAGAAAGAGCTTTTCACGTTGGGAAAAACAAATTAATATAGAACGAGAAAAATTGCATACCAATGCTCAATTTGAGGTAGAACAGAAATTTTCTCAATTAGAAGAACAACGAGAGGAAATTAGAAATAGAGTAGAAAAGTGGCATATCATTTTTGCAGAAAATATCCACAAATATGGGTTAAAACAATTTAACTTTAATCAAAGAAGAATGCTTCGAAACTATTCGCATGTAAAATTACTTGGTGCACCACACGTGACTGAAATCAAAAAAATTGCGACAAAATTTAGAAATATAAAATAACTAAAAAAGAGCACAGTATTAAGAAATTTTTTTCTTAGACTGTGCTCTTTTTAACGGAAAGCTATTGCTGAAATTATAATTTTTTACGCATTTTTTCAACATAGGCATCATGAACAGTTTGGTCAAATTCATTTTCGGATTTGCCAATAATTAAGGTTGCGGTCATGTTGCCAATTACGTTAACTACAGTCCGGCCCATGTCAACAAGACGATCAATTCCAGCAATTAAAGCTATTCCAGAAGTTGGAATGCCTACTGTACCTACAGAAGCTAGTAAGACAACAAAAGAAGCACCAGGAGTGCCTGCCATACCTTTAGATGTCAGCATTAAAACAACAAGCAAAGTTAGTTGTTGACTGAAGGATAGATGAATATGATATGCTTGTGCAACAAAGATTGCAGCTAATCCTTGGTATATAGCAGAACCATCTAAATTAAATGTATATCCAGTCGGGATTACAAAAGAACCAATAGATTGATTAACACCTAATTTAGTTGATTTATCAATTAAACGCGGGAGAGTAACTTCAGAACTTGCGGTTGTAAAAGCTAAAATTAACTCATCTTTAACAACAATTAATTGGTCGATAATACGAAAACCAAAAAGGCGAGATGTTAAGCCTAAAATAACCAAGATGAAAAAAATCATGGTAGCATAAGCCATAATGATAAAAAGACTTAGCGGTTTCAGTGAATTTAAGCCAAGTTTAGCTATTGTTGCTCCGATTAAGCCAGCAACGCCTAAGGGAGCAACATGCATAACCCAACCAGTAATTTTAAACATCGTTGCAGAAACGGCATTTAAAAAGTCAATAACAACTTGACCTTTTTCACCAATGGAAGCTAGACCAAGACCAAAAAGTGCAGAGAAAAAGACGACAGGTAACATATCACCACTATTTAAAGCTTCGAATATATTAGTTGGAATGATTGACATTAAGACAGAAGTAATATCAGAGTGTGATGTTTTAGCTGTTTTTAGGTATGATGAAATATCAGTTTTATTTAACTGTGTTAAATCAACCATTGAGCCAAGATGAGCAATATTAGAAACTGTCATACCGATTATAAATGCTATTGTTGAAAGAACTTCGAAATAGATAAGTGTTTTTACTCCAATTCTGCCTAGTTTTCGTAAATCACCCATATTGGCGATTCCCACAATTAAACTTGACATAACAATTGGTAAAACAACCATAGAGATTAAATTGATGAAGGAATCACCAATATTAGTGGAAATTGTGATAAACTTTTGATTTTCATAAAAAAGGGCACCTAAAGCAATGCCAATAATTAAACCTAATAAGATTTGCCATCCTAAAGAAAGATGCCAAGCTCTGAATTTTTTCATTTTTTTCACTCCAAATTAAAATACTAAACAGGTATTAATTTAACATATTTTTAATAAAAATGCACGAATTGAATTGGAAAATATGAAATAAAAAAGTAAGAGAGTATTACTTTCATTAATTAAATAATTCGTGAGTTGAAATTGCCTAAATTATAAGGCTAAGCGCAATTTGATGCTCTTTAACGTAGATTTTGGTATTAAACATGTGGAGATAAAGAGAGTCTGGAATTTTTATCCCAGACTCATCAGTAGTATGTTTTTGTGTAAATATTTACTAATGAAAAATTAAAAAAATCTAATCT
This sequence comes from Ligilactobacillus ubinensis, assembly GCF_024160875.1. GTDB lineage: Bacteria > Bacillota > Bacilli > Lactobacillales > Lactobacillaceae > Ligilactobacillus > Ligilactobacillus ubinensis. Next base: position 17,555 of record NZ_JAIULA010000024.1, on the reverse strand, counting down.
CAAACTAAATACAAAGATTATAAGGAGTCACCATTGAAAATTGAGTTTTTAACAATTACATAATCAACATTGCGTAGTGCAGCTAATTTGCGACCACCTGCATATGAGATTGAAGATTGTAAATCTTCTTGCATTTCGTGTAATGTATCCTCGATATGGCCGCGATATGGGACTAAGAGTTTTTTTCCTTCTACATTTTTATATTCACCTTTTTGATATTGAGATGCGGAACCAAAATATACTTTGTATTTTTTTCCTTCATCTTCAACTAGCTCACCAGGAGTTTCTGCGTGACCTGCGAATAAAGAACCAATCATACACATTGAAGCTCCAAAGCGAATTGATTTAGCGATATCACCGTTAGTTCTAATACCGCCATCAGCAATTATGGGTTTGCTAGCTGCTTTGGCGCAAAGACGAACAGCAGCTAATTGCCAACCGCCGGTACCAAAACCGGTTTTTATTTTAGTTATACAAGCTTTACCAGGACCAATCCCAACTTTAGTAGCATCAGCTCCAGCATTTTCAAGTTCACGTACGCCCTCGGGAGTGCCTACATTACCAGCGATTAAGAAAACACCTGAAAGTTTTTGTTTAATGTATTTAATCATATCAATTACTGTTTGAGAATGTCCGTGGGCAATATCAATGGTTATATACTCAGGCATTATATTTTTTTTTGCCAAATCATCGACAAGTTTATATTCTTGAGGCTTTACACCTATTGAAATAGAAGCAAACAAGCCAAGTTTGTGCATTCTTTTTATAAAATCAAGTCGATCATCTTCATCAAAACGGTGCATAATGTAGAAATAACCATTTTGAGCTAACCAAATAGCTAATTTTTCATCAATTATGGTCTGCATATTTGCAGGAACAACGGGTATATTGAATGTCATTGGTCCAAATTTAACTCTGGTATCAACTTCTGAACGACTCTTTACGATGCATTTATTAGGAATAAGTTGAACATCTTCATAGTCAAATACTGGTGGCATAATAAGTCCTCCTATAAAAAACTCATTTTAATTTAAATGTTCGCTATTGAAACTTTTTAAAGTCGCAAACAAGATAATAGTACTTAATAAATCACTTGAAGTCAATTAAAAAGCAAAAAAGGTACTATAAAAGTTCGTAATTTTTAAGAGTTGACTTAAATTGATTTTTGAGATTAGAATTATACGTATAATATAGCTGAAAGGAGTTTATTGTCGTGACAAAAAAAGAAAAGATAAAAAAAACTAATGATGAACGGATTTTAGATCAAAATCATATTGAGTATGTTGAAACAAATTTCGATTGGATTAATAACGGACGAGATGCTTTGAAAGAAGCTGCTGCCCTTGGAATTGAAGCTAAAAGTATGTTAAAAACAATTGTTCTTCAAGCTAATAAGGATCCTAAGGATTACCTAGTGGTTTGTTTACCGCTTGAATATGAATTAGATTTAAAATTAATTGCACAAGAATTGAATAAAAAACAAGTCCATTTAGCAGATAATAAAAATTTAATTAACATAACTGGTTATATACATGGTGAAAATACACCTATAGGGATTAATATTAGAAAAGGATTTCCAATTTATTTTGACAAAAGAATTATGGATTTCGATGAAATATCTGTTTCTGCAGGTAAACTTGGAAGATCCGTCCGCTTAAAAAGAGAAGACTTGGTTAAACTAGTTGCAGGAAAGTATATTTCAGTAGCAAAGTAAGTTAATTGAAAGTATTTTTTTGATATTTTTCAAAAAAGCTTGAAAATTTTTTAAGCTAGTGTTAATATAATTTCAAGAAATCGGTTGTTAGTAACTATCGGTTCGCTGTTAGTTGCTAAGTAATTGTACTTCATTAACGTAGCTGTTCGCCGTGCCCACACCGAATGGTTACGCTTTTTTTATGCCTTAAAACTGTAAAGGGAGATATTTTATGACAAATCATATTGCTTTGTTTGAACCACTAATGCCTGCAAATACAGGAAATATTGCACGAACTTGTGCTGGGACTAATACCCATCTACATTTAATTGAACCGCTAGGCTTTTCTACGGATGATAAACATTTAAAGAGAGCAGGTCTTGATTATTGGGATAAGGTAGATGTGACATATCATAAAAACTTACCTGCCTTTTTAGAAACTATACCTGATCTTAGCAAACTTTATATCGTTTCTAAATTTGCTGAGCGTGCATATACAGACATTGATTATAATGATAATGTAGCAGAACACTATTTCTTATTTGGTAAAGAAACAACAGGATTACCTGAAGTATTTATGCGTCAAAATCCAGAAAAGTGTATTCGTATTCCACAAAACGATAAGCATATTAGAGCACTTAATCTATCTAATACGGCAGCGATTGTTATTTATGAAGTTTTGCGGCAACAAGGTTTTCCAAATTTAGAAACAACACACATGTACGAAAGTGACAAGCTTAAGTAGTAATTTATAAAAACTTAAAATCTGGTAAAATAATTAATTTGAAAAATACATTGTAGAAGCTATTCTAAGAAAATAGGTTATTTGTACTAAGAGTAGAAGGATTATTATAATAGTTTAGGATTAAAGATTTTTTAGGTGCAGTTAAAGGATAAATAATGATTTTAACTACATGTTTAATAAACTATCTTTTATCCTTTTTTTATTTATTAGAATATTTGTTTGATATGTTATAATCAAGATATTAAAAAAGGAAGGGAGCGATTGTTGTGGTGCGCACACAAAAAAAGAGTCGCCCCGCCGCGCGAAAAAGAAGACGTAATACGACAAAAAAGAAGAAAAAAATTGAATTTTCACAGCAAGTTATTGGAATAATATTTATACTATTTGGTGTAATTGGATTGCTTAATTTGGGTTACATAGGAACACTAATGGTTAATCTAGTTAGACTAATTTTAGGTGATGTTTATCAAATTGGCCTTGGTGGCTTTATCATCTTGGGCGGTTATTTATTGATTTTTGGAAAACAACCACAGATGAAAACTAATATTTTATTTGGATTTTTATTAGTTGCATTTGGTTTTTTACTCGGATTGGATGCGTATTTTTTTGCACAGTTGGACTTACATACTCATTTTATCAGTATTACTTGGCAATACTTGAGTGCTGATATTGGAAATGCTAGTATCGGTACGTCAGTTGGTGGTGGAATTATAGGTGCGGCATTATATACAGTAACGTATTTTTTGGTTTCTCAAATTGGAACATATATTATTAGTTCTTTATTAATTATAGTGGGAATATGTGTCTGTTTTAATATTGCTTTTAGCCGTGTAGCGAAGGAACTTGGAAAATGTGGGTATTTTATATTTAATTTATTAAAATGGATATTACTTGGTGTAATTACTTTAATAAAGAAGATACCTTTTTCAAAACTCAAAAAAGCCAGTTTTATAGTTAAGAAAAAGCCAGTTGATACGCACGAACAAAATACAGCAGCTGATATAATGGAATATGAGAGAAACAATTTAACAAATAGAGTTGCTTCTAAACCAGAAAAAATTAAAAGTACTGATAACGAAGTAGACACTGTTGAAGAATTAAATATTTGGGATGCTTCACCAAAAATAGAAAAAGAAGAACCGATACAAATAGCTGAAGTATCTAAAATAAGCACGATGCAAAACACAGATTATAAATTACCAAGTTATTCTTTGTTAAGTTCTGTAGGTGCAACAGATCAAAGTACTGAAAAAATGGCTATGCAAAAAAACAAAAAATTATTAGAACAAACTTTGGCAAGCTTTGGTGTACAAGTAAAGGTTGTTAATGCTATTTTAGGACCTGCTGTCACAAAATATGAATTGCATCCAGCTATTGGGGTTAAAGTTTCAAAAATTGTCAATTTAAGTGATGATTTAGCATTAGCATTAGCAGCTAAAGATTTACGAATTGAGGCTCCTATTCCAGGAAAATCACTCGTTGGAATTGAAGTCCCAAATAAAAATGTCGCAACTGTGTCCTTCAAGAGTATAATATCAACACAAAAAAAGGATATTAATAAGCCGTTGGAGGTTCCATTAGGCCGAGATATTTCTGGCGAATTAGTTGTAGCAGATTTAACGAAAATGCCCCATCTTTTAATCGCTGGTTCAACCGGAAGTGGTAAATCTGTGGCAATCAATGGTATCATAACCAGTTTGTTAATGAATTGTTTGCCAGAACAAGTAAAATTAGTCCTTATTGATCCTAAAAAGGTTGAATTAGGTGTTTACAACGATATTCCACATTTACTAACTCCAGTGGTTACTAATCCTAAAAAGGCAGCAGGAGCTTTACAAAAGCTAGTTAGTGAAATGGAGCGACGTTATGAATGTTTTGCAAATACAGGCCAACGTAATATTAATGGTTATAATGCAATGATTAAGCGTCAACAAGAAGATGGATTAGGAAAAAGTGACCAATTAATGCCATATATTGTTATTATTGTTGATGAATTATCCGATTTAATGATGACAGCTTCAAATGAAGTGGAAGGCTCGATTGTACGCTTGGCACAAATGGCGCGAGCTGCTGGTATTCATATGATTTTGGCAACACAACGTCCATCGGTGGATGTTATTACTGGTCTAATTAAGGCAAACGTTCCATCACGAATAGCTTTTGCAGTTTCATCAGGAACAGATTCACGGACAATCATTGACCAATCTGGTGCAGAAAAATTACTTGGTCGTGGGGATATGCTCTTCTTACCGATGGGAATGAATAAGCCGATTCGTGTTCAAGGAGCATTTATTTCAGATGCAGATGTTGAAAAGGTCGTGACATTTGTTAAAAAACAGCAAGCAGCTAATTATGATAGTTCAATTGAAGTTAGTGATGAAGAAATTGAAAGTGGTTCTTCAACTTCAAATGAAACAGATGAATTATTTAGTGAAGTAATTGAATTCATTAGGCATGAACAAAAATGTAGTATTTCTCTTCTCCAAAGAAGGTTTAAGATTGGCTACAATAGAGCAGCACGAATTGTTGATCAATTAGATAGTGCTGGTTTAATAGGGCCACAAGAAGGAAGTAAACCACGAAAGGTTTTTTTACCTCCAAATGACAAAGAAGAGTAGCTAAAAAATAGAATTTGTATTATAGTTGTATATCCCTTATCATAGTTAGAGATAATTATGGTGGAAAAAAGAGGAGGATTTTTTTGCAAAAACAAGTAACCACTGGGGTAACGGCAGCGCTTATTGAAACAAAGCAATTTAAAACAACGAAAATAAACGTGTCTTTTACGACGATTTTAGAGGATAAAAGTGAGTTAGCGATGCGGACACTAATTGCGAATTTATTAGAAGTTAGTAGTCAAAAATATCCTAATCAAAAGTTAATTTCTGATAAATTAGCTGAAATGTATGGTGCAAGTTTTGGAACGACAGTTAATCGTCGTGGAAGAATGCACACAATCGGTTTTTCATTCACATGTGTTAATGACAAGTATTTACAAGGAAACCAAAATTTATTAACACAAGCAGCTGAATTCTTACAAGAAGTAATTTTTAATCCATTAGTTACTTCGCCACAAGCAAAGTTTGATTTGCAGACATTTGCTAGACAAAAAGAAAACTTGATTAACTATATACAAACAATTAAAGAAAATAAACAAACGTATGCATCGTTACAGTTACAAGCGGGGTATTTTTTAGATACAATTCAATACACACCTGTCTACGGTGATGTTACAGATTTAGAAAACATCAATGCAAAGATGGCATATGAATATTATCAAAAAATGTTGCAAGAAGACACTATAAATATAGTAATTTCCGGAGATTTAATAACAAGTGATTTATCTGAATTATTAACACATTTACCATTTGAAGCAAGGAAAAAACAATTAGGTGATATTTATTATACACAAAATATTACCAATACAGTTTATCAAAAAGAAGAAAAGCAATCTTTAAATCAAAGTAAATTAGATGTTGCATATCATTTACCTATCTCATATCGAACGGAAAATTATTATGCTGCACTTGTATTTAATGCACTGTTTGGAGGCTCAGTTCTTTCTAAATTATTCATAAATGTTAGAGAAAAAGAAAGTATGGCATACTATGCAAGCAGTAATTTTGATTCATTTAGACAGTTTTTATATGTGCAAACAGGAATTGAAGCGCAAAATAAAGAACATGTATTACGATTAATCGAAAGACAATTAAATTCCCTGATAAGTGGAGATGTTAGCGTTGAAACTTTTGAAAATGTAAAAAAAGAATTGTTGACAGATTATGAAAGCCGCTATGATTCTCAGGGAACTGCGATGTTGCAACAAGTTATGGATACAATAACACAAGTTTCAATACAAGCAACTGAATGGGAAGAAAAGATAGCTGCAGTTACTTTAGAAGAGGTTTGTAATGTAGCAAAGATGGTTAATTTACAAGCTGTATATTTTTTAAATGGAGAGGAAAGTAGTTAATGAGAGTCAAAGAGTACGAACAATTTGGGGAGACGTTGTATACACTTGTTTTACCTAATGGACTAAAAGTAAACATGTTACCACGTCCCAACTTCCATAAAACGTATGGTATATTAACTACAAATTATGGATCGCTTGACAGCACTTTTGCTCCTTTAGATAAAGACGAATTGTGCAAAGTTCCCGATGGAATTGCACACTTTTTAGAACACAAACTGTTTGAAAAGAAAAATTACGATGCGTTTGATTTATTTGGAAAGTATGGAGCAGATGCAAATGCATATACTAGTTTTACACGAACAAGTTATCTTTTTTCTGCAACCAAAAACGTCAAAGAGTGTCTAGATATTCTATTAGATTTTGTTCAAACACCGTATTTCAGTGATGAAACAGTAGCAAAAGAAAAAGGTATTATAGGGCAAGAAATAAAAATGTATGATGATGATCCTAATTGGCGATTATTTTTTGGAATGTTAGGCAATCTCTATCCTAATACGCCTTTAAGCGTTGATATTGCAGGTAGTGTGGAATCAATTGCACAAATCACACCAGAGCTTTTGTATACATGTTATAACGCTTTTTATCAACCAAGTAATATGAACTTGTTTATTGTTGGAAGACTTGACGTGGAGGAATTAACAAGTTGGATTGAAAAGAATCAAAGCCTAAAAGATTTTCCCTCAGCGCAAAAAATACAAAGGGTTCAGTTTGAAAACACTTTAGAGAGTGTAGATATTATTCCATACAGAATGATTGAATTAGATGTTCAAAGACCTAAAACGATGGTTGGTATCCGTGGATTAGATGTTGTTCCTGAAGGTCGGGACGGATTAAAATATAAACTAACGATAGATTTGTTATTATACTTACTATATAGTGAGTCATCAAAAAACTATCTAGAATTATATAAGCGAGGAATACTGGATGATAGCTTTGGATATGAATTTCAAATTGAAAGAGGTTTCCACTTTGCTGTTATAAGTGGAGATACGAAAAATCCACAAGAGCTATCCAATGAAATTATTGGTATTGCTGAAAATGCACAAAACATATTAGTAAATCAGCAGTCTGAATTTCAGCTGGCGCAACGTGAATTAATAGGAAGATATATAACGAGTATGAATTCACTTGAAAGCATTGCTAACCAATATGCTGGTGATTTGTTTGAAGATGCAACTATATTTGATGTAGTTCCAATTATTGAGAAGATAACATTAGATGATATTAAGAAAGTTGCACAAGATTTTATTCGCTCTGAGGCAGTTAGTGTCTATCAAGTTCTACCAAAGGAAGATGTCAAATGAAATGGGCTTTAATTTTTGGTGCATCAGGAGATATTGGCAACCAAATTGCACTGGACTTAGCAGAAAATGGATGGTCACTTTACTTACACTATTTTCATAATAAGATAAAAATGCAAAAACTGTATGCGCAATTGCAAGTAAAGTATCCACAACAGGATTTTTTGTTATTGCAGTATGATTTGACTGATAGTCAGCATCTTACTAGAATAACGGAAAATTTATTTACTTTAGATGCACTGATTTTTGCTCAAGGAACAACGGAATATGGTTTGTTTCATGACTTGGAACAGCAACAATTTAATAATTTATCACAAATGCAAGTCAATACACCACTTAGAATAGTTCAACTATTAGAACAAAAATTGGCGATAAGCAGGTGTGGGCGCATTGTATTTATTGGCTCAGTTTATGGTGGAAATGGAAGTTCAATGGAAGTGGCATATAGTACTCTAAAAGGAACATTGAGTTCCTTCGTGAATGCCTACAGTAAAGAGGTAGCGTCACTTGGAATAACTGTCAATGTAGTTGCACCTGGTGCTGTAGATACAAAAATGAATCGAACATTTACAAAGCAAGAAAGAGATAAAGTTAACGAATCAATTCCAATGGGTCGTTTTGCGAAGGTTGATGAAATTAGTTATTGGGTAAAAGTTTTGTTAGATGAAAAGGCAGCGTATATGACAGGACAAACACTTTATATAAGTGGTGGTTGGTTAAAATAAAGCCGGAAGGGCAACATAACTTATTTTTAAACAACAATGAATGGTTTCTACTAAAAATTTATGTAAACCTATGATATACTCTATAATGATAAGAAACAAATTATGGGTTATTGATCCAAAGGAAAGTGAAAGTAATGAGGCAAGAATCAATGAATGTTGGACAAATTTTAAAAAAAGCACGAGCAGATAAAGGTCTTACGTTAGACAATCTGCAACAAAGTACAAAAATTCAAAAACGTTACCTGATTGCGATTGAAGAAGAAAATTTTTCAGCATTGCCAGGGGATTTTTATGTACGTGCATTTATTAAACAATATGCAGAAGCAGTTGATTTAGATGCAAATGAATTATTAAAAAAATTAGATGAACAATTAGGCAACACACACGAAGATGAAGAATCAAAAGATGATAAAGCAACAACGCGGACTCAAAAGAGGCAGCAATTAAAAAGCAATGAAGAACCCAATCATCTAGAAAATATAACAAGATATTTGCCAACAATTATTATTGTTATCGTTGTTCTGGCAATTTTAGGCTCAATATATTTTGTTACACTAGGTAATAAAAGTAAAAGCTCCGCAACAAGTGATAACAGTAGTTCAAAAGTTGCAGTAACTTCAGATGTTACAAGCTCAAGTAAGTCAAGCAGTTCGAGTAGTTCGTCTTCAAGTAAGTCTAGTTCTAGTTCGGCATCAAGTAAAAAAGCAAGTTCTAGCAAAAAGACGACAAGTAAACAAGAAATTTCAAGTACAGCGACATCAGGTTCTACATTCACATATAGTTTAAAAAATGGAGCAACAAAAAATAAGGTTAAATTGACAGCTGGTAGTTCGAGTGCTTGGATGGCGGTTTATTCTAATGGTACACAGGTTTGGCAAGGAACTTTAACGTCAAATAATTCACACACTTTAACATTACCGGAAAACACAACAACGATTAAGATAAGTTTAGGTAACTCTAAAGCGACAACGGTGAAAATCAACGGGAAAGACTTTAACTTTTTAGAGCAAGATTCATCAACAACAGTTAGAACGTTAGTACTAGATGTTCAATAATGATTATTACTTAATATATATGAAATAATTTTGATATTTTTTATGAAGTGAAGGGAAGAATAGTAAATGAATTTGCCCAATAAGTTAACAATTATGCGAATTATTTTAATTCCGGTGTTTATGTTAGTGTTATTGTTACCACTACAGTGGGGAAGTGTTAATGCAGTAGGTACGGTAATTCCAGTAACGCAGCTCATTGGAGCTATTATTTTCGCAGTTGCATCAATTACTGATTTTGCAGATGGTCAAATTGCAAGACGTCAGCATTTAGTTTCTAATTTTGGTAAATTTGCGGATCCTTTAGCTGATAAAATGCTTGTGATGACTGCGTTTATTATTCTAGTTGAAATAGGTAAGGTGCCTTCATGGGTGGCAGCAATCATTGTCTGCCGTGAACTAGCAGTAACAGGATTGCGTTTAATTGTGGTTGAAAATGATGGAGAAGTAATGGCTGCAGCAATGCCTGGTAAAATAAAAACATTTACGCAAATGTTTGCGATTATTTTCTTGTTTTTAAACAATGTTTTCTTTGATAATATTAGTTTTCCAATAGGTCAGGTATTGCTCTATATTTGCTTATTTTTTACGATTTATTCTGGATTTGAATACTTTTATAATGCGCGTTTTATCTTTGCGGATTCTTTCAAAAGTAAAAAATAGTTGTGTATAGTTCAATTCTTTGTAAAAAAATAGAATAGAAATAAAAAAACAAGATTAATCATAAAAAGATAGGTTAAATTAAGAGGCCTATCTTTTTTTGTGTATCAAGTTATCTTAAAAAGGTATGAATACAATGTAATCGGTAGTGATGATTTAAGTATTGTTATGGCATAGATTATAACAAGATAAATTTAGATGAGATACTTAGAATAAACATGATAGATTTGCACATGAGAATAAAGAAACGTATAATGAGAGGGTCAGAAATGATGAATTAACTTTCTGTTAGATTAGAAAATAAAGTTAAAAAAATAAGTAAAAAATAATATTTTTTGGAAGTAAAAAGAGATTTATATGCGTATTTATATGTGGAGGCTTTAGAATGCAGACAGAGATAATTGCAGTCGGAACAGAAATTTTACTAGGACAAATTGTTGATACAAATACAACATTTGTGAGCCAACAGTTGGCAGAATTAGGGATTAATGTTTACTATCAAACTGTTGTTGGTGATAACGAAAAAAGAATGTTGGAGGTCATTAATACAGCGGTTAAACGCAGTGATTTAATTATATTAACAGGCGGATTAGGACCTACGAAAGATGATTTAACAAAACAAGTTGTAGCATCTTATTTGAATAAAGAATTAATCGAAGATAGTGATGCAATGAAAAAAATAGTTGAACGTTTTAAAATAAGTGGAAGGACATTGACCCCAAATAATCGACTACAGGCACTATATATTGATGGATCTATGCCGCTAAAAAACGCAACAGGGCTAGCTGTTGGAGATTTTTATAGAAATCCTAAGGGACCAAACTTTTTATTGCTACCAGGGCCACCGAATGAATTAAAGCCGATGATGTTACATGAGGCAAAACCATTATTAGCTAAAGAATATAATGTAGCACAGATTTTAGAGTCGCGTGTATTACGCTTCTTTGGAATAGGTGAATCTCAACTGGCAACAAAGTTAAGTAATTTGATTGATTCCCAAACTAATCCAACAATGGCTACTTACGCTAAGGATAATGAAGTAACGCTTAGATTAACAGCTAGTGCAGATACAAGGCAAAAAGCAGCAAAATTGCTTGATGATACTGAAAATGAAGTTATGCAATGTGTCGGGAAATATATGTATGGATATGGTGATGAAAATAGTTTACCAAAGGTTGTTATTGAAAAACTAAAAGAACAGAATTTGACAATTACAGGAGCAGAAAGTCTTACTGGTGGACAATTTCAAGCAGCGATTACAAATATTCCCGGAGCATCAAAAGTTTTTCCGGGAGGATTTGTAACTTATGCAAATGAAGCAAAAGTTTCTTTATTAGATATTCCTCAAACAATTATAGATACTAAAGGTGTTGTAAGTGAAGCAACAGCAATTTGGATGGCAAAGCAAGCTAAAGCAAAACTTAAAACAGATATTGGAGTTTCGTTTACAGGTGTTGCTGGACCAGAAAGTCTTGAAGGACAGCCAGCAGGAACCGTCTGGATAGGAATTGCTTTTAAAGATAGACCAGTAGTAGCGTATGAGTATCGTTTTTCTCGTAGTAGAAAATTTGTCCAAGAAAGGGCGGTTTTAACAGCTTTTTCTATTATCAATAATGAATTATAAAACAAAATTCGAAAATAAGTTCTTTTTTTCTTGCATTCAATAAACAAAGTACTGTATTATGATTAAAGAAAGTAGACTTAGGAGGAAATATAAGTGGCTGATGAAAGAAAAGCGGCATTAGATGTTGCATTAAAAAAAATCGAAAAAAACTTTGGTAAGGGTTCAATTATGCGTATGGGTGAAAAAGCTGATACGCAAATTTCCACTGTTTCTAGTGGATCATTAGCATTGGATGAAGCACTAGGTGTAGGTGGGTATCCTCGAGGTAGAATTATCGAGATTTATGGTCCAGAAAGTTCTGGTAAAACTACAGTAGCATTGCATGCAGTTGCTGAAGTTCAAAAAAATGGTGGGACAGCAGCCTATATTGATGCAGAAAATGCTTTAGATCCGGCATATGCAACGGCACTTGGAGTAAATATTGATCAGTTACTACTTTCACAGCCAGATACAGGTGAACAGGGACTGGAAATTGCTGATGCATTAGTTTCCTCAGGCGCAATCGATATTGTTGTAGTTGATTCAGTTGCTGCATTAGTTCCAAGAGCAGAAATTGAAGGTGAAATGGGTGATGCACATGTTGGTTTGCAAGCTCGTTTAATGTCACAAGCTTTAAGGAAACTATCAGGAACTATAAATAAAACTAAAACAATTGCATTATTCATTAATCAAATTCGTGAAAAAGTCGGAATAATGTTTGGTAATCCAGAAACAACTCCTGGTGGTCGAGCACTTAAATTTTATGCTACTATCCGTTTAGAGGTAAGAAGAGCAGAACAGATTAAGGATGGTTCTGAAATTATTGGAAATCGTGTTAAAATTAAAGTTGTAAAAAACAAGGTTGCTCCTCCGTTTAGAATTGCAGAAGTTGATGTCATGTATGGCGAAGGTATTTCGAAAACGGGCGAATTGATTGATATGGCAGTTGAAAAAGACATTGTAAATAAGAGTGGCTCTTGGTTTTCTTATGGTGAGGAGAGAATTGGGCAAGGACGCGAAAATGCTAAAAAATATATGTTAGAGCATGTAGACACAATGAACGAAATATATTTAAAGGTTCGAAAAGCGTATGGAATTGCTGACTCAGATGAACAAGCACAGCTTGAATTAAAACTTGGAGATAAGGCGGTTACTAAAAGCGCAAAGAACAAAAAAGATTCAATAGATAGTAAATAGAATAACAAAGAATATGTTAAGCGGTAAAGTTCAATGATATTTTTGATAATTTTACCGCTTTTTTTGAGTAAATTTTGTTTTAGAAAGTAGTGTGAAATAAAAATAACACTATAAAACCCTTTCACATGGTTATGTAATAAGGTAGATGATGCAAACATATATCTTTATTTGTAAGGTGACTAATTTATATTGACATTAGTGGGTTAAAAACATTAAAATATTCTTGTGTGTATAATCAAAATAACTAAAAAAATAATTAATGTAAAAACATTGATTGACGTCGGAGGTGCAAATCGTGAGTTCTATTATTGTTATCCTCGCCGTCGCTATTTTAACTTTATTACTTGGCTTTGCTGGGGGTATTTGGTACCGTAAGCGGCATTATGAAGAAGTTTTAGATGCTGCAACACAAACAGCTGCTGGAATTTTAGCACAGGCACGTAAGGATGCGGATGCTAAAAAAAAGGAAATAATTCTAGAAGCAAAGGAAGATAGCCATAAATATCGCGGTGAAGTAGAAAGTGAATTAAAGGATCGTCGTTCAGAAATTCAGAAGCAAGAGAATCGAATGTTACAACGTGAAGAAATTATTGATCGTAAGGATTCGATGCTTGAAAAAAGAGAAACAAAAATTTCTCAAAGAGAAAAACAACTGGATGTTGATCAACAAAAACTTCTTACCAAGAAGAATGAAGTTACTTCTCTAGTACAGGAACAACGTGATAAATTAGAAGAAGTAGCAGCTTTAACACAGGATGAAGCGCGTGATATCATATTTAAGCAAACGCGTGAAAAGCTTAACCATGAATTAGCTATAATGATTAAAGACAGTGAAGCTGAAGCACAAGCAACAGCAGATAGAACTGCAAAAGATTTAATTTCACAAGCAATTCAGCGTTCAGCAGCAGATATGGTATCTGAAACAACTGTTTCAGTAGTAAGTTTACCTAATGAAGAGATGAAAGGTCGTATTATTGGACGAGAAGGACGTAATATTCGTACATTAGAGACATTGACAGGAATTGATTTAATTATTGATGATACTCCTGAAGCAGTTGTTTTGAGTGGATTTGATCCAGTACGGCGTGAAATTGCTAAACTTGCTCTTGAAAAATTAATTCAGGATGGTCGTATTCATCCAGCTAGAATTGAAGAAATGGTTGAGAAGGCTACAAAAGAAATGGATGCAAAGATTAGGGAAAAAGGTGAAGAGGTTATTTTTGATCTCGGATTACATTCAATGCATCCAGATTTAATAAAAACGATTGGTCGTTTAAATTACCGTACAAGTTATGGACAAAATGTGCTTGACCATTCGTTGGAAGTTGCCAAAATTTCTGGGGTTTTGGCTTCTGAACTTGGTGAAGATGTTACAATGGCGAAGCGCGCAGGATTATTACACGATATAGGTAAAGCAGTGGACCATGAAGTTGATGGTTCGCATGTTGAAATTGGGGTCGAATTGGCCAAAAAGTATAAAGAAAGTAAAACAGTTATTAATACAATTGCGTCGCATCATGGTGATGTTGAACCAGAATCGATAATTGCTGTTTTGGTTGCAGCAGCAGATACAATCTCTGCTGCTAGACCAGGAGCACGAAGTGAGTCATTAGAAAATTATATTCATCGTTTAGAAAAGCTAGAAAATATTTCTAATGAATTTGAGGGTGTTCAAAAGAGTTATGCGATTCAGGCAGGTCGAGAAGTCCGTGTTATTGTCAGACCGAATGAAGTTAATGATATAGAGGTAACAGTTTTAGCACGGGATATAAAGAATAAGATTGAAAATGAGCTCGAGTATCCGGGACATATTAAAGTCACAGTTATTCGTGAAACTAGAGCTATTGAATATGCTAAATAGTGTATACAAAATAGTACAATGACATATACTCAATGTTAAAGTGAATAGGTGCTTGTTTTTCTAGGCAGCAAGGTGTTGATATATTATTAACAGCTTGTCGCCTAGTTTTTGTATACACATGCTTAATGTAGTAAGTTATTCGAGTAAAGACACGAATAAATTCTTTAAAGGAATTAGATTGCTTTAGGCCGATTTAATTCAAACTTTAGCTTTTCGGTGCAGGTGTTGTTTAAATTGGTAGACTTACAGCAACACTTTTGGTGTTGAAATTTATGAAATGTTTATTTTCTTGATTTAGATATGTAGTAATTTAGGATTTCTGTAAGAATTATATATAATAAATTGATAAAAGCTAAAGAAACTGAGTATGTATAGTATGCAGGAATCTATTACCCGGGAAATAGAAAATATTTATACAGTAAGCTAAGAGAAGTGCTATTTGTTTAATTTCATTAAAGTATCTTGTATAATGTTGGACAGAGTACTTTCTGTAGAAAGGATTTTTAACTATGAATTTTTCAGTAGTATTAGTAACATTTGCTGCATTTGCAACACCGATGATTCTTTCACGGTTTAAAATTAATTTTATTCCAACATCAGTTGCAGAAATATTGGTAGGTGTCGTTTTAGGGAAAAGTTTTTTAAATGTTGTGCATACTGGAACCTTTCTTGATTATGCCTCGACTTTAGGTGTTATTTTATTAATTTTTCTGAGTGGAATGGAAATTGATTTTAGTTTATTTAAAAAGAATGCGTCACCACAAACTCCACTTGCCAAAAAAAAGGCAAAAGAGGATGAAAAACAAATATCTGCATTGAGGGTAGCTGTTTTTGCATATCTATTAACTATTTGTACATCATTTGGATTAGCGCTTTTATTTAGAATTACAGGTTTGTTTACAGACATTGGCCTTGCAACTATCCTATTTATGACTGTTTCATTGGGAATTGTAATTTCTTTATTAAAGGAAAAGGAATTGTTAAGTTTACCGTTCGGTCAAGCAGTTCTATTATTTGCTGTTTTTGGAGAAGTTGTACCTATGTTGGTTCTATCTTTTTATTCTTCATTGGTAGCGGGTAATGGAGGCAGTATATGGTTAATTTCAATTCTTTTTGTTGTAGCAGCAATACTGTTTAGCCGATTTAAATCTTTTTTTAGCTTTTTTGATAGAATTAATAAATCTACTACTCAGTTAGATATACGTTTAGCGGTTTTTGTTATTATACTTTTAGTATGGATGGCAGAAAAATTGGGTGCAGAGAACATCTTAGGAGCATTTATTGCAGGCATAGTGTTTAAATTATTACAACCGGCAAGAGATACGGAACAAAGATTGGATTCTATTGGTTATGGATTTTTAATCCCGTTTTTCTTTATTATGACTGGGGTCGAATTAAATATTCCTAGTTTACTTACTTCGTCGGAAACCATAATATTGATACCATTGTTTTTTATTGCATATGTTATTGCAAAATTACCTGCTTATTTTGGTTTTAAACTTCGCTTTGGAAAGGAAAATGCAATAGCTGGGTCACTTCTTTCAAGTACGACAATTACATTAGTGCTTGCGACGTTAACGGTTGCTAAAGGCCTTGGAGTTGTGACAACACAGCAATCGGGAGCATTTTTGCTAGCTGCAGTTATTACCTGTTTCATTGGCCCATTATTGTTTAACAAATTGTACAGGACAGAAAAAGAAGATAGAAAAAAAATCCGAGTACATATGATAGGAGCAAATTTGATTGTTGTTTCAGTTGCACAACAGCTTCCAAGTAATTGGTATGAGGTAATGTTATATACAGATGTTTTGCAAAATTATAATACGTATAATGCAAAAGCAAATATAAAGTTGTTAGCAAGTCGAAGTGAAGACGAAATGATTGAGAATGAAGTATTTGATACAGATATTTTAGTTTTAGGTTATCTAGATTTTAATGCTAACTTTAAACTTGCATTAGCAGCTAAAAAGTATGGAGTTGAGCGAGTTATTGCACGTCTAGATAATCCAGATCCTGTATTAAATGCACAGCAAGAGCAAGAATGTAAACATGCTGGTATTGAATTTTATAGCAGTTTTGATACTAGGGTTGGCATGATGCGTTCAATAATTGAGTCACCATCCATTATGCAAGTTTTGACAAGTGGTGATGCACGACTTTTTGAAATCGTTGTGAAAAATGCAAAATTTGATGGTATGGAAGTAAGTAGTTTACCTTTTGTTGAAAATATAACAATTAGCCGAATTTTTCGTAATAAGGCGTCGATTGCTCCGCATGGTAATACGCGAATTCAACTGGGAGATCATATCATTTTTTCAGCTAGCAAAAATCTAATACCAGAGATTAGAGAGACTTTGGAAAAAATAAATGAATAAGTAGCATAAGTTATTTTTTATGAGTATAGGATATATTTTGAGAGTAGTACAAAAACAGATAAAGAGTATGCGCGTTGTTTATGGTTTTGATGGTCTAGATTATGGTACTCATAACAGCTACATTTAGGTGTACATTTTTCATTAAATATTAAGAGATAAAACGAGTTTGAGATTTCTGTCTCGAACTCGTTTATTTAATATTAATACATGCGAATAAACCACAAGTTTTACTTATGGGGGTGAAAAAAGCTTTAGCGTAAAAAACTCCCTTTCGATATAATAATTTCGGCTATCAACCAAAACTATATCGAAGGGAGTTTTTATCTTGCCACAAGATGGTAATAGCTTATCACATACAAGATGGAATTGT
>NZ_JAIULA010000023.1 GCF_024160875.1 Ligilactobacillus ubinensis | reverse complement strand
GAGGACGTATCGGTTCGACCCCGATCACCGGTATAGTGATAAGCTTAACTGTTAATAAAGACAGTTAAGCTTTTTTTGGAATTGATTATGTTGTTAAACTAGCTTTAGTTAGAATCGAGTGTCTGAAGTTTGGTTATGAAATATATTAGAGAGGGTGTAGCTATTATGGAAAAACAGGATAAAATGGTGATAAATAGACTTAAGAGAACAGAAGGACAATTACGTGGAATTCAAAAAATGATTGCAGATGAAAAAAGTTGCGTGGATATAATTACACAACTTAGTGCAGTTCGATCTAGTGTAGATAGAATTATGGGTATTATAGTAGCTGAAAATTTAAAAGAATGTTTTGAAAACCCTGCAGAAAATGAAAAGCTTCAAAATCAAAAAATTGAACAAGCAATTAAAATGATTATAAAAAAGTAGTACCATCGAATAGAAAATTAGGGAATACAATAGTAAAATACTATTAGTATTTCCTACGTATAATAAATAATAGCCCACTACAAAAAGGTGTTAAATTTGTAGTGAGCTATTGTTTAATAAGTACAGATTTTATTCTGCTAAATCTAGATAGTCTTCTAAATAATGAGCTAAGCCATCATGATTATTGTCGTATTTAGTTACATCGTTAGCAACGCTTTTTAGTTGTTCTGTTCCATTTTGCATAACGACGCCCCAACCAGCATAGTTAATCATCTCAAAGTCGTTGTGCTCATCTCCAAAAGCGATAATGTTTTTGCGGTCAATATTAAAGTTTTGAGCTAAAAAGCGAATCCCATGTGATTTATCAACTCCTTTGGGAGAAAGCTCAAGAATCGGATTTGCTCCGCCCCAAACGCCAATATTTAGTTTATCACCAAATTCCTTTTTTAATTCAGTAACAACATATGGTAATTTAATTTTATCTACTAACATAGTCATTGCTGATGGATTACTAATAAGATTTTGGCGATTCAGAATTTCATTTGGTTTTAGCGTAGTCGGAAAGAAGTTAGGAATAAAGTTATTAGGTTGATCAACTAGAGCAATATTTTTTCCTTCTGCAGCAATGATTTTAATACCTAACTTTGCTTTAGCGGCTACTAATTCAAGAGCAATTTCTTTACTGAAAGTTAATTCATATTCTTTATCCCATTTTTTATGAGGAAGATGGCCAACAGCACCGTTAAAATTGATCATTGGGCTTTGCAGTTCGAGTTCATCATAAATGTTTTCAGACATTCGATTAGGACGTCCTGTAACGATTGAGACAATATGTCCTGCATTTATGGCTTTAAGTAAGACAGCTTTTGTTTTCGAACTAACTAAAGAGTCTTTATTTAGTGTTGTACCATCTAAATCAATCGCGATTAATTTTTGGTCCATAAAACCCTCCATAAATTTTGAATATTGGATTATTAAGATGTTTATATCAGACAGATACTCCGTTATTTTAACATAGTTTTATTAGTTAAGAAACATGTAACTATTATTCTAATTCCTTTAAAGAGGATAAAGTTCGTTGCTAAAGAGGTTAGAATCCTCTAAAATAGAAGATAAGACATAACAAGAAAGTGGGATGGAAAATGAGCATTATAGTTATAGAAAAAGCGATGGCGACTATTCCAGTTTTGGAATTAATAGACGATAATTTAGCGACTCAAAAATTGCCTTTAGTAGTTTTTTATCATGGATGGACAGGTTGTAAAGAAAAAGTGCTCACACAAGGGTATGAACTTGCTAAAAAAGGTTTTCGTGTCGTTTTACCAGATGCTTTGTATCATGGAAAACGTCAAGAAGGAAAGACCGAAGAACATCAAGCAGAATTTTGGAAAATTGTCGTTCAATCAGTTAAGGAGTTTCCGGATTTAATTAAAGCATATGAGAGGACTATAGGATATACCAAACTTGGGGTTAGTGGTTTATCTATGGGAGGAATTACAACTTGTGCATTAATAGCATCATATGATTGGATTGATGCTGGTGTTTGCTTGGAAGGCTCACCACACCCAGTGAAATTTGCCAATGCACTGTTAAAGGTTATCCCTAAAGCAAACGAATTGCCTAAAGAGTTTGTGAAAGAACAACTTAGTAGCTTAGATAAATATGATCTAGCTTTGCAATCGGAAAAAATAAATAAGCGTCCATTACATTTTTGGCATGGAACAGCAGATGAAATGGTACCATACAAGCTAACAAAAGAGTTTTATGATGAAATCAAAGATAAGCCATATGCTGCTAATGTAACTTTTACAACAACACAAGGTGCTCATCATAAGGTTTCTTATGCAACAACAATTGAGATGGCTGATAAATTCGAAACATATTTTAAATGACTAATACGGGAGAAAAAAGATGGCAGAAATAAAAAATAATGAAGCATTAAAAGCAGCTATTTTAGATGCATTGGAAGAAGTTATTGACCCAGAATTAGGTGTGGATATTGTTAACTTGGGTCTAGTATATGAAATTAATGTAAGCGATAAAGGTGAATGTGAAATTCAAATGACGTTAACAACAATGGGGTGTCCTTTGACGGATCTATTAGCTGATATGGTAGAACGTTCCTTAAATAAAATTTCTGAAATTACAGCAGTTGAAGTTAAGTTTGTGTGGGAACCAGCTTGGACGATGGATCGCATGTCGAGATACGCTAAGATGGCTTTAGGAATTCACTAAAGAAACAGAGGGATTGCTTTGTTTAAAAAAAAGTTTTTTGTAATTTTATATACAATGATTTTAGCATTTTTAGGAGTTTTAACTTTCTATAAAATACAGGAAAGAAATTTAATAATTCAGTTAAATAACCATAACTTATCTGCATCAGCTTATCGGATAAAGCTGAAGAATAATACAAATATTAATGATCTTGATAATCAATTATCGGCTGCGGGAAAGTTAGATGATATTCAAGTGCATTATCAAGATAAAAAAAATAAGAATATTACGTATTTTTATGGTAAAGGCGATTTTGCAACCCCACCAATGATTTCAGGAAGCTTTTTTTCGACTGATGATTTTGCTTCAGATGTCACGGTTGCAGTAGTAGGAAAAAATGTTGCAAAAAAATTATACAAACCGCAAGATCAAGCATACTTAAAATTACATGGAAATTATATTCCAGTCATTGGAGTTATGGGAGACACTAAGAGCTCGCAATTAGACAATCAGATTTTTATTGCTGAATCACAACTAAAAACAGTTAAAATGAGTACAAGCAAATATAAAATTGTTATTGATGCTAAAGAGCCAATGAAGAAAAAAGAAATCACTGAATCTTTGGCAATTAAATCTATTACTAGGTTGGTTTCAAATAAATTTATCGTGCCGCAAAGTACTTGGATAGTACAGCATTGGACACAAATGCTTTGTTTAATCGCTATTTTTGTTGGGCTGATAGGTGAATTGCTTTTATGGATTGCTTCATCTAAACGAAACTATTTAGCAGCAAGGTTTTTAGATATGAGTAGTCGTAAATATGCTTTTGAAGAATGGAAATCATATTCTCTTTATACAGGGCTAGGAACATTGATAGGTACACTTATCGGAAATCTATTTTTGTCTTTAAACTCCTTAGTTGGTGCTCTATGCTACTCAATAGGCACATATTTATGCATGAGTATATTATTTTTTATTCTAGTCAATAAAAGTATTAATAAGGTAGAAAGGAACGAGAAAGAATAGTGCACTTACCAAAAGACTTTGTTTCAAAATATGAAAAATTACTTGGCGCAGATGCTAGTGCTTTTTTGGCAAGCTTTGATAGTGAAGTAGAAAAAGGCTTTAGACTTAATCCACTGAAGCAGAATTATCAAAATACTAGCTATTCAAGTAATGAGAAAGTTAGTTATATTCCGACAGGGTATTATGGTGTCGTTAAGGGGAACACCTTGGAGCATCAAACCGGCTATGTATATAGTCAAGACTTGAGTGCAATGTATGTTGCGCAAGTAGCTAATGTTAAGCATGGAGAATGGGTATTAGATTTATGTGCAGCTCCAGGAGGAAAATCAACACAACTTGTAGAAAATATGTATAACGAAGGCTTGTTAGTCAGTAACGAGATTAATCATAAGCGAGCAACAATTTTAGCCGAAAATATGGAGCGGACAGGAGCACACAATTATATCGTATTAAACGAAGATCCAGCAACGTTGGCACACAACTTTGATGCAATATTTGATAAGATTATCGTTGATGCGCCTTGTTCTGGAGAGGGTATGTTTCGTAAGGATCACCAAGCAACTTCATATTGGCATCAAGATTATGCAGTAGAATGTGCTAAACGTCAAAAGACTATTTTAGTTGAAGCTATGAAAATGTTAAAATTAGGCGGTGAATTAATATATTCAACCTGCACATTTGCTCCCGAAGAAGATGAACAGATTATAGCATGGCTCTTAGAAGAATATCCTTATTTACAAGTGTTGCCAATTAAAAAATACTCAGGGATGGACAATGGTCGTCCGGACTGGGCTAATGGTGGAGCAAGTCTTATAAATACCGTTAGGCTAATGCCACATCATTTTCGAGGGGAAGGGCACTTTATTGCATTATTAAAAGATACACGCCAAGAAAATGAAAATGTATCCAAGCTATCTAGTGTTAAAAAGAAGAAAAAAAGAAGTAAAAAAAGGACCGTTAGCTTAACAAAAGAACAACTTATATTATGGCAAGAATTTAATCAAAATATGATGAAGAAATTTACTATTTTACCAGAAGACTTATACTTATCAGGTGACTATTTATATTATTACAATAGAAATTGGCCTGATATTTCACAAATGAAGTTTATGCGCCCAGGATTGATGTTAGGTATTTTTAAAAAGAAACGGTTTGAACCGAGTTATACATTAGCATTAGCTTTACATCCAAGCGAAACGAATAATGTGCTCCAGTTGAGTATGGCTCAATGGCAAGAATATGTTTTAGGCAATGTAATCCAACTTGATGAACAGATACCCAATGGATGGTATTTGCTAGTCTGTGAAGAAAAAGCATTTGGGTTTGGTAAGGTAGTTAATAAAACAGTAAAGAACTTCTTTCCTAAAGGATTAAGATTTAATGCAGGAAACAAAATATAGATAACTAAAAAGTGAGTTTAGGACAAATAAATCCTAGACTCACTTTTTTTGAATGTTTGGTGCTAAATTGGATGCTTGAAAGCAAGTTGTTACGCACAATAGTGTACAATCCGAATTACTGATTATTCGGGATCCGGACGCTAAGAGGCGTAATAGCCGCTTTTTAACTAAGTTGATTTTTAAAGTTAAGCAAGCAAGGAGATAATATATATTGAACTTGACGAAGTTCTGAGATATTTTGACATCCCAATAAGAGCATTAGTTGACGAATTTGCTGCTTTAATTCTTCAATAAAGGAAATTAACCCATCTTCACCATTTTTTATTAAAATATGCAAGAATTGCCCCGAGATACCAACGTTGTCAGCTCCCAAAACTAAACATTTAACAATATCAAGAGCATTTCTAATACCACCAGAGGCAGTAAAGGAGAAGTCAGTTTTAAAAGCTTGAGCCGCAATTAAAGCTTCCGCTGTTGTGATCGCCAATTCGTCAAAATAAGCTAATTCTTTGTTTTTACGCCGTTCATTTTCAATTTTGACAAAGTTGGTGCCGCCATAACCAGATAAATCGACATATTTAACGTTAGTTTGCTGTAAAAAGTGTAATGTTTTTGGAGTTATTCCGGTACCTACCTCTTTAACTAAAACAGGCACAGAAAGGTTATTAACGATGTCAGAGATGTTAGCAAGCCATTTAAATGCAATATCACCTTCAGGCATTACTAGTTCTTGGGCAACGTTAAGATGAAGCTCTAAAGCATCAGCATTTAACATTTTAACTGCACGGTTAGCAGCACTTAAATTATGATGAGCACCTAAATTTCCTAAAACAAGGCCTTGCGGATTTTCTTGCCGAACAATTTCAAAACTGGCTTTTGTTTCAGGGATACTTAAGGCGATGCTTTGCGATCCCGTAGCCATCGGAATGTTTGTAATTGCTGCAACACGTGCCAGTTTTGCATTCAACTTACCTGTTTGCACACTTCCGCCTGTCATTGCATTTATGAAAAAAGGATACTCAATACTATAGCCAAGAAAATTAGTGTGTAAATCTATTTCTGCTAGAGTAAGTTCTGGGATATTTAAAGGCAAGAGTCTTATTTGGGATAGTCCATTTTGTGATTCTGCGGTATATAGTTTTTCTGCAATAATAACATGCTCATCTTTGCGATGCGAATGCTTATTCATTTTTTTCTCCTTCATTTGATTATATGCACTTTTAAGTTAAGTGGAATTATGCCAAGTTCTTTCCATTTTGCAAGTAAAAGAGAGGTATCAACATTTTTATTTAAAATAATAATTCCACAGTCTCCGCCCCCAGCACCAGAAGTTTTTGCTGCACCGCCAAAACTTTTGGCAGAAGTAATTAACTCTTTTAATAATGGTGTTTCAATATTGAGACCGCTAATTTTTCCTAAATCATGAAGTAGTCTCCTATTGGTTTTTAACTCACGTTGGATTGTTGAAAGTGATTTAGTAGCGAAACCATTAATCATATTATTGAGACAAGATTTGCTTTCAGCCAAAAACGCAGTATATTTTTGCTGTTTTTCGGCCTTGGTTAAACTGACAGCATCAACGAGTTGAGAGGTAGATGCGGGGGAACCTGTCCAACCGATTAAAAGATTAAGACTGGCAGGTGGTGTCAGTTCTTTGATATTTAAATCAGGCCATGTCATTTTTAAGAGGGTAGAGAGGCTATACTTTTGCCGGGCTAACATTAACCATTCACGGTTGACGGAGTGATAAGCTAGCCAGCCACCATAGACACTAGCAGCGATATCACCAAGCGAGCCATTTCCTTGGACTTCAAAATGGGCAATTGCTGCTAGTTTAAATAAATATTCTTTTGTAATTGGTAAGTTGTAATAAGCACAAAGTCCTTTGACCGTAGCAACCGTAACAGCAGCAGAGGAACCTAAACCATATTTTTTACCATCATTACTATCAAGTTGACTGTCAACACTTAAATGATAACAGTCAAGCTTGCAATTGCAAATTTGCGCATATTCTTCTGTAATTTTAATACCTGCAAGGATATAGTGAAAAGGATTATCACGGTTGTCAAAAATCATATGATTACCTTCACGTGTCCAAAAAATCGAGTTTTCTTCATATTGCTTCGATACTATAGAACCAATAGAATCACTTTTATTGATAGTCACATGGACGAATTGATTTATAGCAACTAATATTGCTGGATAACCAGTTTCAACGACAGCATATTCACCTGCGATATAAAGTTTTCCTGGTGCTTTGACCTTAATCAAAAAAATCATGTCCCTTCAAGCGTAATTATATTAAAGTAACTCCTGGTCCTGGAGAAGATAAAAGTAATTGTTCAGGTGAAAAAACAGTTGAGAGTTTTTTCTTTATTGCAGTAACATCTTTACGTAGACATAAAACTTTAACATTAGGTCCAGCATCTAAGGTGTAGTAACAAGAAATACCTGTTTGACGTAATTCTTCAACTAAACGCATAGCGATTAAACTTTCTGGCTCAAAATAATTAAAGTGAGGGCTTGCACTAAGATTTAATGCATGCATTTTCATTGCATTTTCTTCAGAAATGCGGCCCATCTCATCAAAATTACGCGCTAAGATAGCTTTTTTTAAATCGCTAATATTTTGCTGGCAAGTCTCTACCCAAGCTTGATAGTAAGGTGATGAAGCAACGACAGATTGCATACCTAAACGAGATGTTATTTTCTTTTCCTTTGAATTTAAAACAATAGCAAGTACACTAATATCCCAATCAACATTTTCTAAAAAGGGTACTGCATAAGAATCCGTATCATTTGTTCCTTGTTGCCATTCAACAAAGCCGCCATAAATTGAGCGACATGCAGAACCTGAACCACGTCTGGCTAATCTTGATAGATTGGTTTTATTTAAATTAAGACCAGCTGCACAGCTAGCTGCTTTTGCCAAAGCTGCATATGCTGATGCAGATGAAGCCAATCCAGCTTGTGTTGGTACGTGATTAACAGAATCAATCGTAGCAAAGGTTTTAATGTTGGCTAAAGAGCGAACAAGATTCATAAAGCTTTTTATTTTAGGGTCATCTTTTAGTTTGTTATTAAGATAAAAAGTATCATGCTCTAGTTCTTTATCAAAAGTAACAGTTGTATCTGTATAAAAATGATCAAGTGTTAGTGATAAAGAATTATTCATAGGAATAATTAATTCTTGGTTTTTTTTGCCCCAATATTTAACTAATGCAATATTGGTATGGGCACGTGCAGTTACTGAGCACGACTTCATCAAAGTTCCTCCTTTGGTGACAAGGGTTGAATCCATGTTCTAGTCACTCCATTTTTTACTAAAATTTCAGCAAGTTTTATAGCATCAGTTTTATTTCGCATCAGGTTAATAAAACAGCCACCTTGACCTCCACCTGTAAGTTTACTACCAAGTGAACCATTGTTTCTACTTAGATTAATGAAGTTTTCTAAGGTGGGTGTGCTGACTCCAAGAGCCAAAAGATGGCTTTGAGCTTGATTAAAGGTTTGACCTAAACCAACAACTTGGTTAGTTGCAATTTGATTTTTAGCAATTCTGGCTAAATCACCTAAAGCAATAATGTGATTCTGTGTTATATGAGTGTTATTGTTAAGCTTTTCTTTAACAATTTGGATAGCTTTACTTGTCTGACCTTTAATACCACTATCACAAATTAACAAGTAAGCATCCATATCAATTGGTAAAGGTAACATTTCTTTATTACGGATCATCCAAATAGGCTGTGAACTTGCACTGGTAGCAACATCTAAGCCACTTGGATTACGATGAGTTTCGATTTCTTCAATATTTGCTAGACGGAGTAATTCAGAGTGCTCTAAAGTCCAGCCAAAGTACTTGTAAAAGCAACGGATAATAGCAATAGCTACTGCAGCTGATGAGCCCATGCCACGTTCAGCGGGCAATTGGCTAGTAATTGATAAAGCAAAACCTGTATCTATTTTACCATGTTCTGTTAATATTGCTTCAATTAGTAAATTAATGCCAGTCATCTCTAAGGGCATCTTTTTAATAGGACCACTAAAATAGCTACTGTTAATTGTCTGAATACCTGGGGCCTGTTTTTTTAAGCAAGCTTGGGTTTTTATTGTTGACAAGGGCATTGCGATTGCCGGTTGCCCGTACACAACAGCATGTTCACCTATCAAAATAATTTTTGCTTGTCCATAACCACAAACTGCTTTATTTTGTTCCATGGTATAAAAAGACTCCTTTCTACTAAATTAGTATCAAATTATAAGTATATCTAAACGGATGGAAAACAATTTAAATTATACCCGTTTAATGTACGGGCGACAAGAAAATATGCTAGAATTAAATGGAAAAGAATTCGAAAAGTCGGTGAAATTAAATTGAAATCTCCCACAATATATGCAGTTGTTGATTTAGAAACAACGGGGACTAGTCTCGATGGTAAACAACGTATTATCCAATTTAGTTGTGTATTGGTACAGAATAATAAAATTATTAATAAATTTAATACTTTAGTCAATCCGCAAATGAGTATTCCTTTAGAAGTTCAAAAGCTAACAAATATAACTAATAAGGATGTTAAGAATGCGCCTTGCTTTGATGAGGTTGTAGGAACTATTTTTGCATTTTTACAAGGAACTGTATTTGTAGCACACAATATTCAATTTGATTATCGCTTTTTAAATTTAGAATTTGAGAGAGTGGGATATCCTGCATTAGATTTATCAGGAATAGATACGGTCCAAATGGCTCAGATTTTATTACCTGATTTGCTATCATATCGATTAATTGATTTAGGCAAATATTTGGGATTAACCCATGAAAATCCACATCACGCAGATAGTGATGCTTTAGTTACGGCTAAAATTTTTATATTTTTACGGGAACGATTGAAGAAATTACCCTATATCTTATTAAAAAGGCTTGCATCAATGAGTCATTGTTTAGTATATGATACTAATCAATGTTTTAATGAGGCGTTAGAAAATAAATCAGAGTCTAATGAAGTTTTGGCAAATAACTTAATGGTAGTGGGAGATATCGTCATTCGCCGGCCCCAATTTAGCACACCGCCTAGGACACAGCTACAGTATCCGACAGAAAAAAAAGATAAGCAGCTTCAATTCGAGAATGTTATTGGTTGGCGGAGTGAACAAGTAAAACTAATGGATGATATTCATAGCTTTAATCAAAAAAAGCAACGCTATCTTATGGCAGAAGCACCAACAGGATTAGGAAAAACATTGGGTTATATGTATCCTTGTGCATATGAAGCATTAAATGGACGCAGAGTTGTAATTAGTACAGCAACTACAACACTACAAAATCAAATTAAAGAAAAGACTTTACCGGTTATTGAGCAACTTTTAGGACAAGATTTTAATACGGTTGTTTTAAAGGGAAACAATCACTATATTGATTTAGATAAGTTTTGGCATTCTCTGCAAAGACAGCAAAATAAACACACAAAAATTTTGCAGATGCGGATTTTAGTTTGGTTGACTAAAACAAAACAAGGAGATTTGGAAGAATTACATTTAACCCAAATGAATGATGCTTTATTTGCAGAAATTGCGCATACAGGATTACAAGGGCTTAGTCAGGACAGTTCTTTTTATAAAGTGGATTTTTTGCGGCGACAGCAAATTGCATTGCAAAATGCACAGTTTGTAATTACGAATCATGCATACTTACTGAGTCACGCTGAAGAATTTAGCCATCAAGAAAATTTTTTAGTTATCGATGAAGCACAAAATTTGATAGATATAGCAATAACACAGAATCGAAAGTTCATTGATTTTGATGAGATAAAAATCTTAGCAGATACTTTGTTAACTAAAATGGAATCACATATTTCGTTTTCATTTAAAGACCTTGTAGAACATGGCTTTTTAACCCAATATCAATTTTATGAACTAGTCAAAACAACTCGTAGCATAGACTATGACGTACCTGAGCTAAGAGGACAGTTGCAAAACTACTTTCTAGATAATGAAAAAAATGCTTTTGAGGTGTATGTTCCATTTGATAAGTTAAAGATTTTTGTTGAAAGGCATTTTGCGCAAATAAATCACATTCAAACAACTATTTATAAATATCAGCAGTTAAATAATAACTTAAGACGTTATTTTAATAGTAATAGTGACAATCTTACAGTAAGTGAGCAACAACTATTATTAGATTATTTTATCTTAGTAAATGCTTTGAATGATGCGCTTGTAAATTGGCAATATTTAATACTTGATAATGAAGTGGACAAGAAATCCGCTCAAGTATATTGGTTAAGCATACAAGAAAAGCAAAATAACGCACATTTACGCTTAAGTTATGGTATTCTTGAAGGTCAAAATTATTTGGAAACACAATTATATGCATATTTTAATAAGGTTATTTTAGTTGGAGCAAGTTTATTAACAGCTAAGACGCAAGAATATTTACTCAAGCAGCTTGATTTACCTGACAATATAGAAATCAGAAAGTATAACAGCCCCTTTGATTATCAAAACCAGGCTTGTACATTAATTGCTGGTGATGCATTAGATGTAAGTGATCCCAATTATGAAGTTTTTCTTGCACAAACACTAATTGAAATTATTCAAGCGCAAAAACGGCAAACATTAATTTTATTTAATTCGCTTGAAACTATTAAGCATATATATACAGCCTTAAGTCAAGCTGGATTGACTAATGAACGTGAGATTCTAGCACAAGGAATAACTGGTGGAGTTGAAAAAATTAAAAAACATTTTGTTTTAAATTCGCAAGGTAATAGTGTTTTACTAGGAACAGGCAGTTTCTGGCAAGGAATTGATTTACCGGCTAAACAATTAGAATTATTGATAGTAACTAGATTGCCTTTTCAAGCACCGGAATCATTGTATAATAAAGTTCGTTATGAACGAGCAAGAAAAAAAGGTGCCAATCCATTTTCAGATTTAGCGTTACCAGAAGCAATTATTAAGTTAAAGCAAGGTTGGGGGCGATTGATTCGAACACCTAATGATAAAGGTGCTTTTGTATTGCTTGATTCACGCTTTGTGACAAAAAAGTATGGACAAGAGTTTTATCAAGCATTTCCGTCAAATTTAAATCCACAAATTATTAAAACAAAGGATATAACTAAGAAATTGGATACATTTTTTATAAAAAAGAGTTGTGATTAGTTAGTTAGTCGTGACGAATTTGTGAATACAAGTTATAATAATATGGTGTAATCTTATTAGAGAAAGGTCACGGGTTGAAGGAAATATATGCGAAGAACAAAAAAAGCACGTTTTAGTTGGAAACAGTTAATAATAGTTTTATGCATCATTCTTGTAGGTTATGGTTGTTGGTATAGTTACCATAAAGCACAAGAACCATTAGTTGCTGCCAAGAAAGAAGCATATACATTAGCTGACAAGTATGCCAATCTTAAAACACATACAGCTTTTTATTGGTATAATCGAGAAAAAACGTATTATACGGTTGCCGGTAAAAATAATAAGAATGAAGCTGTTTATGTTATTGTTTCAAAAAAGGGTGATAAAATTAATATCTATTCTCAAAGTAAGGGTATTACTGCTAAAAAAGCCAAACAATATGTCCAAAGTAATGAGAAACCCAAAAAGATTTTAAAAGTTGCTTTAGGAATGAAAACTAAGAAACAACCAGTTTGGGAAATTACATATCTTAATAAAAAAGGAGAACTTTGTTATGATTTGATTTCCTTTAAATCTGGAAAAGTTATTAAATCAATTCAAAATATTTAATAGTTAAGGTGGGTATAAATCTATGAAAATTTCACAACGTGCACAAAATATTCAGCCATCAGCTACACTAGAGTTATCAAACAAAGCTAAAGAGATGACAAATAAAGGTATTGATGTTATTAATCTGTCTGTTGGTGAGCCGGATTTTCCAACCCCTGATTTTATAAAAGAAGCAGCGATTGCAGCAATTAAGGCAGGAAAATCAGATTCATATACAGCTGCTAGTGGTATTTTACCATTACGACAAGCGATTGCAGATTTTACAAACAAAGATTATGGAACAAACTTTAGTGCACAAGAGGTAGCTGTCACCGTAGGAGGTAAATTTTCATTATATGTTCTGGCACAAATACTTTTAGACGATGAAGATGAAGTGCTTATACCGCTACCTTATTGGGTTAGTTATGGTGAGCAAGTTAAGTTAGCGGGTGGAGTACCTGTTTTTGTGCAACCGGCTAATGGTAAAAAAGTTAGTGTGCAAGATTTAGAAAATGCGCGAACTAAAAAAACTACGCTTGCAATAATAAATTCACCACAGAATCCAAGCGGTTTGGTGTATACGAAAGAAGAATTAGAAGCAATTGGTAATTGGGCTGTTAAATATGATATAACTCTAATTACAGATGATATGTATAGTAAACTAGTTTATAATGGTACGAAGTTTGTTTCATTGTTAGATTTATCTGATGCAATTAGGAAGCAAACGATTCTAGTTAACGGATTATCTAAAGCATATGCTATGACCGGTTGGCGAATAGGGTATACGGTCGGGCCGATTGAGGTAATAAATAAGATGAATGCAGTGCTTGGACATGCAACGAGTAATATTGCAGCAGTAAGTCAATATGCTGCATTGGCTGCAATTACTGGCAATCAGGACTGTGTAAAGCAAATGTGTGCTGAATATGAGCATCGGTTAAATACGATATATCCGTTGATTAAGGCTTTACCTGGAGTGACTATAGATAAACCTAAAGGTGCTTTTTATATGTTCCCTAATGTTAAACAAACAGTGATTAAGACAGGGTTTGAGAGTACTGAAGAATTTGCGCATGCATTGCTAGAAGAAGCACATGTGGCAGTTGTTGCTGGTGTTGCTTTTGGGATGCCAGATTGTATTCGTATTAGTTATGCAACAGATATAGATAGTTTGAAGGAAGCTATAGCACGCATTAATAAATTTATTGAGCAACATCAGTAAGTAGGAGGATTACTAGTGGAAAAGATTAGTATTATTGACGCTAAGAATTATGTTAATGAAAAAGTAAAAATTGGAGTTTGGTTAACCAATAAACGTTCTAGTGGAAAAATTGCATTTTTGCAACTTAGAGACGGATCGGCCTTTTTCCAGGGAGTTGTTGTCAAAAGTAATGTTTCAGAAGAAACTTTTAAACTGGCAAAAGAGGTTAAACAAGAAGCAAGTTTATATGTAGTCGGAACGATTCATGAGGATTCTCGTTCACACTTTGGTTATGAAATAGAAATTGAAGAGATAGAGATTGTTGGTGAAAGTGAAAATTATCCAATAACACCTAAAGAACATGGAACAGATTTTTTAATGGATCATCGTCATTTATGGTTAAGATCTAAGCGTCAATATGCCATTATGCAAATTAGAAATGAAATGATTCGAGCAACATATGAATTTTTTAATAAGGAAGGCTTTATTAAGTTTGATGCACCTATTCTAACAGGTAGTGCGCCAGAAGGAACAACAGAATTGTTCCATACGGAATATTTTGATAAAGATGCTTATTTGTCACAATCAGGTCAGCTTTATGAAGAAGCCGGGGCAATGGCATATGGGAAAGTCTTTTCTTTCGGACCAACTTTTAGAGCAGAAAAATCTAAAACAAGAAGACATTTGATTGAGTTTTGGATGATTGAACCAGAAATGGCTTTTATGCATCAAGAAGAAAGTTTAGAAATTCAAGAACGTTATATAGCATTTCTCGTGCAAGGTGTCCTTGATAATTGTGATTATGCATTAACAATTTTAGAAAGAGATAAGGACGTTTTAAAAAAATATACAAAACTCCCATTTCCACGTATTTCTTACGATGAAGCAATTAAGATATTGCAAGATTCTAAGGAATTTCCAAATATTACATGGGGTGAAGATTTTGGCTCGCCAGAAGAAACGTATTTAGCTAATCAATTTGAGCAACCAGTATTTGTATTGAATTATCCTAAAGCAATTAAGCCATTTTATATGAAACCACACCCAACACGGGATGATGTTGTTATTTGTGCTGATTTGTTGGCACCTGAAGGTTATGGTGAAATTATTGGAGGATCAGAGAGAGCTGTTGATCCTGAATATTTGGAAAAACAGATTCAAAAAGCAGGTCTTGATAGTAAAGAATATCAATGGTATCTTGATTTAAGACGGTATGGTAGTGTACCACATGCAGGGTTTGGTTTAGGTCTTGAACGTGCGGTTACTTGGATTACAGGTGAAAGTCACATTAGAGAAGCAATTCCATTCCCACGTTTATTAAATCGCATTTATCCTTAAAGTATAGAAAATGAGATATATTAAAAAGCAAACTGATTTTCAATATTGAAGTTAGTTTGCTTTTTTACCAATAACTTAGAAAGGACGAATCTTGTGATGGAACAAAGTTTTGAAGAATATCTAAAAGCTGGACAAATGACAGTTTCAAATATGATTTTAAATAATTATCGAAAATTGGGTATGACGGAAATTGAATTTATCTTATTTTTAGAAATTGATAGTCAACTACAACAAGGAGTAGATTTACCTGATATAAAACGTATTGTTGATGCACTTGGATGTAGTAACACCAGAGTATATGAATTGATACATTCTTTACTGGAAAAAAAATTACTATCCATTATTTCGATAGAAGATGACAGTGGTAAGAAAAAAGATAAATATAGTTGGACATTACTATATCAGAAGTTAGATACTATCTTACGCCAAGAAAATAAAAATACTCAACAACAACAATTGATTAAACAACAACAAGATACGTACAAAAATATTGAAGTGGAATTTGGAAGGGCACTTTCACCAATTGAAATTCAAACTATTGATATTTGGTTTAAAAAAGATCATTACGCTCCAGAAATAGTTAATTTAGCGTTACGTGAAGCAGTTTTAAATCAAGTTTATAATTTGCGCTATATTGATCGGATATTGATTAGTTGGGAAAAACAAAATATTAAGACCGTTGCAGATGTGCAACGTATATCTCAAAAGCAACGGAGTAAATATAATAGTATTCCTAAAAAAGAGTCAAGGATAGAAGATAAAAAGCCTAATATACCTTTATATCATTGGTCTGAAGGAAAAGATGGTGATAATAATGCTTAATAGTGAGCAAACATTACAGGCAATTCAGATAATGGGGGATATGTATCCAACTACGGGTAGCTCACTTGTAGCAGATACACCGTTTCATTTTTTATTGGCAGTCATGTTAAGTGCTCAAACAACTGATAAAGCAGTTAATATGTTAACACCAGCTTTTTTTAAACAATATCCGACCCCCAAAAGTTTGGCCGCTGCTTCTGAATTAGAAATACAGAAATACATCAAAACGATTGGCTTATATCGAAATAAGGCGAAATACTTACATGAATGTGCCCAAAGTTTAGTGGATAGATTTGCCGGTGAAGTGCCACGAACACGTAATGAACTTATGCAATTACAAGGTGTAGGACGTAAAACTGCTAATGTGGTGTTAGCTGAATGTTTTGGCATACCAGCATTAGCCGTTGACACACATGTTTCAAGAATAGCGAGAAGGTTGGCTATTGTTCCTAAAAGTGCTACTGTTAGCCAAATTGAAGCAGTACTAATGAATAAGTTACCCAAAGAAATCTGGATTACTGCACACCATCGAATGATTACTTGGGGCCGTGAACAATGTAGTGCGCGTGCTCCTAAATGTAGGGACTGTCCTTTATTATTTATGTGTAATGAAGGTCAAAAGCGCCAAAAAGTAAATGTGTAAGATTATATTTCTATCTAAAAATTTTTAAAAATAAATGTAAAGGGCAAAATGGTTAACTAAAGAGCATTAATATTGTAAACAATCAAGTTTTGATTGTTTAAATTATAGTATAAAGCGCCATTAGTATCCTTTGAGCATACATTTTGGGAAAAAAGAAAGTCCAAGACTTTAGGATAATACATGAAGTACTTCATATATTATCCTAAAAGTTCTTGGACTTTCTTTATTGTCTTAGCTATGTGCATGTTTTTATAGCTTTTATGACGTATTTTCTAATTAATTACTGGTACTGTTTGAATTATCAGAGCTTGATGAACTAGTTGAAGAGGTGCTTGGATTTGAATTAATACTTGCAGAGGAATCTGCATTAGTAGAATCGCTTGCGCTTCCTGATGAGGTGTCTGATGATTCAGATGAAATACTATTTAAAACTGATGAAGTAGTTGTCATTGAACTAATGCTGGATGTATCAACTGAAGACGATGAACTATCAGAACTTGAGGTTTCTGAGCTGGAACTAGAACTGTCAGAATAAGTATCACTTGTTCCTGCTAAGTATAGATATTTAACGCCATCGATGGTTTTTACATACACATTACTTGGACGTTTCCAATTTTTATTTGATTTATTTTTTGAGATTGCTTGAATCAAATATTTATAGAAATACTGTGGTAAGTGTGAGCTAGAGGAGCTTAGGTAATTTGAGTCTTTATATGGATGATCATAGCCCATCCATATCGAAACGGAATAATGTTTTGTATAACCATTGAACCAAGAGTCCATAGTAGCATCATCAGGGAAATTAGTTGAGATGTTTGATGGATAGGCGTTAGTTCCGGTTTTACCTGCTTGGTAAAAGCCACTAATGTAAGCTCGATGACCTGTACCACTTGAACTAGAAATAACATTTTGA
The DNA here is from genome assembly GCF_024160875.1 of Ligilactobacillus ubinensis. Taxonomy (GTDB): domain Bacteria; phylum Bacillota; class Bacilli; order Lactobacillales; family Lactobacillaceae; genus Ligilactobacillus; species Ligilactobacillus ubinensis. The sequence continues at coordinate 30,114 of NZ_JAIULA010000023.1, read as the reverse complement.
AGCATATAGGTAATCATATAAGCGGTTGAAGATTGCATAACTTGTTTACCTTTGCTTGAATAATGTTTAACTTCGCCATCAGCTACTTTAATTTTATTGATATATGTTGGTTTATAATATGTTCCTCCATTATCAAATGCAGAATATGCTGCTGCATTTTGCAATGTTGATGATGGTAATCCAATACCATTTGAATAAGATAGAGATTTACTATATTTAAAACCTAATTTACTGATGAAATTTTGAGCTTTAGTTAATCCAACAGCAGCTAATGCCCGAATAGCGGGAATATTTCGCGACTCTGTCAAAGCCTCTTGCATAGTCATGGTTCCTTTATAACTATCATCAAAATCATTTAATGCAGTACTTGTTCCTGGGTAGTTATACGCGGTGTCATCAAGTTGATGGTAAGTTGCCCAACTTAGATATTCAATTGCTGGTGCATAATCCATTAATGGTTTAGCTGTAGAACCATTAGTTCGGGAAGTTTGAACAGCTCGATTTAAACCATAAGTTACATTCCCTGTTTTTCTGCCACCAAGCATTGCAAGAACTTTACCATTATTTGGATTAACGACGGTAGCAGCAACTTGTACTTTATTATCAGGATATGACAATGTGTTTGAATTAGCTAATTTATACAATTTCTTTTGAATTTTCATGTTTAAATTAGTATAAACTTTTAAACTGCTCGAATAAGGATTATAGCCCTTGGCTTCAACCTGTTTAATAACTTGCTTTAGATAAGCATCTGACCAAGTTGCTTGTTTAGTTTTGCTAGTAGAAGAGTGAGAACTTTGACTAACTAAACCATCAGTTACGCTAACTTTTTTGGCAGCTGCAGCTTGAGCAGAGGTGATTTTCTTATTTGCAACCATTGCATCCAAAACTTCATTACGACGTTGTGTAGCTAACTTAGTACTTGAATAAGGATTATATGATGAAGGTGCATTTGGAATTCCTGCAATCAAAGCAGTTTGCGCTAAAGTTAGTTGACTTAACTTTTTACCATAATAATATTCAGCTGCAGTTTGCATACCATATATGCCATTACCCATAAAAACTTTGTTAATATAGAAAGTTAAGATTTGACTTTTAGAATATTTTTTATCCATTTGGATTGCTAACCATGCTTCTTGTGCTTTGCGCTTTAAAGTTTGGTCAGATTTTTTGGTTGAAAAATAAGCTAGTTTAATTAGCTGCTGATCTAAAGTACTACCACCCTGTAGCCCAGAAGATGAGCCTGTAAGATCTGAAATAGCGGCAGATACAATGCGATAAGGATCAACACCATTATGTTTGTAAAATCGGCGATCTTCTATTGAGACAATAGCGTCTTTTAGTTTTTTGGGTATTTGTGATTGACTAGCATTTTGGCGCTTTTCTGTACCTAAAGTTAAGATTTTGTTACCGGAAGAATCGTAAATAGTTGTTGAACTAGTACTTGTAAGTGCACTTTTACTCAATGTTGGAGCACTTTTAGCATAACTGAAAAATAAAATTGCTCCAGCAGAAACACCAATAATAAATAGACCAAGCAGTGCAAGTAATATACGCCCTATAATGCGTTTAATACTTTTTGGCTTTTTTTTCATTCCATTTTTAGAATGTTGTGATCGTTTGCCCCCTTGATCATCTTGCTTACGTCGAGCGACTCGCGATAACTTGGAATCCTGATTACTCATTATTAAACTCCTTTGTAGAATCCATTTACTTTAAAAATTTTTTTCTATCAGATTGTCAACGTATTTCAAATAAGGAACACGAGGTTGTATCTGATACTCAATTAAAAAACCGGCTTCTTTAATGTCATCTTTTGGAATAGATTTACGACCAGATTTCATATTATTCCAAAATTTAAACAAGAGATCAGCAGGCATTAAGTATATTTCTTGAGTTGTAGCAAATCGAATAATTGTAAAGCAAATGCCATGTTGTTTTTGGCAAGCTTTCATATGAACTATTTGATGCTCATGAAAATTTGCTAGAGGAAAAGCAGTAGTGCTTTTTGTTTCCTTTGCTTCAAAATCAATGTAATGTCCCTTATAAACACCATTGTAATCAGTAGTTGAAGGTTGTTTAAAATAAGCTTCCTTAATTACTGCTGCACTACGTTTAGGGTAGTCTACATTAACAATTTGAATAGGAATTGGCTTTTTGTGTATTACTGCAATTCCATTATTTAGATAGTATTGATTGCTCTGATTTATTTCTTCTTCTAATGTCATTCCACGATTCCCATATAGGATCGTTTTATGAGCATATGAATGTGAAGTAGAGATTAGTTTTTCTGAGTTGTATGTTTGGCCGTTTGGATAGCGTATGACCATAATGCATCACTCTCCCATTCTCATCATTATAACAACTATTCACCCTGTTGGTAAAGAAAACCTTGTTAAATAAATTAAAAATTACAAACGAAAATTGTAATATTTGATTACTGTAGCTTCGTAAAGTACAATTGTTTTGAGGTGAGAAAATGCGATTATGGGTTTCTGGATATCGTAGTTATGAACTAGGTATTTTTAACAGTAAAGATGAAAGAATTTTAGTAATTAAAGCAGCAATAAAGCAAGAATTGATACAAAAATTCGACCAAGGTCTTGAATGGATTATAACCGGACCACAACTAGGGGTGGAACAATGGACTATTGAAACAGCGCTAGAAATCAAAAATGAGTATCCAGAATTAAAAATTGCACTAATAGAGCCTTATACTGAATTTTCAAAGAATTGGGCAGAAGATAAGCAGCATAAGTTGACGGCTTTGCAGACGCAAGTAGATTTTTTTGCCTCTGTTAGTAAAAAAAAATATAATAATCCACAGCAATTACATAATTGTACTAAGTTTATGATTGCTCATACTGATGAAGCAATGTTTGTATATGATCCAGAATTTGAAGGAAAGATTAAATATAATTATCAAGCAGTGAAAGAAGAACAGGAAAAAAGAGATTATGCGCTCGAATTAATTGATATGTATGAACTTCAAGAAAAAGCCTTACAAATTAATGAAGAAAAAAGCAATAAGTAAAAAAATCTTGCAATTTAAATTGGATTTGATATAATGAAAATGTTATGAGTTAAGTTCCTAATATGGAGATGAGGTGCATTCCAATGGAAAATGTAAATCTTACGCCTAAGGATATCGTAAATAAAAATTTCAAGCCTAAAATGCGGGGGTATGACCCAGCTGATGTGGATGAATTTTTGGATGCAGTTATTCAAGATTATGAAACATTCACTAAGGAAAATCAACGTTTACAAGTTGAAAATGATCGATTAGTTGCGAAAGTTGATGAATTGACTAAGCAATTAGCTGTTGGAGGCACAGGTAAAGCTGTTCGCCCAGCAGCAACGACAACGAACATGGATATTTTGAAGCGTTTATCAAACTTGGAAAGACATGTTTTCGGTGCACAACTTAACGGTGAAGACGATCAAAGTAATCGTTTTTAAATGGTGGATAGTAATTAGTATGTAAATTTCGGGTAATCGCGGTTTGTTTTATGCAAACTGAGGAAAGTCCAGGCTTGCACAAACTGAGATGTTTGTAGTGATCGTACTTACTGAAAAAATAAGGTAAGGCATTTACATTATTGTAGATGACGGCGAACAAAAGAGCTAACGTTTTTATAAACCATGCTTGAGTAGTTCTTAAAAGTGCCACAGTGACGAAGCAATACGGGAAACGGTATTGATGGAACGCGGTAAACCCTGCGAGCAGGTAACCCAAACTTTGGTAGGGGCGCTTCATGACGGAAATGAACTAATCATGGGGGCGAGTTTTACTCGGAGATAGATGATTACCACCGAGACCAGTACCTAGCTGGTTGACGTACGGAACTTGGCTTATAGAGATTTACATACTTAATAGGAATAAATGGGCTGAGACAATGTCGTCTCAGTCTATTTTTATGTTTGGACACAACTATATTTGAATCTAGATTAAAGAAAAAAGATTTATGCTATAGAAAAGAGGCTTTTTGATGAAAGAGTACAATTTAATTGCAACAGCAGCTGCTGGAATAGAAGCTATTGTAGGTAATGAATTACGTCATTTAGGGTATAATGTTCAAGTTGAAAATAGTAGAGTTCGTTATACAGGCACAATTGCAGATATTCTAAAAACAAATTTATGGTTACGAACTGCAGATCGCGTGAAAATTATTGTCGGTGAATTTGAAGCAACCACTTTTGAAGAATTATTTGAACAAACAAAGAAACTTCCTTGGGATGAATTATTACCATTAGATGCAGAATTTCCAGTGGCAGGTAAATCGCAAAAATCCAAATTGCATAATGTGCCAAGTGTACAAGCAATTGTTAAAAAAGCAATTGTTAATAAAATGAGTGAAGTATATCATCGTAAAACACGGCTACCAGAAACAGGAGCGTTATTTCCATTAGAAGTTGCAATTAACAAAGACAAAGTATTACTAACGCTAGATACAACAGGTAGTAGTTTATTCAAACGGGGATATCGTATTAATAAGGGAGGGGCACCACTTAAAGAAAATATGGCGGCAGCACTTATCTTATTAGCACATTGGTATCCTGAAAAAACCTTTGTTGATCCTGTTTGTGGATCTGGAACGTTGCCAATAGAAGCAGCACTTATTGGACATAATATTGCTCCTGGATTTAATCGAGACTTTGTGTGTGAAAGTTGGGATTGGGTACCTAAAAAACTTGCAGAACAAGTACGTGCTAAAGCTGATAGTGAAGCTAATTATGATGCTAAACTTGATATTTTTGGTTATGATATTGATGGCAAAATGATTGAAATTGCTAAACAGAATGCACGTGAAGCAGGTTTGCTAGATAGTATCACTTTTAAGCAAATGGCGGTTAAGGATTTTAAAACGGAGAAAGAATCTGGAGTGATTGTCGCTAATCCGCCTTATGGAGAAAGATTAAGTGATCAAGAAAATGTTCGAATATTATATAGACAAATGGGGCAAGTTTATCAACCGCTTGAGACGTGGAGTAAATATATTTTAACCAGTGATTTAGAATTTGAAAATTATTATGGTAGTAAGGCTACAAAACGAAGAAAGTTGTATAATGGATCATTACGGACAGATCTATTTCAATATTGGGGTAAAAAAAAGCGTGTAACAAAATGCACTATTAACTAAAAAATTGAAATTTAGAATAATTAGCGCCCTTTTAGATATTAAATAAGCAGTATGCAAAATTCTGGAAATAGAATTTGCATACTGCTTATTTGGATGTCTGATTTAGAAGAAATAAATTAGCGAACTACAATTACAGAACATGGAGCATTTTGAGCCATAGCGCTGGCTTGTGATCCAATAAAAATTTTCTTCCGTTCATTAACGGGTTTTGTCTTTGAACCACAGACTAAAAGATCTGGATTAAATTCAGGTAGAATATCATTTATGATAATGTCAGCAGGTTTACCTTCACCAGTAAAGGCTTGAATTTCTTTAACGCCAAAACTACGTGCTTTGTTAACATAACGCGCTAAATCATCGGTAACTTGTGAACGCCGCTGTTTCATTACCTCGGGGCTTAGCGTATCAAATATATTAAAATCTTCTACTTCTAAAATAGAAACGATACCTAATGGAGCATTTAAGCGTTTGGCTGTAGTAACTGCATAATTAAATGCACGTATTGACGAATGTGAGTCATCTTCATCAACAGCAACTAAAACACGAGTAAAACTACGAGGTGAAATTTCAAAATTAATATTATCCGACAATGTTAAACTCTCCCTTCAAATTAATTATAGAAATTTTAATTGTTAGTTTTCTTTTTTCTCATTTGCATAGCTTTAGTATAACGTAAATCCCCTTTATGAACCTCAACAATTGTCCAAACTAGTAGAACTAAGATTGCTAAAATTAAAATATATGCAATTGTATGGGCAATCGTAACTTGAGTAGCACTAGGGTTACTGCCGAAGAAATCAGTAATTGAATCAGGCAATCCACGTAAGTTTAAGACCGTTAATGAAATAACCGAGAACCATCCAGTAATTTTAAGAAATAATGAATTCTTGAAGTGACCCATGGTATTTTTACTATCAGTCATCATTATTAAAGGAATCATTGAAAAAGGTAGGGCAAAAGCTAAAAAGACCTGGGAGTTATTCATTAAAGTATTAAGTGATCTGTGTTCTTGTAATTCACTTTGTCCGCTAGTTAGCAAGACACAAATCATTACAGGAATAACGGCAATTAACCTTGTTACTAAGCGTCGAGCCCATAATGGCATTTTTAAATTAACAAAACCCTCCATTATAACTTGTCCAGTTAACGTTCCTGTAATAGTGGAGTTTTGGCCTGAAGCAAGCAAAGCAACTGCAAACAAAACAGATAGTATTCCAGATTTTGCAACACTAATTAAAACACCGTTGCTTAAACTAGAGGTATCTGATAAAGCCGAGTATAATCCGAAGAAAGATGGATCTGAAACGGCACCAGACTTGAAAACTGAAACACCCATAATCAATAACAAACAATTTACAACGAAAGCGGCAGTTAATTGAATGTTAGAGTCCCAACCAGAAAACTTTACGGCTTGTGCGACAGCTTCATCATCAGTATGATCAATTTGCCGTGTTTGAGATACAGCAGAATGTAGATACAAATTATGTGGCATAACGGTAGCGCCAATAATGCCAAGGGCACCACTTAAAGGCGTCATTCCATTAACCGTTTTAGAGGTAGAGAAAGTTTTTGCATTTGGAATAAAGCCACTAAAAACGCTACCCCAATCAGGATTGGAAAGTGCAACTTGATAAATGAAAACAAACAAAATTACTAGAATTAGAGCTACGACAATAGCTTCAATTTTGCGAAATCCAACTTTGGTTAGCAATAATAATACTAAAACGTCTAAAATAGTAATAAAAACAGCTATGATTAATGGAATTCCAAAAAGTAAGTAAAGTGCAATTGCGGCACCAATAACTTCAGCGATATCGGTTGCCATAATCGCAAGTTCCGTCATAATCCACAAAACAACTCCTAATGGTTTGCTAGTTCGAGAACGAATGGCCTGGGCTAAATCTAGTTGGGTAACAATACCAAGTTTAGCTGCCATATATTGTAGAAGCATTGCAACCAAACTTGACATTAAGATGACAGACATTAAAAGATACTGAAAATTTTGTCCGCCAGTAATAGATGTTGACCAATTACCGGGGTCCATATAACCAACGGCAACTAGTGCACCTGGACCAGAATAGGCTAATAATGTTTTCCAAAATCCTTTACCTTTAGGAACTTTAACAGATCCATTAATTTCTTCCAGTGATGGTCCATTGGCATAAGCAATAAATTTACCTTTAGCGTGCTCTTTTTCATTGTTGTTCACAGTGAAAACCACCCTTCTTTTTAATAGCACACTTGTATTTTACCTTGTTTTTATACAATTTAAAAGATGTTTTAAGGTACACCGTAAAATAATTATCATTATTATTGACGGATTTAAGCAGGAACACTTAAACTGATGGTAGATAGTATTTCGGAAATATAAAATATTTGGTGTTAGCGAGGTTTGAAAATGGATACATATTGGTTGTTGTTTTTTTCACCGACACAAGCGCGTAGATCTGCGGTATTGCGACAGTTACTATCAAACTCACAAAAGGAATCAGCGCTATATTGGGGTATGATATACGGGTGGTTAGATTACATTAATGTATATCGAGAATTATCAAAAAATGAGTTTGACTCTCAAATTCAAAGACTAGTTACAGCAAATTTTCTACATGAAACTGAGGATGGGTATCTGTTAACTGAAGCAGGATGTGCAGAAATAAAAAAACAAAATGAACATTTTATTCTAAAAAAGCCAACGTTGTTTCGAATCTTAAATATTAGTTTATTGAATGAAGTAATATGTTTAGCAGTTCAAGTTGCATCTGAAGCTAGCTATAGTAATAAGAAATACTATGTGGTTAGTGAAAATATAAGAGCTCAAACGATAATGAAAGAATGGCTTAGACAATATGGGGTTAAAAAATTAGCAATTTTATTGGTTAAGGATTTACAGTATTTTCTTGGACAGCAAGATAAGGTCGATGCGGATATTTTTTGTCTTAAATTAGTAGGTCATAATATTATTGGAAAAACAGACGCACAATTAGCTAAATTTTTTTCAAAATCAGAATTCGATATCCAACGAATATGGCTAGATTTGCTTAGTCGTTTTTGTTGGTACCTTTATATAAATAATGATTTATTGGCACAAATCATTCAAGCAACTGGTGTTAATATTGAACCAGTTAGAAAAAGTAGATTTGAAACGATAAATCGTTTTAAAAAAGGAGAGAGTATTACTGAAATTGCAAGTGATTTAAAAATAAAAACCAATACGATAGAAGAACATTTGCATGAAGCATTTATTTGGCATAAACAATTAGATTTGATGAAGCTATTAACTGCAACTGAAGTTGAAAATTTAAAAGAAGTGACACAAAAATTAGGGTCACAAGAACACTGGAATTATAAAAATGCACTAGCAGAGGGATTAGATGTTAGTTTCTTTAAATTTAGAATCTTCGAGATTGAAAGGGGACGTGGCAAAAGATGAGCCTTGAAAAATTTTTACAAGACAATTATGGCTTTTCGAATTTTAGACCAGGGCAAAAAGAAGTAATTGAAACCTTAGTAGCACAAACATCATTATTAGCGATATTACCGACAGGAAATGGGAAATCATTGTGTTACCAATTTATTGGCAAGTACCTACATATACGGACTCTAATTATTTCACCGCTATTATCTTTGATGCAAGATCAAGTAAGTCAGATGCATTTTCAAGGAGAAAAAAAATCAATTGCGATAACATCGGAGCTAAGTTTTGAGGATAAAAAAAAGATTATTAAAAACCTGGATGAGTATATGTATATATTTGTAGCTCCAGAAATGTTGCAGCGCCCTGATTTAAAAGAAAAACTGCAAAAAATAGCTATTGGTTTATTGGTTATTGATGAGGCACATTGCATTTCACAATGGGGCCCAGATTTTCGCCCAGATTACTTGGATTTAGGAAATATAAAAAAGATGTTAGCAAATCCATTAACCTTAGCATTGACGGCAACTGCAACTCCAACAGTTCAAAAAGATATTTGTCAGCAATTAGGCTTAAAAAAGGTATACCATCGTTCTGTTGATCGGCCTAATATCTATTTAGGTGTTCTTATAGTCAATGATGCGCTTGAAAAAAAAGAGGAATTATTAAAGCTAGTAGAAAAATTATGTGGCCCAGGATTAATTTATTTTTCAAGTAAAAAAATGGCAGACGATGTTAGTATATGGTTGAATGAAAAAAGTCAGTTGCGAGTTGCAGCATATCATGCAAATTTAGCATTAAGTGAAAGATACAAAGTTCAACGACAGTTTATAAATGATGAATTGGATATAGTTTGTGCAACTAGTGCTTTTGGAATGGGGATTAACAAAGCAAATATTCGATATGTTATTCATTATCATCTACCTGCAGATTTAGGAAGTTACTTGCAAGAAATCGGGCGAGCTGGTCGAGATGATAAGCAAAGTTGCGCTATTTTATTATATCAAAAGGGTGATGAAAACATTCAAAGAAGACTTGCAGAAAATACTTTGCCCTCTGAAAGAGAAGTTAAACAGTATTTTATGATAAAACAGCGAGAAAATCACAAAGTGATTGATGCAGTTACAGAACAAGCATTGCTGATTGATAAGTTTAAAAAGATGGGTTTCACGCAAGAAAAGCTGGTCTCATTTTGGCAGAGACGAAAAGAGGAAAAAAGGCAAGCACTTTTGGCTATGATAAAATACGCAACTACAAAAGCATGTAAGCGGCAATTTATTTTAAATTATTTTTCGGAAGAAACGCAGGTTGTACATAATGATACTAATTGCTGTAATTTAAATGATGAGACTTTTCCTCTGAAAAATTTGGGGTTGTTTCGAAAAAAAATGATAGATCAAGTTGATAATAGAAAAGATTACCATGAGATATTGAAGGAACTTTTTAATGTTGGCAATTAATTTTTAAGAGTTCATATTTTTGATGCGAGTAGCAAAAAAAATAGTGATAATTGTTGTCGAAGGATGCAAGCAATGTTGAAATGTATATATAAGGATGCCTAATCACTATTTGATATAAAAAGTAATATCTGTCAAGTTAAGAGAACGTATGCAAAGCACGCAATAATGCACATTTAAGAAAAAGTTCAGCAAATGAATACCCCAAAGTTAAGCTGTTATGGTAAAATACACTAGTAGTATTGTTTTTAGGAGGCGAGAGGCATGAGTAGCCACAACAAAAAGCCATGGGAGAATACGTTTGAAGATGAAAAGGATGATCGAGGCAATTATTCTCGAACTGTTAACCGCCGTAATACTAAGCGAAACACAGCGTTAACGACATCGTTATTAATTATATTTATTGTTATTATTCTAGGTACTATTGGTCTATATTTTGTATCACAAAAAACATCAAATGATTCTTCGAGCAGTAGTTCAATCACGGTTGCAACATCTAACTCAACTAGCAAGAAAAAATCCAGCAAAACAAGTAGTTCAAAACAAAAAGCGAGTAGTGTAAAATCAAGTACAAGTAGTGAAACACAAAGCACAAGTAGTAGTACAACTGAGCAAAGCGAGAGCACAGAAGCTTCGGAAACTAGTTCAAGTAGTTCGGCTTCAAGTACAGCAAGTTCTACGACAAGTGCGTCATATGCTACAGTTGAGTCGGGCCAGGGGATATATCGTGTTGCAGTTAATAATGGATTAACTGTGGCTGAATTATTGGAACTTAATCCGACATTGACAGCAAGTACGACTTTAGCTCCTGGACAACAAGTTAGAGTCAAGTAAAGTTGTATTATAAAGAAAATATGAGGCTTTTAGCCTCGATTTTTTGTGTAAGGAGAATAATTTATTTTTATGAAAAGAAAAATTCAAATAGCAATTGACGGACCAGCTTCTGCAGGCAAAAGTACAGTAGCTAAATTGGTTGCAAAAAAATTAGGCTATATTTATTGTGATACAGGTGCTATGTATCGTGCTGTAACGTACGCAGCAATGAAAAAAGATATTCGGCTTGATAATGATAAAGATTTAAATCAATTGTTGCAAAAACTTAGTATAGAATTTGTGCCGGCTAATCCAGAACAAAAAGTATATGTTGATAATGTTGATGTAACAAAAGAAATTCGTTTGCCAGGAATCACAAATAATGTTTCTATTGTAGCAGCACAATCGAGTGTTCGGACAGATTTGACAAAACGGCAGCAGCAAATTGCACAAGCTGGTGGTATTGTGATGGATGGTCGTGATATTGGAACCACAGTCTTACCTAATGCACAGGTAAAAATTTTCTTAGTTGCTAGTGCAAAGAAAAGAGCTTTGCGAAGATATAAAGAAAATATCTTAAAAGAAATTAATACACCATTAGATGTTTTGGAACAAGAAATTATCGAGCGTGATTATAAAGATTCACATAGAAAGATTTCGCCACTTGTCCAAGCAAGTGATGCAATTGAGATAGATACAACTGAACTTACAATTGATGAAGTAGTCCGAGAAATAATGAAAATCATTGAAAATAGACTAAATTAAAAGTTTATACTGGAATTTTACATAGCAATAAGTTAAAATGTAGGTTAGAGTTAGTCGTTAAGGAGGACATGGTCCATGAGTGAAACAGAAGCAAATAAGGATTTATTAGAGGCTTTAAATAGCGTACAAGATGTCAAAGTTGGAGATGTAGTTAAGGGTGAAGTCTTAGCTTTTGATGACTCCAAGCAAGCCATCGTTGGGATTGAAAATGCCGGAGTAGAAGGTGTCGTACCTGCACGTGAATTAAGTAATAGAGAAGACAACTTAGAGGTTGGCGATGTTTTAGATTTAGTTGTTATTTCTAAAATCGGATCTGATAAAGAAGGCGGCAGTTACTTACTTTCACAACGTCGATTAGAAGCCCGTAAAGTATGGAGTGACATCGAAAAAACGTTTGAAGCAGGTCAAACAATCAAAGCTCCTGTAACTCAAGTCGTTAAGGGTGGTTTGGTAGTTGATGCTGGGGTGCGTGGTTTTGTACCAGCTTCAATGATTTCTGATCATTTTGTAGAAGACTTGAGCCAATTCAAGGGTCAAGAACTAGAATTCAAGATTGTTGAAATTGAACCAAGTGAAAATCGTTTGATTTTATCAAGACGTGAACTAGTTAAAGAAGAACGTGAAGCTAAAAAACAAGAAGTCATGGCTAAATTAGTTGTTGGCGATGTTGTTAAAGGCAAAGTTGCACGTTTAACAAATTTTGGTGCCTTTATTGATTTAGGTGGCGTTGATGGCTTGGTACATGTTTCAGAAATTGCATTTGAACGTGTTAACAAACCTGCTGATGTTTTAAAAGTTGGTCAAGAAGTTGATGTTAAGATTTTAGCAGTTGACGTTGATAAAAATCGTATTTCACTTTCAATTAAGCAAACATTGCCACAACCTTGGGATAAGGTTGCAACAGAAGTTGCTGAGGATGATGTTCTTGAAGGAACAGTTAAACGTTTGACAAGTTTTGGTGCATTTGTTGAAGTTTTCCCTGGAGTGGAAGGCTTAGTGCATATCTCTCAAATTTCACATAAACATATTGCAACACCAAATGAGGTTTTGAAGTCAGGTGAAACAGTTAAAGTTAAAGTATTGAGTGTAAATGCGACAGATCATCGTCTTTCATTATCTATTAAAGCATTACAGGAAAAACCAGCCTTTGAAAAAAAGGAAGCACCTGTTAAAAAAGAAAGTAAAATGGAAATTCCTGAAGAAGAAACAGGCTTTACTTTAGGTGATCTTGTAGGTGATGAATTAAACAAAAAAGACTAGTTAATAACTGATTTTTATACTGACCCGAAAGTCTTGCACCTTTGGGTCAGTTTTTTATTGATAAAAATAGAAAGTGAGGCGTAATAATGGCAAATCCTATTGTTGCTATTGTGGGTCGGCCTAATGTGGGCAAATCCACTGTATTTAATCGAATTGCAGGCGAACGAATTTCAATTGTAGAAGATATCCCTGGTGTAACGCGTGATCGTATTTATGCTCATAGTGAATGGATGGGACAAAAGTTCAATATGATTGATACAGGTGGTATTGATATTGGGGACGAACCTTTTATAACGCAAATTACAGAACAAGCAGAGATAGCGATTGATGAAGCTGATGTGATTGTTTTTCTTGTAAGTGCTAAAGAAGGCGTAACTGATGCAGATGAAAAAGTTGCTAAGATTTTGTATGGAACTGATAAGCCAGTTATTTTAGCGGTTAACAAAGTTGATAATCCTGAAATGCGAACCGAAATCTATGATTTTTACTCGTTAGGTTTTGGGGAACCAGTACCTATTTCTGGGACACATGGGATTGGTACGGGGGATTTACTTGATGTTGTTTGTCAGGCTTTTCCAAGTCAAGGAAAGTCGATAGAAGATACATCAGTTAAGTTCAGTTTTATTGGTCGACCTAATGTGGGTAAATCTTCGTTAGTTAATGCTATTTTAGGTGAAAATCGAGTTATAGTTTCTAATGTTGAAGGAACGACTAGAGATGCAATTGATACCAAATTTATTTCAGAAAATAAAACTGAGTTTACGATGATTGACACAGCCGGAATTCGAAAAAAAGGTAAAGTATATGAAACAACTGAAAAGTATTCTGTGTTGCGTGCTTTACGTGCAATTGATCGTTCAGATGTAGTTTGTGTTGTATTGGACGCAAAAGATGGAATTCGTGAGCAAGATAAGCACGTTGCAGGTTATGCGCATGAAGCAGGGCGTGGGATAGTTATTGTGGTTAATAAATGGGATGCAATAGAAAAAAATACGCATACAATGCAGGAATTTGAGGCAACGATTAGAGCAGAGTTTCAATATCTAAGTTATGCGCCAATTGTGTTTGTTTCTGCTAAAACAACACAGCGTTTAAATAACCTGCCTGAACTTATTGAAAGAGTTAATAAGAACCATCAGCGTCGAATTGCTTCTTCCGTTTTAAATGATGTTGTAATGGATGCAATTGCACATAATCCAACTCCAACAGATAATGGTAAACGCTTGAGAGTATATTATGCGACACAAGTTGCAATTCAACCACCTACATTTGTTGTTTTTGTAAATGATCCAGAATTGATGCATTTCTCATATGCACGCTTTTTGGAAAATCAAATAAGGGCTGCTTTCGATTTTGAGGGAACACCAATTCATCTAATTGAAAGACGCCGAAAGTAGTGTTTTGATATCGTTTTCTAGCTAAAATTATAAAAAGACTAAAAACTTGCCTATTTAAGCTTAAAATTCTAAAAAAAGCTTGTTATATAAGGCTTTATATGGTATTTTAGTTAGTGAGCAATGATTTGTTGGTCATTGTTTCAACTCTTGCGGTTTTTCCGTAGAGTTATTTTAATGGTATGTCACATGACTTATCAGATTTTCGCTTCAAGGAGGTGAAACATATGGCAAACAAAGCACAATTAATCGAGAATGTTGCAGAAAAGACTGGTTTAACCAAAAAAGATGCAACAGTTGCTGTTGATGCAGTATTCGGTTCAATCCAAGACTTTCTTAAGGATGGCGAAAAAGTTCAATTAATCGGTTTTGGTAACTTCGAAGTACGTGAACGTGCTGCTCGAAAAGGTCGTAACCCACAAACTGGGGAAGAAATTCAAATTCCTGCAAGTAAGGTACCTGCATTTAAACCAGGTAAAGCTTTGAAGGATGCGGTTAAATAAACTCGTAATACCTTAAAGAAAAATAAAGAGGAGGCTAGGATTTTTCTGGCCTCCTCTTTATCTAAAAGAATAGTTGGTTTTTAGCAAATTAAAGGATGATATGATGACTTATTCAGAAGATACACTTACTTTATTGACTAATGGAGATATAAAAGAGGCAAAAAAGAAATTTGCTTGGGCTTTACGTAAGGACGACGATGATATATTGTATAGTCTAGCTGAAGAATTATATTCACTTGGATTTACAAATATGGCTAAAAGAACTTATGAAAAATTATTAGAGCGTTATCCAAAAGAGGATGAACTTAGGACAAGTTTAGCAGATATTGCTATTGCTGAAGGAAACGATGATGAAGCTTTGAACTATTTACAAACAATATCATCAGATTCATCGGCATATCTGGAATCATTATTAGTAGCGGCTGATTTATATCAGACACAAGGCATATTTGAAGTTAGCGAGCAAAAGCTTTTAACAGCATATAAGTTAGCACCAGAGCAAGAAGTTATTCGCTTTGCTTTAGCGGAGTTTTATTACAATGTGAAAAAGTATTCTCAAGCTCGAGATTTTTATTTGTCTTTGATAAAACAAGGTGTTTTTGAATTTTCAAAGGTCAATTTGATACAACGGTTAGGAATGTCGTATGTAGCTGATGGACATTTTGAACAAGCATTAGGCTATTTAGAACAAATTCCTTATGAAAAATTAGATGCGGATAGCTTATTTCAATTAGCGTTTACGTATAAGCAATTAGATGATTTAGATAATGCACAAAAAAATTTTGAAAAGCTGAAGCAAACAAACCCTGATTATGCAACCTTGTATCCTGCTTTAGCAGATATATATGAGCAAAAAGGGAATATTTCACAAGCTTTAATTACAATTCAAGAAGGATTAGCTGTCGATGAATTTAATACAGCATTATATCAAAAAGCGGCAGAATATACGCAAAAACTCGGGTATCCAGAAAAAGCAAGTGCTTATTTAAATGAGGCACTTGTACAAGATCCAGAGAATATGACATTAGTTTTGGAATTAAGTAATTTATATCTAGTTACATCGGAAGATCAAAAGAATATTGTATTGATAACGAACTATTTAAACAATAATGAAGTTGATGCGCAATTATATTGGAATTTGGGTCGTTCATATGCACGTCTGGATGACTATGAACATGCACTAGTTAACTATCAAGCAGCTCAAAAAGATATGGAAAATGTCCCTGAGTTTTTACATGACGCAAGCTTTTTTTATAGAAACGCCGGTGAACGTGAAAAGGCTATTAAATGTATCAGAGCATACTTAAAGTTAGATCCAAATAATATGGAAATAAATCAATTGCAAGAAGAATTAGAATATTAGTAAATATTTTAAAGAGACTATAGTTTAATAAAAGCAAACAATACTTAGTGTAATGTTAAAAATACTGGGTTATAAAAATAAAAAGTTATTTTAACTATAAGCAAAAAAATATATAGAAGATACCAAAAATTATAAATATAACTTGTCTATTGAATAAAAAATGATGTATTATATGTTTATATAATTATTAAAGGATAGTTATGTATCAAAACTAACTGAGGGGAGATTTGCAGATTTATGAAGACAAAACAGGAAAACATTTTTTCTTCAAAAACATTAAGTTATTTTTTACAATTAGCCGAAACAATGAGCTATACACAAGCGGCACAAATTTTAGGTATTACGCAACCAGCATTAACTCAGCAAATCAAGAAATTAGAAAGAACAGTTGGAGCACCTTTATTTTATTCTATTGGTAAGAAATTACATCTATCAGATGCTGGATATACAATGCTAGATGCGACACATCAAATATATGAGACTTTAAATCGAGCAACGGATGAAATACAGCAAACAACCAGTGCTACACAAGGTGAAATAAATATTGGGTTACTAGCTTCTATTGAAGAAAAAGTTTTCACTGATTTTGCTATTGAATATTTTAAGGAAAATAATGGAATTAAACTAACCGTCCATAGTTTAACACGTAAAGAGATTTGGGAACGTCTAGAGAATAATACTGTTGATTTGGCAGTTATGTATTTACCAGATGAAAGTATCAAAAATTGGAAACCATACGAGTCAAAACGTATTTTAACTGAAGACTTACTTTTCTTGCACAATGATGAAAAGCTTTCGAAAAGACGGCGGATTAAAATGCGCGAGACTTTGAATAATAAGTGGGTGACTTATCCACCACAGTATTATTTAAATGACATTATTCGTGAATATTATCGAAATTCCATGGTTGATAAGCCAGTAAGTGTTGCTCATTTTACAAAACCAGATCAACTGTTCAAATTTGCAAAGACGGCTAATGTATATACGGCTTTACCAAGTTCTTATGTTATGGCACACAATGATGGCGAACAGATGAAGACAGCATTATTTGAACCTGAAGTTAAGTTTGATATGTCCTTTGTTTTCCGCAAGGGAAAAGATCAAATTCCACGTATTGAAAGCTTTTTACAAGCCTTTGATGATTATTTAAACCATAAAGATTACGTTAGTCGTTTAAAAAACAATGATTAATATTACAATAATAGTTTTATAGATTGGAGATTTTTTTAACATGAAAGAACTAGTTTTTGGACATCAGAATCCGGACACAGATGCGATTGTAGCTGCAAAGGCTTATTCGTATTTACAAAATAAGCTTGGTAAAGATACAGAGGCTGTAGCATTAGGAAATCCAAATGAAGAAACAAAATTTGTTTTGGCTCATTTTAATGAACCAGCCCCACGCGTAATTAGTAGCGCTAAAGCAGAAGTTGACGCTGTTATGTTAGTTGATCATAATGAAGCGCAACAAAGTGTTTCAGATTTAAAAGATGTTACAGTAACACATGTTATAGACCATCATAGGATTGCAAATTTTGAAACGGCAGCACCACTTTATTATCATGCTGAACCTGTTGGGTGTTCAAGTACAATTGTTTACAAAGAGTTTGAGTCAGCTGGTGTTGAAATTCCCGCTAAGCTAGCCGGATTGATGCTATCAGCAATTATTTCAGATACGTTATTGTTTAAATCGCCAACAACAACAAAAGAGGATTTAAAGATAGGTAAGCAATTGGCTAAAATAGCAAATGTAGATTATGAAAAATACGGTTTGGAAATGCTAAAAGCAGGTACAAATTTAGCAAGCAAGACAGAAGCTGAACTAATTGAAGCAGATGCTAAATCTTTTGATATGGCTGGCAAAACTGTGCGAGTTGATCAAGTTAATACAGTTGATTTAGATGATGTGTTTAGTCGCGAACAAGCTTTTCGTGATGCAATTGAAAATGCCAATGAAAAGAATGGTTATGATTTATTCTTGTTGATGGCAACTAATATACTAGATTCAAATACACGTTTGTTGGTTGTTGGTGAACCACAGAATGTGGTTGAAAAAGCTTTTAATGTTAAATTGGTGGATAATAAAATTGATCTACCGGGTGTTGTTTCACGGAAAAAGCAAGTTGTCCCACCATTAGAAGAGGCATTTAAAAAATAAGTTTATAAAAAATATTAATACAGAGTTGAACCAGTTGGTGTTCGACTCTCTTTTTATATCTTTCCTATATAAGTATAAAGTTACTTTAACTTAATTGTAAAAAAAGCAAAAAAAGAAACAGAGAGGATCGGTTACATGAAGATTGAAGGGCATTCTCACACTGAATTATGTCCACATGGGTCAGGTGATTCAGTTGAAAAAATGATTATGAAAGCAATTAAATTAGGTTTTACAGATTACTGTATTACGGAACATGCCCCCTTACCACAGGAATTTAATAAATGTTTTGCTGGAAATTTAATAGGATTGAAAACAGCATCCTTGCGAAGTGATCAAGTCGATGAGTATTTAAAGCTGGGGCAAGATATGCAAGAAAAATTCGCAAATCAGATTAATATATCGGTGGGCTTTGAAGTGGATTATCTACAAGGTTTTGAAACAGAAATCAAGCAATTTTTGGATGAAGTTGGTCCATATACAGATCAAAATATTTTATCTTTACACTATATGCCAGGAATTGAACAAAAGTTTTACGGTATTGATTATGATACGCTTGAATTTGCAACAGGCTTTGGTCCATGGTTAGATGAACCTGACATTTTATATGGAAAATATTTTGCTCAAATAAAGCGTTTGGTAGATGCTGATTTGGGAGAATATACCCCCAAAAGAATTGGACATATGTCTTTAATAAAAAAATATCAAGATTATTTTAATTTTCCTAGTAAATGGGATTCGGAAAACATTAAACAAATTAAGGAAATATTAGATGAATTAAAAGAGCAAGGACGAGAGTTGGATTTTAATACGGCTGGATTACGTAAGCCATATTGCAATGACTTTTATCCAGGTAAGCGAATTGTTGAATTGGCACAAGAAAGGGATATTCCGCTTGTTTTTGGATCTGATGCACACAGCTTAGAAGAAGTTGGTGCTGCTTGGCATTTGTATGAAGATTATGAAAATTAAAGCTTGACAGAAATATGTTTTGATATTAAGATAATAGAAAAATTAATAATAGATTAAATTATAATAGTTTTGCGTAAACAAGTAACTACTTTTTAGATACATACAGAGATTCCTCTAAGCTGAAAACAGGATTGAGAAAGGTAGTGAAAACACAGTTACAAATAACTGGTAAATTGAACAACTTTATTTTTAGTAAGTTTACCCGAGTGAACTCGTTATCACAGTTGATAAATTCAACATGAGATTTGTTTTGTGAAAAACAGATAATTTTGAGGTGGAACCGCGTTAAAACGCCCTCTTGCTACTAAAAGCAAGAGGGCGTTTTTGTATTATTAATTTAATTGATTTTAGGAGGTATTGTAATTGAACAAATACAAGTTACCAGTAGGATTACGTGATTGTTTTGGTGAAACTGCACATAAAAAAGCAAAATTACGACATTATCTATTAAGTCAATTTGAAGATTATGGATATACAAGTATAGAAACACCATTATTGGAATATCAAAAGGTTTTTGATAAGTATAATATGCGGCAAGGAAACCTTTATCGTGTTTTGGAACCTGATGGAGAGGTTTTAGTATTACGACCGGATTTAACGTTGCCAATAGCCAGATTTATGGCTACTACTAATGTGGTAATACCACAAAAATTTGCTTATATTGGTGATTTGTTCAAGCGCAATAAGGAACTGGTTGGATTATACAATCAGGCAACACAAGCAGGAGTTGAATTAGTTGGCTATGAAACGAATAAAGCAGAATTAGAGTGTTTGTGTTTGATAAACAGACTGAATCGAAATGTTCTTGCAGGAAAGCTTTATGTTGAATTGGGACATGCCATGCTAGCACAGAAAATTTTGAGTTTATTAGAAGAAGATCATGATTTACTCGAAAGTGTAAAACAAGCTTTATTTACAAAAAATATTCCCTTATATGAAAATCTAATAGAGAAATATGCAGATAAAAAGATATTTAATTTTTTAAAAAAATGGCCGCGATTATTTGGTGATTTAAATGAAGTTAGAAATATGCTAAAAAATACTTATATCCCTAAAGAAGCCCGAAAGGCTATTGAAGAAGTCTTTTCAATTGGAGAACTTGTTGAGTCATTACCAAAACAAAGAGTAACCGTTGATTTTAGTAGTCCGGCACCACAAAGCTATTATACAGGTTTAACTTTTAAAGGTTACTTAGCAAATGTTTCAGAGTATGTAGTTAGTGGTGGACGCTACGACAAGCTATTAGCTAATTTTAAAGATAAAGAAGAATCTGCTGTAGGGATGGGAATTGAACTTGATTTATTAGCACGTATATTGGTTCAACAAAATCAAGCCGAAAGTAGACATCGAGTACTGATATATTTTAATACACCACAATTATCACAAGCTGCTACTATAGTTGAACAAAATCCAGATTACGAATTATGTTTAGCTGCTACATTAAATAATGCCAGGAAAGTTGCCAAATTAAAAAATGCTCGCCTAATGATTTTAACAAAGAGAGGAGAGTTGTTGGATGACTTTGAAAATAGCTTTAACTAAAGGTCGCGTGGAACGTCAATTTGTTGAGTTGCTTGATAAGATGAATATTGATACAGCACCTTTAAAAAATAAGCAACGAAAATTACAAATTAGTTTAGCTAGAGATAGATACGAATTTATCTTAGCTAAGGGACCAGATGTAATGACTTATTTATCAAATGGTGTGATGGATATAGGTATTGTTGGCAGTGATATCTTAATGGAGCAGGATTTAGAAGCATTTGAACTTTTGGATTTAAATGTAGGTAAATGCCAATTCATTCTTGCATCAACTACGGATTTTAATATGCAAAGTCCAGGTAGAAAGGTTATAGGAACTAAATATCCTAAAATAGCGCAAAAGTATTTTGCTAGTCAAGGTCAAGATGTTGAAATTATTAAAATTGAAGGTTCTGTTGAGTTGGCACCGCTAATTGGGTTAGCAGATGCAATCGTGGATATTACTGAAACAGGAACAACATTACGCGAAAACAATCTAAAAATTTACGCTTGGTTACCCAAGGTTTCAACAAGACTGGTAGCTAATCCATTATCGCTAAAGCAAAAAAAAGCTGAAATTTTTAATTTTGTAGACGAATTGGCCAAAGTTATTCCTAGTGAGAAATAGAAGGAGAAAAGTATGAAAATATATCAAAAAAACTTGGATGAAATGAAAGAAATCGTTAGTGAATATACGCAAGCAACAGTAGATATGCACATAGAAAAAAGTGTCCAAGACATTATTCAAAAAGTGATTAAAGACGGAGATAAGGCACTACGTGAATATTCGCAAAAATTTGATGGAGTAGATGTAAGTGATTTTTTAGTACCTGAAACTGATTTAGAAAATGCATGGCAGACATTACCTGAAAATCTAAAAAATAGTCTGTTATTGGCTAAAAAAAATATTACTAGTTTTCATGAATTAGAGAAAAGCAATGGCTTTGTAGATGCAAGTACGCCTGGAATTATTCGTGGACAAAAGGTCATACCTTTAAAACGGGTAGGGTTATATATTCCAGGTGGAACTGCTGCTTACCCTTCAACAATATTAATGAATGCAATTCCAGCTAAAATTGCAGGGGTTGAAGAAATTGTAATGGTGACACCTCCGCAAAAAGAAGGTATTAATCAAGCTGTTCTTGCAGCAGCAAAGTTAGCTGGTATTGATGCTGTTTATCAGGTTGGTGGTGCACAAGCAATTGCAGCACTTGCATTTGGTACAGAAACAATTAAACCGGTAGATAAGATAGTAGGGCCTGGCAATATATTTGTAGCAACTGCAAAAAAACAAGTCTTTGGTCAAGTTGCTATTGATATGGTAGCAGGTCCATCAGAAATAGGAATTTTAGCAGATGATTCGGCTTGCGCGAACGAGTTAGCTGCAGATTTATTATCACAAGCTGAGCATGACAAGCGGGCACGTGCGATGCTGGTAACAAATAGTTTACAATTGGCAAAAAACGTTGCAAATGAAATAGAAATTCAATTAGAAAAGTTACCCAGAAAGAAAATTGCACAGGCAGCTATTGAGGATCGCAGTTTTATTGCAGTAATGGAAAATATTACGGATATGTTTTCTTTAATGAATACTATTGCTCCGGAGCATTTGGAAATTCAATTTAATGATCCTATGGAATATTTAGGCCTCATCAAAAATGCAGGTTCTGTTTTTCTAGGACGATATGCTTCAGAACCACTAGGCGATTATGTTGCTGGACCTAATCATGTTTTACCTACGGGCGGGACAGCACGTTTTTCTTCTCCGCTAGGCGTCTATGATTTTGTAAAAAGAACACAGTTTATTCAATTTTCTAAGGCAGCATTAAAAGCAGATGTTGCAGCAATTACTACCTTAGCACGTACAGAAGGCTTGGAAGCTCATGCGCGTGCAATAGAGGCAAGATTTTAAGTAGAGGGAGAGATAATATGAGAATAGCAAATATTACTAGAAAAACGAATGAAACAGATATTTTCGTTGAACTAAATGCGGATCAAGAGTCAGGCATAGATATAGACACAGGTAATGGCTTTTTTAACCATATGTTGACACTTTTTGCCAAGCATGGTCGTTTTGGATTAATAGTTAAAGCAAAGGGCGATTTAGATGTTGATGCCCACCATACAGTTGAAGATACAGGGATCGTTTTAGGTGAATGCTTTAAAAAGGCTTTGGGTAATAAAGAGCAGATTGAACGATATGGTGATGCATTTGTTCCGATGGATGAAGTTCTTGCACATGTTGCAATTGATTTAAGCGGTCGTTCTTACTTAGTTTTTGATGCTGAATTAGATAATCCTAAATTGGGAGATTTTGAAACAGAGATTACAGAAGATTTTTTTCAAGCACTAGCCTTTGCTTGTGAAATGAATTTGCATATGCGTGTTTTATATGGTCGCAATACACATCACAAAATTGAAGCTTTATTTAAAGCAACAGGAAGAGCAATGCGAAAAGCTGTTACTATAAATTCTAGTATAAAAGGAGTTAATTCAACGAAAGGAGTCATTTAATGATAGCAATTATAGATTATGGTGCGGGCAATACTTATAATGTTGCAAAAGCATTTCAATATTTAGGTGTTCAGACGGTTCTTACAGCAGATGCACAAACAATACTGGCAAGTGAGGCTGTTGTTTTACCAGGTGTCGGCGCATTTAGACCAGCTATGGAACAATTAGAAAAGCGAGATTTAATAAATGTGATTAAACAAGTGGCAGCAAATAAAATACCATTGTTAGGTATTTGTTTAGGAATGCAATTATTGTTTGATTCTTCAACAGAATATGGATTACATGCAGGATTAGGCTTAATACCTGGGAAAGTAATTGAATTTTCAAAAGATATGAATCTATCAATTCCGCAAGTTGGTTGGAATAAAAATAAACTTTTGCAAGATAAAAGTGTTTTTGCTGATGTTGCGGAGCAATATACCTATTTTGTTCATTCTTACTATGCTAAATGTGATGCTAAATATATTGTTTCAGCCGTTGATTATGGAGTTTCAGTTCCTGCAATAGTTCAAAATGATAATGTCTATGGAATGCAATTTCACCCAGAAAAAAGTGCACAGGTTGGATTAAACTTACTTAAGAATTTTATTGAAGAGGTGGTGGCAAAATGATTTTTCCTGCAATTGATTTAAAAAATGGTCAGAGTGTGAGACTGTATCAAGGTGATTTTTCAAAAGATACGTTAATTGAAACAACACCTGAAAAGCAAGCTCAAAAAATTAATGCTGCTGGTATCTCAGCGCTACATTTAGTTGATTTAGATGGTGCGAAAGCAGGTAAGCCTCAGAACTTAGATGTAGTAAAAAAAATAAGAGATTCTTTTTCGGGAATTATTGAAATTGGTGGTGGTATTAGAAACATTGCAGCATTACAACAGTATTTAGAGATGGGGATTAATCGGGTCATTCTTGGCTCGGTAGCATTAAAAGATCCTGAATTTACAAAAAAAGCTCTGCAAGAATTTGGTGCCGAAAAAATTGTAATTGGAGTTGATGGCACAGATAGCAAAGTTGCTGTAAGTGGTTGGTTAGAACAATCTAATGTATTAATGTCAGAATTAATTGAAAAAATGATAACTTCAGGTGCAAAACATTTTATTGTAACAGATGTTAAGCGGGATGGTACATTGCAAGGTGCAAATGTTGAATTGCTAATAAAGTTGCAAACACTTTTTCCTCAAGCAAATATTATTGCATCTGGCGGAATAAGAGATTTACGTGATATCACAGAGTTAAGGAGTAAAGGAATAAAGGATGCAATTGTTGGTAAATCTTTATTTGAAGGAACCTTGACCTTAAAAGAGATTGCGGAGGTGAACACAATTGTTAGCTAAACGAATCATCCCCTGTTTGGATGTAGATAATGGAAAAGTGAAAAAAGGCATCAATTTTGTGAACCTCATTGACGTGGGAGACCCTGTAGCAATTGCCGCTGCATATGAGAAGCAAGGAGCAGATGAATTAGTTTTTTTAGATATCACCGCAACAAATGAGCAACGTCACACAATGAGAGATGTTGTTTCAGCAGTCTCAAAAGAAGTTTTTATGCCTTTGACAGTGGGCGGAGGAATTAGCTCTGTTGCTGATATGCGGGCTTTATTACAAGCCGGAGCTGATAAGATTTCATTGAATTCAGCAGCTGTTGCTAATCCTAAATTGATTAGCCAAGGAGCACAAACCTTTGGTAATCAGTGTATTGTTGTTGCAATTGATATAAAAACTGATTTGAAAACAGGAGAAAAAATAGTTTATACACATGGAGGTCAACAAAGAACGGACCTCGAAGCTCTATCCTGGGCGAAGAAGGCAGTTGCCTTAGGTGCAGGAGAATTATTGGTTACTAGCATGGATCATGATGGTACAAAAAAAGGATTTGATGTTGAGTTTTATCAAAAATTAACTGAGTTGGTAAAAGTACCCGTAATTGCATCTGGTGGTGCGGGTACAAAAAAAGATTTTGCTGATGTTTTTTTAAAATCAAATGTTACCGGCGCATTAGCAGCATCTGTATTTCATTTTGGTACTCTAAAGATTGATGAGGTTAAAGAATATCTTAGTCAAAAAGGAGTTAATGTGCGATGAAACCAGATTTTAGCAAAGGATTAGTAACAACTGTAGTGGTTGACAATCAGACAAAAGATGTTTTGATGGTTGCATGGATGAATGAAGAAAGTTATCAAAAAACACTTGAAACTAAAGAAACATGGTTTTGGTCGCGTTCACGTAAAGAATTATGGCATAAAGGTGCAACCAGTGGAAATTTACAACAAGTAACGGAAATTTATTTAGATTGTGATCAGGATACATTACTAATATATGTAAATCCAAAGGGCCCAGCTTGTCATACTGGCAAGAGAACATGTTTTTTCAATAAGGTTTTATAAGAAAGGAAGTATTGTTATGCAAGACTTAGAAGAATTATATCAATTAGTGGTAGAGCGAAAAAAAAATCCCCGTCCAGGTTCATATACAGATTATCTATTTTCAAAGGGTTTAGATAAAATTTTAAAAAAGGTAGGTGAGGAATCTACCGAAGTTGTTGTTGCTGCTAAAAATAATAGTAAGGATGAACTAAAATACGAAACAGCAGACTTGCTATATCATTTAATGGTTTTACTTGTGGAACAAAATTTATCTTATGATGATATCAAAGAAGAACTAGCGAAACGTGAAGGATTAATGAGTACTACAAAAGACCGACGTGAAATCGAAGATCTATAGGAGGGTTATTTATATGAAAGAAAGTATTCAGCGGTTAAATAGCTATATCCCTGAAGAACCATTAGAGAAGGTTAAACAAAAATATAATTTGACACACTTAGTTCGTTTATCAGCTAATGAAAACCCATTTGGAACTTCACCTACTGTTAAAGATGCGGTTGTGAAATGGTCGTTTGAAGAAAGTAATCGTTATCCAGACAGTTATGCGAGTGAGTTAAGAGATTTAATTATGAAAAAAACGGGTGTTCCTAAAGAACAATTAGTTTTTGGCTCAGGCTTGGATGAAATACTAGAATTGTTATCCCGGACATTTTTGGAAAAGGATGATGAAATTCTAGTTGCTGGGCCTACTTTTTCAGAATATGCACTTCATGCTAAAATTGAAGGAGCTAAAGTCGTAAATATTCCTGTTTTGGCAGATACCGGCCATTATGATTTAGACAAATTTCTAGATAATATCACAGCTAAAACAAAACTGATTTGGTTGTGTAATCCTAATAATCCTACAGGAGTTTATGAAAGTAAAAAAAATATTCGTGATTTTATTGAGCAGGTACCTAAAACAGCACTCGTTTTAATTGATGAAGCGTACATTGATTATGTAACGGATGAGAGTATACCAACTAACTTTGAATTACTTTCGCAGTTTGAAAATGTAGCTGTTCTTCGCACATTTTCAAAAGTTTATGGCTTAGCTAATTATCGTGTAGGGTATATAGCTATGGCGCCTAAACTGGCAGAATACTTGCAAACTATCAGATTACCGTATAATCTAAATTCACTTGCACAAACTGCTGCAATTAGTGCATTTAAAGATCAGAAATTTGTGCAGTATTCTGTTCAAAAAAATGCAGAGGAAAGGGAAAAATGGGAAGAGTTTTTACAAGTAAACGGGATAAAGTTCTTTCATTCACAAGCTAACTTTATTTACTTCAAGTATTTTGATGCAGATAAATTAGCAGATAAACTTTTGCAAAATGGATTTCAAGTACGTCGAGGACTACAGAAAAATTGGTTGCGTGTTACAATTGGAAAAAATTCAGATAATGTGGCAATTCAAAAAATAATTGCTAGTGATTTAAATAGATAAAAAGACTTCTACCTATAACTGCTTATAATTACTTATTTATTTTATATGTTATAAGGATTATAATAATACTATAAGCAAATTAACAGATAAGGGGCGAAGTCTTTTGAGTCAAGAAAAACGGATAGAGCTTATTAAGCAACTTTTAGAAGAAAAGCAGGAACTTTCAACTAAGGATATAATGGAAGAATTTGGTATTTCACAAGATACAGCTCGACGAGATATTGTATTATTGGCTAAACGGGGCGAAGTAAGGCGAACTCATGGTGGCATATTACCTTTAGATTTTGGAAGAAGTGTCCCTAATTTCCAAAGTAGATTAACACGTTTTACTAAGCAAAAAACGCAAATGGCATTATCTGCGGTTGATTATTTCAAAGCACATCATGTTTATTTTGTTGATTCTTCAACAATTCTATTAAAAACATGCCAAAATCTAAATATGCCATTAACAATTGTTACGCATTCGTTAGATAACTGTATGGCTTTAGCTGAACATAATAAAGTAACGGTTAAAGTTCTGAGCGGTACATTGAACCATGAAAATCGTTTTTTTTATTCTAATAGAGCAATGGGTGAATTACAAAATGTGGCATTTGACACGGCTTTTGTGGCTGCATCAGGCATAGATGAGAATGGGATTTATTTGTTGGATCAAGGTGATGCTGAAATTGTTGGTCTAGCTGTTAAACGGGCACGTAAAGTAATATTAGTTGCTGAACATCAGAAGTTTATAAATAAGTCTTACTATCGAATTTGTGCATTAGACAAAATTTCTTTGTTTATTACAGATAGACCTTTGGCTAAAGGGCAACGAGAAATGTTTCCTAAATCCACAGAAATTAAGGTGGCTTCAAAATTAAAATAGGTGGTATTTATTAAAAAATGATATCATTGTAATTGAAATAAAATTATCTAAGAGATGAGGTAAGTGATTTTGCAAAATAAATTTAATCATAAAATAGAAAAAATTGCTGTTTCTGATATTCGACAATTCGATACAGAAGTAAGTTCTATTCCTAATATTATTAAGTTAACTTTAGGTGAACCCGATTTTAATACACCAGAGCATGTCAAACAAGCAGGGATAGATGCAATTATAGATAATCAGTCACATTACACACCTAATCCAGGTATCATGGAATTACGTAAGGCTACAGCAGATTACTATAATGAAAAATATAATTTAAAATATTCAGCTAACCAAGTTATTACAACAATTGGGGCAACAGAGGCAATTAGTGTTGTATTACAGACTATTTTAAATCCGGGAGATACAGTAATTGTGCCGACACCTGTATTTCCTATCTATATGCCAATTACAGAAATTAATAATGGTAATTATATTACAGTTGATACAAGTACAGATGGCTTTGTCTTAACTGCTGAAAAGCTTGAAAAAGTATTAGCTGATAATAAAGAAAAAAATATTAAAGCATTGGTACTTGTTTATCCAAGTAATCCAACCGGTGTTACTTATTCAAGACAGCAACTTGAAGAACTTGCTGCCGTTGTGCGTAAAGCGGGAATTTGGGTTTTATGTGATGAGGTTTATGCAGAACTTACATATAATGGCCAACATACATCCATTGCTGAATTTTTACCAGAGCAAGCATTATTAGTTTCTGGCTTGTCAAAATCACATGCTATGACTGGTTGGCGGATTGGTTATTTATTAGGACCTGATGATTTTATTGAACAAGCAGTTAAAGCACATCAATATATGGTCACAGCACCAACGGACAATGTCCAATTTGCTGCTTTAGAAGCCATGAAAAATGGTAAAGAAGATAGTGCTGTGATGAAAGAACAATATTTAAAGAGACGCAATTTTATGCAGCTAGCTTTAAAGCAAGCAGGTTTTGAGGTTGCAAGTCCTGATGGAGCATTTTATCTTTTTGCTAAGATTCCTAATAAGTTTGATAAAGATTCATGGAAATTTGTGCGAGAATTAGCTAAAAAAGCAAAGGTAGCCTTAATACCCGGAGTTTCTTTTGGACCTGGCGGTGAAGGCTATGTCCGTTTAAGTTATGCAGCTTCGATGGAAACGCTAGAAGAAGCAGCTAAACGTATTCAAGCTTTTGTAGATGCTAAATAGAATCTTAGCTTTTTAACTGATATGTGGTAAAATTAATGCTGATACTAATAAGGTAAGGAAGTTTTTCTAATATGGATTTACAATTTAGAAATAAGGCCATCGGAATTTTTGATTCAGGGCTAGGTGGTATTAGTGTTTTAAAAGAAGCAGTAAAGTTGATGCCAAATGAAGATTTTATTTTTTTTGGTGATTCAAAAAATGCACCCTATGGAGTAAAATCAGTTGAACAAGTTTATGCGTTGAGTAATGCAATTGTAGACAAGTTTCTAAAAGAAAAGGTTAAAGCTATCGTTATTGCATGTAATACAGCTACTAGTGCAGCTGCAAAGCGGTTAAGACTTGAGCATCCAGAAATACCAATTATTGGGTTAGAGCCAGCTTTGAAGCCAGCTGTTTTAAATAAACCTAACTCGAGAATTGTTGTAATGGCTACACCATTAACGTTAAAAGAAGAAAAATTTGCAAATTTAATGCAACGTTTTGAATCGCAGGCACATATAATCAAGTTGCCAGCCCCTGATTTAGTTGAATATGTTGAAAAGGGTCAACTTGATACACCAGAGGTAAAAGAGTACTTGCGTACAATTCTTGCGCCATATATTGATAAAACTGATGCAATTGTATTAGGATGTACGCATTTTCCATTTGCTAAAGAAACAATACAAGATATTATGGGAACGAAAGTGACTATTTTTGATGGCGGTGCGGGAGCAGCACGTGAATTGCAACATCTATTAGAAGAAAATAAAACACGACGTACAGACGATGCTATTGGTAAAATTAAATTTACCAATAGTTTAGACACTGCAGAAGAAATTGCTTTAAGTAAAAAACTATTTAGTTTATAATTAAGTCCGTTTAAAAATCATGACCACCCGTCAAACGGGTGGTTTGCTCCAGGGCTATAAGCCCTATGTACTTGCCAGCGTCTCAAGGCGC
>NZ_JAIULA010000022.1 GCF_024160875.1 Ligilactobacillus ubinensis | reverse complement strand
TAAAAATAAAGATCGCAATTACAAAAAGCAGCGAAACAGGCTCTCTAAAAATTTACCCACACAAAGTTGACACTATCTTTCAACATTAAAAACTTGCTTTATGATAAGAAAACAATGTACAATTTAAGTAACAAGATTAGAATAGGGGTTAACTGGTATGTTATTAGATTTTTTAGATGGGTATTATCAGGCAAAACTACATAATATTCATGATATTGCAGGTAATCAGCATTTAGTTGGTTATAGCGAACTGCATAAGTGTAATCTATTCGTGAAAATTTTTAAAAATGAAGAAATGTTTTATGCCGAACAACACGTTAATCAGGTTTATTGTCCAGAAATCTATCTAGATAGTGTTATTTTTGAAAATAATTATATTGTGGTTTTAAAAGATCGTACGCTAAAAGATATTGATAGTAATGAAAATGAAGTAACTTTAAAAAGAGCAAAAAAATATGGGCGCTTGCTAGCGGATTTTCATGAACAAGTTACAGGAAATGTTCGTGTTTATGAAAACCCGCAAAAACTTTCTTTGCAGATTAAGAGATATGTAGAAATATTACAAGACTCACCTTATAAAGATGATATAAATAAGATTTATGCGCTTTTAACGCAAGACTTAGCTAATGCAGATCAGGACTATGAACTATTACCAAAAGTAGTTTTACATGGTGATTACAGTTTGCGGAATATAAAACATTATCAGAACAAAGAAATTTTAATTGATTTTGAAAGGGCCCATATTGGAGTCGCATATGAAGATTTTATCAAAATTTTCTATAATGAAATTCATAACATCGAATTACGGCAAGCTTTTATCAAAGGATATAGAGCTAACCGTGAATTCGAGGTACCACAATTTGAGTTACAGAGATGTTTATTATTCCTAATTGCGCTTGAAATATGTGAATTTCATATGTCACATCATGAAGAAAAATTTGGGGATATGGCACACAGGATGCTAGAAACAATTGAATTAGGAGACTCAGTTTTAAATATCTAGTAAAATAAGTGTCTATTTGTCAGAATAGAAGGAATATAGTTGAAAGTAACTAAAAGACAATAGTTTTTCCATTTAATAGGTGTAAAGATGGGTATTAAAAGTAGTATCTTCAGTCAATACACGAAAAAAAAGTAGGTTAATTTATGAATTGATTCCAAAAGTTAGATTTTGGAAATCAGTTTATAACCTACTTTTTCTATAGCTAATGTTTATTAAATCTTAGTATTTTTTTGCAGATAATCATACAGACTTCCTTCACGTAATCCATGATTAGAAAAGATAATTTCATCTATATGCAATGAGCGTAATATTAACATAATAGGAATTAAACCACCAACAACAACATCGGATCTTGATTTAGCTAAACCTGGGATTTTTTCACGTTCTGTACGTGATAAATCAACTAATTTACTCATAATGTCAAAAGCATCTTCATGATTTAAACGGTAACCATGTAAATTTGGTAAAGTTGATTGACCTTGGTTCTCAGCTCGACGTGTAATTTTAGCAAGGGTTCGATTACTACCACCTAGACCTACGAGCGGAATTTTATGTGCCATAGTTAACCAATCGATATTTGTAATTTCTTGTTCAGCATAGGACATGGCTGAAAAAAGTGAACCAGCTGTTATTTTATCGTGAAGGTGAAATTGTGATGACAATGTTACTGAACCAAATGGTAAACTAATTAAGTTTTGAACTTGTTTATTTTTTACTAGGATAAGCTCAGTACTAGCACCGCCTGTATCCATAATTAAGCACTCAGAAATGTTAAGGGTATTAGTAACTCCAAGAAAATCAAGGTAAGCTTCTCTTTCGCCAGAAATCACCTCAAAATCAAGACCAATTTCTTTTTTTACACGTTTAAGAAATTCTTTTTGATTGACAGCTTGTCTGACTGCAGCGGTTGCTAGTGCATTGATTTTTATATTTGGAAGGGTGCTATATATTTGTTTGAATTTTTTTAAGGCAGTTAAAGTACGCTTTATTGGTTCTTCTTTAAGTGTTTTTTCTTCCCCCATATTTTCTGAGAGTCGAACATACTCTTTAACTTGATGTGTGCAGTTCAAATTTTGATCATCATCAACATTGGTGATACGTAAACGAACGGAATTTGATCCTAAATCAATCACAACATAATTAAACACTAGTTATCTTCTTCTTTCATAGATAATAGATCATTTGGTCGTTTTGTCATCGGTTGAAAAGTAGTTGACCTTTTGGTATTATCTTCATTTTTTGCCAATAGCTTTTTGTTCATTTTTTTGGCTTCTTCAATAAAGTATTCTTGTGCATTTAGTGACTGTAACCCACGGCGGTTTAGTTTTTTAAACTGCGTTCCATTAAGAACCCGGGTTTTAGTGTTATCTTGCCACATCGTATTAAAAATATCAATGGTTCTCAATCTAATATCATTTTGAAGGATGGGGAAAAGAATCTCAACGCGACGATTCAAATTGC
This sequence comes from Ligilactobacillus ubinensis, assembly GCF_024160875.1. Classification (GTDB taxonomy): domain Bacteria; phylum Bacillota; class Bacilli; order Lactobacillales; family Lactobacillaceae; genus Ligilactobacillus; species Ligilactobacillus ubinensis. Next base: position 45,892 of record NZ_JAIULA010000022.1, on the reverse strand, counting down.
GACTCATCATGTCTGCGCTTGATAGATAGACATCTTCATTACCGTCATTATAGAAATAATATATCCGGCTATGTTCAAGAAAACGTCCTACAATCGAATGAACTTCAATATTAGTACTAATATTTGGAATGTTGTTTCTCAAACAACAGATGCCACGAATTATAAGTTTAACTTTGACACCTACAGCAGAAGCTTCATACAGTTTTTCAATAATTTTCCCATCCGATAATGAATTCATTTTCATTCTTATTTCAGCTGGTCGACCTTGTTTAGCAGCTAGTATTTCAGCGTCTATTTTTTCATTAATGAAGTTGCGAATATGTTGGGGAGAAAGATGTAATTTATGGAAATAAGGAGGTTGCGAGTAGCCTGAGAGCATATTAAAGAGATTAGTAGCATCAATTCCCATATCGCGATCACAAGTTAACAAGCCCATATCAGTATAGAAATTCGCAGTAATATCGTTGTAATTACCTGTACCGAGATGAAGATAACGTCTGATACCATCTGCGTCTCGACGAATGATTAAGGCAATTTTTGAATGTGTTTTCAAACCAACTAAACCATAAATTACATGGCAACCCATCTGTTCTAATTTTTTTGCCCAACGGACGTTATTTTCTTCATCAAAGCGTGCTTTGACTTCAACTAGAACGGTAACTTGTTTGCCACGTTGTGCTGCAAGCCCTAAATATTTTATAATAGGTGAATTTCCTGAAACTCGATAAAGCGTCATTTTTATAGCAAGGACATTTGAATCATTAGCAGCTTGACGAATAAAGTTTATTACAGAACTAAATGAATCATAGGGATGTTGTAATAAATAATCATGCTGTCTGATTGCTTGAAAAATGTCATGGTTGCTACTTAACAAAGGATTCGCATAACTTTTAAAAGTAGGATATTTTAAATCATCGTGATTGATAACTAATTTAGGCAGCTTCTTAAGAAATGTTAAGTCAATCGGGCCATTAATCGTATATGTTGCTTTTTCGTTAATATTGAAATTATTTAATAAACGATTACGCAAACTTTTATGCATAGTACTTTCAATCTCAAGTCGAACAGCACCACCATGTTCGCGCTCTTTTAGTTGCTTTTGAACAGCTCTTAATAAGTTAGAAGTATCTTCTTCAGCAACATCTAAATCCATGTCCCGAATTACCCTATAGGTAGCACTATTTTTGACTTCGTATCCCGTGAACAATTGCGAAATGAACTCTTTAATAATATCTTCTAGTAAAATAAAGTCATTTGGAGTGGTTGGAAGTTTAACCAGACGCGCAAAAACGTCAGGAACACGAACTGTTGCAAAAACATGCTCCTTGTCTTTGTTTTTCTGTAAACGAACGGCAATATTCAATGACTCGTTTGAAATAAATGGAAATGGCCGTGATGAGTCATCTGCCATTGGAGTTAAAACAGGATATAACTCATCATTAAAATAGCGACGAATAAATTCATATTGTTGAGTATTTAAATTTTCTGGTTGTAAGATGTTAATATTGTTTTTTTCTAATTGTGGCAAAAGGGAACGGTTATATGTTGTATATCGTTTAGCCACCATCTCTTGCTCTTTTTCATTAACAGCATCTATTTGTTCTTTAGGAGTCATTCCAGAAATGTCAGTTGAGGTCACACCCGCGGAATGCAATTTATATAATGAAGCAATTCGAACCATAAAGAATTCATCAACGTTGCTTTGAGTTATACCTAAAAAGTTAGCACGCTCAAGTAAAGGGTTTTCAGGATCACGTGCTTCTTCAAGGACGCGACCATTAAAATCAAGCCAACTTAATTCACGATTTACAAAATAATTTGCTTTTCCATATTTTTTTGACATTATTTAGTCGACCTCCTTTGTTTTAAAACAGGTGTTATACCATAAACTTCCTTAAACAAGGATAGTTTATGACTAAAAGCCCATTTTTCTAATGCTAGATTCTGGTTAGAAATAGCAGTAATAACAACCTGTTCTTCTTGCAATGAAACTGATATTTTAGTAATCTTTTGTTCGCGCGAATCATCTAATGCATCTGCTAAACGTAAGATAGCAGCTAATTTTGCAACCGGCATTTGAATATCAGCATCAAGATGACGATAGTGATGCTGATTGACCTCGGGACTTTCAGCGCTATGATAGCGAGAAATTTCTGCAATAATCTGATTTTCGATATCAGAAAGTCCAATAATTTTATTAGATTCTAAAATATACGCAGAATGACGGTAGTGTCCATGTTGATTAATAAAATTGCCAATATCGTCAACAGTACTAGCTATTTGCAAGAGGAGACGATGACGTTTATTTAATCTATGCAATCTTTTTAATTGATCAAAAAGATGGAGGGCTAAACTTGAAACAACTTTATGATGATAAGAGCTGATTTGATATCTTTGCGCGATATTTTCAGCTGATGTTAAAATTAATTTAGTATAGACCTCATTTTTTTGGGTGCCTTTGAAAGCTTCTTCTAAAGCAAGACCAGTGCTAACGGCAAGATTCGTTAAATACAGTTTGTTTGCTTGTGTATATTGAATAATTTTATTTATAACCAATAAGTCAGGGATAATTCGGTCAATCGCATTGTCATCTTGAATAAAGTATTTAAAAAGATATTGATCAGGAGCGGATAGTGCATCAGAATATATTTTAGAAAATTTGTTCTTTTCTAATTCGATACAATCATCCTCCTTAAAGAGAAACTTAGCATTAAGGGCTCGGGAACCTTGGATAATCAGATTTACCTGTGTTGTTGTAGCTTTTAATGCGATTCGAATGGTTTCTAGTTTACTGCCGATATAGTCACTTAAAACCTCAACTGGACTAATAACGGTTTTCCGCAAACTAGCAACCATTTTTTCCATGTCTTGGTAACTTAAGTCAATGTCCCAAGATGTAACAAATTGTTGATGCTCAAATTTTGATAAGGTAATAGTGGCAGAACCGAGATTTAAAAGATATGTTGGATGGTTGCTGAGTTTATCAAAATTATTTACTAATGTCATGACAGCAATTGCTTTATAATAAGTAATTTGATTGGTGTTTAACCAATTAATTTTTATTCCAGTTCTAACATATATTTGATCAGTCAGGTATCTAGCTGAAACATCATCAATTAGTTGTTTATTACCCCAAACTGCGTAGTTAGTAACACCATATTCTTTAAGTGTTATATTAAAATCACCAAGTGTTGCGATGATTTTTTGAAGTTCTTCTTGGTATATTTTATGCTCACTATCATCTTGATAGATAAAAGGGGCAGAGCTTATTCTTTCAAGAACAGATAGTTCTTTTAAATTAACAATACTAAGTTCCATTTTAAGCGGGGTTATATAAATTACTCCAAAAAATTTACTAGCCATTAAAAAGCACCTTCTTTATATTAATGCCTACTACAATAATAATCATAGCAAGTTTTTAACTTTTTTTAAAGAGAAATCCATAGAATAATATTTATTTGAAAATATAAAATGGTAATTGAAAAATTCTTAAAGTACACTAATAGTGACTGACAATTCATGTAATACATGATATTATCAATCTGATAGCTGAGCATACAAAATAATTAATATTTTGCGTGCTTTAAACAATAACTTATCGTATAATAGAACTGACCGTATAATATAGAAAATCAAATTAGAATAGGATGGATATATAGATGGTAGATAAGAAATTGCATATTGCATTATTATTTGGAGGTAATTCATCTGAACATGATGTTTCAAAACGTTCGGCTCATAATATTTATGATGCTTTGGACAAAAACAAATATGATGTGTCAGTCTTTATGTTCACCAAGCAAGGTTTCTTGCTAGGAAATCAAATGTCTATGAGAATTTTTGAAGGTGAAGATGAAGATCAAATTGTTGCTGAGGCGACAAAAGATGTTGATTTTTCAAACCCATTGGCTAATATTCAAAGTCTTTCGGAAGTTAAAGATATTGATCTATTTTATCCCGTTATTCATGGTAACATGGGTGAAGATGGGACCGTTCAAGGTCTTTTCCGTCTTTTGAATAAACCTTGGATTGGAAGTGGGGTAGCATCATCTGCTGTTTCATTTGACAAGGACTTGACTAAGCAATTGCTAACACTGCACGGAATTAGAAATACACGTTATGTAGTAGTTACACCTGAAAACAAAGATAGCTACTCGTATGAAAAGGTAAGTGCAGATTTAGGTGCAACTTTATTTGTTAAACCAGCACGCCAAGGATCTTCAGTTGGTATCTATAAGGTACGTAATAAAGAAGAATATGATAAAGCAATTCAAGATGGCTTTCATTATGACTTTAAGGTTATGGTGGAAGAAGCAATTAAGAATCCGCGTGAAGTAGAATGTTCTGTTTTAGGCAATCGCGCTCCAAAAGCTTCGCAACTAGGTGCAATTAATATTCCTGAAGAAGATGACTTTTATGATTATAACAACAAATTTGTTGATGCTTCAGGTGTTGTGTTCCAGTTGCCCGTTAATTTACCTGAAAAACTAACTAAGGAAATTCAACAAATGTCAATTGATGCATTTCGCATTCTCGATAATCGTGGATTGGCTCGAATGGATTTCTTAGTTGATGAAAATGATGTGCCTTATTTTGGAGAAGTTAACAATTTACCAGGCTTTACTAATATCTCTTTGTATCCACAATTATGGTCGTTGTCAGATATTAGTTATGAAGAATTAATTGATCAATTAATCCAGTATGCTATTGCTGAATTTGCGGACAATGGCAAATTACATTATGATTTTGTTGAATTAGGTAAAGAAAAAGTTGGTAAAGGTTTAATTTCAAAGTAGAAATTAGATAGTATTATAGTGAGTCCGAGACAAATGTCTGGGACTTTTTTTGTATATTTAGATATGGAATGCTAAAATGAGTGCTCAGAAATAACCAGTTACGTTTAGCTCGGTAAAAGAACAATCTCGACACTCTAGATTATCTGGGTGATGTAACACTATCTAATTGGTCTATGAACTGTTTTTCAAAAGGCTAATCGAAAAAGCTAATTTTTGAGGCTAGTTTGTTATTTAGAAAACATTATAGTTTGCTATGTATTTAAAGTTAAGTGCAGAGTTACGATTAGGTTATGATTCGTATATGCTATAATGTTTTTGAGTGTTTCAGAAAGGGCAATGACAAATGAAAAAATTGAAACAGCAGCTATACTGGTTATGTAATAATAAAGTGCAATTAAAGGGGATTTTTCTATGTGAGATTAGTTTATTATGGCTAATTACTATGCAAATTAGAAATTCTAATTGGACAGGTATTATGATAGTTGCTTTGTTACCTTTTTTAAGCTTTACGGGAATACAAATTATTGAGATAATGCATTCTCAAAAAAAGATTAATTATTATTTGTATCCAAATTTACGGCAATATGTTAGCCTGGTTATCTATAATTTTTGGATCTCAATCTTACTATTTCCTTTCGTTGGGATTAGCTGGACGTTAAATATAGCAACAACGCTGACTTTGCCGATGACATTGATAAATACTATTTTAGTTAATCGCCGTATTTTTATTGTGATATGTATCATAATCTATTTTATTTTGTTTTATGTAGCGTTACTTTACATAGGTGCAGGGCCATTAATTGTAATGCAAGCAAAACATCCGTTTAGACAAGCAGCAAACTGTTGCTCTAAGTGGACAATAGTCAAAACAATATTTAAAACGGGATTGATTAGTGTATTTGTACAAGTTATTATTATTTTCTTGTTATTTAAAGCACAACAACTTATTGATATGGTTATTAGTATACATAGTGCTAGTTTAGTAGCAAGTTTACTTGCTACAGTAGCGTGGTATTTGTGGTTTATGGTAATATGTTGGTTGTTTTGGTGTTGGTTACAACCTTCTTTAGATGTAAGCTTTAAATATAGTTTCCCTTACAAGTCTGTTCGGTCTAGTAAATGGACTGTTATTGGAAGTATCTTGTTAATAGGGGCAACTTGTGTTGTTTGTTATCAGAACTTTGTTTTTATAAATACCCCATTGAAAAAGAATATTCAAATAATTGCGCACAGGGGAGTAGATAACAATAATGGGTTACAAAATTCTGTGACAGCTTTGGTTAAAACAAAAAAGAAAGTTGCACCCAACTATGTTGAAATGGATATTCAAGAAACTAAAGATGGTAGATTTATAGTAAGCCATGATGATAACCTAAAGCATTTAACTGGTAAAAATATGCAAGTACAGCAGAACACTTTAGCTGATTTAGTTGGATTAAAAGAAAGAGAAAATGGAAACTTAGGGAAAGTGACTAGTTTTAAAAATTATTTTGCTAAAGCTAAGCAGGTTAATCAGCATTTAATAGTCGAATTGAAAGTTACGCCATTTGATTCAAAAAATATGGCTGAATTATTTGCTCGAAGATTTGGTAAGGCCTTATTGGAAAATAAATCTGCCGTCCATTCGATGGATTATCAAACTTTGGTTAAACTTCATCACTTTGTTCCAGGACTTAAACTAGGTTATATTATGCCATTTAATGTTTTGGGTGTTCCAAATACTATAACAAATTTTTACTCAATTGAGGCAATTACATTGAATAGTTCATTTGTACAAAAAGCTCATGCAAAAAACAAAGAGGTCTATGTTTGGACAGTTGATGATGCAACCAGAGCACAGCTTACAATTGTATTGAATGTTGATGGAATAATTACAGATCAAGCACAAAAAGTGAAACAACAATTGCGAGTCTTGCAAAAGAATAAGTATAAATTAATTGAAGTTCGGTTACTAGTATTATTAAAAGAAATTTATTAATTTTTGAAATGAGGGGACTTATATGAACAAGTGCAACTGGTGTTATGCAAGTAAGGAATTAGAATTATATCATGATAATGAATGGGGAAAACCTGTATATGACGAGCGCGAAATATTTGAATTACTAAGTTTAGAGTTAATGCAAGCAGGATTAAGTTGGCAAACAGTATTAAGAAAGCGTGATGCTTTTAGAATAGCATTTTATGATTTTAAAATTGAAAAAATTGCTTCTTTTGATGAGAAAAAAATTGAGGAATTAGTGCATAATAGTGGTATTATTCGTAATCGCCAAAAGATTGAGGCGATTATTAATAATGCGCGAATATTAAATCAAAAGGATATTAGTTTAAAGAAATTGCTTTGGAAATATGTTGATGAAACACCTATCTTAAATCAGTGGGAGTCAATTGAGCAGGTTCCAGCTCAAACTAAATTATCCCGACAAATGGCACGTGATTTTAAAAAATTGGGGTTTAAATTTGTAGGACCGACTATTATGTACTCTTTTATGCAAGCAACAGGGTTAGTAAATGATCATATTATAGGATGTCCATGTAAATAAAATAGTTTAAGATTAGTTTTGATATAAAATGCTAAAAGGTTTTGTATCAAAAATTTTTTGCTTAGATTGTCTAAAAACAACTAGGTGTTTTTGGATACACGGTTTCTTACAAAACATGCAGAGATAAAATGAGTCCGGAACTTTTGGGGGGATACCTCAAAAGTTCCGGACTCACTTACAGAATTCTATAATTGTGAATCTTTATTTTCATGTTTACGTTGTTTTTTACTTAATGCAGGTTTGTTATCTAAGTCAGTTCTAACAACTAAGACATCACATTCTGCAATCCGTGTCACATATTCAGTTACAGAACCAATTAATAAACGTTCAACAGCATTAAGACCAGTTGCACCAATCATAATCAAATCAATACTTTTTTCTTTGGGGAGATCCTTTGCGATTACAACTTTAGGTGCACCATATTCAACAGAAGAATCGATATTATTGATTCCATTTTTTTTAGCTTCAGTAATATAACCGTTTAAAGTATCTTTAGCTGTTTCAGTAACTTGTTCAACCATTGCGGTGTCAAAACTTGAAATGTTTTGAAATGCTCTTGTGTCAACAACGTGAACTAAGTGAATTGCGGTATCATCCCCATTACGCTTTGCAACATCAATAGCTTTCTTAAAAGCCAATTCAGCTTCATACGAACCATCAATTGGGACAAGAATGTTTTTGTATCTTTGTAACATAAGAATCACCCTTTCTTTATTCCACACTCTTATTTTACTTCATTTTTAGAAAAATTAAAAGTATCAAGATGATTAAAAGTAAAGCAGAAATATGATTTTCGGAAATATCATTTCCAGTTAGAATAAATGACCATTAGAAATGAGAGTGCAGAAACAAAGAAAGCATCAATTATCATAAAGATAACGGCAAGTAAAATCATATTTAACAAGCTGAAGATAAGAGTTAATAGCCCTAATATGATAAGACTTATTCCGCAAAAAGCGACTACCTTTGAAAGAGTAGGAGTAGACTCGGGATGATAAATAAAAAAAGGTTTCTTACGGTGATTCCAGAGATAGATACCCATGAAAATAATAATTAAACTTAAACTGATAATTAAGATAAATGGTAATAATTTCAAGTTAATACACTAACCTAAGTTAACTTAGGTTCCTTTCTAGATATTACGTATTTATGATACTACATTAATGATTTGAAATGCAAAATAAAATAAGAGCGGTCAAATGTAAAGTATTGGTATCATAAAATTTAGATTATGACGTTAAGCGTAATCGGCTGTATTTTGTTAACCAAATAGGTGACTACAAAAAAGCCCGGGATTTTTTATCCCAGACTTTTGCAAAGACTTAACTTTGTGAATTTCCGCTTGTGTCGTTAATCATCCCGGTAGTTGTACCCGCAGATAGCAGGAATATACTCCTAGCTGAGTTTTTGTTTCCCAAGTGAGATGGTATAACAGCTACAACAGCAAAATCCGAGTATTTAGATTAAAATTGTTCGGTCAACCTTACGTTAAAGGATAACGCGTACACAGCAGATTTTCTACCTACATGATACCATAGGAATTTGTGTATTTCAAATGTTAATGGCAGCGCTAACTTAATGAGGAATTTGAGCGTTTTTTAAGCCTAAATAACGTTCTTTGAGTTCTTTTTCATAACGCCCATTTTCCTTTGGTTGGTAATAGTGAGCATTTTTTATTTTGTTAGGCAAATATTGTTGTTTAACCCAGTCATGAGCATAGTCATGCGGATATTTATAACCAACACCACGGTTTAGGTCAGCAGCACCCTTATAATGAGCATCTCGAAGGTAGTTGGGAATCTCACCATAATCACCTTTTTGAATATCTGTGATGGCAGAGTCAATTGCAACAATAGCAGAATTTGATTTAGATGAAAGACACAAATCAATTACAGCTACGGCAAGCGGTATTCTTGCTTCAGGTAATCCAATTTTTTCAGCTGCTGTAACAGCCGAAACAGTACGAGCAGCTGCTTGGGGGTTAGCCAGTCCAATATCTTCATATGCAATAGTTAGTAAGCGTCGATTTATACTAGGCAAATCACCAGCTTCAATTAAACGCGCCATATAATGAAGTGCAGCGTTAGCATCAGAACCACGAATTGATTTTTGAAAAGCAGAAATAACATCATAATGAGCATCGCCGTTTTTATCATGAACAAGTGCCTTACGTTGGACGCATTCTTCTATAATCTTAAGAGTAAGAAGTATTTCACCATTAGTAGATGGTGGGGTCGATTTGGCAGCTAATTCTAGTCCATTTAGAGCACTACGTAAGTCTCCATGAGTGACACGAGTTAGATGAAGGAGCGCATCATCTGTCAGTGTAATAGGTAAAGAACCTAAGCCGTTTTCTGTATCTTTTAGTGCTCTTAGAATAGCTTGCTTTACATTTTCTTCTGTTAAGGGTTTAACTTCAAAAATTTGAGTACGACTTCGGATTGCTGGGTTAATTGAGATGTATGGATTTTCAGTTGTTGCGCCAATGAGAATGATTTTACCACTTTCTAAATGAGGTAAAAGGAAATCTTGTTTAGGTTTTGTCAGACGATGAATTTCATCAAGTAATAAAATCACGGTGCCACTCATTTTAGCTTCTTCGACTACAACCTCTAAATCTTTTTTTGAATCAGTTGCAGCATTTAATGAACGAAATGCATACTGAGTAGAACCAGCAATGGCACTTGCTATACTAGTTTTTCCTGTTCCTGGAGGTCCGTATAGGATCATTGAAGAAAGCAAGCGTGCATCAACCATTCGTCTAATAATTTTTCCTGGACCAATCAGATGTTGTTGACCAACAATATCTTCAATCTTTTTAGGACGCATACGGTAGGCTAAAGGTTTCATTATATTTTTCCTTTCATCTAAATTATATATTTATTTTAACACAAATCCTTTTTCATTTTGGTCTCTTCAGTAAGTGTCTGTTATAATATAGAAAAAGATATGAAGGGTGAGAAAAGTGGAATTTGACGAGATTGGCAGACAAATAGAAAATAGCTATTTAACAGATTCATTACAGCATTTTGCTTGGCAAATTGAGCAATGTGTTGAAATATGCAACTCAAATGGGCAACAAGTGATTGAACCACTTTCAATTTTTAAAAATGATTGTAAATATTTAAAACAAAATAAAAACAACTTGATAATGTGTACGAGAGAAGTCCAAGATTTAATTGGAGTTAAGGAAGAACTTAAGTTACAAGAAAATATTTTTATTAAAAGACTAGATTCAAACAAACTACTTTGGCCATTTAGTATGGGATTATTTAAAAACTCACAAGAAACATTAGGAGCAAAGATTCGTGTTATGCTTCCAGAGTTATTATTTAAAGAAATGTATGAGATAACTTTTAAAAAAGCTGGAATAGACTATGTTGATTTTAGAAATCAAGTTTATTTAAAAATCGCGCAACAATTAATTGCTAATAGATATGTATTTACATATTTTTTTGGTGCAACGCCATTTAACTGGTTGAATGGTCAAAAAGAAAATAGTAGTTCTCCACAACGAAGCGTAGCTAACTATTTGAATCCGGTTCAATTAAAAGAAGTAAAAGCGTTAATGTATACGAATCTAGATGCTTATTTGGATAGTCAATCTCCCAATTCAACGTTAGATAATATTGTGATAAAAACACAGAACTTTTCTAGAAAAGAAAGAAAACAGGCAATTGAATGTTTAGAAATTAGAGGATGTGATTTCAACCCTAATAGTGAGTTACGGATTGATAATGTAATGTTGACTTTTATTAATGTTGTTGTAGGTTATTTTTTGATGACTCCAGGAATACAAAACGTTGATTTGCAAAATGTATTGAATGAAAGAAGAGAATTAAATCAAAAAATTGCGACAGAAAATCCTTTTGCTAAAACAGAGCAATATACTAATTTACGCAAGTTTCTTGAAGAAATAAACAATTTTGCTAAAAAATATTCTTATCCAAATTGGCAAGAAGTATATAATGCTCTGAATAAACGGTTAAATTCTCCTGAAGAAACGCCGGCTGCTAAAGTCTTGCGGAATCAAGGAAATGCTGCAACATTAACGGATGCGATGTTACAGAAAAGAAATTTCAATTTAATAAAACTTGGACATTTGGATTACAATTCGCAAAGCATTCTTGAAGCTGCTATTTTAAGGGGCATAGATTTTCAAGTAATTATAGAAGAAAAAGGGATTGTAAAAATAGGTGATGTTTTACTAGCACATGGCCTGCAGACACCACACAATAGTGCTTTGATGCAAGAAATCTGGAGTGATAAGCAAAGTGCAAAGCAATTAATAGCAAGTATTGGATATCGAACGGCCAAAGGGTGGTGCGTCAGATCCTTGCAAGAATTAGATGGGTTATACTCACAACTAGAGAAACGTGCAGTTGTTGTGAAAAGTGCCACAGCAACATACAGTACGCAGACACAAGTTTTTCGGTTACCACCAACTGAATCTGAATTAAAACGCGCAGTTGCTAATGTGTTAAAGGATACTAAGCGAGTGTTAATTGAGCAAGTTGTCTCAGGAGCTGTTTACCGTGCATTAATAGTTAAGGGAAAAGTAATCAGTCTTATTGAGAGAATTCCGGTTAATATTGTAGGTGATGGAAGAAACTCAGTACAGAAATTAATCGAAAATTATAATAATAGGGTGTCTCTAACAAGGAAAATAAGGTTACAAAAAACAGAAATTAATTTGCTTAAAAAAAGAGGCATTGGATTAGAAAGGATAATCCCTCGTGGTACACAAGTATTATTACGCTACGATGCTACAGAAAAGACAGGATGTCAAACAGTTGAAAGTATAAACGAAGTTGATGAATCATATTTGGAAGAGTTAGCTAAAATGGCAGTAGGCTTAAAAATGGGCGAAGGTGCAATCGATATAATAATTCCAAACTTATATCAACCATACACAGCTGAGCATTCTGATAGGTTAGTCTTTTTAAACGCTCACTCAAATGCAGATTTTGAATTGCATGAAAATGTGCTGATGCAACCAAAACAAGATATTGGCAGCATGGTGTTACAAACGTTAATTGAATAGTTTTCTAAAAAATCTGATTAAGAGAACAGGTTACTTAAAACAAGACTTAGAAGTATGATTTTAAGTAATATTGTTTGATAGCTATCGGATTTTTTATTTTGGAAAATAAAAAAGCATCGAAACATAATAGCTTCGATGCTGGGACTTTAATGCAGATTATTAAAGTTTGTTATAGTATTCAACAACAAGAGCTTCATCAATGTTTGCATCTAATTCATCACGTTCTGGTAAACGAACAAGAGAACCTTCCATTTTGTTTTCATCAAATGAAACAAATGGAGCGCGACCAACAACTGATTCTAAAGCTTCTTTAACGATTGTTAAATTCTTAGAACGTTCACGTAATGAAATAACTTCACCTGGTTTTACTTCATATGATGGAATATCAACACGTTTGCCATCAATTGTAATATGACCATGGTTAACTAATTGACGAGCTTGACGACGAGTAGTTGCTAAACCTAAACGGTAAACAACATTGTCAAGACGACGTTCCAAGAGAATCATGAAGTTATCACCATGCTTACCTTCGCGAACTTTACCAGCTTTTTTGAATAAGTTAGCAAATTGACGTTCTGAAACACCATAAGTCATACGTAGCTTTTGTTTCTCGCGTAATTGCATACCATATTCTGATAATTTACGACGATTATTTTGACCATGTTGACCTGGTGCGTATGGACGACGAGCTAATTCTTTACCTGTGCCAGAAAGAGAAACGCCTAAACGACGTGAAATTTTCCAACTAGGACCTGTATAACGTGACATTAAAAATTCCTCCAATATTTTTGTTGGAGTAAAATAAGCTGTATGAGTTTAGTATTCGTGCATTTTATTTTGCGTGTTCACCCTTGCAGCCGAAGGGGTACTTATCGGACCTTATGGCAATAAAATGTTGACGAGCTTACCACTCACTGCTGCGTTATTTTACACAAACGCAAGCATAGCAGTTTTACATGTAATTGTCAAGGTAAATTTATAGTTGAGGGTAGATGTTGCAGTAAAACTTGTACAAATTCTTTAATTAAGGCTTCATCTGAAGCTTTAAAGCGATTAAGTATGGGTGAATCTATATCGAGTACACCTAGCTTTTTTCCAGAAGAAAGTGTTAGCGGAACGACTAATTCTGAATTACTTGCTGAGTCACACGCAATATGACCAGCAAATTCATGAACATTAGCAATCCGTTGAATATTTTGAGTTTTAAGTGCTGTTCCACATACACCAGATCCATTAGCAATATGCATACAGGCAACATTACCTTGAAAAGGCCCAAGAATTAAAGAATCAGTTTTTTCAGTGTATAAATAAAACCCAACCCAATTAATATCAGCTAATGTAGAGTTTAATAGTGCTGCTGCATTTGCTAAATTAGCAATTACATTTGTTTCGTTTTCCAATAGTGCGTCTAATTGTTGAGCGACAAGTGATAGTTCCATATGAGTTCCTCCGGATTAATTCTTTTTTAATATACAATATAATGGTATAATCAAGAATAGATATATTTTATGCTTGATTGAGTAATTATGCAATTATTTAAGTGTATGCAAATGAGGTCAAATTGATTTTATTTTCGATTTGGGATAAAGGATGGGATTTAAATGGTAGCAGTTTTGGTTGGAATCGTTATTGTTGCGATTGTGTTTTATTTGGGTGTGGTCTATCTTCAACGCGCAAATAACTCACGTATTAACACCATAGAAGAATTGACTGCAGAATTGGAGAATAATTCACAAGAAGCTGAATTAGCTGCAATTAGCAAGTTGAATTTAACAGGTGAAAGTTTAACGGATTTTGACAAAATTGATAAAGAATATCGCTTTTTAGTCAATAAAAACCTACCTACATTAGTAGAACAAACTAAAGAAATTAAAGAAGCTAATCAGAGATTTAATTTTTTTGCTGTCCACCAAGACTTAAAAAATCTAGAATTAGATGCTGAATTAGTATTAAAAAAAGCTGACGATATTAATGCCGGAATTAAGGCAATTCGTTTAAGAACTAGAGAACATCAGAAAAATGTAAATAATTTACGTAATGAATACCAAGATATCCGAAAAAAATTGTTAGCTAAGAATTTTTCGTATGGACCGGCAATTGATCGTTTGGAAAATGATTTTGCGGATTTAGAAAAGAGTTTTAAAGAATACAATAATATTGCAGAGAGTGGCGATTATGTAAAAGCGGCCAAAATACTTATTTCTTTGAAGAAAAATGTTAAAACAATACAAGTGGCGCTTCAGGATATACCGCCTTTATATAAAAACTTACATAATGTTTTTCCAAAGCAGATTGAAGAATTAGAAGATGCTTTAGAACGTTTAGAGAGTCAAAAATATAAATTTACGAAGAATGTTCACGATTTACTTGCTAATATTGACGCTTTATGTGATACCAACTTAGAAAATATAAAAATACTTGATTTACCGAGTGCTAAGAGTGTGGATTCTGAGATAGTAGTAGCCATTGATGAAGTATATACATTATTTGAGAGTGAATACACAGCACGAAACCGAGTTGAAAAAAAAGTTGACTATTGGAATGATTTTCTTAAGCATGCAGAAAAGCAGCAACATGAATTAGTTTTGGAATTAGATCGCTTAGAACAAAACTATGTTTTAAATCATAATGAAAATGATGATACGTTAGCTTTAGCAGCAAATTTAAAAAAGCTAAGAAAAGAGTATACGGATTACACTGCACATGTTAGCGAAGAAGGTGCTATATATTCGCAAATTTGGGAAAAGATTCAAAATGCATTGAATGAGTTAACTGAGATCGAAAAAGAACAAAAGCGGATAAATGACAGTGTTTCAGGACTTTGGAAAGAAGAAAAGCAGGCATGGACAGCTGTGAATCAATTTGGAGTTGATATTTTGCAATATCGACGTGAAATTGAAAAATTAAACTTACCTGGGTTAAGCAAAGAATACCTAGATTATTACTACCGTGTAAGTGATGAAATTGATGCATTATATGCAGATTTAAACCATGTAAAAATAGATATAGATGAAATTACCAAAAATATGATTGATATTCAGTCTGATTTAGATTCATTAGAAGAAAGAACAACTGAAATAATTGATAGTTCAAGGTTGACGGAAGAAATGTTGCAATATTCAAATCGTTATCGAAATCGGTATCCTGAGGTATTACAAGCATATCAGGATGCAAAGCAGTTGTTTGAACATGATTATGATTATGTAGGCGCACTCGATGCAATTGCACAGGCTGTTGATACAGTTGAACCTGGGGCATACCAAAGAATAGCAGATCGATACAAAGCACAGAAGAGATAATAAAGAGTTAAATCTAAAAATTTAATATAGCGGTAAAAGCATAACTTGGTAAGAAGGAAAGGGTGTAAGCATCTGACCTTCTTGTTTTATTGTTAGGCCAGACAAAGTTCAGAATAGTGAGATAGTTGCTTGTTTTTTTAAAATTTTCTAGTAAAATATTTGTTAACTATAAGTAAGGATTAAGAAGGGTGAACATGATTTATTTTGATAATAGTGCAACTACTAAGATAGCGCCAGAAGTATTAGAAACATACACAAAAGTAAGTCAACAAGTATGGGGAAATCCCTCCTCTTTGCATAAAATGGGAGAGAGTGCTTATAACTTGTTGGAACAATCACGTAAACAAATTGCGACATTGCTCAACTGTCAGCCAAATGAAATTGTTTTTACAAGTTGCGGTAGTGAAGGCGATAATATGGTGATTAAAGGAACTGCATTTGAAAAACAGCAGTTTGGAAAACATCTGATAACGACAAGTATTGAACATCCAGCGGTTTTAAATACAATGGCACAATTAGAAAAACTTGGTTTTGAAGTAACATACTTACCAGTTGATAAGAATGGGCAAGTAAGCGTTCAGGATGTTAAGGATGCTTTACGCAAGGATACAATATTAGTTTCGGTGATGGCAGTTAATAATGAAGTAGGGGCAATTCAACCGCTAAATGAAATTGCAGAATTATTACAGGAAAGACCTAAGATTCATTTTCATGTTGATGCCGTACAAGGTATTGGAAAAGGTATTCAAGAATTAATAATGAATTCACGTGTTGATTTTATTACTTTTTCAGGACATAAGTTTCATGCCCCACGCGGAACAGGGTTTATTTATAAACGTCAAGGACGAAAATTAGCACCTCTTATAGCTGGTGGCGGACAAGAAACAAACCAGCGAAGTGGGACCGAAAACTTACCTGCTATTGCAGCTATGAGTAAGGCATTACGCTTGTTATTAACCAATGAAGGTGAAAAAGTAGCTAAGCAGCAAGCTGTTAGACAAGCAATTTATCAACATGTGACAAGCTTTTCTAAAGTGACAATGTTTTCACAATTAAATGATAATTTTGCACCACATATTCTATGTTTTACAATTGATGGTGTACGGGGCGAAACTATTGTACATGCCTTTGAGAAATATGATATATATATTTCAACGACTAGTGCATGTTCTTCAAAAAAAGGAACAGTTTCAGGGACGCTAAGTGCAATGAAGATACCTGAAAAGATTGCTACTTCAGCAATTCGTGTTAGTTTAGATGAACATAATACATTGGCAGAAGCAACTGAATTTAATCGAGTTTTTGATATTTTATATAAGCAGTTTGAAAAAATTAATTCATAGGAATGAAAGGATTGTTCAATGAAATATACTGAAATAATGGTTCGTTATGGCGAACTTTCTACAAAAGGAAAAAATAAACGTAGCTTTATTGATAGACTTGCAACTAATGTACGGCAAAGTTTACATGATTTTCCTGAATTAGTAACTAAAGCACATCGAGATAGGATGCATATTCAACTAAATGGTGAAGATTCCAGAAAAGTAATGCAACGTTTAGGTCAAGTTTTCGGAATTCAAAATTTTTCACCTTCAATTAAAGTTGAACGCGATGTAAAAGAAGTGGAAAAAGTTGCTGTTGAAATGCTACAAGAAAAATTTCACGCAGGCGTTACCTTTAAAGTTAATACACGCAGATCAGATCACCAATTTATTTATGATACTAATGAACTGAATGATATGATTGGCGGATATATATTAGATAATATTCCCGGAATTAAAGTTAAGATGAAGAATCCTGATTTTATTTTACGAGTAGAAGTCCGTTTAAATGGAATTTTCTTGTCATACGAAACCATAAATGGAGCTGGTGGTCTTCCAGTTGGCACAGCTGGCAAAGGAATGTTAATGCTTTCTGGTGGCATAGATTCACCGGTTGCTGGATATTTAGCAATGAAACGCGGTGTGGACATTGAGATGGTGCATTTCTTTAGTCCACCATATACAAGTGAACAAGCCTTGAATAAAGCTAAAGAGTTAACCGCCAAATTAACACCATATGTTGGCAGTATCCGATTCATTGAAGTTCCGTTTACAGAAATTCAAGAAACAGTTAAACATGATGTGCCCTCCGGTTATTTAATGACTGTACAAAGGCGTTTTATGTTACGTTTAACAGAAGCATTAGCCCAGAAACGTAAAGGACTTGCAATTTTTAATGGTGAAGCATTAGGTCAGGTTGCTTCGCAAACATTAGAAAGTATGGCTGCAATTAATGATGTAACAACAATGCCAGTTATCCGTCCGGTTGTTTCAATGGACAAAAATGAAATTATTAAAATTGCACAGGAGATTGATACGTTTGACCTATCAATAATGCCATTTGAGGACTGCTGTACTATTTTTGCACCACCAGCACCAAAAACAAAGCCGCGTATTGACAGAGCCCGTGAATATGAAAAACGGTTAGATGTAAATGGACTTATGCAACGGTCTTTAGATGGTGTTAAAATTACTGAAATTAAAATTGGCGATGAATTTATGAATGAACAAGAAGAATCATTTGCACAATTATTATAATTGTCTTGACGTTATTTAATTTCAACGCTAAAATACACGTATAAGCAATGAACAAGAGTGGAAAAACAAATTATGTGTTACAGAGAATAATTCAGCAGCTGAGAGAATTTGACCATATGTTTTTCTTGTAGCTTGGGAGCTGTCATTTTGATTTAAAAAGTAGAAATGACCGGATGCAAAAATTCGTTAACAAGAAAACAAGTGGGGTTTAATAACCCAATTTAGGTGGTACCACGGCACTGTCGTCCTATTTATGGATGATGGTGTTTTTTTATGCTTGTTTAAAGTAAGAAAGGAAGATGAATATGGCAAAAGAAATACCAACAAAATATGATCCAAGTAAAGTTGAACCAGGCAGATATCAAAAATGGGTTGATGCAGGTTTATTTAAACCAAGTGGTGATAAGAAAGCAAAACCTTATTCAATTGTAATTCCACCGCCAAATGTCACAGGCAAACTCCATCTTGGACATGCATGGGACACAACATTACAAGATTTAATTATTCGACAAAAGAGAATGCAAGGATTTGATACACTATGGTTGCCTGGAATGGATCACGCAGGTATTGCTACCCAAGCAAAAGTAGAGGCTCGTTTAGCTGAAGATGGAATTTCACGTTATGATTTGGGACGCGAAAAATTCGTCGATAAGGTTTGGGAATGGAAAGGTGAATATGCCGATATTATTCATAATCAATGGGCTAAACTAGGATTATCACTTGATTATGATCGTGAACGATTTACCTTAGATGAAGGTTTATCTAAAGCTGTTCGAAAAGTATTTGTTTCTTTATATAAAAAAGGATTAATTTATCGTGGAGAATATATAATTAACTGGGATCCAAAAGCTAGAACAGCATTATCAGATATCGAAGTTATTCACGAAGATGATAAAGGTGCATTTTATCATGTTAAATATCCATTTTTAGATGACACGACATTTAACGGCAAAAATTATATTGAAATAGCAACGACACGTCCTGAAACTATGATGGGCGACGTAGCCGTTGCTGCTCATCCTGATGATGAACGTTATAAAGATATTGTTGGTAAAACTTTAGTCTTACCATTGCAGGGACGTCATATCAAGATAATTGCTGACCAATATGTAGATCCTGAATTTGGAACTGGGATGGTTAAGATTACACCAGCACATGATCCTAATGACTTTGAGGTAGGTAATCGTCATAATTTAGAACGTATTAATACGATGAATGAAGATGCCACCATGAATGCTAATGCAGGTAAATACGAGGGAATGGATCGTTTTGACGCTCGTAAAGCAATTGTTAAAGATCTTGAAGACCAAGGATATATGCTAAAAATTGATCCAATAGTTCATAGCGTTGGTCACTCTGAAAGAACAGGTGTTCAAGTAGAAGCACGTTTGTCAACCCAGTGGTTTGTTAAGATGAAACCATTGGCGCAAGCAGCTTTAGCTAATCAAAAAAATGCTGATAGAGTAGATTTTGTGCCATCACGCTTTGAAAATACCTTTACACAATGGATGGAAAACATTCATGACTGGGTTATTTCACGGCAATTATGGTGGGGACATCAAATTCCTGCTTGGTATAATAAAAAATCAGGTGAAATATATGTTGGTGAAGAGGCTCCAGCTGATATTGAAAATTGGGAGCAAGATAAGGATGTTTTAGATACATGGTTTTCAAGTGCTCTTTGGCCATTTTCAACAATGGGTTGGCCTGATACCGAGGCGCCTGATTTTAAGCGCTACTTCCCAACTGATACCTTAGTAACAGGCTATGATATTATCTTTTTCTGGGTTTCGCGGATGATTTTCCAAGCACTTGAATTCACGAAGCGACGTCCATTTAAACATGTTTTGATTCATGGATTGATTCGAGATGAGCAAGGTAGAAAGATGAGCAAGTCTTTAGGTAATGGAATTGATCCAATGGATGTCATTGATAAGTATGGAACTGATGCATTACGGTGGTTCTTGACAAATGGTTCAACACCTGGTCAAGATATTCGTTTTTCATATACAAAGATGGATGCATCTTGGAACTTTATTAATAAGATTTGGAATGCAAGTCGTTTTGTTATTATGAATCTTTCCGACGATACAAAGCCTGTTTTGCCACCCAAAGAAGACTGGCAATTAGCTGATAAATGGATTTTGAATAGATTAAACAGCACGGTTTGTGATGTAACTAAATTTTTTGATAGTTTTGAATTTGGTGAAGCAGATAGAGCATTGTATAACTTTATTTGGAATGATTTATGTGATTGGTATATTGAGATGGCTAAGAATAATCTTTATGGTGATAATGAAGGCTTAAAGAAAAACACACAAAATATACTGTGCTATGTCTTAGATCAAACATTACGATTATTGCATCCAATTATGCCATTTGTAACTGAAGAAATTTGGCTTTCTATGCCGCATGAGGGAACATCACTTGTTACTGCCAATTATCCAGTTGCTAAGGACGAATTAATCGATGAAAATGCAGATACACAAATGAGTATTCTTATCGAATTGATTAAGGCAGTACGGAATACGCGAGCTGAGGTTAATGCACCAATGTCTAGTGCAATTGATATCTTGATTAAAACACAAGATGAAAAGGTAAAATCAATGCTAGAGTCTAATAAAGACTATCTTGAACGTTTTTGTCATCCAAAAGAATTAAGAATTAGTGCTGATGTTGAAGCTCCTGCTTTAGCAATGACATCTGTAATTACTGGTGCTGAAGTCTATATTCCATTAGGCGATTTGATTGATCTTAAAGAAGAAATTAATCGCTTGAAAAAAGAAGAACAAAAGCTTGTTGGTGAAGTGACAAGAGCGGAAAAGAAATTATCTAATGAACGTTTTGTAGCCAATGCACCTAGCGAGGTTGTAGCAGCTGAGAAAACAAAATTAGCAGATTATAAAGCTAAAAAAGATGCAACAAACAAGCGGATATTGGCTTTGCAAAAGGAAATTTAAATTTTAATTGTTTAGGCTATTAGGATAATAAATACTTTGAATATTGAGGCGCAATATGGAACAAGAAAAAACATTGATTTTTGGTCATCGAGGTTATCCAGCAAAATTTCCGGAAAATTCATTAGCTGGCTTTAAGTATGCTTGTGAACATGGAATTGATGGAGTTGAATTTGATGTTCATTTAACAAAAGATGGCATTCCAGTGATAATGCACGATGAAAAAATTGATCGAACAACTAATGGAACTGGTTTAATCAAGCAAATGAGTTTTGAAGAATTGAGTAATTTTAGATTAGCCAATGGAGAAAAAATTCCAAAATTAACAGAACTTTTAGAGCTGTTAGTTGGACGAGATTTGGTTGTTAACTTAGAATTCAAAACAGATAAAATAGCGTATCCAAATATCGAGAGAACGGTTTTAACAATGGTTAACAAATTTGCCTTATTAAATCCAGTAATATATTCGTCATTTAACTTACAAACATTAAAGAATTGTCAGAAGATTTTACCGGCTGAACAATACTGTTGGTTAACAGAGTCAAAAGTGAAAGATCCAATTACTTTTATTGCGGAAGAAAAATTAGCTGGACTACATCCTAAGCACTACCTAGATGAGAATATAGTTCAACGTATTTGGACAATTGATGATGAAAAAACAGCTCGTTTTTTATTATCTAAACATGTTGCTGGTATTTTTACTAATAGATTTGAACAAATGATGCAATTAAAACATAGCATGGATAATAGTTAGTCTAGATAGTATTCTAGATAAAAATAAATACCGCAAATCGGCATTATCGACGATTTGTGGTATTTATTTTTTATTACTTTCTACTGTTAATTTTATCCCAGTGGCTTTTCCTTCTAAGATGTCGATTACTATATCAATAATGTTTATACCATATTTTATTACTAACTTAACTAAGCGCAGATTTAGTTCAATACTTAATCCTGTAATAGTAAGTCCCAAGGCGGCTGTGCTCTTAAAGATATCTTTTCCGCGTTGTTGAATGGTTTTGAAAAAAATGAGATCCTGCTTGGTATCCTTTAAATAACGAGCAATTTTGTATGCTTCAGTATACATCTCTTGTTCAAATTGTTTTTTATCCATAACTATTACCTCCACGTATATTTTAACTTCAGAATAAGCTACATAATATACGTTGTCAATTAAAAATCAAAATTAAGATTTAAACATTAGACATAGGTTTTATTTTAAGTAATCGTTTTGCGATAATTAGAGCAATAAATGCCTTTAGTGTATCTCCAGGGATGAAAATCATACTGGATAATATGGCACTATATATTGAAATTTGTGTTGCATAAGCTAACCAAAGTGCACCGGTGAGATCGACAAATAAAACACCAGCTAGCCAAACAATAAAAAATTGGGAGTAGCTGTTTTGAATTGGAAATTTTTGTAATCCTAACGATGTAAAAAAAGGTACAAATAACCAAGCAATAGCATAACCAGAAGATGGACTAGTAATGGCTGCTAAAGTAAGGCTACCAGAAAAGGTAGGAATAATTATTCCGACTAAAAAAACAAGGATAATTGCAATTGTGCCTTTTTTTGCCCCCAATAAAATTCCAGCAAGCATGACACCCAAATTTTGGAGGACAAGTGGTACAGGTATGAAACCTAAAGGAATAGGTGGTATAAAACCGAGAATAACGATAACAGTTGAAATTAAAGCAATATTAAGATTGTTTTGAATACGTGATTTTTGCATTTTTTCTCCTAACAAATAAGATGATTGATATAAAATTATAATAGATAATTCTAAAAACAATGTCAACCTTAATTTTATAAATAGTTAACGTAAAGCGAACATAATTTCACTTTTTATTGCTTTAAGGTATAATAACGGTAATGATTATTCGAAGGGTGTGTGAATTCAGTTTGAAAATTCTACATACAGCAGATTGGCATATTGGGAAAAAATTATATGAGTATGACTTATATGATGAGCAAAAATATGCTTTTCAACAAATTAAAGAAATTGCTAATAAGTATGCAGTTGATGCAATTGTAATTGCTGGTGATTTATATGATCGTAGTATTCCAAGCGAACAGGCAATTAGGTTGCTAGAGTCAATGTTGGTAGATTTGAATATCGAAAATGAATTTCCGATAATTGCGATTAGTGGAAATCATGATTCAGCACGTAGATTAGGTGCAGCAAAGCGTTGGTATGAAGCGAGAAAGTATTATTTAAGAACAGAGTTGACCGTATCAGAAACAGGAGTGCGAACGCTAGATGCTGTTGAATTTGCAGATACGCAATTCTTTTTGGTTCCTTTCTTTAATCCCAAAAGCACGCGAAGCTATTTTAATAACGAAAAAATTGAAACAATGAGCGATGCGATGAAATGTGTTGTTGCAGAATGTAAAAAGCAATTTAAGCCAAACAAAGCACATGTTTTAGTTGGACATTGTTTTGTTGCGGGTAGTAGCCATGAAGATTCTGAGATACAAAGTATGGTTGGAGGCTTAGATGAGGTTCCAGTTGATATCTTTAAAGATTTTGATTATGTCGCTTTAGGTCATTTGCATAATAAAAATGCCTTAAAAGCAAAAAATGCGAAATATAGTGGTTCACCAGTTAAATTTTCTTTATCAGAAATCAAAAATCAAAAAGGTGTTTATATCTATGATACGTTAACCAAAACAGAAGAATTTGTAGCTTTAAAGGATAAAACGCCAATTGTAAAAATTGAAGGAAGTTTATACGAATTATGTCAGCCCTCAAAATATCGGGCTGTTCCAGATAATGCATTTGTTTTTGTAACGCTTACTGATCGTGAGGTTATTCCGACTGTGATGCAACAACTAAAACAGTGTTACCCACGTGTAGTCCATGTAGAAAGAAAATATGGATTAATTGCATTAAAAGAGAACACGATTAATTTATTAGAGGCTAAATTGACACCATTTGAAGTGACAAGTCAATTTTTTAGTCAAACACAAGATAGAGAACTAACCACTCAAGATAAAGATGTATTACAAAAAATTATTGATGAAGTTTTAGAGGAGGATCAACAATGAAACCAATGAAGTTACATATGCAAAACTTTGGTCCTTACGTAGATGAAACAGTTGATTTTATGGATTTTTATGCCAGTCCGCTTTTTCTAATTAGTGGTAAAACGGGCAGCGGTAAAACAACAATCTTTGATGGTATGTGTTATGCATTATATGGAAAAACATCTGTAGAAGTTGGGGCACGCAGTGGCGAAGAAATGCGTTCAAAATTTGCTCCTGAAACAGAACCTACGCTGATTGAATTTATCTTTGAGCACAATGGTGTGATTTACACTGTTAGTAGAAAAATGAAAGTCACTCGTGGCGGGAATTTAAAAAATGAAAAACCAGATTTAATATATAAAACGGATGATAACAAGCAAGAAGTTATCACAGGAATCACTGCTGTTAATAAAAAAATAGAAGAACTTTTAGGTTTAGATGTTAAACAATTTAAGCAAGTTATTTTATTACCGCAAGGTGAATTCGCTAATTTTTTAAGTGCGAATGCTAATAAAAAGAGCGAACTGTTGGAGAGGTTTTTTGATACAGAAATCTATAAAAGAATAGAAGAAAAATTAATTTTTAAAAGTAAAATGTTAGCTGAAAAAATCCAGCAGAAAAATAACTATATTACAAAGGAACGACAAAGTTTTACTTTCGAAAATGAATTAACAAACATGGAGTGGCTAGATGCAGTTTATTGCGAAATAGAAAGCAAAAACACTTTGAAAAGCCAGCTAAAACAGCAAGAAAAAAAGCTTGAAGAAATGAAAGACACATTAACTGAACAAAAGATCCGTCAAGAAACTATTCAGGCTGATTATAGAAAATTAAAAGAATTTCAAAAAGAAAAAGAAGAACTAAAGGAAAAGACACCTGAAATAACGAAAAAACAAGAAAGATTAAAGCAACTTTTATGGGCTCAAAACAACCAGGAAAATTGGTTAATTATGACTCAAAATAAAAAACGTAAAAATGAGCTTGAACAAAAAATTTTAAAGAATCAGCAATTAATACTTGAATGTAAGCAACAACAAGAAAGTTTAGAATTGAAAAAACCCAAGATTACAATAATTATTCAGGCTAATGAAGACTATACGCAAAGAAAAAAGACATTACTAGAAATTTTACCATTTTATGCAACTGCAACCGAACAAAAGCTAAAACTACAAGAAACAGAAAATAAAATGAACAAAAAGCAAATAACATTGCAACGCTATGAGCAAAAAATGATGCAGGTAGAGAATAAAGTAGCTGAATTAAAAAAAGAATTGGTAAAGTACGATGACTTAGATGAATTGCAAGAAGAATTATTGTTGTCAAAAAATGATTTAAAGGAATTATTACAAAAAAACAAACAGTTAAGTCAATTAATTAAAGAAGTTCAAGAAAACCAGTTGAAATTAGATTCATTAATAAAAGAAGAGCTTGCGACTAAACAAAGAGTTATTGAGAGACAAGAAATATATGCAAAATTGGATGATGAATATACACGTACGCAGATTATTAGATTAACAAAAAAGCTCAAGCCAGGCCAACCATGTCCCGTTTGTGGTGCTGTAGAACATCCAGCAATTGCTTTAAAAGAGGACTTAAAAGAAACTGATTTAGCAAAATTAGATAAAAATTTAGCAATCAGTAAGGAGCAATTAGAAAGAGAAAAACAGCTATATAATCAATTAGTGGGAAAAATAGACGTACAACGGCAAAAACTGCAGCAGATAAAAGGAAAATATCAATCTGAGATAAGTGATTTTTTGAGCAGCTATGCATTAACTGATGAAACACAAATCAATAAATTTATACAAGCAAAAAAGAATAAAAATGCAGAATTTGAAGAAAAATTTGTGGTGAAAAAAGAAACAAGTACTAAAATGAATAACCAAGTGAGTGATTTAAATAATAATCTTGAAGAATATCGAAAACAAGCAGAAACACTAAAGCAAGTGGTTACAGAATTAAATCAAGTAAGAATTAAGCAACAAGTTAACTTTGAAAATACGGTAACACGATTAGATTCACATTTTTCTGATGAAATTAAGATAAAAGCCGAAATTAGTAGATTAAGTGAACAGCAAACAAAAAATAAAGCACAAATTGAAGAATATCAGAATTTAGTGAATGAAGTTAGTCGTAAACAAGCCGTAGCGCGCGACAACATAACATCGAGCACAACTGAAAAAAAACAAGTTGAAAAAGAAATTGAAGTAAGTTTAGACAAATTGGAAATAGCTTGTAAACAAGCAGATTTTAGTGCGAGTTTAGAATTACTAGCAGAATTACGCAAGCATCTTTCTGAAATTGAAATTGTGCGTAGCAATATTATGGAATATGAGCAGCAAGCTAAATTTGTTGAAGAAACATTGTTAGATTTAAAGCAAAGATTAGAAAATGTTCAAATACAAGATCTTGCAGAAATAGGCGAAAAGCTTAGTGAGATAACACAAAGCTTGGTTGAAAAGCGTCAGCAATTGGGACAACAAGAAATAGAGTTAAGTGCTTTACAAAAAAGTGCTACTAATATTGCAACAGAGCTCAAAAAAAATGATGAATTAACAAAAAAGTATGAGCAACTAATCACATTAACTGAACCAATTCAAGGAAAAGGTCAAGGAAAACTTGACTTGCAACGTTTTGTATTACAACAGCATTTTCAAAAAATAATAGTAATTGCAAACCAAATCATGAAAAATTTAACGTTAGATAGGTATGTCTTTCAAATCAATACAGATAGTCAGGTAGGAAGTGGAACTAAGGCGGGATTGTTGCTTGATGTAATTGATAAAACGACTGGTGAAAAAAGATCGACGGAGACTTTGTCAGGAGGAGAAAGTTTTATTGCCTCACTTTCGCTTGCATTGGCAATGGCAGAAACGATTCAAAACGAAAATGGTGGTATTAGTATTGATGCACTTTTCATTGATGAGGGTTTTGGTAGTTTAGATGCGGATTATTTAAGTAGAGCAATTGAATATTTGCAAACAAATGAAGATGAAAATAAAATGGTAGGAATTATTAGCCATGTAACAGAATTAAAATCGAGTATTCCAGATAGACTGCAAGTTGCAAATCAAGATGGTAAAAGTAAAATAGCATATATTCATGAATAAAGGGAGGGAGAAAAGATGACATTAGGTTTTATATTAGGTACAGCAGCTGTTAATCATGAGCAAGTGTTGCTTGAGCAATTAGCAACGTGGCGCAAACAAAATCCAACTGATAAAAGCTTTTATATTGTTCCTAATCATATAAAATTTGAAACAGAAGTTAGTGTATTAGAATATTTACGTCAGCAAGATTCAACGGCTAAAGGTTTATTTGCAACAACAAACACTCAAATTTTTTCCTTTTCACGCTTAGCATGGTATTTTCTTAAAGATCATCGGACAATGCAAGGGCGGCACTTAACTGAAACGGGATTAACGATGATTGTGGAGCATATCTTACAAAAGTTGGATAATCTTTATGTATTTAGTAGTCAAAAAAAGCAAATTGGATTTGCAAAAAAATTAGCGACGCAATTATTGGAGATTAAAACAGGTGGCTATACGCCTGAAAATTTGGAAGATTTAGCAAAGGGCTTAACTGATAATACAGGTGATTTAAAGGCTAAATTGCATGATTTAGTGTTAGTATATCGTGAATTTGAACGTTTGGTAAAAGATGATTATGTTGATAGTGCAAAAGTGATGTTACAACTAGCAGAATATTTGAACACAGCTGATTTGAGTACTAGTTCATTTATTATTACTGGTTTTGAAAAATTTACAGCGCTTGAGATTCAAATCTTAATGATTTTAGCGAAACGAGCTAAGAATGTCCGAATCAGTTTAATTATGGATAAAAAAAGTGCGTTAACGTACCAAGACGATGGAACGGGATTGTTTAAACGCTCTCAAAAAATATATCATTACCTGTGTGATTGGGCACAACAACGACAAATACCAATGGAACCAGTTATATTTGCAAGTTCAAAAAGAGTTAGTACAGGGCTAGAAAACCTAGCTAACTATTGGCAAGAATCAGTTTCTTATGGACCTGTAAAAAAACAAAAGTCAATAGATAATGATGTAGAGATCCATGAGTTACCAGATAGGATAGCAGAAGTTCGCTTTGTTGCAAGTCAGATTAGACAAGCAGTATCAAAAAACCACTTTAAGTATCGCGATTTTTTGATTTTAACACCTGATATAACGAAATATACTAATTTAATTGAACCTGTGTTTAAGCAGTATCAAATTCCACTTTTTATGGATTCAAGTAAATCAATGTCAAACCACCCGCTAGTTGAATTTTTAGAGGCGCTATTTGATTTGATGCGGCATCGAAATCTGTATACTTATCAAGAAATGATGCGATTATTAAAGACAGAACTATTTATTCCCAAATTATACGTTAGTGATTATAAAAATAAATCAGAGTTAATTCTCCAACAATCAGAAGACACTTTTCGTGAAACACTTGATTGGTTGGAAAATTACTTGTTAAAAATGGGAATTAATTTACGGCGC
Source organism: Ligilactobacillus ubinensis (assembly GCF_024160875.1). Lineage (GTDB taxonomy): Bacteria > Bacillota > Bacilli > Lactobacillales > Lactobacillaceae > Ligilactobacillus > Ligilactobacillus ubinensis. The sequence goes on along the minus strand of NZ_JAIULA010000022.1, from coordinate 17,135 downwards.
AGTTGGGAAACAAAAAAGGTTTGGATAGTTAAGAACTTAGGTCAACGTGCACAAGAGTCAAAACAGGAACTGTTAGAGCGAGAATTGAAGTTAGTGCACAATAAAAATGCTAATCTGATAAAAGATGAGGTAGCAGGATTATTAAATTATTTTTGGCATGAACTTGATAAAGTTAAGACTAATCGAGATTTTGCTAAAGTGCTTATTAACTTTTTAACACGTGCAGGTGTACCGCAAAACTTGGCTTATTTACAAAATAAAATGCAAACAAATCTAAAAAAGCAAAGCAATTTGACAATGCAGACAACAGCTCAAGATGCGACACAAGCAGAGCAAGTATGGAATACATTTTGTGATTTGTTAGATGAATATGTTTTAGCGTTAGGCGATGAACCATTTGATCAAGAAAATACAGTTGATATCTTTAAAAATGGCTTTGATTCTGCAACTTACAAACAGGTACCTACAACGTTAGATCAAGTAATTTTTTCAAAAACAAGCATTATGCAAAGAAATAATCGAAAGCAGGCTTTTATTATTGGTGTGAACGATGATGTGATGCCTGCACACTTTGAAGATGCTAGTTTATTAACAGAACAAGAGCGAAAGAAAATTGAAGATGAAGAAAGTAATCCGACTAAATTTCTAAATGAGCGTTCAACTATAATGATGGCAAATGAACCTTATCAGAATTATTTAGCTTTCATGACACCGACTAAAAAATTATGGTTTACATACCCATTAAATGATAGTGAAGGAGAATTGCTAGAGATCTCACCATATGTAATCCGAATTGCCAAGGCATTTGATATAAAAATTAATAAAAAGAATGATGTATATACTTATATTGGTACACCTAGAACGATATTAACTGATGTAATGGATAAAAGTCGAATTGCATTTCAAAGTGACATTGATTTAGCTGAAATTTGGCGAGCTATCTTACAATATGAATTAGCTACTTTACCTAAGCTTAGCAAAAAATTGCTGATGAGTTTAAAATACAAAAATGAAATTTTACCGAATACACCAAATACAAACGGACACAAGCAGCTGATTCAAGAATTAGTGCGCGAATTATATAAGCATGGTGAAAAAACATATATGTTTGGCTCAATTTCGCGGTTAGAGAATTTCTATTCAAATCCATATGAATTTTTCTTAAAATATGGACTTCGCTTAAATAAGCGTGCGACATTTGAAGTAACAAGTGCAGATACAGGAACATATTTTCATAGTTTGTTAGATCAATTCATTAAAGTTGTCCATGATCAAAAAAGGTATATTCGTGAATTGAGCAGCCAAGAGTTTGATGGAATAATGCACGTGGCGATTGATAAAGTGCATGAGTTAAATAAACAACAAAAAACAGCAATTTTTGATAATACGGCACGAATAGTGTTTCAAAGAAAACAACTAGAAAAAAAGGCATATCAAGTCGCACAAACATTGTGGAAACAACGAAAAGATGACTCGAGTTTGACCTTACGTTCGGAAACAACATTTGGTTTTGGTGGTGCAACAGAGTTAGAAGGACTTGTTTTTCCAGAAAATCAAAAATTTGGCAGTGATTTATCACTGAACCTACAGGGACGAATTGATCGGTTAGATTTAGTTATAAGCGATTTACAACGCAAGTATCTAAATGTTATTGACTACAAATCGGGTAATATTGATATCAAATTAAAAAACTTTTTGACTAAGGCATTAAATGGACTTTCATTACAGTTGCTGACATACTTAGCAGTTTTACAAAAGGAAAATAATCAAGCTAAGTTAATCCAAATGTTGAAAGAAACAAATCCAAACGTCCAATTGGATGCAAAGAGTGAGTTAGAACTTGGAAGCACAACTTATCAAAACTTATTTGGGCCTAAGTTTAAATTTGAAGACTATCGCGAAGTTTTGAACGAAAACAAAAACTTTGAAGAATTATTTATGCAACAATATCAGTATAGAGGTTTGTTTAGAGGCGAAAAAACAAAGGACGATGATTTGTTAAATGCATTAGACCAAAGATTAGCTAATGTATCGAATAAGAGCTATCTATATAATTTAAAGCAACAAAAAAATGGCTATAAAGCAAGTCACGGTAGTCAGATTTTAACGTTGGATCAGATGCAAACATTGATTGACCTAGATTTATTGAAGATAGATGAAGCCCGCAAAGATATTTTTAATGGTGTGATTGATTTACGTCCATTTAAATTAGGTGATGATGCTAATGGGTTACAATATAGTGATTATCAGCCAATTATGGTATTTGATCCTTTGGTGGGTAACGAATATAAACAGATTGTACCGTTAACGGATACGGATGCTTGGCGAAAAATTATTGCAACAGTGCAAGAAAGGAAGGCAATAGATGAAAAGTAAATTTGAACTACGAGCAACTAAACAGCAATTAGAAGCTTTTAAAGATGAAAGTTCAAATATCTTAGTTGCTGCATCTGCTGGTTCGGGGAAAACCGCGGTATTAGTTGAACGTATTGTCTATAAGCTTGTAGGTCATTATTTAGAAGATGATGACAGCGATGAACGAAACTTGTTGCAAAACATTGAAAACTTACTGGTAGTGACTTTTACTAATAAAGCAGCAAAACAAATGAAAGACCGAGTGGAAAAAGCATTACGGGAACGTTTAGTAGCAATTGAGCAGTTGCAAAAAACAAATCCCACTAAGGCTAAAACAGCACTTTCTCATATTCATAAGCAGCTGCTGACATTGAATATTTCTGATATCAGTACAATGGATTCTTTTTGCTCACGCTTATTAAAACGATATTATTATGCTTTAGATATAGATCCAGACTTTAGAATTTTGGCAGATCAAGCTGAGAGTGAAATGATTAAGGCTGATGTTTGGGAAAAAGTGCGCGAGAAGTATTATCAAAACTTAGCTGAAAACTTAGAAAAGAAAAAAGCTGATAGTTTTTTACAAGTATGCCAAATGTTTAATACAGGAAAAGATGATGATGCGTTAACTGATATTATTATGAGTATGGATACATACGCAAATGCAAATGCCAATCCGGATGAATGGTTAGAACATTTAGCTGACTTATATATAAGTGAAGGCAATATCGAAGATTCAAATTTATGGCAAGAATATTTATTTCCTGATGTTAAGCAACAATTAACCCAAATTGAAAAAAGGGCACATGCTAATTATGAAGCATATCAGAAGTTTGATGAAAAAATGCGAGTGTTTTGGGAAAACACAGTTTTTGGTGCATATTTTGAAGGAAAAACGAAAGCAAAGCAAAATTATGACCAAGATATAAAAAAACGATATACAAAATTTGAAGAAATAAAAGCAAGTTTTGAAAGACAGGCACGTGAATTAGCCAATTTAAGTGCCCATTGTCAGGAATATACGTATGAAAAGTTGCAAGAACAATTACAAATTGATTTCAAAGTACCTACTTTACGTGCTGCTGGAAAGAGTAAGGGAGATTATCCTGCTGATTTAGTTGATGTATGGAAAAAAATTAAAAGCGAGAAAGATGCCATAAGTGATGACATAAATAAATTGACTAAACGCTATTTTTTATATACAAAGACAGAGTTTAAAGAAGTGTTAGCTGAATCTTATCAGGTTGTAAAAAAGTTAGTTGAAATCACACGTGTGTTTAAAACGAGTTATAAAAAAGAAAAAATGCATCGGCATCTTCTGGATTATAGTGATATGGAACATTTAGCTTTGGAATTAATGACTGGTAACAGTGAAGAGAAAAAAAGAATTCAGCAAGCACTGCAAGCTAAATATACAGAAGTAATGGTTGATGAGTATCAAGATACTAATGGGTTACAGGAAGCTTTATTAAATGCAATTGCTCAAAATAAAAATTGCACATTTTTTATGGTGGGTGATGTTAAACAGTCAATTTATCGTTTTCGGTTAGCCGATCCAAGTTTATTTATTTCTAAGTATCATAGCTACAAGCAAAATAGTACAAGACATAAACTGATTAAATTACCTCAAAATTATCGTTCAGCCAAAAATGTTACTGATTTTACTAATCTAATTTTTACACAGATTATGGATGAAAAACTAGGTGAAATAAATTACGCAGATGACAAATTGATTTCTGCAAACGAAGAATATGCAAAGAATATGCTCCTTTCGAAAATTCCAACTGAAGTTTTGATTTATGAAACTGATGATAAGAAAATGGATGAGAAAGAAAACACTCTTGATTTTACGATTGATTCTAAAGAGCAAGCACAGATTGATATAATTAGCGCTAAGATAAATGAGCTTGTGGATAAAAAAGATATTTATGATCGTGAATTGGGCAGTATGCGTAAAATAAAGTATCAGGATATTGCCATCTTAGCCTCAACACATAGAGATGGGGCATTGATTGCAGAAGAATTTAAGAAGCAAGGGATTGCAATTAGTGTTAGCGATACAAACAATTATTTTAAGACAACTGAAATTCAGATAATGCTAGCCTTATTAAAAATTATTGATAATCCACATCAGGACATTCCATTAGTTGCGGTATTACGGTCGCCATTATATGAATTTGATGAAAATGAATTATCATATTTACGTATTATGAAAAAAAATGGTGATTTTTATGGAACTTTAAAGCATTTTAAAATGATATTTGAAAACAATCAGGATAAATTATTTAGGTTTAAATTAGATAATGACTTTATGTTTGAAAAAGAATTGGCAGATAAAGTTAACACCTTTTTAAACGATTTAGCAATTTTTCGTGAATTAGCACGTACAAGTGAATTAGCTTCGTTGATTTGGAAAATATATGAGCAAACTGGTTTTTTAGAATACGTAAGTGGAATGCCGGGTGGAGCACAACGTTTAGCAAATTTACATGCGTTATATGAAAGGGCAGCAGACTACGAAAAAATAAGTTATAAAGGTATTTTTCAGTTTTTAAGATTCATCCAACAAATGCAAGCCAATAATGATGATTTAGCTGAATTAGAGGTTCATCAAGATAGCAATGCAGTTAGTTTTATGACGATTCATAAAAGTAAAGGTTTGGAATTTCCAATTGTTTTTTTAATTAATACGTCTACACAATTTAATATGCGAAATATTAATAATAACAGTTATATTTTAGATGATAAATTGGGTATGGGAATTAAATTAATAAATGAAGAAACTAATTTTAAAGCAGATATTCCTGAAAATGTGACAGTAGTTGCACCTTCAATGGTATATGAAGTTATCAAACAAAGACAGCATAATTTAGCTTTAGCAGAGGAAATGCGAAAACTATACGTGGGATTAACACGTGCAGAGCAACGCTTATATATCGTTGGATATTGTAAAGATGCCCAAGAGTTGCTCACAAGTTGGAATAAGAGTACTTCACAAGATCAGTTAGTATTAGATGAAAAGATGCGTGCAGATGTATCAAAATATATAGACTGGATAGGTCTTGCTTTAATGAGACATGCTAATCTCATTGAGTATGTTCAAGCAGCTACTGATAGAGATCTTGACTTTGATTTTGAAACTGTAGGCAATAATTCAGCTAAGCTCGCTCAGGTGCCATTTAAAGTCGAATTTTGGAATAAAGAGGAAGTTCAGGCGAGTTTAAGCCAAGTAATTAATGAGACTGGTATAAATAATGCAAAAAGGCCTTTTGCGGAATGGGAAAAAAAGCAGTTAGAGAAAACTGATGTAGACATAGAAGAAATAAAAAATATTTTAGAGTATAAATATCCTGATATTAAATTGACGCAGACAACTGCTTATCAAGCAGTAACGGATATTAAACGCTTATTTGATGATCCAGATAATAGTTTAATGGATAATATTGAAATCACAAATCTATCTGGAGCAAAACTGAACTTCAAAACAGCAGAAAAAGATAATTTCAGTTATGGAAATCATCCATTTAAAAGACCAGAATTTATTACTACGGAAATTAATATTACACCACGAGCTGTGGGAACGGCGACACACTTGATTTTTCAGCATTTACCATTAACGATGGAGATAACAGCGAAGGTAGTCCAAGAAACAATTGATAAGTTAAAAAAGGCCAAATTAATTACTGATGAATTAATTAAGCAGGTGAATATTGAAGGAATTATCCAGCTTTATCAAACTAAGCTTGGATTGGATATTCAGCAAAATATGAAAAGAGTAGAGCGTGAAATGCCTTTTTCGTTAATTTATCCAGCAAGTGGTTTGTTTGATAGTTTAGATACAGATAGTGATTATCCAATTTTAATTCATGGAATAATTGATGGCTGTTTTAAAGACAGTCATGGCGAAATAACAATCTTTGATTACAAGACAGATCATGTGACACCTAAAAATAATATTAAGAAAATCAAAGAAAATTATCAAGGTCAACTTAATTTATATTCGTTAGCCTTACAAAGCATTACGGGAAAAAAAGTAGCACATCGCTATTTATATTTGGTAGATAGTGGGCAGGTTATTGAACTTTAATTGTATAAATTAGTTAGACAACAAAAAAACTATTAGTTAATTGCTTTTATGAATTGTTCCACAGTCTGGGTTTGTTCTCCCTTTCTTCGGTTTGTTTCATTAATGGGCAATAGTTAATAGTTTTTTTAGTTGATAATTATTAATTTATAAATTTTACTGCTGTACCATAGGCAACAACGGATTGCATATCTTGCATAATAGAGCCAGAGTCAAAACGCATCATAACAATAGCATCAGCACCTTTTTCAAGTGCTTCATCACACATTCGATCAATGGCATTATTACGGGAAGTAGTTAGCATTTTGGTATATCCTTTAATTTCGCCACCTACGATGTTTTTAAGTCCAGCACCAAAGTTACTAAGGACATCTCTACTTTGTGTGGTAACACCGAAGACCTCGCCAATAATTTCATAATTTTTTCCTGGTATATTTTCAGTCGTTGTAATTAATATTTTAGTCATTACTTTGTCCCCCCAAGGGTAATTTCTTTTAGTATACCATATAAAATTTGGTATAGTAAAAGTTAAACTTTCCTAGATAAGACCATTTCTTTTAGCGTAATAATTTTAATCTTTTTTAAGAATAAAAACGGTTTTAATTAAATAGTTATTTAGTAGAGTAGCAAATAATGATAAAATATAATTAGTAGATACAGTTAGGAAGATTATATAGATGAAGATACTTAGTATTATAGTTCCTTGTTATAATGCAGCTACATATATGCGCCATGCGATTGAATCATTATTGGTAGGTAAAGAACACGTTGAAATCTTATTGGTTGATGATGGTTCGACAGACGAAACTGCACAAATTGCAGATGAATATGCAAATGAATATCCGACAATTGTTCGAGCTATTCATCAAGAAAATGGAGGACATGGAAAAGCAGTCAATACTGGATTGTCAAAAGCAACCGGAATGTTTATAAAAGTAGTTGACAGCGATGATTGGGTTGATGCAGATGCATATAAAGAAATACTTTCTTTTTTAGAAGGAGAGAGTGAAAAAGAAGATACAATTGACATGCTAGTTAGTAATTTTATCTATGACAAGCAGGGAGTAAAGCGTAAGAAGGCAATGAACTATGCAAGCTTTTTACCAACTAATCGGGTATTTTCATGGGATGAAGTACACTTTCCGTTAGGAAAATATTTATTAATGCATTCTGTTATTTATCGACGAAATATCGTAGTACAACAAGCACAGCTTGAATTACCAATCCATACGTTTTATGTAGATAATATATACGTATTTAATCCATTACCATATGTAAAAAAAATATATTACTTAGACATTAATTTTTACCATTATTTTATTGGTCGAGATGATCAATCAGTTAATGAAAAAGTAATGATTAGTCGAATTGATCAACAACTAAAAGTTAATAGATTACTAATCAACTACTATGCTCAGTTGGACGATATAGATTCTTCTTTGCGGACTTATTTATTTAGATACATTGAGATAATAACAACTGTTTCTTCAATTTTGTTATTGAAGTCTGGAACTAAAGAAAATTTACGTAAGAAAAGAGCACTATGGAACTATATTAAACGAAAAGATGTACATTTATATCGAGAACTGCGCTGGGGACTTTTTGGGACCGGTGTAAATTTACCATGGAAACTAGGACGTAAAACAGCGATTGGTGTATATAAGTTAGCACGTAGGATGTATGGATTTAACTAGTGACAAGATGATGTCATAAAGTAACCAAATTTAATGAGGTTATTTTAGGGCATTTTTTTGTGTAGAAAAGTTTATAATTACGATGCTTCATTTCAAATAAAGCACAATAATTGTGACAAAATAAAAAAAGAATAGTATACAAAAATATTCTAAATATGGAATATTTAAAAAAATAATCAGCAAAAAAGCTTGCCATACTAGGAATGAACGTACATTCATTTTCACAACAATCTTCATGAAATATTGATTTATCAAGGATTTATAAAATCATTAGTCTTGACACTTTAAATTGAAATTTTAAAATGAAGTTATAAATTAATTTTTTGTTAAAAGAGTGGGTTAAATTTAAGCAGGTGAAAAAGTTGAAACAAAATAAACTTCGCGGAGGAATTGATGTCGGTTCTACTACAGTAAAAGTAGTTATTTTGGATCCAAATAACCATCCGCTGTATCAAACATATCAACGTCATTATTCTGATGTAAAAAAAGCAAGTAAAAAAGTATTGCATGAAGCAGCACAAATAGTAGGTGAAAATACGCCAATCGCATTTACAATAACTGGTTCTGGGGGAATGGGTTTAGCCGATGTATTGGATCTTGATTTTGTGCAAGAAGTGATAGCATGTACACGAACAGTTGAAACCTTGATACCAAAGACAGACGTAGCTATTGAACTAGGTGGCGAAGATGCCAAAATCACCTTTTTTGAAGGCGGATCACCCGAACAAAAAATGAACGGTAGTTGTGCTGGTGGAACAGGTGCTTTTATAGATCAAATGGCATCTTTATTGAAGACCGACGCTAATGGACTAAATGAATTAGCTAAAAGCTATAATACAATTTATCCAATCGCTTCTCGTTGTGGTGTATTTGCCAAGACGGATGTTCAACCATTAATTAATGATGGTGCACGCAAAGAAGATTTAGCAGCTAGTATTTTTCAAGCAGTTGTTAACCAAACGATTGCAGGATTAGCTTCAGGACATAAAATTAAGGGAAATGTAGCTTTTTTAGGTGGCCCACTGTATTTTATGAGTGAGTTACGCCAACGTTTTATCGAAACGCTAAATTTGAAACCAGAAAATGTTATTTTTCCGGAAAATCCACAACTTTTTGTTGCTGATGGAGCTGCTTTATATGCTGAAGATTCACAAAATACAACAATTAAGACCTTAATAAAGCATCTTGATAATTCAGGACAAGCTTTACATCCAACTAAAGCTCTAGAACCACTATTTAACAATGAAGAAGAATTAGCAGAATTTAGGAATCGGCATGCAAAAGCAAAAGTAGAGTCTCGTTCTTTAACGGATTATACAGGGAAGGCTTATTTAGGAATCGATGCTGGTTCAACTACAACAAAAATTGCTTTAATGAGTGAAGATAATAAATTATTGTATACATGGTATGGAAATAATGATGGTGATCCATTACAAAAGACAATTGATATTTTAACAGAGATGTATACACATTTACCTGCTGATATTACAATTGTAAAAACGTGTACCACTGGATATGGGGAACATTTAATTAAATCAGCTTTGAAATGTGATATAGGTGAAGTTGAGACAGTAGCTCATTATAAAGCCGCACATTTCTTTATGCCAAATGTCGATTTTATTTTAGATATTGGTGGTCAAGATATGAAAGCAATGCATATCAAAGATGGGGCATTGTCAACAATTCAATTAAATGAAGCATGTTCATCAGGTTGTGGTTCTTTTATAGAGACATTTGCACAGTCATTGAAATATGATATAAAGGATTTTGCGAAAGCAGCATTATTAGCTAAATATCCGGCAGATTTAGGTTCAAGATGTACTGTATTTATGCAATCACGCGTTAAGCAAGCGCAAAAAGAGGGTTCATCAGTTGCTGATATTTCAGCTGGTCTCTCAATGTCAGTTATAAAAAATGCATTATTTAAAGTTATCAAAGCACGTTCAGCACGTGATTTAGGCGAAAATATCGTTTGTCAAGGTGGAACATTTTATAATGAAGCAGTTTTACGTTCGTTTGAAAAATTAAGTGGACAAGAAGTAATTCGTCCCAACATTGCAGGCTTGATGGGAGCTTATGGAGCTGCATTGATTGCTCAAGAGCGTGCTAAAGAAGGCGATATAACCACTTTGATGACTACTGATGAAATGGCTGGGATGTCATGCGAAAAAGAATTTGATCATTGTGGACGTTGTGAAAATAATTGTCTGTTAACAATTACACATTTTAATGACGGTCGCCAGTTTATTACAGGAAATCGCTGTGAAAAGGGACTACGAATCAAGTTAAAACGTCAAGATGAACGAGTTAACTTGGTTAAAGAGAAATACCACAAACTATTTTCGTACCGTCCTTTAAGAAAGAAACTAGCTGTTCATGGAACAATTGGTATTCCAAGAGTTTTAAACATGTATGAGAATTATCCATTATGGGCTACATTTTTTAAAGAGTTGGGAATTCGAGCAGAATTATCAACTAGATCTTCAGATGAAATGTATGAATCAGGGATGGAAACAATTCCGTCGGACACTGTTTGTTATCCAGCTAAGATGGTTCATGGTCACATAAAATGGTTAATTGATCGCGGACTAAAAACTATTTTTTATCCTGCAGTCGTTTTTGAACGTCAGGAAAGCAAAAATTCAGATAATCACTTTAATTGTCCAATTGTTCAGTCATATCCAGATGTAATTCGAATGAATGTTGATGAGATTAGGGAAAATAAAGTCGATTATCGTAATCCATATTTGAATCTAGCTGATCGTGAATCTACAGTTGAAAACTTATATCAAGCATTTCAAGATTTTGAAGTTTCAAAAAAAGAAGTAAGTCAAGCATTTGATGCAGGTATGAAAGAAATGGATAGTTTCAAGCGTTGGATTCAAAACCGTGGTGAGGAAACAATTCTCAATATGCGTCAAAAAGGGCAAAAAGGTATTGTTTTAGCAGGTAGACCATATCATTTAGACCCACAAATTAATCGGGGAATTTCGCAAATGATTGCGGCTGAAGGATTCAATGTGTTGACAGAAGATAGTGTTTCACATATGGGAGATGTTTCAGGACTAAGAGTTGTAAATCAGTGGACTTATCATTCACGTTTATTTGCTGCTGCACGTGTTACTGCTAAAATTCCTGAATTAGAGTTTGTTCAACTTAATTCATTTGGATGTGGAATTGATGCAATTACTACAGATCAAGTACAGGAAATCCTAGCACAATATAATAGGTTATATACAGTTTTAAAAATTGATGAAGGAACAAATATAGGCGCAATTCGAATTAGAATTCGTTCTCTTAAGGCGGCAGTCACCGAAAGACATGAGCAAAACATTAAGCCACAAAAAATGTTTGAAAACGATAAACCAGTTAAGTTTACCAAGGAAATGAAAGAGAAACATACATTGTTAATGCCAATGTTATCGCCAATTCATCAATCTAAATTAGTTGATGTTGCGTTACGTGCATCAGGGTACAATGTTGTTAATTTACCTATTAAAGATAAGCACGCAGTTGATGAAGGGACTAAATATGTAAATAACGATGCATGTTATCCAGCTATTATAACGATTGGTCAAATGATTGAAGCATTAAATAGTGGTAAATATGATGTAAATAATACCTCTGTGATGATGAGTCAAACTGGTGGGGGGTGCCGTGCAACAAATTATATACCTTTAATTAGAAAAGCGTTAAAAGATGCAGGTTATCCGCAGGTTCCAGTTATTTCGATTTCACTAGGAAATCAAGGCGTTGAAGATACACCAGGGTTTAAGTTAACACCAATCCTACTTAAACGTGCAGCCTTAGCCTTTTTATATGGTGACTTATTTGAGAGAGTTGTTTATCGAACACGACCATATGAAATGGTTAAAGGTTCGGTAGATGCTTTACATGAAAAATGGTTGAGTAAGGTTAAGTCTAATGTAGAAAATGGTAAATTTAGTGAATTCAAGAAAAATGTTAAGAAAATTATCAATGATTTTGATGAAATTGAGCTACAAGATATTGTTAAGCCACGTGTAGGAATCGTTGGTGAAATTTTAGTTAAATATTCACCAATTGCCAACAACAATATAGTTCGTGTTCTTGAAGAAGAGGGCGCAGAAGTAATTTGTCCAGATATTGTAGGATTTATGAACTATTCACTTTATAATCAAATTTATCGACATGATCATCTTGGCTTTTCACTTAAAACTAAGTGGATAGCTGAAGTTGCTTTGAAAATAATTGAATGGTGCGAAAAGCCAATGAACGAGGCGCTAAAGAAATCACAACGTTTTGATGGAATTCAAGCAATTGAGAAGGTTGCACAAGGAGCAGAATCCATTATTTCATTAGGTAACCAGACCGGTGAAGGCTGGTTTTTAACTGGTGAAATGGTTGAATGCTTGCAAAATGATATTAATAATATTGTTTGTATGCAACCGTTTGGATGCTTACCAAATCATGTTGTAGGAAAGGGTGTTGCAAAAGAGTTGCGTCACCAATATCCTAAAGCTAATATAGCAATGATTGACTATGATCCATCGTTGTCAGTGGTAAATCAGTTGAATCGTTTGCGCCTAATGTTGGCTACGGCAAAGAAAAATTTAAAGAAAGACAGTAGCGAAGTCATACTTGCAAAAGCATAGTTTTCTAGAGATGTTAAAATTGTAAAATGTGATTAGCCTTAAAGAGGCGTTATATCTATGTTCGTAATGAATCTAGGTATAACGCCTCTTTAATAACATTAATTAATATTCTTTTTGAATGTGTGCTGCTTCTTAGTATGAACTATTTTTGTTCTTCTTAAATTTCCTTGTGTATTATGAATTCCAAAGTAATAGCCGACAACACCACTTGTAAACATTAGTAATAGTGTAATTAGAATAGTTGCGGCTTTCTTTGTTTTTTTTGTATGCATAATAAGATCCCCTTAAAGTAATTTAAAGAAAAGTATAGGTCAATAATTCTTAGTATAATAGAAGTAAATTTGTTTTTTTCTTTAATAGATTTTGAAAAATAAATGAAAGTCTATTATTTTTCCTGATGATGGAACTAAGGGCAATTAGCTAGAGAATACTAACATTGTAAATCAGATATGCTAGTGACACAGAATTTGTGCGCAACTAGTTGCTTTTTTTGGTATGTTTTATGCATCAAACATCCAGAGATAAAATATGTTCATGTCTTTAAAGAGTTACAGTCGTTAGTTATATATATCAACCAAGGTTAGTTGAAAATATTATTAGGATAGTGAATTCCTAATAAAGTCAATATGAGATTACACCATTTAAACCATCTTAGATCTGTATAAAGATTACTATTAGTAACTGATACTAGGATAAAAAGAAGAAACACTGTAATAACAATAGCAATTTCTAACCAAGGAATGAACTTTATTTTAATAGTCATTAAAAAGGTTAATGCGATTATAAAGCTAATTAGAGTAACAATGAAACCTACTTGCCCCTGTTTTGTATAATTGCTGATTGTTTCATATAGGTTAATGCTATTTCCATTTTCGACAAACTCAGCACTTTCAAGAAATTCATAAGTTGAAAGTAATAATAAGAGGATACCAGCTAATAGGCGAGGTAAAGCTATTTTCTTTTCAAATTGCATAGATTCTCCTTGAAAAATAAAAGAGGAAAGTGAGTTACGGAGTAAAATCTGTTCAAGATATCTTTTATAGAGATAAGCATACTAAATAATTTTATAAGAATAAATGAAATTATTTTGATATCGTATAACAAAGTATCATAGAACATTTTATAATAGGATAAGTAAAAAGGAAATACCATTATATAGGTATTTCTATATGTCTTGTAACATATTGAATTAATAAAATAAGGACAGCACAGGATATTACATTGCTGTTTTATCAACGTTTGTAGTCTCTTTGTGCACCACCTGTGCACAAAGCTTATTTAATACGTTTTCAATCATGTTATCTGACCTCATCTTATATTCGTCAATCAGGTAGGAATATACTCTACGGGTTGTTGAAATATCCGAGTGGCCTAGTCGTTTAGAAATGACATATAAATCTATATTATTAGCCAGCAGGTATGCGACATGAGTATGCCTTAGACTGTGAAAATGGAAACTAGGCTTATTTTATATCACATACTTTTAAACACTGCCTTAGAGTCTTGTTTACGGCTACTGACGTTGTTATAGTGCCATATTGATTTGTAAAAATATAGTTAGAATTATTCACTGCCAATTCTTTGATTACATCAAGTATGTCCGAGTTAACACGAATAATTCTTTTGGAAGATTCGTTTTTAGTATCTTTAGTCTTTTGAAGTCCTTCTTGCCAGGACTTATTGATGTTGATAGTTTTAAATGGAAAATTAATATCTTTCCATGTGAGTGCCTGTAGTTCACCTAAGCGGGCACCAGTGTAGATGGCTAATAATATTAGATATTTAGAAGTATAATTAATATTATGACTGTCTATAATATATTCTACCAAAGAATTCATTTCTTTGATAGTCAATTTTCCTTGTCTTGCCTTTGTTAAAAACTATATTAACGTTTTGAATGAATCCTTTGGATATGACACCATCATAGATAGCATCTTTAACACATGCATGAAACAAAGAATTGTATTTGTAGATGGTAGATTTTGCATGGTGTTTACCATAGGTGGTAATAACCATCTGATATTTTCTATTGCAATTTTTCCAAATCATATTGTTTTCCCATAATAAATATTAATTTATAAAATTTGTATTTTTTGCTTTCCAGTCTTCCAATTTAATACCAACCCAGAACAAGTAAATTCCAACTGTTATGATGCTTAGTAAGAACCATTTAATCCAATTTCCAAATAGTCCAATTGCTGATCCTTTAAACTTCATTCTATGACCGTCAATAACGGTATGATTTATTTTCCATCCGTAAACTAAGCATAAAGCCCATGGATAACAAATTCCAAAGGTACAAATAGTAAGTACAAGACCTAGAATGTTCCATCCAATATAAGATAGTAAGCTACCATCAAAAAAAGAGCTACGACCATGTTTCATTTCCATATGTGATTCCCCCGAACCTAGTATTCAGCTTTTAATGTCATCAGTATTTAGACATAAGTTAGATATTCAATAATTATTTCTTTTTATGTGCTTTATATAAGCCTAACTATCTTAATAATATCATAACCTAGAGAATTATATGTATAAAAATATCCGAGAATATGGTAATAATAACTCGGACATTTCATCAGCTTTAGCCTTTTTTCCTTCACGTAAGAGGCTAGAGCTTATTTTCTTGCCTAAAAATCAGTAGTCATTTTAACGGCTTTTCCTAAAACTCGTATAGGGTTGCTACTATAGATTACTATTGGATCGTAATCGGGATTATCAGACATTAACAAAATTGAATTACCTATGTGCCTAATAAGTTTTAGCGTGTGTCTCACAGGGATTTACTAGCAATAGGTGGACTCATGCTATTTACCTTTGCTTTAAGGTAGAACAATGTGATGACGAATTACTCCTTATTTTTCAGTTCTTCTTTTAAAGAAGATATTTCATTTTCTAAACTATCTACTTTTTTAATTAAAAAATCAAGTTTTTCTTCAGCGTTAGTATCTTCTTTTTCATTAGTAAAGTATGCCGTTATTGAGCTCGTGAGCATGCCTATGAAGCCAATACCTACAAACATTAATAATACTGCGGCTAGTTTTCCAATAGCAGTATGAGGCGAAATATCACCATATCCAACAGTTGTGGCGGTGGCAATCGCCCACCACAAGGATTCGCTAAAGGAAACATTCTCTGAAAGAGAATAGAGAACTGCAGAAATCAATAGTATAGCTGTACAAGTAATAATTAAGTAGATAAGGCCATTAGTTTTCAAAAATTTCTTTGCATTGCGTTGCAATTTACCCGATAAACCGACAAGCCTAAATAATCTAAAGATACGAGATAGTCTTGCGATTCTAGCCACTCTGAACAGTGAAAAAGAACTAGCTGGAATAATTGCTAAAAGATCAAATATGTTGTGAGTAAAGAAATATTTCTTGTTCTTTGAAAGGGCTAGGCGCGTGAAATAATCTATCGCAAAAATTATCAGAATGCCATTATCAACAATATTATAGGGGAAGGCACCTATATTTAGTTGACCGCAATAATCTAAAATAACCATTGCAATTGATATTACAGCCAAAATAACAATAAATATATCGTATAGTTTTTTCATTAGAACACCCAATTCGTATTTTATGCTCTAATTATAATACAATTTTATATAAAAATATCCGAGAATTTTTTATATTATGGGGTGCTTTTATGACCAAACATTCAACTGATTTTAAAATTAAGTCCGTTCAAAAATATTTTGAGGGAAATATTTCGATAAGTAGTTTATCTAAAGAACTTAAACTGCCAAATAGTACTATTTTAAGAGGATGGATCTATACTGCTTGCCAACAAGGACTTGAAGCGCTGAGAGTCAAACGACACACAAACAAATATAGTCTCGATTTTAAGGCCAAAGTGGTAGAATATTATCAAACGCACAATCTTGGAGTTGTTAAAGTTGCTGCTGTTTTTAATATCTCAGCTTCTCAAGTTTATAAAGGACTGATATATGCCACTCCGTGGTGCTTACCATTGTGGTTAGTGCTATTTTTATTGCTTTAATCAACAAGTTTTTTTAAAATAAAGGTGGTGATTATTTGGGATATAGGTATGATACAAATCATTTGACTTCTCAACAAAAAGCAATTATTAATGCAAATGATGAAAATAGCAAATTGCTTGAAAAAGAGTCAAAAAAAGAAGAGAGATACCAAAAAATCATGACCACCCGTCAAACGGGTGGTTTGCTCCAGAGCTATAAGCCCTATGTACTTGCCAGCGTCTCAAGGCGCTGGCTTTTTATATCAAAGTCAAACTGCATTTGCCACTTTTGCTACCGCTTTAAGCGGTACCTGAACTACTTACCTTGACCCTTAAAAGGGTCTTCATATTCCCTGACACTCAATTTATCTACTGCCTGATCGTGTT
>NZ_JAIULA010000021.1:2792-53702 GCF_024160875.1 Ligilactobacillus ubinensis | reverse complement strand
TAAAGGGGCTATTTGCGTTGGCCCAAGCCCTTCTAGGGCTATAAAAAAGCCACCAGCTATGCTGGTGGATGCTTACTGAACTATTTATTTACTTATTAGTACAACTCTATTTAAAGAAAGCTAGGTATCAAGGTTATCCCATATATTCCAATCATAATAAGAGCCGCAATTCCAATTAATTCAGCTTTAGTATAACTAATTTTATTGTTTTTCCTATTCCAAATAAATAATATCAGCCCGGGCAAATATGCAACAAAGCAAAATAATAAATATTTTAGCCCTACCAAACACAGCACTAATAATTGAAATATTGCTGCTACAGCTCCAATAACTACATTTTTCACTTCTTTACTTTTTAGTGATATCTTTATTTGATAAAGTCCCACTAAACAATAGCATACTATTATAGATGAAGTGCATAATGAATATGCTAAATTGTATGCATTTTCAGAGAAATAAACGATAATTAAAAATATTTGACACATAATTGCTTCTGTTATTAACGAAAGAGTTGGCGCCCCATATCTGTTAACCTTTGCAAAGCAATTTGGTAACAATTTGTTTTTAGCCATAATGCTAGTAGTTTCAGCTGGAAGCATCGTCCACGATAACCACGCTCCTAAAATTGAGATAATAATCCCAATACCTATAAAGGGGGCGCCCCAATCTCCAACCATTTCTTTAAAAATATATAGCGAAGTTGGCTGTGAAAAACTTAAAATTTCCTGTCTACTCAAGTATCCATATGGCAAAATTGATGCTAAAACGTATAGGCTTAATAAACTAAGCATACCAATGATAGTTGCCTTACCTGTATCTTTTTTCTTTTTAGCACGTCCGGACATAGTTGTAGCACCTTCTATTCCAACGAAAACCCAAACCATAGTTAACATGCATGTCTTGACCTGATTCCAAACTTCATATAAGGTAATCTTTCCACCTAATGTCCCCTTTTCCATCCACAAGTTGTTATTAAATAAGCCAAATTTAAAATTATATATACATGCCACAATTAGGCATATTAAAGGGACTAACTTACAAAAGGTAATAATTGTATTTAAAATTGCTGCGCTTTCTACTCCTCGAATAACTACAAAAATTAATATCCATAAAATAACACTAGCTGTTACAATTGAAATTAGATTTTGACCTGATTTAAATATTGAAGAAAAAAAGCCAAAAGAACTCATTAGAATTATAGCAAATGCTACGTTTCCAAGACATGCAGATAACCAATACCCCCAGCCACTTAAAAAGCCTATAAAATCTCCAAAACCATTTTGTGCATACGAAAAGATTCCTTGTAAATCAGCCTGTTTTAAAGCTAAATTATTTATAGACAAAGCCAACATAAGTATTCCTACTCCAACTATAATCCATGCTAATATGATTGAACCTGCTGTTGCACTTTTGGCAAGAACTGTATTTATAGTAAAAATGCCTGAACCTAAAGCTGATGTTATAACAATAGAGACTAGTGGAATTAATCCTAATTTCTTGGATTTAGCTTTTTTTTTCATCAATATATCCTTTCCATAAATAAAGCTGTGAACATTTTTTGATCACAGCTCTACTGAACACAGTACATTTTTTTATTACTGCAACATTGCATCAATATGTTTTTTAAAAAGCTTGTTTATAGTATCTGCGTCCGATTGATTTTTACTAATAATAAATATTGTATCATATCCTGCGATACTGCCAACAATCTCTACTAGCTCAACACCATCTAAAATAGCTGTTATAACATTTGCATAATTTGGACTAGTATGTACTACGTTTATGCATTCAATACATTGTATACTATATACATACAACTCGATTGCTTGATATAATTTTTCAATTTCTTTTCTTTTATCTACCCGCTGTTGTCTATAACAGATTTTACCGCTATCATCTCTCTCTTTTATAATGCTAAGTTCTCGAATATCTCTTGAAACAGTTGCTTGTGTTGTTTCAATTCCATTTTCCTTAAGTAAATTTATTAATTCCTCTTGAGTAGAAACCTTGTTTTGCACAATTATTAGTTCAATAAACTTTCTTCGCTTGTCTCGCTTCAAAATAACCATTCCTTTGCTTTAAAAATTTAGAAAATAAGTAATTAAAATGTTATTTTTCCTGTAAAAATTAAATAAAGCGCACATAGAGCACAAACTAGTATTAGAATGGATATTAATAATTCTCTTTTCGAGAAAGCATGTTCTTCGTGATTATCCTTTTTTTGCATCACATAATAAAAAGCCATCCCTGGTGCAAATAAAACTGTCGTAAGCAATAAATATTTCATTCCAGCAGCATAAACTAACCAACATGCATAGATACTAGCAATTATTCCAATAATAATATTTATTGTTCTTCCAGGAACTTCTTTGTCTTCTTTTAAAGAGTATTTCAATTGATAGAATCCTGAAAATGCATATGGAATAAGAATAGCTGAACTAGCCAAAGAATAGAAAAAGTTATACGCACTACTTGATATCAAATAGGTAAAAAAGAAAATTTGAATTAGTATATTTGTAACTAGTAATGAATTAACAGGTGCTCCATTCCTATTTTCTTTTGCAAAAAACTTAGGGAATGTTTCATTTTTAGCTGCTTCATAAGGCAATTGTCCAGCAAACATTGTCCATGATAGCCATGCACCTACAACTGAAATAATTAAACCTAAATTTACAAGGACTGCCCCCCATTTTCCAACAATTGATTGTAATAAATATGCCATTGCTGGTTGACGAAGTTTAGCTAGTTCTGGTCTTGTCATTACACCTAATGATAGTAATGTTACTAACATATATATTAAAATAACTGTAACAATACCTAAGATTGTAGCCTTTCCAACATCAGATCTTTTTTTAGCTCTTCCAGAAAAAAGAACAGCTCCTTCTATTCCAATAAACACCCAAACTGTTACCAACATTGTTCCTTTAACTTGTGATAATACCGGTTTTAATTCAAAGTTTCCTGAAACAGTACCCCAAAAGTCTGTTGTAAAAACGCCTAATTTAAACGAAATAAACATTACCACTAAAAATATTCCGATAGGAATTAGTTTTGCAATTGTTAACACTGTATTAATAAATGAAGCAGACTTTGTTCCTTGCAAAATCAAAAAATGACAACCCCATAAAATTATCGATGCTACAATGATTGAGTAAAGATTTTGCCCATCTTTAAATATTGGCATAAAATATGCTACAGAGCTCATTAATAAAGTAGCATACCCTACATTTCCTAACCAAGCTGAAATCCAATATCCCCATGCGGAATTGAATCCCATATACTTACCAAATCCTGCTTCAGCATAACTATAAATACCTGCATTTAAGTCTGGTCGCTTCATATTCAAATTCTGAAAACATAAGGCAAGCATCACCATTCCGACAGCAGTAATAATCCAGCCTAAAATAATTGATCCTGCTGAAGCAGAAGATGCCATATCACTCATTAAGTTGAATATTCCACCACCGATAATTGAACCAACAACTAAACCCACTAAGGCTGTTAAATTTAATTTATCATCTTTCATAAGTTTTCACTTCCCTAATCTAAAAAAGAAGATCAAGTTCTAACTAAAACATTCACTCACCTGATCTCCATCCAATTAACTTATTTATCTACTCATATATGTTAAGCTGTTATTTTAGTTCCAATTCCTTTATCTAACAATTCGTTTACTTTATCCAACGAGGTAATAACAGCTGTTCCACCTGTTTGTTCTACAAATTCAATTGCTGCATTAATCTTAGGTAACATACTTCCGGCTGCAAATTGATTTTCTGCAATGTATTTTTTTAATTCATCAACTTTAATTTGTGTAAGAGCTTTTTGATTTGGTTTATTAAAATTAACGTATACATAATCAACAGCTGTCAAAATAATTAATTCATCGGCATGAATACTAGTTGCTAATTTTGATGCACCGTAATCTTTATCAACAACAGCCTCTTTTCCAATATATTTACCATCACTACTTTGAGATACTGGAATACCACCACCACCAGCTGCGATTGGAATCATATCATTTTCCAACATCATCGAAACAACTGGATACTCAATAATTTTGGTTGGAATAGGAGAAGCAACAACTCGCCTATAGCCACGACCGGAATCCTCTACAAATGTGTATGTGGGATTGCTTTTTTCTTCTTTTAAAGCTTCTTCTCTAGTATAAAAAGGGCCAATTGGTTTAGTTGGATTACTAAAAGCTGGGTCATCTGGTAAAACTTCTGTTTCCGTAACCACAGTTGCTACAGTTTTATCAATATTTTCAGCTTGTAATACTTGCCTTAAGGATTTCTGTAACCAATACCCTATACTACCTTCTGTCATTGCACCAATTGTATCTAATGGCATAACCGGGTTTTTTTCCGTGCTGCCCGCTACCTGTTGTAATAACAAATTTCCAACTTGTGGACCGTTTCCGTGAACTATAACAAGTTTGTGTCCTTTTTTTATAAATTCAGCTAAAACTTTAGCTGTTTTTAAAATGGCAGCTTGTTGTGAATCAGCACTAGCATCTTTGGATAAAATTGCATTTCCTCCTAATGCTACAACTATTTTCTTCATTTTCACTCCTCCTAGTAATTATGTTATTCACCCAATGTAGCCACCATTATCGCTTTAATTGTGTGCATACGATTTTCTGCTTCTTGAAATACAACTGACTGACTGCTTTCAAATACTTCATCTGTTACTTCCATTTCTGTGATACCATATTTATCTGCAATCTTTTTACCGACTCCTGTTTCCGTGTTATGGAAGGCTGGTAAACAATGTTCAAATATTGTATTTGGATTATTTGTTTTTTTCATTAATTCCTTATTCACCTGATATGGTTTTAATAATTTAATTCTTTCTTCCCAAACACTATCTGGTTCACCCATTGATACCCAAACATCAGCATATATTACATCTACTCCGTCTACTCCTGCATCAATATCATTGAATACTTCAATATGTGCTCCTGTTTTTTCAGCTATTTCGTTTACTTTTTGAATTAATTCATTTGATGGATTTAATTCCTTTGGACAAATTACATGGTATGTCATTCCCATCTTGGCCGCTCCCATCATCAAAGCGTTTGACACGTTATCTTGTCCATCACCAACAAAAGCAAATTTAATGTCTTTGTATTCTTTCTTTAAAACCTCTTTAGCTGTTAAGAAATCAGCTAATACTTGTGTTGGATGATCTTCATCCGTCAAGCCATTCCATACTGGAACACCAGAGTATTCAGCCAATGTTTCTACTGTTCTTTGTGAAAATCCTCGATATTCAATTCCATCGTACATTCCACCTAGTACTCTAGCTGTATCTTTAACGGATTCTTTGTAACCCATATGACTTCCTGATGGTCCCAGATATGTAACATGAGCTCCTTGGTCATATGCAGCAACTTCAAATGAACACCTAGTTCTTGTTGAACTTTTTTCAAAAATCAATGCGATATTTTTGCCCTTAAGTTTTTGTTGTTCAGTTCCTGTATATTTTGCTTTTTTCAAATCTTCCGATAAATTTAATAGATATTCCATTTGACGTGGTGTATAGTCCATAAGTGTTAGATAATCTTTATTACGTACATTAAACATAATATTCGCTCCTTTTATAATTAATCTATTTTGTTAAATCTTCTCTATATATAGGCATTGACATACAACGTGGACCACCACGTCCTCTAGAAAGCTCACTTGATAGAACTTCGTGAACTTTTATGCCATGTTTTCGTAAAACTTCATTTGAGACATAATTTCGATTGTAAGTTACAACCTCGCCTGGTGCAATTGCTAAGGTGTTCGATCCATCATTCCATTGCTCTCTTGGGGCTACAATTGGATCGCCATTCCCTGTTGGTATTAAATCTAAATCATCTAGATCTAGTGCCTTTTTAAGTACCTCTTTTAAATCACGATGATGTTCAATTGACACACCATTTTCGGATGGATGTAAAATCCAACTGTCTACTTGACCATCCTCAGTTAAAATAGCAGGGTGAACTGTAAATTGATCATAGTTAATCATTGTAAAAACTGTATCTAAATGCATCATTGCATGATTATGTGGTATTTTAATTGCAATCACAGTATCATATCCCGATGAAGCATTAAATAAATTATTAGCGATATCTTGAATTGCTTCTGCAGAAGTTCGCTGTGAAACACCAATAGCTAAGACGTGATTATTTAATACTAATTCATCTCCACCTTCAATTCGTGTTTCATGATTTCTGTTTCGCCATACATTTACTCCTTTATCTTTAAAACGACTATTATGGGCTATTATATATTCCATAAATAATGATTCTCTTTGTCTAGCTTTAAATGTCATATGGTTTATGCTCAATCCTTCACCAATTGAAGCTGCTGGATCTCTCGTAAAATACAAGTTAGGCATTGGATCCATTAGGAATGGATAACTTTGATCTGTTGACACTTCTTTCAAATCTAATGATTTAATCTCAACTTCATCTTTCCTAACTCCTTGCATAATATGTTCGAGCATTGTTGGAACATCAAAACTATTTAAATAATCATTTAAAGAACCCGAAATTTCACTATTTTCATAACCTGATTCGTTAATTATTCTTTGTAGGAATTCTTGTCTCACGTTCTTATCAACAAGTGCTTCTGCAACTAAATCATCTAGATAAAGTACTTCTGTTCCTGTATCCCTTAAAACTTCTGCAAACTCATCATGTTCTTTTTGAGCAACTGGTAAATATGGAATGTCATCAAATAATAACCTTGGCATTGTCTCTGGAGTAATATTTTCAATTTCCTTTCCCGGTCGTTTTAAAATAACCGTTTTTAGTTTTCCAATTTCTGATTTTACATTAATTGGGCTTGCCATTTTCAATCACCATCCTGCATAAATTTTATTACATGCCTATGTTACTAACCTGAGAAAGCGTTGTCAATCCTTTATTTAACAAGACTTTTTAACTAAGAAAACTGTTATTTATACAAATGTATATTTTTTAGTTTTATTCATTAAAATGTCAATAACAACTATTTTTATTAACGGCTTGTATAAAATTTGTATAAAGATTTTTTTATAAAGTTTTTATTAAATTGCTCATTTTAATTATTTATCGTTATTGATTGTGCTTCTTTTCACAAGTTTTATAATTAGTAATTTTTGAAAAATTAAATTGGAAATTGGAAATTAAAAAAAGATGAACTACGTGTCTATCCTAAGTGTTATCTTTATACACTTTGAACTTACGTAATTCATCTTTTTTATTTAGTTCTATCTAAAGTTTAATTTACCTGATGTAGTGTCATACTCAATTTTTGTTCCTAAATCTAAGCTTAGTTTTTGTATCCGCTTGAGCATGCGTTGTGCTAAATCTTTCTTGGCAACTACTGGAATACCTCTTTTCAAAGAGTCTTCGTTTGCCATTCTTAAATCTATTGGTAGTAGTCCATATTCCGGTTGCTTGTTTTTTTCTGTATAGTCAACGGATAAAACAAAACCCATTGAAAAAATTTCATCGCTGTTAAAACCTGCTAGTTCTCCATTATCATAAGCTCTCATTTGATGTAAATCTGATGGCAATGAATTGGTTTGCAGTTGATAAGCTTGATACATTTCAGGGGGGATAATTGATTCTCCTGCTTCGAATTCCATTAAAAAACTACCTAAATTATAGAAAATTGGTTTTTTATGATAAAGTTCGATTCCCCTCAAAAAATGGGCACCATGGCCAATTACAATATCAGCCCCTGCATCTATTGCCTGGTATGCGGCTTGTTTCACAAACTCCGCTGGCTCATCAGCATACCAATTCTCATTAATACCTTCATGTGTGTGTAAACTAAAAACAACAAAATGCGCCCGTTTTTTTGCATCAGCTATTTGTCTAACAATATTATTCAGATCTTCTTGATTTGGTACTGTTTCAACTTTATACTTATCTCCTTCTTTAAAATGCAGCTTTTCCTGATACATAGAACCTAAGTATAATTCATAATTTGGTAACTGCTGCCACCGTTCGATTCTAGTCCCTACTTCAATACTTTGTGTTAGACCTAATTGTTGACTAAAATTTTTAATTGTTCCAAATGCATCCTCTGGAACAATATAAGTACGATCCCAACGTAATGGATTAAGTCCTGGTCTAGCTGGAACACCGTTTCCAGCGTTACTTGCTAAAAATACCTCTGAACGTGTAGTGGCCGCAGCTACTATTCCGATTCTTCCTGTTTTGGTATCGTAAAACTTGGGTAAATGTACTTCATCTAAACTACGACCTATCCCAATCGGATCAATATTTCTTTTTTCGGCCGCTTGAATCGTATCTAAGATTCCCTTAACTCCAAAATCACCTGTATGATTATTCGCAAAATTTATTAAGTTAAAACCCAGTTTTTTTAACTCATCGAGCTTGTTTTCTCTAACAGCTGTTACATAACCTCGACCTGCAGCCGGAGGTGTATCTACTTGCGGTGTACAAAATTCAGCATTAGTAAAATTAACATCTGCTGATTTCAAAGATGTAGCAATTTTTTCATCTATACGTTGACTTATATTGCGACTCGAAAATAAACTATCACCAGTAATTGAAATTTTCATCTATTCTTCCCTTCTAGTTTGTTAAGTATTTAATATTTTTCTTTACTTCAACTTTAGCTGGAAATTTTTTCTTAATATACTTTTGAATTGATTTTTTATGATATAGTTTGACTAATTTCTTATATTGGGAATTATTCTCATTTTTCTTAGCTGTAACTATTACATTTACATTAGCTTTAGTGTTCTGTTCTATTTTTTCATGATAAATTGAATCTTTAAATACATTAAGTCCCGCCTCTTGTGCAGTATTATTATCAATTACTACAGCTGCAACACTGTTATCATTCAAAATATTTGGTGCACTAGTCGAAAGCACAGTTTTAATTTTAAAATTTTTAGGATTAGACTTAATATCTTTTATATTAACCAAATCATTAACACCATGTTTTTTTAATGTGATCAATCCTGCTGATTCTAATAATTTTAGCCCTCTACTCTCAGCTGCAGCATCATTAGCAATTGCTAAAGTTGACCCCGAAGGAATATCTTTCAATTTAGTATACTTTTTTGAATATAAACCCATTGGTTGAATATATGTTGTGCCTAAAGCAACTAACTTACTATTTTTATTTTGTTTGTTGTATGTAACAAGATATGCATATGATTGAAAGGCATTAACATCAAGTTTTCCTTCAGCTGTAGCTCTATCTAATGACGCAGAATCTGTAAAGTCTTTTACTGTAATTTTTAAACCCATTTTCTTAGCTTCTTTACTCTTAGCTATATACTCCCACACTTGAGTATCAGTTCCCTGTGATCCTAAAACAATCTTTTCTGTCGTTTTTTTGTGTTGACTTGTAAATATAAATATAGCTGCTAAAACAATTACAGCCAATATTCCAATAATGGTTGTTTTTTTCTTCATACTTGCGTTTTCTCCTTAATTATCTATCCCCATATTTTTTTGGCAGTTTCAACTACTAATCGAATTTTTGCCCATTGTTGTTCTTCTGTTAGTTTATTTCCTTCTTCAGTTGAAGCAAAACCACACTGCGTACTCAATTCCAAGTTTTCTAATGGAACATATTGTGTAGCTTCTTTAACTCTGGCAATTAAACTTTGTGTTTCTTCTAGTTCAGGTTTTTTACTAGTTACTAAGCCTAATACAATTTTTTTATTATCCGGAACAGCTGCCAGAGGAGCAAAATCCCCTGAGCGATTATCGTCAAATTCCAAATAAAATGCTTGAACCTTTTCTTTAGCAAATAAATAGTCTGCTACTGGAGCATAGCCACCTGAAGTTGCCCATGTCGAATGATAATTACCACGACAAACGTGTGTGCTAATCCGTAAGTCCTCCGGTAAATCAACTAAAGAAGCATTATTAACCGCCAAATATAATTTTTGCAAAGTTTCGCGATCAAATTCTCCATTTGCCATTGTTGCCCAGAACTTATTATCAACTACCATCCCCCATGTACAATCATCAATCTTAATGTCACGACAACCGGCGTCATATAAAGCCAAATATAATCCTCTATATGCATTTCCAATATCAACAATCAACTCAGTATCATCAGGATACACCTCTCGTAAAGCTGCTACATTTTCTTCTCCTCTAACTAATTCAGCATAGAACTGTGCAGGTGCTGGTATACTTTGACGAGCTGTAATATCCTCATCATTGGCTGTCAAATCATGTAGAAATTTATAAGCAGCAACATCTGGATGATCTGCAGAAAATTTAATTTTTCCAATAACTCTAGCCGATTCCGCTCTAGTTTCCTCATCATGAAAGCTATACCCTTGCTTACTAGTAACATGCTCAATTCCTGAAAAACCCCAAAATGTATCTAAGTGCCACCAACTACGCCGAAATTCGCCATCTGTTACAATTCTTAATCCATTTTCTTTTTCTTTAGCAACTAAATCACGAATCGCTGTATCTTCAATATTCCTTAACTGTTCTTTCGTTATTTTTTCAGCAGTATAATCCTTTCGTGCTTGTTTTAATTTCTCTGGTCTAAGAAAACTCCCGACAATATCATAATGCAATTTTTCTTCTACTACTGTGCTAGTCATAATCTACCCCATCCTTTGTTAATATTTGGTTATTTTAAGCAAACAAAAAGCCCCCTACTCATTTATTACAACAAGTAAGGGGCGAATATCCGCGTTACCACCCTTATTTACGCTAAATTAATAGCGCCTCAACAGTACAATCATACCTGGGAAGCTAACGGTTCCTACCGAACAGTTAGCAACCACTAACTGTTACTTTCTCAAAGCTCATCTTCGTCGTCATCTACAATACCTGATTTCAGCTAATTCAGGTTCTCTGAAAATTGTTTCTTACAACTACTCTTCTTCTCACAAGTTTTTTATCATTCGCTTATATAACTTAATCAAATTGTAATACTAATCATTTTTTATGTCAATACTTTTTATAACAACAGTTCTATAGAAAGCTTTATAATAACCTATATATTAAAAAATATTTTTTATACCTTTAAATTCACGATATATCTATTGACACCATTTTTTAATAATCACTAATCAACTTTTCTTGTTTTTAATGCTAATTTTGTTATATCTAAATTACTTATATTGCAAAAAAATAGACTACTCTTTAAAGTAGCCCATCCATTAAGTATACTTACTAGCATTAATTACGCATGTGCATGTGCAATCTTTGCACCAGCTGCTGCAGCTAAGGCAGCAATTATATCATCTAAAAAGGTATTTACACCATTATCATCATTTTGGTCAAGTTGCTTAATGATTCCATGTTTTTCTTTATCTAAATAACCAAAATTTGTCGTAGCAATTTTGCCGTAGATTCCAGAAATTCCTCCTTCGGCTAATAATTCATCAACACCGAAAACACCACTATCATTTTCAACGATACTCTGTAATGGTTCAGGAAGCTGCTTTTTCGTTGCTAATTGGTCAAGTGCAATTCCAACCATTGCATTATTTAAAACCTCACGCTTATGCAAAACATCATTAACCGCATCATAAACTTCTTCAATCTCAAGATCTGATATATATTGCCGTTGAATACTATATGTTATTGCCGCAATATCTTCAGTGGTTACTCCTTTTTTCTTGAAATACGCTATGACAAAATCATATGACGCTCCATCCGGATACTTAAATTGTTCGTTTCTCATAATAATCTTCCTTTCCATTACATAATAAGCTATTTTCGCCTGCTTTACTCTAAATTAAAACCATTTACTTATTATATTTATTACAACTTACTTTGAATTACATCTAACTACAAGGTATAATAAAAAACACTTAAATACAAGAAGGTGCATTATATGACAGTAACTATTTTCAAAAACTTAACATTATTTGACGGCAAAAGAACGAAAAACATTAATGATGCCTGGATAGCTGTAGATCAAGCTACTGGAAAAATAACTGACGTCGGCTCTGGAGCAATTCCACAAAATGATTTGGAAATTGATTTAGCTGGTCAATACGTTATGCCAGGTCTTATCAATGTCCATACTCATATTAGTCTAGATCCAACAGCTTTTGATGGTGGTTTTGGAAAGTCTAAAGTTGAAACTACCATACTAGCATATCAGCATTTGAGAAAACTCCTTAAATCTGGTGTGACTTTCATTCGTGAATGTGGCTGTCTTTATGATATTGATATCGAATTAAGTAAAATGCAGCAAAAAGGTGTGCTCCATCATATTCCAACAATTTTACCTTCTGGGCGGCTTTTTGTTATGACAGGCGGCCATGGAGATGCTCCACACGCAGCATATCGTGTTGATTCTGCCGATGAAATGCGTAAAGCTGTTAGAAAAGGATTAAAAAAAGGTGCTCAAACTATAAAAATGGTTGCCACTGGCGGTGTGATGACACCTAGTGACTTCATGGAAGATCCTCAGCTATCTACCGCAGAAATGCGTGCTGGTGTCATTGAGGCTCATCACAAACATAAAAAAGTTTCCGTCCATGCTGAAGGAAACCCCGGAATCCAAAACGCACTTGATGCCAAAGCTGATTCCATCGAACACGGTTTTTATGTCACCAAAAAAGAAGCTCAACAAATGCTGGCTCAAGATACCTATTTAACACCAACTCTAATCGCTGAATGGGTTATTCCACAGTTTGGTAAAGGCAAAATTCCAGAATGGGAATTAAAAAAGGCTGCTGATGCCCTTGATGATACCTATCAAAACTTATCTTTAGCCTATAAACTTGGGGTTAAATTTACTTGTGGTACAGATGCCGGCACTGTCTTCAATGACTTTGATAAAACACCAGCTGAGTTTGAACTATTAACTAAACTAGGGATGACACCCGCTGAGGCATTTAAATGTTCATCTATCAATTCGGCTAAACTCTGCCAAATTGAATCCGAGTATGGAACTCTTGAAACTGGCAGATTCGCTGACTTTTTGGTTTTAAAGAACAACCCCTTAGTCGATGTCACTGCTGTAAAACAACTTGATAAACAAGTCTATCTACATGGTATTCGTGAATTTTAAACATCTGAATGTAAGTACGTTTCACAATAGTCGTGTATCTACAACAAACAAAAGGGCAAGCAAAAAATCATTGCTTGCCTTTTTTAGCGCTTTACGCTACCTATAGCATTATTTTTAAACCTTTATTGCAACTGTTTCCAGTCTAAACCCCAACTTACTACAAAGCTTTTAACTCCCATGTGTACGGCTATCGATGGTGATAGCTTACCATATGTGAAATGGGCTTTTGGAAAATCAATTTGCAAATTAGGCGCCCACTGCTCTTGAAATTCCTTACTCTCGTAATCACCCATAATTGTCAACCGCATTTTATCTTCATAATTATCATAAACCGAAAAAATCCAGCTCTGTAATTCCTCATATGCTTTTTTGCTACGGACTTGCGTGTTTAGTGCCTCTAATTGACCTTCTTTGTTAATATAAAGGATTGTTTTAACTGGTAACAATAAGTTACTAAATGGTGAAGCTCCATTTGAAATATAACCTGTTTTTGTCAATGTCCGTAAGTCATCTAATGAAATAAATGTTTGTGTTTGATCACGCAAACGTGTAAGTTTCTCGATAATCATCTCAATACTATCACCCTTTGCTACTAACAAAGCTGCTGCTTGAGCTATCTGTCCTTGCACTAAGCCTATAGCTTGTGTATCAAATGTGTATATTGCTAAATTATCAACTAATTCACCACATGCACGTAAGTGGGAGCCTAAAGTACTTAGCCCGCTAGCTGAATGGATACCCAAAACCGCATCGTAACCTTCGGCAGCTATCTGCTTTAATCTACTAGCTAACTCTTCGACTGTCAATTGCGCTACAGTAGGTGTGGTCTCGTCTTGCTCAACCAATTTTTTGTATTCTTCAAAAGTTAAATCAACATCTTCTCGATAAGTTGTTCCATTTATCACAATTGGAACAGAAATTACATTAATATTTAAAGTTTCTATGACTGTTTGGCTTAGATTTGCCGCACTATCTGTTAAAATTGCGATTCGCATATGTGTCTCCTACTAATAATTTTCATATAGTTCATGAGAAACCAAATTGCTCACCCATTAATACTACCATATTTTTACTAATAATTGTTTCTATAAAAGTTATCAACTCGCTAATTACAGCAATGTATTCATTACATTTCACCCTCTTAAAATTAGATTATATACCTATCCGAATCGTTTTTTTATCAATAAGTATAAATCTTAGTTAAGATTAGCCATTACTAAATAAAAGGCACCTAGCGCTTACACTACTTGCTCAATTTACTATCTAGATATTGCTCCATTGCTATTTGTGAACGATAACCACTAATTTTTTCCTTTGCTATCCCATCTTTAAATAAGAGTAAAGTTGGGATACTCATAACATCGTATTTTAATGCTACATCTCTATTTTTTTCAACATCTACTTTTGCAAACTTTATCTGCCCATGATATTTTTTTTCAAGTTCATCTAATACTGGATTCATCATCTTACACGGATTACACCAATCGGCCCAAAAATCAACTAATACCAGACCTTTACTAACTTCTTGCTGTATATTTTTCGCAGTTAGTTTTTTTGCCAACAAAATTTCCTCGCTATCTTCCATAATTTAGAGCTTTACTTATTTTTTTAAGACTCGTCTTCTAAATTATAGTATATGTGCAAAATATCTGCATCAATTCAGGATAAACTTTTGAATGATTTCTGCAACACCATCATTATTATTATCATTTTCAGTTACATATTGTGCCTTGGCCTTTACAAAATCACGTCCGTTTTGCATACATACACCTAACCCGCTCGCCTCAATCATGGATAAATCATTACCATTATCACCAACAGCAATTACTTCTTCCATCTTAATTCCCAATTTTTCAGCTAACAATTGCGTTGCTTTGCCTTTAGTGGCATTGGTATCATTAAATTCAATATAACGATCAGATGAAAATGTAATGTTCAAATTTGCAGTTATTTTTTCTTCAATATAACTTTGCATTTCAACTCGCTTATTTTCATCTGAAATTTCAAACAACACTTTGACAATAGGTGTCTTTGCAAGCATCGTTACTTCTTCTTTAGGTTCTTCCCAACCATCAACTCTACCAGTTAAGTAATCACTATCTGTTTTAGTTGGATTCCATATATATAATTTGTCTACAGTATAAATATGTGTACAGTAACCCTTTTTATAACCTATTTCCCATAAAGCACGTGCTGTTTCAAATGGAATAGCTTGTGTCATTAAAACTTTTAAATCCGCATTTTCGACAATAGCTCCTCCATTAAATGAAATAACGTATTGCCCTTTTTTCTGCAGTAGTCCTAGCGTTTCTAAGTTATCTTGAATCGTTAAAAAGTTACGCCCTGTATTTGGCACAAAATAAACACCAGCTGCCACTGCTTTTTTTATCGCTGCTACTGTTTTAGGGGTTATTTCACGTTTATCACTTAATAATGTTTCATCCATATCGCAAGTTATCATCTTATACATAGTTGTATACTCCTTAAATTAATCGTTTTCACTCACATCTAATTTAGCTTATTTGTACCAATAAATCAAGTTATGCAGTTAACTTAGACCTAGACTAAAAATCTAAATACTTTTGACTTACATACTATTTGGTTTATAATATACTTAACATTAAGAAATATAAGAAAAATCAAGGAGCTTTTAAAATGACAACAACGCTCAAAATTCTAACAGATTCTTCTATTCAATTAACTCAGGAAGAAAAAGAAAATTATGATATTACCATTATTCCACTTTCTGTTGAAATTAACGGTCATAGCTATGTAGATGGTGAAGAAATTTCACGTGAAGAATTAGTTGACCAACTTCGTCAAGGAAATATTCCAAAAACCAGTCAGCCAGCTGTAGGACGTTTTGTTGAAGCATATGATTCCCTTGGTGCTGATGGTAGCGAAGTTATCGCTATTATGATGTCTGATGTTTTAAGTGGTACTTGTGAAACAGCTAAAACAGCTGCAAGTATGACCGATACCAAAGTTACTGTTATCAACAGTAAAGCCACTGACCGTGGACTAGCCTTTCAAGTCTTGGCTGCAGCTAAAGATATTGCTGCTGGTAAATCTGTTGATGATATTATTGCTCATTGTAAAGACATCCACCAACGAACAACAACTGATGTTTTAATTGATAATCTTGATTGTTTAGTCGCTGGTGGTCGCGTCAGCAAAATGGCTGGTATGCTGACTAAACTAATTAATTTAAAGGTTATTGTTCGTTTACGTGAAAATAGTCTAGATATGTATTCCAAAGGAAGAAGTCGTAAGCTCTTCTTAAAACATGCAAAAGAGATTGCTGAACGCCATTTAAGCAACCCTATCAAATCTATGAGTCTTTCTAATGTTGGAACAGATTCCGATTTTTTAAAGAAATTAGCCGATACCATTTTACCTGAGGGTAGTAATATTCGTCCACTTGAAGCGTTAACAAGTCCTATTATTATGACTCATACTGGTCTAAATGCTGTGGGTATTATTACACTTGCAGAAAAAGCAGAACCTGCAAGTAACAAATAATTGTTTACTTTCTAGTTACAAATAAATCTTTTCCAAAAAAAGATTTTTCTTTAAGAATTGTTTCTCTTTAGTTAAGCAATTCTTAAAGTATTAGCTCTATTATATGCTCATAACCTAGTAAAACAACTCTTTCATTTGCTCCCCCCTATAAGTAAATGAAAAACAACTATCTAATCCCCATTAGTAGTTGTGCCTATTCCTTTTGAAGATTGGGTTTTTCCCATCTTTGTGAGAGCTCAAGACTTTTGTCTTGGGCTTTTTTTGCGTTACCTTTTCTATAAATTCAAATCCATCTATCTAGAAAATACAATTCTCCATTCTTAACTATGTCTTTTAGTTATTGTATCTTGTAAATTATCAAAAACATTATCTGCATTCTTTCCAAAGTATTGAGCAGTAACCATATATAAACATTCTGTAATTGCTAATTGTGACGTCATCGAAAGAAATGCCTTAGATCTATAATGTAATGCTTTAGAGATTGAAAAGAAGCATACGTCTCCATAATTTGTTAATGTCGATTTAGGTGTACTCGTAATAATAATCATTGGAACCTTCTTTTTCTTCAATGTCTCAGCAATTATTAAAGTATCTTTATTACTGCCTGTGTGTGAAATAATAATGGCACAATCCTGCCCATTTAACTTTGAGGCTTGCATCAATGCCATATGATACTCTGTGTTATATAAAACCGGTAATGGTACTCGTAAGAAACGATGATATGCATCAAATGCAACAATATTTGAACCACCCATTCCAAAAAAAGATAGACTTCTTGCATTAACAATTAAGTCCCTAGCAAGATATAAATCCTTATCATCCATTAAATCAAATGTTTCTGTTAATGTCTCAATGTTGGCACTCAATACCTTTTTCACAACCGCTTTCGGCGAATCTTCTTCTGAAATCTCTTCTATTGCAGTCACATTCTTCTCTACTTGATTACTTAGAGCCCATTTAAATTGTGAGAAGCTGTGATATCCCATATCTTTAGCGAATCTCGAAACTGTTGCCAAAGAAACATTACTATTCTCAGCTAATTGCGCTAAAGTTTGTTCTGTTATTTGAGTTGAATTCTTAACAATATAATCAGCTAACCGTTTGCTACTCTCCCCCATTTTCGGATATTTTTTTATAATTCGTTCACTAATCTTACTTTCCATAATAGTTACCTCCTAAAAAAGTCTTGCAATGTAATCGATTTCATATATAATAGAGATGTAAAAAACATTCATGATTCTCTTTCTTATTATGATAATAATTTTCACAAGTTGATAATAATCAGAATTTTTTTACCATGTTTTTAAGAATTTTTTGCAAATGTGCTAAGTTTCGTGGGGCTTTCCCTGTTTGTAGAATATTCAAACCCACCACATTCAATTACTATTATACCTAATTAAGGAGTGATATAACTATGAAATTACTGATTGTAGCAATTGCTGTTTGTCTATTAATTTTCTTGATTGTAAAAGTTAAATTAAATACATTTATTTCTTTAATTGTAACTGCATTTTTAACAGGCTTAGTTTTGGGCATTCCCGTAGATAAATTGCCTACCGTCATTACCTCTGGGATGGGTGACCAATTAGGAGATCTTGCTGTCGTCTTTGGAATGGGCTCCATGATTGGAAAATTAGTATCTGATTCTGGCGGTGGTTATCGAATTGCGCATACATTGATCGCTAAATTTGGAAGGAAAAGAATTCAGCTAGCAGTTATCATAGCATCTTTTATTGTAGGCTTAGCACTATTTTTTGAAGTTGGTTTAGTCGTATTATTACCTATCATTTTTGTAATTGCTAATGAATTAGGCTTACCCTTATTAACATTAGCAATTCCAATGGCCGCAACACTAAATGTTATGCATGGCTTTATTCCTCCACATCCCGCACCAACGGCAATTGCTCAAATAATGCATGCAGATGTTGGAAAAGTAATCTTATTTGGAATTATTGTAGCAATTCCGACAGTTATAGTTTCTGGACCAATTTTTAATCATTTTTTGCACAAATTTTATCCAAAAGTGTATAGAATACAAAAATCAATTCCTGGTTTAGGTAACATAAAAAAATTTAAGCTTGAAGAAACTCCTTCTTTTGCAAGTAGTGCTTTAACTGCAATGATGCCTGTAATTTTGATTAGTATTTCAACAATTTTAAAATATCTTCTTCCAAATAACGAAACTAGTAAAGTCATTCAGTTTATTGGTAATGCTGATGTTGCTATGCTACTATCTTTATTGTTTGCATTGTATACAATGGGAGTTAGTCAAAAGAAAAAAATGGTTGAAATTGGCCATACACTTGAATCAGCAATTACACAAATTGCAGTTATGCTCTTTATTATTGCTGGTGGCGGTGCATTTAAACAGGTTTTAGTTAACGGTGGTGTAGCTCACTATATTTCAACTCTATTTACTAATATTAACATGTCACCTATTTTAGCAGCATGGTTAGTTACAGCTATTTTACGTGTTAGCCTTGGTTCTTCAACGGTCGCCGCACTTACATCTGCTGGACTTGTAACACCCTTAATTGCACAAACAGGAGTTGATCCTGTTTTAATGGTTCTAGCAGTGGGTGCAGGTAGCATATTTGCAGACCATGTTAATGATGCAGGATTCTGGATGGTGAAAGAATATTTCGGCCTATCCCTTAAAGAAACATTTTTATCTTGGACGACATTAACCTCCGTTATTTCAGTAACAGGGCTACTCTCAGTTTATGCACTTTCATTATTTATTTAATAATCAGTTTTGAAGGGAAGTTTTAAATTATGGATTATATTATCGGCATGGATATTGGCACTACAAGCACTAAAGGTGTTCTCTATGATACCTCTGCTAACGTTATAGCACAATCTAATCAAGAATATCCTCTGTATCGTGATGCATTTGGCATGGCTGAAGAGGATCAAGAAGAAATTCTTAATGCTGTTATTTATGTTTTAAAAAAACTAATCACAAATATCGATTTTACAGAAGACAACCTTCGTGCAGTTTCATTTTCTAGCGCTAATCAAAGCCTAATCGCATTAGACAAAAATCATGCTCCACTTACTAGAGTTATAACTTGGGGTGATACAAGATCAGCAAAATATGCTCAAAAAATTAAAGACTCCGTCGAAGGACAAGCTTTATATGAAAAAACAGGCACACCTATCCATCCCATGTCACTCTTGTGTAAGTTGGCTTGGTTAAAAAATGAACACCCTGATATCTATCAAAAAGCACAATACTATTGTGGAATTAAAGAATATATTTTCTACCGTCTTTTTGGTATCTGGCAAATGGATGTCTCTATCGCAAGTTGTACTGGTTTATATAACATCTTTGAAATGAATTGGAATAAGCCTTCCCTTAAACTTGCAGGCATTACTGCTAACCAGTTACCACCTGTAGTCGATGCCTATGCGCAATTTTCTGGTATGCGCCCAGAATACGCTCAATTAATTGGATGCCCACAAAAAACAATCTTTGTTCAAGGTGCATTTGATGGGGCATTATCTAACTTAGGTGTTGGTGCGTTTAACACTGGCATTGCTGCTGTAACAATTGGAACCTCAGGGGCTGTACGTGTTGTTACTGATCACCCTGTTATCGACCCTAAAAGTAGAATTTTCTGTTATGCAGTTGACAAAAAGCACTTTGTTGTAGGCGGACCTGTTAACAATGGTGGTGTGGTTTTTCGTTGGGCACGTGATAACCTCTTTGACGCAGAAAAAAGTACGGCGGACCTGTTACACAAAAACTCATATAATCTCCTTACAGAAATTGCTGAAAAGGTTCCTGCCGGTTCTGATGGTCTGTTATTTCATCCTTTTTTAGGGGGAGAACGAGCACCTATTTGGGATGCTAACGCACGCGGCTCATTCTTTGGCTTAACACAAATGCATACACGAGCTCATATGATACGGGCTGTTTTAGAAGGTATTGTTTACAACTTGTATACTGTTTTATTAGCCTTGGAAGAAGTTGTGGGCCAACCTAAAACAATTATGGCAACCGGCGGATTTGCGCGTTCACCATTATGGCGTCAGATGCTTGCAGATATTTTTGAACGACCTGTTACTATTCCAAAGGATTTCGAATCTTCATGTTTAGGTGCTGCCATTATTGCAATGAAATCAGTCGGACTAATTGATGATTTATCTGCTACTAAAAAATTTGCTGGAAAAACAGTCACATATAGTCCAAATTCAGATAACTATCCGGTATATCGAGAATTAATCAGCATTTATATTCGTTTAACTCGGCAATTAACTACCGAATACACTAATATTGCTGAATTTCAAAGAAAGTATGCAACTCAAAACAAAACTACTAAATAATACATTGAATATTTTTTATAAGTATAGAGGAGGATGAACAATATGCAAATTGGATTGATTGGATTAGGTAAAATGGGTTGGAATTTAATGGAAAATATGCTTGAAAATAAGATTTCAGTCATTACATTTGATGTTAATAAAACTACCTTAGCAAAAGTAACAGCAACAGATGCTGAACCAGCAGAAAATCTAGCTGATTTAGTTAGTAAGATGCCGACACCACGAATTGTTTGGTTAATGCTTCCAGCTGGTAAGCCAACTGAACAAACTATTTCTCAATTAAAAGAGCTGTTAGATAAAGACGATATTTTAATTGATGGTGGTAATTCATTTTATGTCGAGTCACAAAAACACGCCCAGTTTCTAGCACCAAAAAATATTCATTTTTTTGATGTCGGAACTTCTGGAGGTATGAGTGGTGCACGGAGAAATGGCAATTTTATGATTGGTGGTGAAGAACAGGTTTTCCCACGAATCAAGCCACTTTTTGAAAAAATTTCTGCACCAAATGGTTATTTATATACGGGACCATCTGGATCTGGGCACTACTTAAAAATGGTTCACAATGGGATTGAGTATGGTATGATGCAAGCTATTGGCGAAGGCTTTGAAGTTTTAGAAAAAAGTCAATTCAAGTATGATAATGAAGCTGTTGCAAAAATGTGGAATAACGGTTCAGTCATTCGAAGTTGGTTAATGGATTTGGCCCAACAAGCCTTTGCAAAAGACGCTAACTTAACTAATATAAAAGGGACTATGCATTCATCAGGTGAAGGAGCGTGGACAGTTCAAGAAGCTATCAAGTTACACGTACCAACTCCAGCAATTAGCAGTGCGCTAATGATGCGCTATCGTTCTGAAGAAGAAGATACCATGACTGGCAAAGTTGTTGCTGCTTTGCGTAATGGCTTTGGTGGTCATGCTATGGATAAAAAATAATACAACACCTTCTAAACTTAAAAACTGAGCTGTATTTCTATAGCTGTCTATTCTCAAATTAGAATAGACAGTTTTTTTATTACCATAATTAAGAAATTATATACTGTCGCAATCTGTTATTTAAATTTACATTTCATAGGTCTTCTATTGATTTTAAAAATATTAATTATTAACTATAGTTTATTGCATTTATTCGTTAAGTCTTCAGAAACAATTGCTGCTTTATTCGAAAAAAAATCTTATCTTCTCTCTAAAATTAATAGATGTTCTCAATTTATCTATTAGAAAGGGTGTTTTTTTGATAAACTCTGCGACTAAAACTAGTTCAGCACGCAAACATCTCTATGAAATCGATTTTATGCGTGTTTTTTTTACTTTTGGCGTATTATTTAATCACACAGTAAATAAATTCACTTCAGCTATGACTTCAAGTGACACGTATAATACTGTTCGCAGCTTAAGAGTAATGTTTCATTATACTAGAATGGGTTTTATTTTTATCAGTGGTGTGGTTTTAACCTTAACATACTTTAATCGTAATGATTGGCCTAATTTTTTTAAAAAGCGCCTTAATGGCAGTATCTGGCCATACTTAGCTTGGAATGCTCTTTTGATGTTAGTTATGCTTTTGGTAGGTAATGCTGACTATTCACTCAATGACTTTGGCAACCATTATCTAACCATCGTTATTCATGGAAGTAGTTTTTATCTCTATTACATGTTATTAGTTATGCAACTTTACTTAGTTTTTCCAGGCGTTGTCTGGATTTTTAAACATTGGCAAAATTCGCACACCAAAATCTTAATTACCAGCTTTATCATCCAACTAATGCTTGACTTTGGTGTCAAATTTGGAATGAGTCACCTAGATGTTTCTAATTGGCCTTATTGGTTCAAAGCTGT
Source organism: Ligilactobacillus ubinensis (assembly GCF_024160875.1). Classification (GTDB taxonomy): domain Bacteria; phylum Bacillota; class Bacilli; order Lactobacillales; family Lactobacillaceae; genus Ligilactobacillus; species Ligilactobacillus ubinensis. Next base: position 30,984 of record NZ_JAIULA010000021.1, on the reverse strand, counting down.
TAGCATTAACATTTTTGCATATCAATTTTATATATTTCTAGGTGTCTTTACCTGTTTGCATCATCAACGCATATACACTCTGATCAATACACATATTAAAAAAATTATTAGTCTAGCAATCATAATGGCTTTAGGAATGATTTTTTACTATCGTATCTGGAATCAACAAATACTTGGTCTTAGTGATGATAAATCTCTTTCATTACATCAACCATATATTATTTGCTATGACATTGTTATGCTTGGATTAATATTTTGGATTGGTAAAAAATATGCTACTTGGCATCAAAGAGGGTTGCCACAATGGTTAGAAACTTTCATGGACTATGCTGTCAAAGTCAGCTTTGGCATGTATCTGAATCAAACACTCGGACTATTGGCACTTAAATGGATTCTAGATGCTTTGGCTCCATCTAATTTGTTACTATTTATTTTAATCCCAGTTGGATGGATTTTTGTAATAACTGTTTCATTTTTATTCGCTCTGTTTTGTTATAAAGTCCCTCCTTTTGGTTTCTTAATCGGACGTCCAAATTGGCATCCTTTTAAAAAAGGGTTGTTCTTTTTCCCTCAGTTTTCTTCAAATAACACCAAATAATTTTTTCAAATATAAAAAAGTGAGCCCGAGACGAAAATCTCGGGCTCCTCTTATCTCCAAATAGTTGATATCAAAATATACGCTAAAAATCAACTAGTTGATTTTTTACGACATCAATACTCTCTATCCAGCCATCTTTTGTTCCGCTCGTTCTAACTTTATACTTAACATTTCAAGTATACATCAGTCAAGTTTGAGAATAATATCATTAAGAATATTCGATAACTCTGACGGTTTCATTTCTCTATCTTTCATTAACCAATTTATAAATAAACTGATGGCTCCTGTAACTGTGAATAACACTTCATAATATTCTTTCTTATTATTTTTATCTATCTTCTCAATTGTTAATACCCTATTGGTAAAAATATCCGTTAAGTTATCAATCAATTTATTTTCACTATTTTTTTTCACCAATAAATAAAATAATTCTTTTTGTTCAACTATATAATTTATCAGTTCCTCCATTAGTTGCATAAAATTTGAAGCTGCTGGTCCTTTGGGATACAGTTTATCAAAACGATCGGTTAATTCGTCCATCAACTCAATAACTATTTGTTCATAAAGATCATATACATCTGCATAGTGTAAATAAAAAGTACTCCGTGCTATGTCGGCATCTTTAACTATGTCGGCAACTGTTACTTCAGTAATATTTTTATTTTCTAAAATATTAAGAAAGCTTTTTTGAATCGCTTTTTTTGTTTTATTTATTCGCCGATCAGTATTCATTCATATCCTCCTCATGAATAGACAATTTTACTTATACTGTCTATTACTATACACGTTTTCTCAATGTGTGCTTCATATTCATTTACCTTAATACTATAATAGAACAGAATTTCTTGGATTTTAAGAGAGGAAACATTAATGTTATGTATTTTTATCAAAATCAAACATATATCTTAAAAAAATATAAATTTTCAAGAAATACTGTACTTTAATTGTTAAGAGATGGGAGAAATTCATATTGAAGAAACTATTTTCAAGTAAGCATACCTGGTGGGCACTTGGTTGGGCCGTCCTTTTAATTGTTGCGTTATTGCTGATACCACATATTACAACTAGTACAAGTAGCCAAATTCCAAGTAGCTATCAAAGTAGCCGCGCAACTCAAATTCAAAATAAATGGGGTTCAAAACAAAACAAAACCACTTCTGTTGCTGTCGTTTTCAACAATCATAATAAAGCATTGACTGCGACACAAAATAAGCAAATCAACAAGACAATAGAACGACTAAAGAAAAACAAGAATAAGTATCAAATCAAAGATATCACCGATGCTAAAGATACGCCATTAGTCAAATCACAACTAATCTCTAAAGATAAAACTACTCAAATTGTAGAATTATCAGTAAAGAAAACAAATTCACATACAATAGCAACTATCAAAAAAGAACTTACCAGTGCTATTCAAACAAAAGGTGTCAAAACCTACCTAACTGGTAGTGATGTTTTGGATCACGATTTTTCAGAATCCACTGAAAAAGGTGTAAAAAAGACAGAAATAATTGCTGTCATTTTTATTTTCGTTGTCCTCTTACTTGTTTTCAGATCACCAATCACACCTATTATTTCTTTATTAACTGTTGGTGTTTCCGGATTGATTTCTATCAGTCTTGTTACTAACTTAGTTAAGTACTTTGGTTTCCCATTTTCAAATTTCTCAGAAGTCTTTATCATCATCGTTTTATTTGGAATAGGAACGGACTATAATATTTTATTATACAACGAATTTCGTTCAGGCCTCACCAATGGACTGACTAAATCGGAGGCAACTAGGCAAGCACTAAAAGTAGGTGGTCGCACTATTATCTATTCTGGTGCATCTGTTTTAATTGGTATGACCACCTTGTTTTTTGCTAAGTTTTCGCTATATCGTTCCGCAGCTGGAATTGCTGTTGGTATAGCTATTTTACTTCTCGTTCTTCTAACTTTAAATCCCTTCTTCATGGAAGTTATGGGAGGAAAAATGTTTTGGCCCATCAAGGAATTTAAAGGCGAGAAAAATAGTACTCTCTGGCATAGTTTAGCCAAATATTCACTGCTAAGACCTATTCTAACAATTATTGCTGTTTTAATTGTTATTTTACCTTTAGCTTCACAAAGTCAAGGTCTCTTGAACTATAATGATGCTGATGAAGTTAGTAACAGTACTCCTTCCAAGATTGGCTTTAATTTAATTCAAAAACATTTTTCAAAGGGATTATCAGAGCCAACAACTATTTATATAAAAACCAATAAGAAATTAACGAAAGAAAAATATCTACAGCTAATTGATCAAGTTACTAATCAGCTTAAACATGTTTCTGGAGTTAAGAGCGTATTATCAGCAACTCAGCCCGGTGGTAAAAAAATAAAGAGTCTTTATGTTAGCAATCAGTTAAATAAAGTAACTACCGGTCTTGCCAAATCACAAAAAGGCTTAAGTAAAATCAGCAGTGGGTTAAGTTCCGCTAAAACCCAAATCAACAGTTCTAACATTCAAAGTAAAACATCCTCTGTTTCACAACTAGCACAAGGTTCTACAGAAGTTGCATCAGGAACTAGCGAATTAAGTAGTGGGATTCAACAAATTACGACTGCTATTAAAACATTGAATAGTAACCTAAGTTCAAGTATCAGCTCCCAAAGTAGTCAATTAAAATTATTAGAAGAATCACTACCTGAGTTAAACAGTGCAATCAATCAACTTAATCAAGAAGTTGCTAATAGCAGTTCAGATACAACAACATCTGATTCCTTAACGAGCATTGCAACTGCTGCAACTGATATCAAAGATCAGTTAACAAAAATTGATTCATCAATGTCTTCCCTAAGCAGTTCGGCTGTATCAGGCCAAACCTTAGTATCACAACTGCAATCTGCTGGTGCTAATTTGACCACTGACCAAATTCAAACAATAGAAAAAGTTGTTGAACAGAATAACACTGCACAATCACAAGCACTTTCTACTCTAAAATCATCATTATCTACCTCACTAACAAAAATTGGAACCGATACTTCAACGATTGGAAATGCAGATAGTACCTTAGCTACTCAGTTATCCAGTTTACAGACCTCTTCAAATAGCTTGAAGTCTGCTATTAGTCAACTAGCTACTAATTCAAATAAACTGTTACCATCTGCGGCTACTGCTATTACTCAATTAAGTTCAGGGCTTTCAACATTAAGTAGTAATACTAGCCAATTATATACAGCTATTTCCACAGTAAATAGTCAAACATCACAGTTAGTATCTGGTGCAAGTCAAGTTGCAACTGGTAACCAAGAACTTTCACAGAGTTTTACCTCACTAGCTCAAAAAGCCTTATCCCTTTCTTCAGGTTTAGGCAGTGCAAGTAGTGGTATTAATCAAGTAACTAGTGGTAGTAAAAGTATGAATTCTTATCTAACTGGTCTCAAAACAGCTACTGCTTCAAAAGTATACTATATTCCTCAAAAACAACTGCATAGTAAAGCATTTAAACCTATCTTGGATACTTACTTCTCAGATAGCAAAAAAATAACCCAATTAACTGTTGTTTTAAAAGCTGATCCAAACTCTGAAGAAGCTATTCAAACTTTAAGCAAACTTCAAACACTAGTTAAAGGTTCTTTAAAAGGTACTGTCCTGTCAAATGCAACGGTCGTAGCTGGTGGCTCAACTTCACGTACTAAAGATCTTAAAAATGTAGCTTCTGGTGACTTTAGCAGAACCGCTATCTTAATGTTAATTGGTATCTTGATTGCCTTAATGTTTGTAACTCGTTCGCTTATCCAATCAATAACGATTGAACTATTATTAGTTTTTGTTTACTACAGTGCTTTAAATATTGTTCATTGGTTGAGTAGTCTTATTCTAGGTCAATCAATGTTGACTTGGAATACACCATTCTTTGCTTTCATAATGTTAATTGCCCTAGGAGTTGATTATACTATCTTCCTTGTAATTAAGTTCCGTGAAGGTTTAGCAGATCCAATCTCTATTGACGCTAAAGTTTTACGTGCAACGTCCATCATTGGTTCAGTTGTTATATCGGCTGGCGTTATTCTTAGCGGTACTTTTGCAGCTTTAATCCCTTCAGGTGTATTAACCTTAGTTCAAGTTGCCTTGGTTGTTATTGTTGGAATATTGCTCTTAGTTCTCCTAATTCCAATTGTCATGCCTGCTGTTATGAAAATAACCTATCCAACACCTAGTTCCAAGTTAAATGATCAATCACATGAAAAAGAATAACTACTAATCTTTAATTTTAAAAATATAAATTAGGTTCGCAAAAGATATGTTTAGTCTAACTTTTGCGAACCTATTTATTTTCTTATTTTATTCTTCAATCTGATTCATAAACTTCGCTAATGATTCTTGCCATGGATGAAATTCAAAACCTGTCTCCTTGGCTAAATGCATCACTGAATATGCTGGCCTAAATGCAGCTGCTGGATATTCATCTGAAGAAACTGGTTTTACTGCTACTTTTTTATTCTTCAAGATTTCTTTGGCAAACTCATACCATGAACATGTTCCATCATCACAACATTGATATACGCCATAATCAATCTTGTTGTCAATTAAATAAGTTACAAATTCTGCAAGTGTGCGTGTCCAAGTTGGACGTCCAACTTGATCATTTACAACAGTTAACTTATCATGTGTTTTAGCTAAATTAAGCATTGTGTAAACAAAGTTATGCCCGTATTTTCCATACACCCAAGCTGTTCTAACAATATAATATTTTTTGCAGTACTTTTTAACTGCTTGTTCACCTAGTAATTTAGCGCGTCCATATTCATTTTTAGGACCAGTTGGTGCATCAGGCATATATTCACCTTCAGTTAAATTGCCCTCAAAAATATAATCCGTACTTGGATATATTAAAGTTGCATCATACTTTGCACATGCTTTAGCGATAATTTCAGAGCCTAATGCATTAACTGCTTCATTCGCTGCTTTTCCTTCACCTTCTGCTTTATCAACCGCTGTATATGCAGCGCAATGATAAACTACTTCTGGCTTATTAGCTGCAAAATATGCTTCAACACTTGTTGCATCGGTTATATCTAACTTTTCAACGTCTGCTGCATCGTAATCACTAAAGCCACGTTCATCTAAAAGATGTTGTAGTTCTTGTCCTAGTTGCCCATTTCCACCTGTTATTAAAACTTTCATCTTAAATCCTCCAATTTACAACTAGTAGCGCACGATAAAAACAAATCGTGCGCTACTAAGCTAATTATCCACTATTTTAAAGCTGCTTTTTCCTTCAAGGGACGCCACCAAGCTTCATTAGCTAAATACCAGTTGACTGTTTCTTCAATTCCTGTATCAAATGTATACTTAGGCTTCCAGCCTAACTCAGTCTCAAGTTTAGTTGGATCAATTGCATAACGACGGTCATGACCTAAACGGTCTTGAACATACTCGATTGCATCTTCAGTTAAGCCTAACTTTTTAACAATCAAATGGACAATTTCATTATTTGTACGTTCATTATGTCCACCTACATTGTACACCTCACCTTTACGGCCTTGGTGTAGTACTAAGTCAATGGCTTGACAATGATCATAAACGTGTAACCAATCACGAATGTTCTTACCATCACCATAGATAGGTAACTTCTTACCATCCATCCCATTTGAAGTCATTAATGGAATTAGCTTTTCTGGGAATTGATATGGGCCATAGTTATTTGAGCAACGTGTAATATTAACATTTAAACCATATGTTTCAAAATATGCACGTACAACCATATCTGCTGATGCTTTACTTGCAGAATATGGTGAATTAGGAGCAAGTGGTGTTGTTTCTGTAAAATAACCTTCTTTACCCAAAGTACCATAAACTTCGTCTGTTGAAACTTGTAGATACTTCTCTAATTTCATATTTTTAGCTACATCTAACAAAGCTAATGTTCCTTGAACGTTTGTTTCTACAAAAATCTCTGGATGTAAAATAGAACGATCAACATGACTTTCTGCAGCAAAATTGATAATTGTATCTATGTTATGTTCTTTGACTAAATATTCTACTAATTCACGATTGCAAATATTGCCACGTACAAATGTATGCTTAGGATTATCCTTAATATCATCTAAATTATGAATATTGCCCGCATATGTTAGTAAATCAAGGTTAACAATTTTATAATCTGGATATTTGTTCAACATATAATGTACAAAGTTACTACCGATAAAACCGGCACCACCTGTAACTAATAAATTCTTCATTACTTAATTAATCCTTTCCGTATACAAAATTCAAGTCAGCATCTTTTAATTGGGGATGATGCTTATCTTTTTCTGATAGAATCAAGTGTTCCACTGGCATTGGCCAGTTAATTGCTAAATCTGGATCATCAAATGCAATCCCACCATCCGCTTCAGGATTATAGTAACCATCAACTTTATAAGCTACATTAACATTAGGTGTTAATGTCACAAAGCCATGAGCAAAGCCCTTAGGAACTAGTAATTGACGATGGTTATATTCACTTAAAATAAAGCCTTCCCACTTACCATATGTAGGTGAACTTTTACGCACATCAACAATCACATCATAGATAACCCCTGTAACTGCACGCAATAACTTTGTTTGTGCATATGGTGCACGTTGAAAATGTAAACCACGTAAGACGCCAGGTTCAACTGATAATGATTGATTATCTTGTGTGAAATCAACATTAATCCCGGCTTCTTCAAATTTATTCTTTGTATACGTTTCAGTAAAGAAACCACGATGATCACCAAAGACATCTGTTTCTACGATTTTTGCATCCTGTAATGTTGTATCTAAAATACGCACAATATTTCCTCCCTATTCTTCGGCTAAGCGCAATAAATATTGTCCATAGTCATTCTTCTTCATTGGTTGAGCTAATTCAACTAATTTTTCTTTAGATATCCAATTCATGCGATAAGCTATTTCTTCTAAACAAGCAACTTTTAAATTCTGACGTTTTTGAATTGTCGCAATAAAACTAGCTGCTTCTAGCATTGACTCATGTGTTCCTGTATCAAGCCATGCATAGCCACGCCCCATCAACTTAACATCTAACTTACCACGTCGTAAATATTCTTTATTCACATCTGTAATCTCTAACTCGCCACGAGCAGAAGGCGCTAGATTAGCGGCAATATCAACGACATCATTATCATAAAAATAGAGTCCTGTGACAGCGTAATTACTCTTAGGCTGTGCTGGCTTTTCTTCTATAGATAAAGCATGCATATCTTGATCAAAGTCAACTACTCCAAAACGTTCTGGATCATTTACATGGTATCCAAATACTGTTGCGCCATCTTTTTTAGCGGCCGCATCCTGTAATAGTCCTGAAAGACCACTACCATAATAAATATTGTCTCCAAGAATCAGGCAGACTGAATCATCTCCAATGAAATCTTTGCCTAATATAAATGCTTCTGCCAATCCATTTGGCTTATCTTGAATCTTATACTCTAAATTAATTCCAAATTCAGAACCATCACCTAATAACTCTTTGAAAAGATGAGTGTATTCTGGTGTAGAGATTAATAAAATATCGCGAATACCTGCCAGCATCAATGTGGATAGTGGATAATAAACCATTGGCTTATCATACACGGGAATCAATTGCTTGGAAATCCCTCTTGTAATGGGGTACAAGCGTGTGCCACTCCCACCGGCTAAAATTATTCCTTTCATCTGTTCAGTTCCTTTGCTTTTTAATTAAGCATTGGTAAAAATCGCCCATGCTTCCAGTATTCATTGTCTTATATTTTCCACGTTCTTGCAAGTAGTAAATTAGAATACGCACTTAAAAACATCAATTACTTTATGTTTTAAAAATCTATTAAAAAAGCAGGAAATATTCCCTGCCTATAAGTTATAGTTATTTTAAAAAGCTCCATCAGTCTTAAAAATACTGACTATGTTTTTCAACATTATTTTAAAGTCAAACCAAAGTGATGCATGATCAACATAGTACAACTCTAACTCACATCTTTTTGGATAACCTATGCTACTTCTACCTGAAGCTTGCCAATATCCCATTGCCCCAGGTGTTACCGATAAAAGTTTATCTACTTTATCGCCATACATCTGCAGTTCAGGCTCAACAACTGGTCGCGGACCTATTAATGTCATCTCGCCTTTCAAAATGTTTAAAAATTGTGGTAATTCATCTAAAGATGATTTACGCAAAAAACGACCAAAACGTGTAATTCTAGGATCCTCGTGTGGAGGTAACTTATAACTATTTGCTACATATTTATCATAAAGTTCTTTGTTATCATAAAGACGTTTCTCAGCTTCAACAATCATTGAACGATACTTATAGATATAAAATGGCTTATGACCCTTACCAATCCGTCGCTGCTTATAAAAAACCGGTCCTTTATTATCTCCAAAACAATCAATCACAAAAACGAGAATTGTAATTGGCAAAACAAACACCAGTGCTACTAAAGAAATAATAATATCTAGTAGTCGTTTAATAAAATGGTATATCATCTGATTTGCTCCATTAAACAAAATATTGCACTCCTTTAGACTTAAACGTTCCCATAAGTTGTCCAATTTAATTACATTTCTAATTGAACTTACAAGTGTGTAATAATAAAAAACACTATCAAAATTAGAAACATACCGTTATCATTCTACTATATTTTAAGTCTAAAAAAAAGTATAATTATATTAAGTTTACATATTCATTATTTATCAAATAATTCCTTACGCTTGTTTTGCCATATTCTTGCACGAAACAAAAAGCCTGCTAAATTATACAAATGCATTTTGATAAACAATATAGGTAACATTCTGCCAGTTTTACATTCCGAAATTTTTGTTTCTTGTATAGCTTTTTTAAAAGTTTCTGTCTGAGCTAATGTCCTTAATAAACCTACTTGCTTCCACCAGTTAAGTTTATTCTCAACAGCAAAAACCTCATGCACCATTATAACATTAAGATGCATCATAATATAAAAGTTATATGCTTTTTTAATAACATCATTCTCATCAGCTATTGCTTTCTTGCTAGTAATAAGAGCAGTAATATAATCTCTGGCTTTATTTCCATCATATTCATGCACAGTTGAGATGCTATTGGCAGTATAATGATAGCCAATTATAGAACTAAGCTTAATTAATCGACAATATCTATTATAATTAATAATAAAATCTCCATCTTCTGCTAATCTTAGTTCCGAATTAAATGATATCTCTTGATTAACTATTATCTCTTTTCTTAATAATTTAGACCAAACTGTCATATAGCGCGTTGGATTTTTAAGCATTTTTACTTTTATGTCATTTAAGTTTTCTTTTGAAAAAAGTTGGTCTTTAGTTACTAGCCTTACTTTCTCATTACCAGACTCATATCCATACATAATCATATCCGCATTGTTAGACTCTGCGTCAATTAACAGTTTTTTTGTTGTCCCTATGGTTAAGTAATCGTCTGCATCAACAAAAAAAAGCCAACAGCCCTTAGCCTTCTCTATACCCTTGTTTCGTGCATTAGAAACACCTTTATCAGAATGATATAAATACACATTATGATTTGTATTTACTAATTCCTCACATTTTTTTGTTGTTTCATCACTAGAAGTGTTTTCAACAATTATTATTTCAATTTTATCCATTACTTCTTGATCACAAATTATACTTTTTACTGCTTTTTCAATTGTTTTACTGGCATTATGCGCTGGTATGATAAATGAAATTATTATTTTTTTTCCCAAAATTCTACCTATTTCATATTTGCCTTTCCTCTAACTTTGCGAATTAAAAAATTGGTTATTTTTTTTAGCCAATGTTGACTTCCCATGAACATTACAGGAATTTCAATATAATCAACTTTATTTGCTTCCACCCAAACATCTATTAGTATTTCACTTAAAAAACCAAAAATTCTTTTTTCATAAGCTGAATAATCCGAAATATCTGTTCGTTTTTCAACTTCCTCTAACACATCTATTAACCAAAATGTATACTCATCAAATATTTGCGCTTTAGCAATAAACATATTAAATTTATGCACTGCTTTTTGTTGCGTCCATTTATCAAATGCTGTTAAATAATTTGGAAATTTCTCTTCAATAACTTGCCGCGTAATTTCCAAATCTTTTTCATGATGTGCATGCGCATATTGTGACCATGATGTTTCAATATAATAATTTCTCTTTGTTGGTAAAATCATATCATGTTGCGAAAGTAGATTCTCCATAGTTCTACTAGTCATAACATCTGCAAACTTTTTATCAATAGTACTAAAAAAATTCTTTTTTCCATTAGAAAATAAGCGTCTATAATGCACCAAACCCTTTACATCTGCCGTTCGATTTTTAGCAGCCCAATATTGTGCTGTTAGTTCACAATAATTTTCATTTTTTTCAGAAATATTGTCTCCTGTATTGTCTCGTAAAAAACCAGGAAAGTTTTCCTTTTCCTGTCCAACCTGTAAAGGAAAGTACATCTTATCTTGTGGCATTTTAGCAATTTTATGACTCACAACATAAATTTCTGCTTTCAAATCTATTCCTACTTTCTATTAAAAAAAATAATATACCAATCACCCAAATATTGGCGACGTCGTTGATAATATCCCCAATAACGAATCAGCTTTACTGCTTGCCAGATTTTTTTTCTTTCATACAATTTAGCGCGTTCATCTAACCATTCTTGAACTCCACTCAATATTCTTAGCTGTTTTTCTTTATTTGATGAATTATTATCCTGAACAAATCTTATTAAATCAAAACAAAAGTTTTGTGTCATAGCAATCCACTTTTTTTTCTCAGAAATAGTTTTCATTTCAACTGTTTCAAGAGAGTAAGTACTATCACTATGCTGTCTATAATCAATTAAATCTTCCCTTAAAACATATAATCCATCACTAAAAAGACCTAAACGCCACATTAAATCATCGTGTGCATAACCTTTGCGATAATACATTTCACTTTTTACGGCTAAATCTTTTCTAATACAATAGGTACACCCCGGATATATTACGGCCATACAATTGTTTTTTAACGGTATTTTCTCTAATTGACCATTATTTTTAGATGGCATAATTTTTTTAGAGCCATCATCATAGAAATTCCGATGATTGGATACCAATACATTAATTTGTGAGTTTTCTTCCATTACTTTTTCCATTTTCTCAATCTTATCATGATGCCAGATATCATCTTGATCACATGGAAAAATTAAATCACCTTTAGCTTGCCAGATTCCACACATGAAATTTTGACGCCAACCTTTATTCTCCTTGTTAACACTTATCTTCCAACTAGATAATGCATTATCTCGAATAAATTTTTCAACTATAGAAACAGTATTATCTTCTGAATTATCATCTAAAATAATAACTTCATCCGGTTGATATGTTTGCGTATATAGTGATTCTAGCTGAGCTTTGACATATTTTTGTCCATTAAAAGTAGTCATTACAACAGTTGTTTTCATAATTAGCTCCTTATTAATTAACACTATCCGCAGCTTTTTTAGTATAATATCCCTCACGTAATTTTTGGGCAATTTCTCTTGTATTGCTTTTTATTTGCTGGTATTGCTCTTCAGAAATAGAATCCAATACAGAATCTAACTCGTTTAAACTATCAATTGCAATTCCTATCTTATTATCTAAAACAAAATCAGCCAAAGCTGCTTTTTTCCATATAATAATTGGAATACCTGAACTTATATATAGCGATGTTTTATGTGGATTATTATAGCGCAAATAATTCCCATAGGTTCCCTTGCATGTTTTTATACTTGGACCATCCCATATGAGACCAAAATTTTGATTTAGATGTGCTGGTAATTCTTCAGGACTATATTGTCCACAATATTCAATACAACTAGGATATTCAGAAAACATATTAGGTCCAAATGCATAGAAACCATGTTTTAAATCCAAGTCTTTTAGAAACTCTGATTTAAATAAATTTCCTGCAAAGCAGATACTACGATTATATTCTACTGCTTTATTTATAGGCTGTGGATTAGCATAATCAAAAACCTCTAAATCAACTAACGGCTTTTGACACCCTTTTTCTTGTAACCATTTCCCCATATGTTTATTATGAACAATTATCTCATCAGCTAAATCAAAAATTTTCAATTCTTTTACAATTGTTTCTGACTCAGTTGATTGTAACCCTTGGATATCATGTATCAAAAATACAATTTTGCTGTCTTTCTTTTTTCTTATACACTCAATAATTTTTCTCGTAATATGCTCTGAAGGGATAGGATATTGAATAATAACCTTATCAGGAGATAGTCTATTAATATCTTTAGGTATCGTAATGTTTGCTAAAATAGCTTTTTTAAGTTTTGATACATACGGATTTACTTCATAAGATGTATATCCATGTTCTTTTAAGAAATTAATAATATCTATTTTTGCTTTTACTCCACCTGTATTTTTTCCTGGATCCAATGATGTTAGAATAATATTATTCATTTTACACCTCCATTAGTCTAAACCATTTAATTGATTATATTTTTTCATTGACTCATCCAATACATCATTTTTGTCATGCATTTTAAAATCATTGCTATTTCTAATTGATAAATTATCAGCCATTCCTCGTGCTTTTTTCAAAACAAATTCAGCTTTGGACTTTGTAAAATAGTGATTAACACGAATTATATTAGTGCTTACGTAGTGTGTAAATGCGCCTGTGACTACCTTACCATTTTCATTTATTGCTTTATATCCAGGAAGATAAGTTGCATAATGTGGATTTATAAACCCTACAACTTTATTAGGATCGCAAATCGTTTTTATATGCTTGTTTTTTTCAAATGTGTTTTCTGCTCTATAAACAAAATTATCAGTTACTAGTCCGTCAGGTTTATTTTCTAGATGCGACGATCCAAAAATCTCCCAGTTTACACCTAGTCCTCCAATCGATTTATCTTTAAAATAAGAAGAAATAGTTTCTATAACCTTCGTATTATTTGGAGGGCAAAAAATAAACTCATCTCCATCTATCATAGCCATAAGTTTACAATCTTTTCTATAATGATTTAAAGCATCATTATATGCATCATACTGGCGTTTAGCACCCGATATTTTTTTATATGTTACAAAGTCATCATATTTTTTTAATATTTGCTTTGTATTGTCTGAACTATCATTGTCATAAATATAACATTGTCCTACACCAATAGAATAATAATATTTTAGCCATTCTTCTAGATATAATCCCTCGTTTTTTACAATAGCAACAACTGCTAACTCATACTTAGGATTACTTTTTAATTTTTTTAAAAATAGTAATCTCAAGAAATTTAAACAACCCAATATTAATAAAGCTTTACTATCACAAAATTTTCTGAATTTTTGATTTTGTACTTTATGTAAGCTAATAACTAAACTAGTCCTTTGTGTACATGCATCTAAAAATTCTCGATTTAAAAACATACCCCTAATACCCCTGTCTATTTTTGAATACTTGATTGTTAGCCAAAAGTGCTAAAAATATACATTCAAATGAAATCTCCAATAAATGTTGATCAATAATGGAACTCACTGCCATAAAAATTAACGCTAATTCAAGTGCAAACATTTTTTCATCTAAAAGTTTATTCGATAACCATATCATAGTTCCAATTACTAAAATAAAGCAAAATACACCATTCATCATTAGAATTCGAATATAGCTGCTATCTATATAAAAATAGGCATATATTCCATGATGCAATCCCCCATTTCCAGTCTGTTCAATCACTTGTCCAAATAATGGAACGTTAAACTTTTTAAATGCTATATGACTAAACTGTAATCTTCCTGATAAGGCATTATTTATTTTTAATAGAACCGAATTATGTGGACTATATAAATAAGTTGCCCCCATCATACCTGCTATTAGCAAGCCTAAGATACTTGATACTCCAATATTTCCAATCCGTTCTAAAATTCTAATTACATATGGTAGAAAAACAGCTGTCACTAATATTAAAATCATTAAAATAAAATCCAGTTTTGTATCTGTCACTATATAGCTAAATATCGCTAAAGTTATCCAAATTACATATTCAGCTATCGTCAGCTTAAATTTTTTCAATGTAACATAAAATAATTCAATATAAAAAATACGTGCCGCTAAATCTGTTGGATATACTGTTCCCAATGCGTATCTTAATTCACTAGAACCATCTCTCATGTTTGTAATTCCATCAATTATACCTAACTTTGCTGAGATAAAAGTTATTGCCAAACAGCTTATTACAACTACTAGAAAAGTTTTAATGATATTTTCAAATTTGATATCCTTTGCTGCTATAATCATTACATAATAATAAACCATATCCCAAGTATTTGTATTTAAGCTACAGCACCAAATAAACAACCCTATCAAAATAACAAATGCCCATCCCTGCCAATTTTCAAAGTGATTAAATAACAATATTTTTATTATTGCTAAAACACAAGCAAGCATCCAAAGTTGATAAGGAAAACTCTCATTCAAAACATAGATAAACATAGTTCCACTTACAAAATGTCCAATCAAATAAATTATAAATGAAATAAAAAACAAAAGACTGTCAATTTTATATTTATTTGCAAAAAAACTAAACTCATTCCTTTTTTGTAGTATAAGCTCCACCGTATTTTCCTCCCACTATGCTCTTCTATCTAATAAGTAAGCTAATGAATCAATTTTTAATGCTAAAACTAGATCCCATATTCTCCCTCGAATAGCTGTTCTTTCCTGATAATCTTTATATTTACACATTTTTAACAAATTCATAAACGTTGATTTTTTATAAAAAGCCACTCTTGTTTTTAAATAATTTTGTGATTCTTTAGTTTTAATGTCAACATTTGCAAAATCTATAGTTAGTTTATCTATAGCATCAATTTGCATCTGAAAGTTTTTAATTCTTTCCTCTTTATCAAAAGATTTAAGCTTTGCTTTAAGTCCTCTTTCTGCAGCTGAGGATAACCCAATTGCATTATTTGAATGAACTCGATAATTTATTACTGGTTCATTCAAATAATAGCATCCACCTTTTATCGCTGCAATCATATTCAAATACCAGTCATGGGGTATCATCTCATTATACGATTGCAAAAACATTTCTTTTAAATTCTTTGTAATTGCCATTGCACATCCAGGCGTTACATTGCTGATAACTAAATCTGATAAAGGTATTTGATTTAATCTCTTTAGCTTCTTAACTGAAAAATAGAAATTTGAATTATACATATTTTTCCCATCTATAATCTCAATACTATGTGAATGACCATCTATTAAAGATATGCTTCCATTTAAAGCTAAAATATGTTGATTATTTTCAAAAATTGAAACCATTTTTTCTATTTTATTTGGCAACCATTCATCATCTTGATCACTTAAAAAAATATAATCACCATTTACTAAAGAAAGAAGATTATTAAAATTCCCCCTATAACCCTTATTGGATACATTGGTTTCAAAAGACCAGTTAGATAATTCATTTTCTTTGATAAATTCTTTTATCAAATTTCCAGTATTATCTGTAGAACAATCATCCCTTATTATTACTTCATCTGGTTGCTTTCTTTGATTTAAAATCGACTGTAATTGTTTCTGGATATATTTTTCTCCGTTATAAGTTGCTATAATAACAGAAATCATTAATATCATCTCCTTTCTCAGTTATATTCGTTTAATTATATGTGCAAGCATGCTATTAGCTTTTTTCAAAATTGTTGGTTTTAATATAATCATCATTAACAAATAAATTAAAACTCCCAAAACAACTTCTATTCCTATAGAAAGTACACTTGTATGTAACGATACATTCAATTTAAAAACAGGAATAAACATTACAACTCCACCTATAATATATTTCCATAAATTTGTAAATAACTTTTTAAAATTAATTTCTTTTCGTACAGACCAAAATTGGCAGAATGTCACAGCAGCTTCAGATAAAACTGTTGATACCATTGCACCATTTAAACCCCAATATTTCATTAATGGAATATTGAGAACTATATTTACTACAGCACCAATTATAACGGAAGTCGTATATGCATTTACTTTATTTGTTGGTAATAAATATTGTACACCAACCGCATTACTCCATCCTATTATAACAATTACTGCTGCCTCTATCATTATTGCGGGGCCAACAGGATCAAATCCTTTACCATAAAAATATGGCACACCATGTAATCCAACCGCTGCTAAGCCAAATGCCATTGCAACCGCTATAAAAGATATAAAGTCAAAAGAAGAATATAACATTTCCTTAATTGCTTCTTTATTTCCCTTTGAAAACTCGCTAGCTACATGTGGCAACATGACTGTTCCTGTTGCTGTAACTAGTGCCAAAACCATCTTAACTAAACTATCAGAATTATTATAGAATCCAACCGCTGTTGATCCGTCGAAAACACTTAACATATTCTTATTTAGAATTAAATAAATCTGCGTAGCTATTTGTGGTACAAATAATGCAATAGATGGTCGTAAATGACGCATTGGCCGCAAAGAGCTCAATTTAACTTTAGTTAAAAGAATACGTAATCTTGGCCATAGTGTAATATTGCCAAAAATAGTTGATGCAGCAGTTAATACTATATACAGGCCTATATCATTTTGTGTTTTAACACAAGTTAAAATTAATACTAATGAAACTATTTTCACCATCGTATTACGCACAACTGTCCGTTTAAAATCTTCTAATCCCATATAAAGCCATGAAATGTCTAACGTTGCAGCGATTATATTCAATGATTGAAGCCAAATATACCATGTGTACTCAGTATATATTTGCAAGAAAATAATTAATGCAAAATAAGCCACAATAGTCATGACCATTTTGATAATTTGTATTTCCCAAAAGATACGGCTCATCTTTTCTTTGCTATCACGTACATAAGCTATTTCACGATTCCCGTATAACGATATCCCTATGCTTGCAATTAAGACAAACCATTGAATCCATGCACTTGTATCAGCATATATTCCCACACCATGTGGTTTTAATGTACGACTGATATATGGCGCTGTAATCAGCGGCGTTATCAATGCTAAAATCTGATAACCTGCATTATACAGATAGTTACGAACAACTTTCATATTATCCCTCGAATTCTTTATCCACTGTCACCAAAGCTGCCCCTATCACTTGGTCCATATTATAGTAACGATATTGTCCTAAACGTCCACCAAAAATTACATTTTGTGCTTGCGTATCTGCTAATTGCTTGTATGTCTTGTATAAAGCATTATTTTCTTTATTATTTACTGGATAGTATGGTTCATCGCCACGTTTCCAATCAGCTGGATACTCACGTGTAATAACCGTTTTATTCTTTTCACCTTTTCCAAATTCAAAATGCTTATGTTCAATAATACGTGTAAAAGGTGTCTTTGCATCCGTATAGTTAACTACTGCATTGCCTTGATAGTTATCCTCATCTAAGACCTCAGTTTCAAAACGCAAGCTTCGATACTCTAATTCGCCCAATTTGTAATCAAAGAATTCATCAATCATGCCTGTGAATACAACCTTATCGTAATCACGCAAATATTCTTCTTTTTTTGCAAAGAAGTCTTTATTGAGTTCAACTGTAATATTTTCGTGTTGGAGCATTTTTTCAACAATTTGTGTATACCCACCCATAGGTATTCCTTGATAGGAATCATTGAAATAGTTATTATCATATGTTAAACGTACGGGTAAACGACGGATAATAAAAGCTGGCAACTCCGTTGTTTTATGTCCCCATTGCTTTTCCGTATACCCTTTGATTAATTTTTCATAAATATCTGTTCCTACTAATGAAATAGCCTGTTCTTCAAGGTTTTCTGGCTTTTTACCAGCTAAAATAGAACGTTGTTCATCAATTTTAGCTTGAGCTTGCTTAGGTGTGATAACACCCCATAATTTGTTAAAAGTATTCATATTGAATGGTAAATTATATATTTCACCGTTATAGTTTGCAACTGGTGAGTTTGTATACCGATTAAATTCAGCAAATTGGTTAACATAATCCCAAATTTTTTTATTTGAAGTATGGAAAATGTGTGCACCAAATTGATGCACTTGAATACCATGAACTTCTTTAGTATAGATGTTACCAGCTAAATGACCCCGTTTTTCAATTACCTTTACTTCATGGCCTCGTTTAGCGGCTTCGAATGCAAATGTTGCTCCAAAAAGTCCTGCACCTACTACTAAATATTTAGTCATCTTAAATCCTCCATCATTAACATTATTATTCCATTTAAGTATGTATCTTCATATTTCAAACAATCTATCGTATTATAGCACAATTACTTTGACATGTAGAATCTACTCCTACAATTCAGCAAATACAGTTAATTATACCATATTTTTTTAATTATCTTTTTTAACTAATTGATAATGCTTTTTTAAGTGCTGTAATAATATATTTTCCTTGTCGAATCTGTTGTCCAATTTCTAAAGCATTTTCTTTCATTTGATGATACTCCTCTTGTGTAACAGCAGCTAATATATCATCTAAATCATGTAAATTTTCAATTGCAATCCCAACCTTATTCGCCACAATAAAATCAGCCATGGCAGCTTGCTTCCAGATAATTACCGGTAATCCCGTACTTAGATAAAGTGATGTTTTGTGGGGGGCATTGTACTTTAAATATTCTCCAAAAACACCATCACACTCATCAAGTGAGGTCCCATCCCAAACTAAACCAAAATCCTGTGTTAAGTACTTTGGTAAATCATCAGCCGGATAGACGCCTAAATATTCAATACATTTTGGATAGCTTGCAGCTGGATGTGGCCCAAAGACTTTGCAACAACTATTTTGTAAAGACAATTCAGTTAAAAAGCTAGATTTTTGTAAATTTCCTGCAAAGCAGACCGTTTTATTATATCTATGTTCTGGCTGCATTATTTGATGATTACGATAATCAAAAACTCCTAATGTTATCATCTTAGTGATTATCCCTTGTTTTTTTAACCAATTAAGCATTTTAGCGTTATGCACTATTAACATATCAACACTATTAAAAATAGCTAGTTCATCCTGTTTAAAAATACTATTCTCTTTATAAATCCGTAACGTCTCAACATCATGAATAACAAAAATAATTCGTGCCTGAGTATATTTTCGAATAGCTGCAATTATTTGTTTAGTCAAAAAAACTGAATATATTGGATATTGAAAAATAATATTATCAATCTTTTTGCCTTTGAAAAGTTGTGGTAATTTAAAAAAACGATAACCTAGCTTATCTAAACGAGAAGTTGGCAAATTGAGTGATAACACTTGATAACCTTCTTCTTGTAAGAATTCATCAATATCAACTTTTGCTTTTGGACCTGCATGTTTACTGTTTTTGTCAAGCACTGATGATAATACATAGTTATTCATTTTTTTCTCCTATCCA
Organism: Ligilactobacillus ubinensis; assembly: GCF_024160875.1. Lineage (GTDB taxonomy): Bacteria > Bacillota > Bacilli > Lactobacillales > Lactobacillaceae > Ligilactobacillus > Ligilactobacillus ubinensis. Next base: position 11,039 of record NZ_JAIULA010000021.1, on the reverse strand, counting down.
TAAAAAATTCTTCCATTACAATAGCAATTATCATAAGATTTGTAAAGTGAACATTTTTAAAATGCTGTTAATTCTAGTATAATCAATTCAGATAAAGCAATTAGTAAGGAGGAGATTTTGTGTCTAATATAGCCATCTTAGGTTATAATATTTTTGGAATTGGTGGAACCTCGCGTAGCAACCTTAATCTAATAACAGAGTTTACCCATACAGGACATCTTGTTAATTATTACAATTATGTTTCTTTTTCAAAGCAAGATGTTGAAACTTTAAAAAAGCAGCTTTCTATTAATGAAAATGTCTCATTTCACTTTTTTCCAGCATTATACGATTTGATTCCCCATGGTGAATATGACTATATATTTCTTACGCGTGAAGATTTCTTTCCACTAGCTAAAATTTTACGTAATGTTTACCCACACGCTATTATCATTGGTGAAATCCATACTCCACTTACGCTCCTACCTCAAACACTGGGTGAACTAGAATCTTTCTCATGCATTCGGGTTGCAACACCTTCGATAAAAAGGGCTTTCAAACAGCGTTATCACTTTGACCGCATCTATGTTCAAACAGTTAGTCTAGCGCATTTAAAATGGAAATTTCTTAAAAATCAAATATCCAATTCTAATCTACTAATTCGTTCACGTTTTGATGAAAGTCAAAAGGATATCCATTATGCGCTTAAATTGATGTCCCAGCTGGTTAATCAAAAAATACATTCGGAATTCATGCTGTATCTGGTCGGAAAGGGTCCTGACAAAAGTAAGTATCGTAATTGGATTAAGAAAGATAATCTTACCGCAAATGTCTTTATCAATAGTAAAAATCTTCCGCAAAACTATACCTGCTTATCAACTGCTAAAGTAGAAACACTTGGCTATTCCATCGCTGAAAGTATTGCTAATGGCCATCGTGTTATTGCATATCGGGGCGATGATGACGTTATTTATGAAAATTTTAGTAAAGTACCTCTAATAACATGGATTACTAAAGACTTAGCAACTGATTGCGCTACTGTCCTTAAGACAATAAACAAAGTCCCAACGAAAGAGGAGTTTCTCGCATCAAAAGAAATTATCACTTCTTTAGCAGGTAACTATGTTGCTCAATTAGATTCAAATACTGCTCAATTCAAACACTATCCTTTTAAAGCAACTGAGTTGACTGCAACTGATGTTCAACAAATAAGAGTTAGCATTGAAAAAAAGTTAGGTCCCTCAATTGTTAGCTGGTATATCAAAGTTTATCGCCGCATTAAAAAATATTTCTTTAAAACTAAGTTTTACTAACCTTATCCAAACTAAAACACCTCCCAAAGACAGCAAGTGAACTCTTGGAAGATGTTTTTTATTATCCTTAATTTTTTAATTACTACTTTTTTTCAACGACTACGCCGTTACGATCAACATTTAATTGTCTAAAATCACCATCAAGCCACGCTTCACGTGCTATCCGGATAAACTCAGGTACCTTTTTTTTGTCGACAATTGTCATTACGGTTGGGCCAGCTCCACTTAAATATGTAGCCATTGCCCCCACATGATGCCCAATCTCACGTAGTGTTGCTAGATGAGGCACAAGAGCAGCCCGATATATTTCGTGATAGCGATCTGCTTCCATTAAACGACCTGCCTCATCAAAACGTTCTGTTAATAAAGATGCCACTAATGCATTACCAATACTACCAGCCGCAACTGCCTCTTTAAATGGCAATTCTTTAGGCAATGCTTCTCTACTCTTACTTGTTGGTAATTCATATTTTGGTATATAAGCAAGCATTTCTAATTCAGGAAATCTTCCCTTTACACTAGTTACATGACCACTCACATAGGCAGAAACAACAAAATCACCTAAGATTGCCGGTGCAACATTATCTGGATGCCCTTCTAAATAGGTAGCTTTTTGCAATAATGTTTCTTTATCCATATCTAACTTCCCAATAATATTTGCAATTTCTAATCCTGCTACAATTGCAGAAGAACTACTCCCTAGACCTCGCGCTAACGGAATATCTGAATCTACTATTATTCGATGTGGAGTCAAGTTTGGGACAAGACTTAAAGCTGTTTGAACAATCATATTACGTTCATCGGTCGGAACATCGCTGCCTAATTGATGTTCCACTACCCAGTTAGCCGTTTGTTCTGCAATTGTCACAGTAAGATAGACATTTACAGCAATGCCTAATGAATCAAAACCTGGCCCCAGGTTAGCACTAGTTGCTGGAACTTTGATTATTTCCATAGCTTACCTCTACTCTCCCAAAACCTTATAAGCTGCAATTACTTCTATTGTATCTACTGCATTAATCTGTTCTTTAATTCTATTTAATTGAGCTTCACTCATCTCATGCGTTACCATCGTTACTCGTGCATTTTTTTCATCTAATTCCGTTTGTGTAATTAAATTAAAACTGGCATTTTCTTTTGTCATAATTTCTGTTATTTTTAACATTTGTCCCGGTTTATCCAAAACTTTTAATGAAATATAATATGGATATACTACTTCTGATGATTCTGCTAATTTAATTTGCGCTGAGTAATCGTTAAAGCGGACACCTGTTGTCCCCATAGCGATATTCTTCGTGACTGTAATAATATCGCTTAAGACACTATTGGCTGTTGGTAATTCACCAGCTCCAGGGCCATAAAACATTGTTTCACCCACAGCAGCACCTGTTACAAAAACTGCATTATTTTCATTTTGAACTGTAGCCAATGGTTGCGAACGCGGTACTAAAACCGGACCAACTGAAACATCCAAATGTTCATTAATAAGTTTTGATATACCCAACAATTTAATCTTATAACCTAAACGTTTTGCTTCTTCAATATCCTCTAATTTGACACCACTAATACCCTCTAACTTAACATTGCTTAATGTGATGTCTTTTCCAAATGCAAATTGCGTTAAAATAATCATCTTATAGGCCGCATCAATACCTTCTACGTCATTGGTAGGATCTGCTTCAGCAAAGCCTAGTTCCTGTGCTTGTTGCAAAGCTGCAGCATATGATACACCCTTTTGATTCATTTGTGTCATTATATAATTTGTTGTTCCGTTAACAATTCCCTTAACTTCAACAATTCTATCCGCCGCAAACGAATTGACAATCGTTCTTAAAATAGGGATTCCACCTGCAACACTGGCTTCATAATATAAATCACATTTTTGTTGTAAAGCTAGACTTGTTAATTCTGGGCCATATGTAGCAATCAAATCCTTATTGGCAGTCACTACATGCTTTCCTGCCTTCAATGCTTGTTCAATATATTTTTTTGCAGTCTCGACTGTTCCCATTACTTCTACTACTAATTGAATACTTGGGTCACTTAATACAGCATCAACATCATCTGTAACCTTAATACCGGTCATATCAACAGACCGTTTCTTGCTTAAATCATGAACAACAATCGTTTTTACAACGAGTCTGCGCCCTGTTATAGAAGAGATTTTTTCTGCATGGTTGGTTAACATTCTAACGACCCCGCTCCCAACCGTACCTAGACCTAGTATTCCGATATTAATGGCTTCCATGTTGTGCCTCCTATATAATTACATTTTTTAATTAATTTTATATTAACATATTTCACATAATTCTTGTGTAATAACTACAATTAATTAAATAATTATCTCTACATGACTAATTAATTGTTGTTCTATATTGTACTTTATTCCTATTCAAAAGGCTACTTCTCTATATGAAAAAATAGTGAGATGTGCTATTCTTAAAAAAAGAATTGATTAAAAAGGAGGCTTTTTTAATGTCTACACTATATCGCAGCACTCGCGATGAAAATGCAGAACCTATTACTGCTTCTCAAGCAGTTTTACAAGGATTAAGCCCAGATGGCGGTCTTTATGTTCCAACGAAGTTAACTAAAATTAATGTTGCCTTAGAGAACTTAGTCTCACTCACTTATCAGGAATTAGCTTACCAAATATTACAACCTTTTTTCTCTGACTATACAGCTGAAGAATTAAGAAATTGTATAAATGCTGCTTATGCTGATAACTTCTCAACGCCTGTAATTGCCCCTGTCACTTATTATGCTGGCAATGCCTACTTAGAACTATTTCATGGTCCAACCATTGCTTTTAAAGATATTGCTTTACAATTATTACCACATCTATTGACGACTGCTGCTAAAAAAAATAATTCTACTAAAGAAATTGTTATTCTAACTGCTACCTCTGGTGATACAGGTAAAGCTGCTATGGCTGGCTTTGCTAATGTGGATAAAACTCAAATTTGTGTTTTTTACCCTAAAGATGGTGTAAGTCCTATCCAAGAAAAGCAAATGGTAACACAAACTGGAAATAATACCCATGTTATTGGTATTACAGGGAATTTTGATGTTGCCCAAACCAATGTCAAAAACATCTTTAACAACAAAACACTCGTTAAAAAATTAGCTGATCGTGGATATCAGTTTTCATCTGCCAATTCTATCAATATTGGGCGCTTATTCCCTCAAATTGTCTATTATTTTTACGCCTACGGTCAATTAATAAAAGATAAAAAAATAAAATGTGGTCAAAAAGTTAATTTTTCTGTTCCAACTGGGAATTTTGGAGATATTTTAGCCGGTTATTTTGCTAAAAAACTCGGATTACCAATTAATAAGCTCATCTGCGCTTCCAATAAGAATAATGTTTTAACGGATTTTTTCAATGAAGGTGTTTACGATAAAAAACGCCCATTCTACGTTACTAGTTCCCCTTCAATGGATATTTTAGTTTCAAGTAACTTAGAAAGGCTCCTATTTTACATTTCTAATGAAGATGCTAAAACAACAGCAGATTTAATGTCACAGCTAAATACAACAGGTCAATATAGCTTAACTGACTTAATGAAAGCTAATTTAACTGATTTTGCTGCTGGTTATGCAAGTGAAGAACAAACACTAGCTGAAATAGCCCGCGTTTACTCCGAAGAAAATGTAGCTATCGATCCACACACTGCTGTTGCCTCAGCCGTGGCCAACCAATACAAAAAAGCTACGGGTGACTTAACGCCTATGATTGTCGTTTCAACAGCTAGTCCTTATAAATTTCCGCAAACTGTCCTTAGCGCTTTAGGTGATTCAACTTCTGTTTCTGGCTTGGAATCCGTTAAACTATTACACGAAAAAATTAAAACGCCACTTCCTGAAACAGTTAAAAAACTTTTTAAGGCAACCACCATTCACAACACTGTAGTTACGCCAGAGAAAATGGAGCAAGCTGTTAAACAATTGTTATTGAAAGAAAATTAAATAACTAACACTATAATAAAAGGAGCGACTACAATAGTTTCTCCTTTTTGTAATACTATTTTAAGACTTAAGGTGTACTATGTTATTAACATCATTTAATGCTTAATATTGGGGATGCTTATACATGCATATTAAAAAAGTCTACACTATTTTTCTAACTATTTTTATCATCTGTTTTGCAAGTTTCTTTTATTATTGGATAAATGCAACATCTAGCATTACTGTCCATTTTGTTGATAAAAATGGCACCTTATTAAAAGTAAAGAATATTACTTATTACTCTAAACCTTATCTACTCTTAAATACTAAAAAGCTGGAAAAAGCAGTTCCTGGATATCAGCCTGTAAATAAATATATTTTTTTCAGCAGACATAGCAAACAAATTACCGTTAAATTCAAATCAAAAAATTTCTCTCAAGAAGTAAAGAACTTTAACAGTGCAAAATATGTGGCTGCTACCTTTCAACCTATGACTGTATCATCACATAATGGATTCCAATCAGATCCTTTCAACACCGCACGAACTTATATCGGTACAGAAACTGGAAAAGATAGTTTGCGCTTAATCTATTCTAATAATGGCATAAAATGGAAAAAAATGAACATAAGTTATCCTAAGCTAAATATACGTGATCCTAGCATTGCCAAAATTAATGGATATTGGTATATCGTCTATACCAAGGGACTTATTCGAACAAAAAATTTTCGTCATTGGGAGAAGATACCTTGGCATCACTCTAGTTTATTTGTTAATCACTTCGAATGGGCTCCTGAGTTTTTTAAAGACAAAAATGGAAAATATCACATTATTATGGCCGGAAATTCAGTGACCACGCACTCTTTTCAATTATATGTTTCAGATTTTAACGAAAAAACTGGTCACATAAAAAACAATTGGAAAGTTATTACTGGAAAAAATCTTCCTACAAATATGATTGATGGAAATCTTACTTACTCTCACGGAAAATATATATTATTTTACAAAAATGAAGATGTAACAACAAATAAATTAACTATTGCAACTTCTAATAATTATTTAGGCCCATATAAATCAACATCCTTAAATGTAGATTTGGGTTCATATGTATCTGCAGAAGGTCTAGAAGCTCTATTTTACAAAAATAAAATTCGACTTTATGTTGATCCTTATAAAACTAATAAAGCAGGCGAATCCATTTATAATGGTATTCACTATACGGAAGCAAAAATTGGAAGCAATTCTTGGTCAAAATTGAAAGCTATCACAGCACCATTTATCACTAGACATTTTGGTATTTTAAAAATTAATTAGATTATTTTAAAAACCACAATTTTAGATATAATATGCTAGAATTAAAATTAATACTTAACAATTGGGGGTCATTTCTAAACATGACTAAAAAACTTTCTATTATTATACCCTGCTACTTTGAGGAAGAATCCATTCCTCTCTTTTATGAAGCAGTTGAAGAAATTAAGAATCAACTTCCTATAGATGAATTAGAATATTGGTTTATTAATGATGGTTCTACTGATAATTCATTATCTGAAATGCAACAACTTAATGCTAAAGATCCACATCAAGTTCACTATGCCTCTTTTTCGCGTAATTTTGGTAAAGAAGCTGCTTTATACTGTGGTTTAAAAATGGCTACTGGTGATTATGTGACTGTTATGGACGTTGACTTGCAAGATCCACCTGAAATGCTCATCGATATGTTTAGTTACATTAATCAGGGCTATGATTGCATTGGAACACGTCGTATGAACCGTAAAGGCGAACCGCCAATCAGATCTGCTTTTGCAAAACTGTTTTATAAACTAATTAATAAAATATCTGATACTGAAATCGTTGATGGTGCTCGTGATTTTAGACTAATGACACGTCAAATGGTAAATTCTATTTTAGAAATATCTGAATATAATCGTTTTTCGAAAGGAATCTTTAGTTGGGTCGGTTTTAAAACAAAGTATCTTGAATACAAAAATCAAGAACGCGTTGCTGGAACAACAAGTTGGAATTTTTGGAAGTTATTTACCTATTCTATTGATGGTATTGTTAACTTCTCACAATTTCCATTAGACTTAGCTGCATTTTTTGGATTTTTTTCTTCTTTTGTTTCAGGATTAGGTATCCTATTTATTATCATTAGATATATTTTACATGGAAACTCTGTAAGTGGTTGGGCTTCAACTGTTTGTCTAATTCTTTTTGTCGGTGGTATTCAGCTGATGTTTTTAGGAATTATTGGCAAATATATTGGCAAAATATTCACTGAAGTTAAGCATCGCCCCATTTATATTATTAAAGAAAAAAAATAACTCTCATAACTAACTATTTTGCATATTTTACTATATCGTTAATATTAAAAAAGATAAAATAAAAAAAGTTAAATCGTGTTCATAAATGCAGTGAACCCCAAGATTGTTGTCCAATCTCGGGGAAGCATTCAAGAAGAACGTGGATTTAACTTTTTTATTTTATTAGTACTCCTGTCAACTCATTAAAATGATACGTTACTCCTGAAATAACTTGATAACCTCTTAATAGCTTACCATCAGTATAAAAATAGTATGTCTGACTATTTATCGTTTGCCAACTACGTAGCATTCTACCATCAGTGTAAAAATAGTATATTTTATTATCAATTGTCTGCCAGCTTCGCAACATCTTACCATCAGTATAAAAATAATAAGTCTTACCATTTATTGTTTGCCAACTACGCAACATTACCCCATCACTTGTACGAAAATAATATGTTCTACCGTTTATTGTTTGCCAACTGCGTAACATTACTCCATCACTTGTACGAAAATAATATGTTCTACCATTTATTGTTTGCCAACTGTGCAGCATTACTCCATCGCTTGTACGAAAATAATATGTCTTTGTTCCTACAGTTACCCAGCCAGTCACTTTATTACCATTTTTATAAGCATATGTTTTACCATTAACTGTTTTTATTGTATATGCAGCTGATTCTGTAGTTGTACCATTAGTTGTTGA
>NZ_JAIULA010000021.1:0-2695 GCF_024160875.1 Ligilactobacillus ubinensis | reverse complement strand
TGATGAACTTGATGAACTTGATGAACTTGATGAACTTGATGAACTTGATGAACTTGATGAACTTGATGAACTTGATGAACTTGATGATTCAACATCCTCATAATCGGCTGTTAACCCTGCAATATCATTACTATCAATTGTTTGGTCAATAGTCGTAGGATACATTACACTGTCCTCATCAACTGTATTATGATTCAGTCCCAAAGCATGACCTAATTCATGAGTGCAAATATTTATATATTCTTGAGTAGTACACCAACTTGTTGTATTTGTATACAATGTAGAAACTGCTGCTTTAATTATACTGCCTGAGTACGTTACTTGCGTAACCCCTAACTCTGACTCATCACTAGTGGTTTCAACAGAGCATTCAATATCAGCATCATTCTCGTCTGAAGTCTCCGTTAGTGTTACAACTCCAATATCATTCCATGCAGTCATTGCATTACGCCAATACGATTTATATGCACTATCCATATCACTGTCTAAGTATACTGTAATGTTTCTAGAAGGCCAATGATACGAATATGGAGTTTCTTCTGTTGTAGATGAACTTGTTGTACTTACAGAGCTAGCCGAACTTGTTGAACTATTAGAACCTGTCGTATTTACCGCTGAATTTGATAAACTACTAGAACCTGTAGTTTCTACAACAGTATCAGTAGCAGCATAAATATCAGAGTTTTCAAATGGTAATGCAATAAAAATCAAGGTTGTAATAATTATTAAAATACCTACTATAATTTCTCTATTTGCTTTATAAATAAAACTTTTCTTACTCAGCATACTTAATTGACACCTTTCATGTTGAAGCATATTTGCATTGATGCTATAAATAATTTCTGCTTATATTATATATATATCTTAACTTATCAATACACCCGTTGTTTCATTAAAATGATAAGTTACACCTGATATCACTTGATAGCCTCTTAATAACTTTCCATCTGTATAGAAATAATACGTTTTTCCACTTATCGTTTGCCAACTGCGTAGCATTACTCCATCACTTGTACGGAAATAGTATGTTTTTCCACTTATCGTTTGCCAACTGCGTAGCATTACTCCATCACTTGTACGGAAATAGTATGTTTTCCCGTTTATCGTTTGCCAACTACGTAGCATTACTCCATCACTTGTACGGAAATAGTATGTTTTCCCGTTTATCGTTTGCCAACTGCGTAGCATTACTCCATCACTTGTACGGAAATAATATGTTTTAGTTCCCACCGTCACCCAGCCTGTTATCTTTTTTCCATTTTTATAAGCATAAGTTTTTCCATTAACTGTTTTTAATGTGTAACTACTAGACGTTGATGTACTTGAACTACTACTTGTACTTGTTGCTGAAGAACTGGTACTACTACTTGTACTTGTTGTCGAAGAACTGGTACTACTACTTGTACTTGTTGTCGAAGAACTAGCTCCAAAAGGATCCGATCCAGCTCCTTCTGAAAGAAGACCAGTATAATCATAAGACACATCTAAATATCCCGTATACCCGCTTAACATTGCTGTAGATGCAAATTGCCAAGCACCATAACTTGAATTTAATAAACTAGATGCTGAAGGATGATAAGGATATTGTGCTATCCATCCTTTTGACTTCCCATCAACTGCAACCAATTTAGATAAATATGTATATCCTGATGATGCATAAAAACCTTGATTTGTATACCCTGCATTTGACAATGTGCTTTGGAAAGTAGAAACATTCGTACCCACTGTCGAAACTGTTGCAGAAGATGCTTCGACATCTGAAAAAATTAATATGTTTGTATTAACGTCGTTATCTTCTAACCAACTTATCAAATAATTTGCCTGAGCTTTTGCTTCTGTTGTATTACTATAGGTAGCATATTGATAAATTGCAACATTCATACCTGCATTAGCAGCATATTGCATCTGCTTTAATGCATATGGATTAGTATATGATGTGCCTTGAGTTGCTTTCACAATAACCGTTTCAACGCCCAATGCTGCCAATTTTGTATAGTTTGTCTGTGTCATGCCACTTTGATATGATGCTACATCAACTGCCATAACGGTGGGTCGAGAACTATCTCCGATATACCATGTATCTGCACTAGTTGCTTGAACTATATTATTATTAAAAACAAAAATTAATAGTAATGAACCCACACACAATGTTAGTTGCCTTAAATCTACTCTAAAATAAATACCCAAAGTTTTCATAGATATATATGATTTTAATATCTACCTTTTTAAGATAGTTAAATCACAACTCTCACTTCCTTTCATATTATATTTACATTATAGAAAAATAAATTCAAAAAGTAATAACTTTACTGTTTTTTTATAAGTTTTGTTGACTAGATGATACAATGTATTTTTTTCGTAATTTATTGTAGTTAAACTGCTTTATTCAATTCTTCAAAGTTTCACATTAAAATTCTATCCTATATGAATAATGCACATATTGGCAAACTATATTTTTAATAACTAAAAACAAGAATAAGCTAAACAAGCTAGCTTTTGGTGCAAATTTTATTACCAAATATTCGGAAATAATCTACTATCATTTTGCAAATCTCGTCGATATTGATTATATATGATTTTTCTTCTATACTTTGGTGTAAAGACGATATGGTATTTGCATAACCATTTTGTATGTGCAAGACTATTTAACCTGTTCGCCAATTTTCAGCGTCCCCTTTCGATTTTTAAATGTTTG
>NZ_JAIULA010000020.1 GCF_024160875.1 Ligilactobacillus ubinensis | reverse complement strand
AACACAGAAGTTAAGCTTCATAGCGCTGAGAGTAGTTGGAGGATCGCCTCCTGCGAGGGTAGGACGTTGCCGTGCACTTTAAATAAAAGACCTCTATAGTTGTTATTATAGAGGTCTTTTATTTTAAGATAACAAATTTTATATCTATTTATGAAATGAATACTGTAATAGAGTGATTACATTTTATTTAGAAGTACGATATAATGGAGAATAAAAAGGGGGACTAATTTTATGAAAACACGCAAAGAGATGAAACGTGAAGTGCGCCAGACCTTTAAAGGAAGATGGGGTAAAGCAATAAATCTTACTTTACTAGAAAGTATACCAATGATAATAGCTTCAATTGGGTTGACAGCTGTCATTGGTTTAATTTTTAAACTATTAATGTCGGACGTTTCGTCTACAGGTAATTTTGTACACACAATTGCTGATAATAATTCTCAGGGATCTTCGGGATTGAATTTCACAGTAAATACGGGTGTTACAATTATTGCAACATTAATTGTAACAGGTATTAGTTTTACATTTTTGGATTGGTTAAGAACAAAGGATAGTTCTTTTTCAGTTATTAAAGGTATGTTTAGTGTTTTTTCTAAAGAATATTTTGTTGGGTGTCTAGTTCTATATATTATTCAATATATTTTTACTATATTATGGACATTATTATTTATAATTCCTGGAATAATCAAACGTTATAGCTATTCTCAAACTTATTTTATTTACAAAGATTGTGTTACAAGTGGTCGAAGTGAAGATATGAATTATTTAGATTATGTAACTGAGAGTCGGAAATTAATGGATGGACATAAGATAGAATTATTTGTATTACAGTTGAGCTTATTAGGCTGGGCTATTTTATCTGTATTAACATTAGGTATTGGCTTTTTATGGTTCATACCATATAAATCCGCTGTTTATGCAGAATTTTATCGTGGATTAGCAGAAGATAAATTTACATCAACAGTTTTTAACACAAACAACTAAAGCACAATAGAAATATCGTTACTAAGAGATGCGTTTTTAAAAGCTGATTTCTTAGTAACGATATTTTTTATTATAGAAAATCATTATGTTTAAGGTATATATATAGCCCTAGCATGAAAAAAGTAGTTAATAGAGTTATCGTAATCCATGCTAGTGGAGTACTTTCCAGTGGGAGTTTTACGTTCATACCATAAAAACCTGTAATAATGGTTGGAATAGTTAAAAGAAGAGACCATCCTGTCAAAAACTTCATAATATCATTTAAGTTATTGTTCAAAATGTTATTAGAAGTTGTAGATATCTTTTCAGTAACTTCATTAGAAATTTGTGCCATTCGTGAAGACTGTTCTGTTTCAATTAAAATATCATCTAGCTTTTCTTGGGCTTCTTTAGTTATTTGAGATGTTAGCGGGGTATGTCGTAAACTTTCTAGCATCATTAGATTTGTTTTAATACTGCTAGCAAGATAAACTAAGCTTTTCTCTATTTGGGCAAGTTTACGCAAATCCTTATTGATAATAGTATTATTCAAGTTTTTATCTAGTTGATTGCGCTCATTATTTAATTTATCCAGTGCTTGATTGAAGTATTTTGCAGCATGTAATAAAAATGTCATTATAAATTCAGTTGTACTTTTGATATCTTTAATACTATCATGCTTAAATTGCTCAAAAACATAGGCTGTTTCATTGGTATGAAATGTAAAAATTGTAGTACCTTGTAGCAAAAAAATAATTGGTCTAGTAGTAAAATGTGCAGTATCAGTATTTGGCCATAATGGAACATCATACACTACTAATTCGCTTTGGGTATGACTGTCGTAGTCATAACGAGGACGTTCTTGCTTATCTGAAACATAACCAATTATTTCAGGAGTAAAACGAAATAAGCGCTTTAGTTGACTTACATCGTTGTCATCAAGTTCAGTAACATCAAACCAGTTGTAATTTAGAGGTGCCTTACCATTAATTTCCTGTCTTGTGATCACATCAATATCCTCCATCATTAAGCTAGTCTAACGTTATTTTACCATATTAATTTGTTAAATTGATTTATATAGTTTGAAACATGTTCATTTTTATGCTTCAGTTTATTTCTAATAAGTTTAGGGTCAAATGATGGTAAATCGTGTTATATATAGAATACAAAAAAAGAAGAGGATTTCTCTTCTTAAAATTTAATGTGTCAATATAATACTACAATCTAAATGTTGAAGAACTACGAATGAATTTTACAGGTAAAACATATTGAGTTTGAGATAGTTTTTTATCTGGTTCTGCGATACGTTGTTGTAAAAGATTAACAAGCAAAGCTGCAATATCTGGGATTGGTTGAGCTATTGTTGATAATTCAGGATGATAATCTTGAATAAACTTTGTACCGTCAAAGCCAACTACTTTTAAATCCTGAGGAACACGGATATTTAGCTTTTGGGCCATTTGTAAAACTAAGACGGCAGTAAGATCATCTGTGCACATAATACCATCAGGATTATGTGTTTCGAGCAATTTTCGAATTGATACTGATTTTATTGTTGCAGATTCTGAAAAAGCAACAGAATGAACGTGGGCGGTTAAATCAAGTTTTTTGATAGCATCTTGATAACCGTTCAAACGATAATCAGTTGGATGGCCCTTGCGCATAGCACTACCTAAAAAATAAATATGTTTACAACCAGCATGATATAATTCTTCAGTTGCAATCCAACCACCTTGATAATTGTCGCAACTCACAATAGGTATTTGTTCAGAAAGTTTACGGTCAAAAGATACAATCGGAAGTCCGACTTTATTATATTCATCAATCCCAAGATTATGTGCGCCCGTAATAATGCCATCCACTTGGTTAGCAATTAACATTCGGATATAGGCACGTTCTTTTTCTTTGTTATCAGCAGAATTACATAGGATTACTTTGTAACCGGCATTGAAAAACTTATTTTCAATTTGTTCAACAAGCTCCGCAAAAAATGGATTAGTAATTGAAGGGAAAATGACTCCAATTAGTTTGGTACTTTTACCATGTAAGGAACGTGCTAAAGAATTGGGTTGATAATTTAAGTCATGCATGGCTGCAAAAACTTTATCTTTGGTTTTTTGGCTGAGATAACCATAGTTATTAATAACACGTGAAACAGTTGTAGATGAAACACCTGCACGTTTGGCCACGTCGGTTAATTTTGGTCGCATAGCTAGTACCTCTCATATTCTATAGAATTAGATATGCTCGATTTGCCAGTATGTACCAGAATATCCAAGTGCTTTTGTGCTAGTAAAAGCAACTTTGGTATTTGAAGTAGGGGCAAAAAAACGCCCAGTAACTACTTGACGACCACCATTAATAAAAATCTCAAATAAGGATCCGTCAATGAAAATATCAAGGTCTAAACTTTCATTAGCAACAAGATCTACAGCACGAGTTGTACCATATTCAGTTGCATATTGTATACCAGCTGTGGTTCGGTCAACTGTCAAACGAGCATCACAATCGGTTGAAAAAACTAGTTTAAGACTTTCGCTAAGATTGGAGTTAGCTGCTAAATGTAAAGTACCAACCTGGTTGGCAGCTATAGTTACTTTAAGTTCAAATTGTTGTCCAGCAGTATCTTGAACTACTTGAACATTATTGATAGCAGATGATGTACGGATATTTACCCCGTTATGACGCAAATTTGCCATTTCGGGTACGGGACGTTGAATTAAAGTTCCATCCTCAGCAAGTGAAAGTTGTTTTACCTGGCTAAAACAATTTGCCCAGTTTTCAGTATCTGTTGGATAGGCAATATCAGGTAAGCCAACCCAGCTAATCGCATAAGTTTTACCATCGGGGGCATTGAAAGCTTGGGTAGCATATACGTCAAAGCCAGCATCTAAATTAAGTGGGCTTTTTTGGTTAGTTTCCATTTTAGCTGCATCAAATTTAAGTTGTTCTCCTACAATATACATATTAGGGTAGATGTTTTCATAAGCACTAACTTCATGGTCTAATCCTTGCGGACAGAAAATAAGTACTGGTTTGTTATCTACAAAAACAAGATTAGGGCATTCAATCATATAGCCCATCACTTCGTCAGAAAAATCGAGATAACCTAAATCATCCCAATTATGTAAGTCTGAAGAACGAAAAAGTGCAACTTGACCGCTTAAAGTTGTTTTATCTTGAGCACCTAAAAAAACATAGTATTGATCCCGATGTTTAATTAACTGAGGATCACGAAAATGTTCTGTTACGTGGTTAGGCGCTGTTAGCAATGGTTCGGGTAACTTAGTTACTTGTCCATCTTTGTCTAGTATAGCACCATTTTGATAGGAAAAGCGTGCCCAGTTTTTATCACGTACATTACCGGTATACATTAAAAATAGCTTTTCATCAATCACTAATGCTGAACCAGAATACGCACCATGACTATCATATTTTGTGTCAGCACCAAGGGCCAAACCTAAATTCTCCCAATGGACTAAATCACTTGATTGCATATGTACCCAAGATTTTAGACCATGTGTTGCTCCAAAAGGGTATGATTGATAAAAAACATGCCATTTTCCATTATAATAAGAAAAACCATTTGGGTCGTTTATAAGACCTGATGTAGGTCGAATATGGTATTTAACCTGATATTTTGAATTATTTGCCTGCGCTTGAAGCTGCAGTAATGTTTCGGCGTCCCATTGATTGTATGGTAGGTAACGCTTCTCCCTTGTCCATTCCATTATATATGCTCCTCCTTGATATGAAACCGTTGTCTTGCCTATTAAATTTTATCTCAAAATTGTTTTTGTGTCAATCGAACTACATATTATAGTAATAATTATATCTGGTATAGCAGCGTTTAATATGTTAGTATAATTCTTTTAATAAAATTTTGTGATAAACGATTGACATATTTTGAGAATGCGTTATCATAATAATTGTAGATAACCGGAATCGGTTACAATTGCAATTATTTTTAGTGAATTTTTTCAATCAAAGGAGAGTGTTGTATAATGGCAATGAATTATAAGAAAGTTGCTTCTGACGTGATTCAAGCTGTTGGACGGGATAATATGGTTGCGGCAGCGCACTGTGCAACCCGTTTGCGTTTAGTTTTAAAGGACGATGGAAAGGTTGATCAAGGTGCATTAGATAACCAAGATGATGTCAAGGGAACATTTAAAACGAATGGTCAATATCAAATCATCATTGGGCCTGGAGACGTTAACTATGTCTATGATGAATTGATTAAGCAAACTGGTTTATCAGAGGCTTCAACTGATGATCTAAAACAGATAGCAGCTAAGGGTCAAAAATTCAATCCGGTCATGGCATTTATTAAACTGTTATCAGATATTTTTGTTCCAATTATTCCAGCTTTGGTTGCTGGTGGTTTATTAATGGCTTTGAACAACTTTTTAACATCAGAAGGTCTGTTTGGTCCTAAAGCATTAGTGACAACTTATCCAGCAATTAAGGGCATTTCGGATATGATTCAAGTTATGTCCGCTGCGCCATTTATCTTTATGCCGATTTTAGTTGGTATATCGGCGGCGAACCGTTTTGGAGCTAATCGCTTTTTAGGTGCTGCTGTTGGGATGATTATGACCACACCAGGTTTAGTTGATGGCAAGTACTGGAATATCTTTGGAATGCAAGTTTCTCAAGCTAACTATCAGTATCAAGTTATTCCTGTTTTAGCAGCTGTATATATTTTATCCGTTTTAGAAAAATGGTTGCATAAAAAATTGCCAGCTGCAGTTGACTTTACATTTACGCCACTTATTTCTTTAATGGTAACTGGCTTTTTAACATTTATTATTGTTGGACCAGTTATGCGTGGATTATCAGATGCAATTACATCTGGAATTGTTTGGTTATATGATACATTAGGTTTTGTCGGAACAGGTATTTTTGGTTTAGTATATTCGCCTATTGTTTTAACGGGATTACATCAAGCTTTCCCAGCAATAGAAACACAATTAATAACAGCTTTTACCCAGAATCATACAGGTTATGGTGATTTTATTTTCGTTGTAGCTTCAATGGCTAATGTTGCCCAAGGGGCTGCATGTTTTGCAATTTTTATGTTAACAAAAAACAAGAAGATGAAGGGGCTTGCCTCATCAGCGACGGTATCTGCTTGTTTGGGAATTACAGAACCAGCTTTGTTTGGGGTTAACTTGAAATATCGTTTCCCATTCTTCTGTGCTTTAATTGGGTCAGGAATTGCATCTGCACTTGCAGGGTTAACACATGTAATTGCCGTTTCATTAGGATCAGCTGCATTTCTTGGTTTCTTGTCAATTAATGCAAAGTCGATTCCAATTTATATAGTATGTGAATTAATTAGTTTTGCCGTTGCGTTTACACTTACCTTTATCTATGGTAAAGCACATAAAGATCAATTAGAGCCTGAAGTAGCAACAACAAGTCCAATTGCAACAGCAAGTGTAACAAATTCAGAAACACAAGTAGCAAAAGAGATGGTAGCACAAGTAGCTGATGTAGCTAATGAAGATATTGCTTCACCTGTTACTGGCACAGTTCAACCATTAAGCGAAGTTAATGATCAAGTCTTCTCAACAAAATTAATGGGTGATGGTGCTGCGATTATACCAACTGATGGGACAATATATGCGCCTGTAGATGGTGAAGTAACAGTTGCATATGAAACAAAACATGCCTATGGCTTGAAGTCAGATAATGGTGCCGAAGTTTTAATTCATATTGGAATTGATACAGTTAATTTAAAAGGTGCCCATTTTGAAAGCTTTGTAAAACAAGGACAAAAAGTTAAGCAAGGTGATAAGTTGGGAACTGTCGATGTAACCCAAGTAAAAGCAGCAGGATATGATCCAACAGTAATGGTAGTTGTTACAAATACAGGAAATTATGCTAGTGTTGATCGTGTAAATGTTACAGAAGTTAAACATGGTGATAATTTAGTAGCAGTAACAATACAATAGAATAGTAGTAAAAGTAACAACTCTATTTTTAAAAGTAAGTTCTTTTAAGATAGAGTTGTTTTTTGCTTTATAAATTTGACTTTAAGCTTTAAAATATAATTAGAATAAAGAAAGGAGAAGATTAAAATGTCAAGGGATATATTGATTGTTTATTTTTCGTTTTCAGATAATGTTGCCAGCGAAGTTAAACGTTTATGCTATGAAAAAGATGCCGATCTAATTCGATTAGAGCCGCGTAATCCATATCCAGAAAAATATGATGAGCGCAGGATTGCCATTGAAAAAGAGATTAGATTACATCATGTTCCAGAACTAAAAACGCAGATACCCGATTTAAAAAAATACAATGAGATCTATCTAGGGTATCCTTCCGTCTTTGGTGCTCATATTCCAATGATTGTGCATGCATTTTTTAGTTCCTTCAATTTAGAAGGAAAGACAGTAATTCCTTTTTCTGAAGTTATTGAAGAACCGTTACGTGCAACTATGTGTGAGATTACAGAGTTAGCCCAAAAACATGGTGTAAAAATTGAGAAACGTGAAATTTAGTGGGGAAACAATATGTTAAAAGTAAGCTCAGGTTGAGTCTAGGACAAAAGTCTTAGGCTCTTTTTGCTTATGAATATATGGTGCTAAAATGTTTATCCAAAGACAGTTAGTCGCGTTTAACCTTGTAAACCAAGCACCCCGCCCTCTAGAGGGTATCTGTTTCATGGCATCAAGGATCTCTAGCTAATTATTTTTTGTCTTACTCTCATTTAGTTGGATAATTTACAAGAAAATTTGATAACAACTTTGTTATCTATCTCTGCGATTGTGCTGCAGTAATCTTCTTGGTATAGCGGACCTTCTAATTTAGCAATAGCTTGCATTTGTTTCCTGACATTTAGAACACTAGTTGTCATTTCTTCATTTTTGAGCACTTTATAAACGCAAAGGTAGTTACCGATGGGTTTAATATAATTGGCATTTTGGGAAGCAACCTGTTTAAAAACAGTGAGTTTATTGGAATCGCTGTTGTCATTGAAAAGGACACCATATTGGATACCATAATCAAGTGAGTTTAGGATGAAACCAGGATCCATTTTAGTAACAAAGTAATACTCAGGAGCGGTTAAAGTTTCCGTAAAGAAAGTATTTTCACCTATTTTTTCAAAATGATGTAGTCTGTGGATTAAAAAGTTTAACTGTTTATCCATCGTATTAATAGTGTGGAGTTTCTGTTGTAATTTGAGATGTTGGGTAGCCAAAAAGGCGGCTTTATTTTCTAATGTCGGTAGATTAAAAAAATTGCTAATTTCTGTGAGGCTACTGCCTAATTCCTGTAATAACTTAATCGTACTTAAACGATCGGCTTGTTCCAGGGTATAGTAACGATAATTATTTTCTCCAATACGGATGGGTTTTAACAAGTCCAACTTGTCATACAGAAATAAAGTTTTTTTACTGATATGGCATAGTTTGGCAAATGCTCCGCTAGTTAGTTCTTCCAAAATAATTCCTCCTTGACTATAACCCTAGGGAATAGTTTATAAATAGTATAGCATTTGAAAAGAGGTAAGAAAATGAAGGAGTCATTAATTTTACGCCGCCGCATCATTTTTTTTGCGATACCTATTATTAGCGGACTATTTGTGCAACAACTGTATAGTGTTGTTGATATGGCAATAATAGGCAATTTTATTGGAGCAAATCAGTTAGCTGCGGTTGGTAATGCAGCTAATATCGTAATTCTTTTTTTAGTTGTATCTGGTGGTTTTGAAATGGCAGTTGAGATTATAGTTGCGAGATTAATTGGTAAGCAAGAAAATTGGGCAGCAAAAGCGGTAAATATTATTTTTATTGGTGGTCTTGCAGGAATTGGAATGGCAGTTTTAGGTTATTATATTTTTCCATTTGCTTTAAACTGGATTAATTTACCCAAACATCTAATGCAATACGCTTTAATTTATGGGAGGATCTATCTAATAGGCTTGCCCTTTATTTACATTTACGATATTGCCCGGGCAGTTTTAATTGCCAATGAAAAAACGAAACAAAGTTTTTATCTCCTACTAGGCTCGAGCGGGTTAAACCTGATATTAAATCTCTTTTTTATTATAATTTGTCATTTATCAGTTGCAGGTTCAGCTTTAGGAACGGTTTTAGCACAAGCACTTGTCATGATGTATACTTTGAAATTATTGAAGGGATATTTAAACAAGACAGAAGTTAAGCTTAATTTAGAAAAAGGAGAGCTATTTGAAATAATGCGGATAGCTTTACCTTACATTTTTCAACAATTTGCGATTACTTTTGCAATCACACTTGTTCAGGCCTGGATCAATCCTTTTGGAAATGAAATAATTATTGGCTATGTAGCAATTTCTAAGGTAATGGAATTAGCACGGATTGTTTTAATTGGATTCGCGCAGACATTGACTATTTTGGGGGCGCAAATGCTGACGGCTAAAAAAATAAAAGCAATTCAAGCAACTTATAAATGGTGTGCTGTTTATTCTTTGGGATATGTCGGAACAATGGCAATTCTTTCGGTATTAATTGCACCAATGATTGCGGGTGTTTTTTTTGATGTTGCTGAACATCAACCGGCATTTTTGTTTTTCAAAACATATTTAGTAGCGTTTAATGTAATTCAATTAGTAAGCATCTTTAAATTTTTGAATGAAGGTTTGTTACGTAGCATGGTGCATATGAAGGAATACCTGTATTGTAATGTAGGCGAATTGATAGTAAAGGTTATGGGAATATATATCTTATTACAACCTTTAGCAACTAATGCTTTTTGGAGTGCTGAATTATTAGCACGAATTCTAATGTTAGGGCTGTCTTATTATTATATTTTCAAATTTGCAAAAACTGATTTGAAAGTAACGAATAAATAAAAAGTTGGCTACTAGAATTAAACAGCTGCCAACTAAATTAAATAGTATTAACTAAGAAATACTTTTCCAATTATGAATAAAATTGAAATTCCTAACAAGATATTAAGAACTAATCCAAGCGGATTACAAGAATTAATAGACCAACCCATTCCGGAGATAGTTTTGGGGATAAGTAAAGGTTCATTAAATCCTCTAGCTTCAGGACGGGCGAGTCGTTGCCGGTAAACTGAAAGACCAAGTATGATTTCGACACAAACTAAAATCAAAATAGTGGCGAGTTTTGCATGTTGTGTGCCAAAAAAAGTAAGTGTTAAAAAAGCAAAGCAAAAAATCATTAAGATAAAGGTAATTGATAGACAGATATCTAAAATCTTTAGCAAAGGTTTTTTCATTGTAAACACTCCATTCTAAGGCTTATAAGCTGATTTAATTATAGATTTTAGTTGACTATTGTCAAGTGAATTTATAAATAATAGCGACGACAAAAATTCCCCTTTGCGTTTTGTTTTGCAAAAGGGAATTTTATCTGAATCTCAGTTAATTAGTTAAAATTTTATTTATTAGGTGTGAAAACGAGATGTTCATTAACAAAAGCGTTAAACCCAATTTGGCTCATTTCACGACCATAGCCGGAATTTTTGATACCGCCAAAAGGCAATTCAGGTAATGAAGCCCAGCCAGAGTTGATGAAAGACATACCAGTTTCTATTTTAGCAGCAACTTTAGCAGCGTGCTCAGGATTGCTACTAAAGACGGTACCGCCTAGTCCGTAGCTAGAATCATTAGCTAAGGCGATAGCTTCTTCTTCACTGTTAACTTTGTAGACAGAAGCTACAGGACCAAAGATTTCTTGATTATAGATAGGATTATCTTTAGTAATATTAGTTAAAATAGTAGGCATTACAAAGTATCCAGGATGATCAATTGGTTCATTACCATAAACGACATCTGCGCCATTTTCAACAGCTAAATCAATTTGGGATAAGACCTTGCGCTTAGCCGCAGCTGACGAAAGAGGTGCCAGTGTTGTTTTGGGATCCATTGGGTCACCCCATTTAGCTTGAGAAAAAGCTTCTTTAGCTATTTCAAGAAATTCTTCATATTTATCTGCCAAGACAATAAAACGTTTGGAAGAAGTACATACTTGACCAGCATTGTATAAGCGAGCAGCTGGAATTGTTTTTTTAACTTCATCCCAATCAGCATCATCTAAGATAATGAAGGCATCATTTCCGCCAAGTTCCAACGATGATTTTTTCAAGTTCTTACCAGCTTCAGCAGCAACACTTGCGCCACCACGCTCAGAGCCAGTTAAACAAACACCAGCTACGCGAGGGTCTGCAATTGCTTTGGAAACCTGATCATAACTGATGAAGAGATTTTTGAAACTACCAACAGGAGCGCCTGCTTCAAGCACTAAATCTTCAAAGGCAGCAGCTGATGCAGGACAGATTGAAGCATGCTTTAAAATCATTGGATTACCAACCATAAAGTTAGGCGCAAAAACACGCATGATTTGATATAGTGGGAAATTCCAAGGCTCTACAGCAACTAAAACACCAGTTGCCTGTTTTAAATAGTAAGCAGAACCAGCAGCAGTTTCTAAAGGAACAGGTTTTAGAAACTCTTCGGCTTTATCAGCAAAATAATCAGCGATAGTAGCACAGAGTTCAACTTCACCTTCGGATTCTGTGAGAAGTTTACCCATATCTTTTGTCATTACTTCAGCATATTTACGTTTGTCTTTGCGTAATAATGTGGCCACCTGATGAAGAATTGCTTTTCTTTCAGAGATATCTTCATCACGCCATTTTTTGTAAAGAGCATGTCCATTAGCTAATGCTTGCTCAAGTTCGGTATCTGTAGCATTCTCAAATTCATGTAAGATTTCATTTGTGTATGGATAAGTTGTTTTATAAGCCATTAAAGTTCCTCCTTACTTTTCTACAGTTAATTATATTCTTCGAGGAATCCGATTACAAGAGTTGGGGCTTGCTTTTTTATAATTGGTCCTTACCAAAAAGTGAAAAACAACACAATTAAAAATTTTTTTATTCAGTAAAAAAGACTTGCTAAATGAAGCAAAAATGAATACGCTTGAAGTATAGGAATATATTGTGTTCTAACTAGTGATAAATAACTAAATAGTTAGAAGTGAGGTCAATCACAATATGAGATAAAAAAATTGAACATTTTTAAGAAAGGAATTTTGCAATTCAAGTGATTTTTGTGGAATTGCAAAAAAATAATGATATGGAATTAGCAGCAATTTATCATCATCCTAATAGTGAGATGGCATATGCACTTAATCAAAAGGAATTTACAATAATTTTGCATTTGAAGCATAATGATGCTGCTCACGTGGAATTATTATATGGGGATCCTTACAGTCGTAAATTAAATGAGCATAACGAAGTTATTTGGCAATATGAAACTAAAGAGATGACGCGCGATATTCGTGGGGTTATCAGTGATTACTGGCAAGTGACGATCCCGATTACAAAGAGCAGACATTTAGAATATGTATTTAGAATTTTCGATAAAGAAAATGAACAGCTTTTATACGATGCTCGAAAAATAGTTTTATTTACTGAAGAAGCCTTTCGTGAAGTGCAGGGATTTAGAACACCCTATTTAGACACAAAAGAGGTAGCTAGTCTACCTAGTTGGGTTAAACAAACTATTTGGTATCAGATAATGCCAGATCGATTTGCGAATGGAAATCCAGCTAATGATAAACCAGGAACGTTGGCATGGAATAGTGAAGAACCAAGTGCAACCAACTTTTTTGGTGGTGATCTCCAAGGTATTATAGATCATCTTGACTATTTACAAGATATGGGAATTAATGGACTTGATTTAACACCAATCTTTACAGCATATTCTAACCATAAGTATGATTCAGCTGACTTTTGGAATGTTGACCCGTCGTTTGGCGATAAGGAAGTCTTAAAAAAGCTTGTCAATACGGCGCATAATCGTGGGATGCACGTCATGTTGGAAGGGACATTTGATCATATAAGTGATTTTTGTTTGCAATGGCAAGATGTGCGCAAATCAGGATCAAAATCACACTTTGCTAATTGGTTTAAGATACAAAAGTTTCCGGTACGGTATACATTAAGTGCAGATCCTAATTATGCACCAGATGCCAATTATGAAATGTTTGCAAATGACCCACACTTGCCTAAACTTAATTTGCATTCGATAGACGTGCAAGACTACATTTGCAAAGTTTTAACTTATTGGATTCAATTATTAGATATAGATGCATGGAAAATAAGTACAGCAGATGAATTTCCAAGTGAATTTCGAAACTACCTACATGAAAAAATCAGACAAATTAAACCGGATTTTTATTTAGTCGGTGAAAACAAGGATACGAATCTTAATTTAATGGAAGATACACTTTTTAATGGTAGTGTGAATTATCCATTAAGTAATACTATTAAAGATTATTTTCTGAATAAAAAAACAACTGTAGGTAGCTTGATTGAAACGGTTAATACGCAAATGTTACGTTATTGTAAGCAAAAAAATCAAGGAATGTTATTAACTTTGGATACGCCACAGACACCGCGAATTTTAAGCGAGTGTAAAGACGATAAGAAGTTAATGCGGGCAATGATAGCATATTTATTTATGCAAACTGGAAGTCCTGTCTTGTTGTATGGAACAGAGCTTGGGTTAAAGGGAGAAAATATACCTGCCAATCGAGCATGTATGCAATGGAATGTTAAGGAGCAAGACAAGACGATGTTGCGCTTTTTACAGATACTAATTGAATTTAGAAAAAAATATAGTGATTTATTGAATGATGGTCGGTACGAATGGGGTCAATACAGTAGTAAATATGACTATTTTAGTTTTACCCGCTCTTTAGGCGGAAAACGTATTTTTGCACTTTTTAATTTAGGGTATAGCAGTATTAAATTTGTTTTACCTCAAAAAGCAAAATTAATTTTAAGCCAGAATATGGTAACTGGTGAAGACCGTTTGGGGCAATATGGGTTTGTAATAATCGAAGCGTAAAGATGATAGAATACATTAAACATTATATGAGAATCAGGCTTGACATTTTTGTGTATCTTCGTTAGGCTATATAAAATAGATATATAACTAATTTTTAGTGAGGATAATTTGTCATGAATACATTGTTGATTACAAAAAATCAAAGTATGTGTTGCTGTGGAGCTCGTCTTAGACGGTCCACTTTTTTGGCAAGGATATAATGTAGCTAAAATTGAGGTGCGGATAAGACGAAATCTTTTTGGGATTTCGTCTTTTTTATATCTAATTTTTAAAAAGGAGGTAAATCTCATGTGGAATACTATTAGTACATCTTTACCCCAAATTTTGGAAGCTGGGTTTAAATATACAATTCCGTTAGCGTTAATTTCTTTTTTTATTGGCTTAGCATTAGCATTAGTAACAGCTTTAATAAGATTATCAGCTACTAAAGGGATTAATATAGTAATAAAGCTTTTTTTTAGATTTTATGTATGGTTGTTTCGTTCAACACCATTGTTAGTTCAATTGTTTATTGTTTATTTTGGACTGCCATATTTAAAAATCAAGGGGTTAACACCAGAAGGAATTAAACTAGATCCTTTTATGGCGGGTGTTCTAACGTTTTCATTAAATACAGGTGCATATGCTTCAGAAACTATAAGAGCAGCAATAGAATCAGTGCCATCAGGTCAATGGGAAGCAGCCGCATCTATAGGAATGACAAGGACACAAACGCTAAAGCGAATTATTTTACCCCAAGCATTGCGTGTTTCAGTCCCACCGTTAGCTAATAGTTTTATTAGTCTGGTGAAAGATACATCGTTAGCTGCATCTATAACAATTGTTGAGATGTTTGAAGTTAGTCAACAGATTGCGGCTGAAAATTACGAACCGTTATTAATGTATTCATTGGTTGCTGTAGTATATGCAATTTTTTGTACTATTTTATCATGGTTGCAAGGAAAGCTAGAGAAAAAATTAAATGCAAGTCATGTTAAAAGAGGAAGTGAAAGTAGATGAAATTAGAGCAGGTAAACAAAACATTTGGTAGTCATCAGGTTTTAAAAAATATTTCGCTAGATTTTCCTAGAGGGAAAGTGACAGTATTAGTCGGTCCGTCTGGCTCGGGGAAATCAACAATATTACGTTCTTTAAATATACTCGAAAAACCAGAAACGGGTACATATGATTTTGATGATTTGCAGATTGACTTTTCTAAAGAGATTAGTAAAAACGATTTATTTTATATAAGGCAAAAAACTGGGATGGTCTTTCAAAGCTATAATTTATTTCCACATTTTACAGTTTTGGAAAACATTATTGAAGGACCAATCCAAGTTTTAAAAAAGAAAAGACCATTTGCAATAAAACAAGCAAAGGAATTATTGATAAAAGTTGGTTTATCAGATAAAGCAAATGCTTATCCTGAGCAACTATCTGGAGGACAGGCGCAACGAGTTGCAATTGCAAGATCATTGGCAATGAACCCAGAGTATATATTATTAGACGAACCAACTTCGGCGCTTGATCCAGAGTTAGAATTAGAAGTTTTGAAAGTCTTATTACAAATTGCTAAGGAACAGCAATCAATGGTTATTGTTACACACAATCTGGCATTTGCTAAAAGGGTAGCAGACAAAATTATTTTTGTTGAAGAAGGAAATATTATCTATGATGGGTCTGTTGAAAATTTTTTTGATCCAGATACTAGGAACGCGAGAATTAGTCAATTTATCTCATCAATGACATTTGAAAATTAAAAGTAAAGAGAAGGTATTGTTATGAATTTCAAAAAAGTATTATTAAGAACGGGGTTAGTTTTAGGAACTGTATTAGTTGCAACAGTATTAACAGAGGCAGGACAGAAGGCAGATGCAGCTACATATAGTGGAAATTTAGTCAACAAAAGTGAATTAACAATTGGACTAGAAGGCACGTATAAACCTTACTCATACCGAGCAAATGGGAAATTAACGGGCTTTGAAGTGGATTTAGGTAAAGCTTTGGCTAAGCAATTGGGCTTAAAAGCTAAATTTGTTCCAACTAAATGGGATTCTTTAATTGCTGGTGTGGGTGCTTCAAAATATGATGTAGTTTTAAATAATATTACGGAAACAGCTGAAAGAAAGAAAAACTATATTTTCTCAAATCCATATATTTATTCTCGCTATGCTTTAATTACTCCAAAGAAAGCAAAGATAACAAATATCAATAAAATAAAGAATAAAACTTTTGCAGAGGGGACTGGGACTAATAATGCAATTTTAGCTAAAAAATATGGAGCCAAAATTGTTTCATCTGGAGAGTTTTCAACAAGCTTATCTCTAATTCGTCAAGGCCGGGTTGACGGGACAATTAATTCAGCTGAAGCTTATTATGCATATGCTAAATCTAATAAAACTAGTGATCTTAACTTTAAGGATTTATCAAAACAGGTTGCACCAGTTAAGGTTTCAGCATTACTTAATAAAAACAATACAAAATTGCAAAAGCGAATTAATAAAGCACTTAAGACATTACGTAGTAATGGAACATTGAAAAAACTGTCAAAGAAATATTTTGGAGAAGATATAACTAAAAAACCATAACTAAAGTAGATATAGTGAAAAAAAGCTAGCAGAATCAATTGATTCTACTAGCTTTTTTTGTAATAGCTTGTTATTAAGTTAACAAATTAGTTATTAACACCACTTACATGAACAGCAAAAGTTGGTTGATAATATTGGTAACTCTTGACGCTAACTGATTCGCCACTTGTTGGAGCAGCAATATAAGAAGTACCGCCAATGTAGATACCTACGTGATATGATGATCCTTTAGAACCCCAGAACAATAAGTCACCAGCTTTAGCTGAAGAAACTGACATAGATGTTCCAACTAATGATTGAGATGCTGCAGTCCGTGGTAAACTAATACCAAAGTGTGCATATACATATTGTGTAAAGCCAGAGCAGTCAAATCCTGAAGTTGTCGTTCCACCATATAGATATGGAATACCTGTCAATGTTTCAGCGTATGATACGATTGAACTGCCTGAAACAGATGATGTAGAAGTAGAACTAGTTGTCGATGAAGAAGTTGTTGTTGCAGTAGTTGACGAACTAGAAGCTTTTGATGAACTTGCAACAGAACTGGAACTTGAAGTAGCAGCTGTACTTGTTGTAGCAGTATCTGCTGCAGTAGCGGTAGTTGTTGAACTAGAGCTTGTTGTAGCAGCACTTGTAGTATCTGTTGTTGTTGAAGGTGTCTTTGTAGGATCATTGATAGTTAATGTTTGTCCTACCTGCAAAGATGAACCCAATGAGTTAGCAGCGCGCAATGAAGCGACTGTAACACCATATTCTTGAGCAATTGTATATAATGAATCACCAGATTCAACAGTATATGTAACATGGTTAGATGAAACATAGGCGCTTGAAGAACTACTATCTGTAGTTGTTGCAGAAGAACTAGCTACAGAACTACTTGTTGCAGCAGTAGAAGCAGCAGTAGAAGTTGTTTCAGAAGCGGTTGATGTAGCAGTAGAAGCGGTTGATGTTGTTTCAGAAGCTGTAGAAGCTGTTGAAGTTGTGCTTGTACCGCTAACTTTTAAAACGTCACCAACGTGAATTAATGTTGTATCTTCTGAGAGTCCATTTAACTCACGCAAGGCAGCAACTGTTGTATTGTATTCTTGTGCAAGCTTCCATAAGGAATCACCACTGGCAACTGTAACTTGTGTTGTATCAGAAGAAGTTGTCGAAGATGATGTTGTATCAGAAGAAGTTGTAGGAATTGTTAATGTTTGACCTACTGTAATTAAATGAGTTGATTGATTTACATTATTTGAAGTTTCGATTGACTTAATTGAGACACCGTATTTTTGAGACAAAGCCCACACGGAATCGCTTTTGACAACTTTATATGTTGTATCGGCATTTGCAGTAGTTGATGATGCTAAGAATAAACCAGCCGCACCTACTGTACCAACTAAAAGTTTTTTTGTTGTATTATTCAAATTAAATTCACTCCCAATATTATTAGATTCTTTAATCATGACTGTAACCTTATTGTATCTTTTTTATATTGCATTAGGGTTCAAAAAGTGTTACAAAATATGTGGTTTTGTAATAAAGTAGAGACTATGGCTTATATATAAACACTTTTTAAAGTAATATAAGTTTTTATTAACAAGAAATATTTTGTTGTAATGCTGTAGCAAAGGGATTCTTTAATTCAAGGGTGAGTAGAATAACTAATATTTATTTTTTAAATTATTACGATAATGTTACGCAAAATTAAAGTTTTAAAGTGACAATAAAATGTTAATAGAATAGGGAAATATGCTTTTTGAATTTTAGCAAAATATATAAATATATTAATTGTAATGTTACAAAAATATTAAAAGCGATTATACAATGTTTACAGTCTACCACCATTTAAAAATAGACATACTAATCAAATAGGAATATACTAAATAGTTTATAAAATTTATAATATGAAAATAAGATTAAATATTGCAGTTGAAAGTCAGATAGGCTATATTTAAAGAGCAAGACAAATGTTTAGAATGAGAAAATGTTAGTTTTGTGAGAATATTTTAAGAGAAAGAAGTGGAGATAGTGACACGTATTTATAATTTTGCAGCTGGACCGGCGGTGTTGCCGACATCAGTTATCAAAAAAGTACAAAGTGAGTTGTTGTCGTTTCAAAATAGTGGCATGAGTGTACTGGAGATTAGTCACCGCTCCTCTCTTTACACAGATATGGTACAAGAAGCAGAAGCTGATTTACGTACTTTGATGGATATTCCTGCAAATTATGATGTTTTATTTCAACAAGGTGGAGCTACTTTGCAGTTTACAGCTGTTCCTTTGAACTTAGCAAATAAAGCTAATTGCATAGGCTTAATAGATTCAGGACATTGGTCACAAAGAGCGGCCGAAGAAGCAAAATTAGTTGGTAAAGAAATTAATATTATAGCTAGTGGTGCGAATAGTGATTATACGCAATTACCACAAGAAATAGCTTTGAATCAAAAATATGATTATGTGCATATTACTACAAATAATACGATAGAAGGAACGATGTATTGTCAATTACCGGATGTAGAAAATAATCTATTAGTTGGAGATATGTCTTCGAATATTTTAGGCCAGAAATATAATATTCGCGATTTTGGGCTGGTGTATGCGGGAGCGCAAAAAAATATTGGACCAGCAGGGTTAACCGTAGTTATTGTAAGACATGACTTGATTGGACAAGTCTCAGGGTTACCTTCTATGTTAGATTATGCGAAACAAGTTACTAAAAAATCAGCACTTAATACACCACCTGTATTTGCTATTTATACAGCAGGTCTGGTGTTCAAATGGCTACTTGAACTTGGTGGAGTAGATGCTATACAAAAATTAAACGAGCAAAAAGCACAAGTTTTGTATGATTATTTAGATAATTCAAAATTATTCAAAGCTGCTGTAGCTAAAAAAACAGATCGTTCGACAACAAATATTCCATTTGTGACGGGAGACGCAGCTTTAGATGCACGATTTGTTGCACAAGCGACTGAGAATGGTCTTTTAAATTTAAAGGGACATCGTTTAGTTGGTGGAATGCGTGCTAGTCTATATAACGCATTTCCGCTTGAAGGGGTACAGGAATTAGTTAGATTTATGGAACAATTTGAACAAACAGTGGGGGACAATAAATAATAATGGATATTAAAACGTATAATGTAATAGCTGAAGAAGGATTAGCAGAATTTCCTAAGAAAATATACACAATCAACCAGAGTCAACGACCAGATGCATTGTTGATTAGAAGCCAAGATATGCACAAGACACCATTTGGAACTAACATATTAGCAATTGCAAGAGCAGGAGCAGGAGTTAATAATATTCCGTTGGTTACTGCAACTGATATGGGAACAGTTGTTTTTAATACACCAGGTTCAAATGCTAATGCAGTAAAAGAGTTGATTGTAGCGATGCTCTTACTAGCTTCTCGGCCAGTTGTGCCAGCAATAAATTGGGCACATAAGTTAGGTGGGGCAGATGTTTCTTTACAAACAGAAAAAGGTAAGGATCATTTCGCTGGAACTGAGTTGTTAGGTAAATCAATCGGGGTAGTTGGTTTAGGCTCAGTTGGGTCACGGGTGGCTAAGGCAACTGCAGATTTAGGCATGAAAGTTATCGGTTATGATCCTTATATTTCGGTTGAACATGCATGGCAGCTATCAAGTGATATTCCACGAGCAGAGACATTAGAAGAATTATTAGAACAAAGTGATTTTGTAACTATACATATTCCGTATACTGATCGTAACCATAATTTAATTGGTGCTAAACAAATTGAACAAATGCGAGATGGGGCAGTGCTATTAAATTATTCACGTGGTGGAATTGTTGATGATGCGGCCGTCTTGCGTGCTCTTGATGCAGGAAAAATAAGCCAATTTATGACGGACTTTGGGACACCTGCTTTGGCAGCAAATAAAAAAGTTATTGTAACGCCACATTTAGGTGGAACAACAGAAGAAGCAGAAGTGAATGGAGCTAGAATGGCTGCACAAACACTACGTAGATATTTAGAAACAGGTAATATTAACAATTCAGTTAATTTTCCTAGTGTTGACATGCCCTTTGAAGCACCATTAAGATTAACATTAATTCACCGTAATGTACCTAATATGGTTGGACGGATTACAACAATTTTAGCCAACTATAACCTTAATATTGATAATATGATTAACCGTTCCCGGGAGCAAATTGCGTATACAGTTATTGATATGGCAGCAATTCCTACAGAACAATTTGAAGAAATTCGAACTGAGTTGATGACGATTCCAGAAGTTATCCGTGTTCGGATCTTAAAAAATCCCATAACATTTCAATAGAATATGGTAAGATATAGTTACCTTGGCAGGGGCATTTAAACAAGTAATTAGTTTGCAAGGTTTGATGTCTGAAGAGTTCGGGACGAAGGTTCCGGACTTTTTGTTATCCTCTAATATTTGGTGCTAAAATGTACGCTCAAGAGTAGATAGTTGAACTTGATGATGTAAATCAGATAACTAAAAGTCTGAAGGATTCAAGTTATGTTGTTAATATTCTCTAACTAACTATTTTTTTCGTTCAATTAGATAAAAATGCTAAAAATTTGTAGTACAAAAAAGTTGATGATAGTGACCAGTATAGCGTAGTCACTACTATCAACTTTTTGTATGCTTGAAAGTAATAAAGAAGGACAGATATTTAGCTCAAACGAGAAAAATTAATATCCGCGATCTAATTTAAAATCATGTTTTGCAATTGCCTGGAGAACCACGACAATAACGAATGTCTCGATTGGCCAAGAAATAATTTCTTTGGGCAAACGTACAAGTAAAAGAGTATTAAATGGTGTTGTATATAAGACATGAATCCAAAGAGTGGTAAAAAAAACATTTGTAACCAGTATTTGAACTAGTTCATAAATAGCCAATCGCTGCCAACTTAAAGGTTGGTTCCGTAAAAAAGCGCCTGCGATTATTCCGGATATGAAAGCAGAAAAAGTAAAACCAATAAAAAAACTACTGCCAGTTGATAGCAAGGTATTAGCGATTAAGTCATTTAAAACAAGTGCTATTCCACCAAGCCAAGGGCCTAAAAAATAGCCTACCAATGCAGTTGCAATAAAACCTAAACTAATCTTAACCAAGCTGTCAGAACCAATAGAAATTTTACTTAGGACAACTTGAATAGCAACTAGAATGGCAGTGATTGTCAACATACGTACAGTAAGCTTTGGACTACTCCATGTAAGTTTTGTCATAAAAAAACATCTCCCTAAATATATTCAGAGGAGAGCAAGCACCAATATTAGTGATGGTGAATGCGGCACACAAAACGTCGGCTATGACAAAAGCCGTTCTGTCAAAGTTCACATTCCGTTCCTTTGACCCGTAACGCAAGGGTGCCTACCCCTATTGGACAAATATACCAATAAAACTGAGCTGTGTATATAATTAAATTTCAAAAATAAGCAAGAAATCGTTTTTATGTTAAAAAATCTAAAAAGTTATTCCAAAATGCTTATAAAATTAAATGAATTTTCTTTTTTTCGAACAAAAGGCACTAATTGAAAAAAAGGATAATTTTTGTGTTATATTGTAAACGATATAATCTATAAATTTTACTAATTAAGGGGATAATGTTTTATGAAAGTAGCTATTTTTTCTACTTGTGTCGTTGATTTATTTTTTCCTAAAGTCGGCCAAGCAATGACTGAAGTGCTAGAAAGGTTTGGTTGTGATTGCTATTTACCTGAAAATCAAATTTGTTGTGGACAACCCACATATAATAGTGGTTATTTGAAAGAAACAGATAAGACATTACATAATGAAATTGATTCTTTGTTGAGTGTAGATGCTGATTATATAGTTGGCCCAGCGGGTTCTTGTGTTGCGATGTTACGAAGTTATAAAAATAGTTTAAAAGATGATCCTGAATATGCACAAAAGGCAGCTGAATTAGCTGATAAATCATATGAGTTTTCACAGTTTCTTTATCGTGTCTTAGGGGTGGTTGATGCCGGAGCGCAGTTAGATGCTAAAGCCACGTATCATCGTTCTTGCCATATGACTAGATTATTAGGTGAGGCAACTGCACCTTTTGTTTTGTTAGATCATGTAAAGGATTTGGAAATGACACCATTACCCAACATTCAAAACTGTTGTGGTTTTGGAGGCACTTTTTCTGCTAAAGAACCAGAAATTTCACAGACAATGGTTGATGAAAAAGTAGACAGTGTTTTAAGCACAAAAGCTGAGATATTAATTAGTGCAGACCCTGCATGTTTGATGAATATAGGGGGACGTTTTAGCCGCAGGGGTGAAAAAATTAAGATTATGCACATTGCTGAAGTGTTAAACAGCAATGTTGATGTTAAGCGAATTAAGTATAAAAAAGATATTGAAAAGGTTGAACAATAAGGGGGTAGTATCA
Source organism: Ligilactobacillus ubinensis (assembly GCF_024160875.1). Taxonomy (GTDB): domain Bacteria; phylum Bacillota; class Bacilli; order Lactobacillales; family Lactobacillaceae; genus Ligilactobacillus; species Ligilactobacillus ubinensis. The sequence goes on along the minus strand of NZ_JAIULA010000020.1, from coordinate 31,027 downwards.
TGGGAATTGCTACAAGTACTAAACCTTTCGTTGAGAGAGTAGAAGAAGCTAAGAAAGATAAGTTTATGCAAGCTTCAGTTGCTAAAGCCCAAGATGCACAGTGGGATAAACGTGAAGCAGCCAGAAAAGAGCTTGGTAATTGGGAACAATGGCGTGATTTAGGTGAACAAATTCGCCAGCATGTTATTAAATATTTGCCAGACTACTTAGAAGAGTTTGCTGATAATGTCGAAAAAAAGGGTGGTCATGTTTTCTTTGCTAAAACAGATCAAGAGGCAACTGAATATATAAAAGATTTAGCAGTAAAAAAAGCGGTAAAAAAGGTTGTTAAATCAAAATCAATGGTTTCAACCGAGATTGATTTGGATAAAGAATTAATGAAACTACCAGGTGTTTCCGTGATGGAAACTGATTTAGCAGAATTCATCTTACAAGAAGATAATTGGGATGAACCAACACATATTGTTTTCCCAACTTTGCATAAAAATCGCGACCAAATCCAAAAAGTTTTCGAAAAGCTTGGCTATACAGGTAGTAATGAACCGGAAAAAATGGCTAAATTTGCACGTAAATATTTACGCGAATATTTCTTGCAAGCTGATATGGGAGTTACAGGATGTAATTTTGCGATAGCTGATAGTGGGATGATTAATTTAGTAACTAATGAAGGAAATGCAGATTTGACTATGGCTATTCCTAAAACACAAGTTGTTGTGATGGGAATGGAGAGAATCGTGCCTAGTTTAAAAGAAGCAGAAGTACTTGATAATATGCTCTCTCGAAGTGCAGTTGGACAAAAACTAACTAGTTATTGTTCATTTAGTGGTAAACGCACAGACGATGAATCTGATGGGCCAGATGACTTTCATGTTGTTATTATTGATAATGGACGTTCAAATGCGTTAGGAACCCAGTTTGAATCTGTTTTGCAATGCATTCGTTGTGGTTCGTGTTTAAATGTTTGTCCAGTTTATCGGCATATTGGCGGCAAGGGTTATGGTTCTATTTATCCCGGACCAATTGGTGCAGTTCTTTCACCTGTTTTAGATGGATATGAAGAGTTCGGAGATTTGCCATATGCATCGAGTTTGTGTGCTGCATGTACAGAAACCTGTCCTGTTCGGATACCATTGCACGAACTTTTAATTGAGCACCGGCACGTGATGATGGATAAATTGCATACTGATCATAGTTTAACTAATACGATTATGAAAACAATTGGAGTTGGAACAGGCTCACCAATTCTTTTTAAATCAGCTATGTTTGGCGCAAATACAGCTTCAAAAGTTGTCTCGCATCATGACCATGATTCTGTAGCGGGCTTTTTATATGAAACTGGTAGAATTGGAAAATTGCATAAACCGGTACCCAAATTTGCTCGAGGTTGGACAGATATTCGTGATTTACCACAGCCTGCTAAAAGTCATGAGAATTTTAGACATTGGTTCAAAAAGCACAAGCAAGAGCAAGCTGCTAAGGGAGGGAAATAGTTATGGGAAATGCAAATCGTGAAGAGTTTTTGGATTTTTTAGCTCAAAAAGCTAAGAGACCACGACATCAGTTGCACGAACATCCTTTCCAACCTCTAAATGATCTACCAGAAACTACTTTATCTGGTAAAAGTCAAGATGAGCTATTAGAAATTGCTCAAAAGAATAGTGAAGCAGTTAAAGTTGATTTTAAGAAAGTAACAACTGAGAATTTGGGAAAGTTATTAGATGAATATATAGCAGCAAAGAAAATTAAAAATTTAATTTTGCCAACAACCGATAAATGGAATGAATTTAATTTAGACAAGTGGCAAAAAGAACAAGCCGCAACATATTGGCAACCTCAAGCAGCGCGTGAGGTAAATATAAAAACAGCACAGTCAGCGGATGGAGCAGTTGGATTTGCAGATTATTTATTAGCAGAGTCAGGAACAATTACAGTTGCGACAACTGCTGGTCAAGGGCGTGCGTTTAACTTTTTGCCAACACACTATCTAAGTATTATCAAAAAAAGTGATATTGTACCACGAACGCGGCAAGCAATGGATAAGTATGATTCAGATATAAAAAATGGAGTCCTTAGTACATCGAACATTAATTTTATTACAGGGCCATCAAATTCAGGGGATATTGAAATGGTTTTAGTAGTAGGAGTCCATGGACCACTTGATATGACTTATGTGGTTGTCGAAGATTTATAATAAATAGTGAGCGCGATAAATTAGTTTGAAGAAGCGAAGATAACAGTTATTTCAATAAATAGTCATGTGACGCTTAATTTCATCACGAAATTCAACTATTTATATCAAAAGAATTTCACAAACAGTTCACAAATTTAAACTACTATATAAACATACCCAATAACAAAACTTTTTTTCATAACATATTTACTACTTTTCTTTCCCTAAGAAAAGTAAACTATAATTTATTAAGTATTTTCCCGATACTTAGTAATGTAATAACAACTCCTTTTCTCCGTAGTTTCCCCGGCTGCGGAGTTTTTTGTGTAAATTTATTTTGGATATGATAAGTAGACAAAAAACATGAGATAAAAGCTGAACAAAGTCAATAGTAAAAAAAGGCTAAAAGACGGTTAGCATTATCAATGGAAGTATAAAATAGTTTGTGTAAATAAAAAGCTTATTGAAAAAGGAATCCCTTCCCCGTATGATTAAAGCGTCAAACCAAACCAAAATGGAGGGATTCCCTTGTCCGCTTAAAGGATCGTGAAAGTATCTCAAATAATTTTAAGCAACTACACTCAGTAAGTGATATAACGGCAGGACATCAACTATTAAACAGTTTTTACGATACATGGGAGAAAACAAACTTCAATTTAATTAAAAAGTTAAAATCAATTGAGAATGAATTACTAGCTTTTTTGAGCTTTCCATTAGTTATTCGACCAATAATTTATTCAAACAATATCCTAAAATCAGTAAATAAAAAGATAAAACGCAAAACTAAGTCCAAGGAACAGTTTCCTAATGAAAAATCTTTAGATAATTTCATTGGGGTTCAGATACTTAATTACAACGAAAATAATTTTGAAAGAATTCACAAAGGATTTGGTCAAGTTAAAGATACACTTGAATCACTTTTCGATTAACGAATTATTTTTTACAGAGGAAAGGGACTTTCATTTACACAAATTTCTTGACACTCCCAGATAGCTAGATAAGCTACACCAATTTATTGTAAAAACTAAATGTTTAATTCATCAGTATCACTTATTAAAGAGTCCAAGAAAACTTACTGTACACATTTGCGTTATTATTATACAATTAAAGCATATAAGTACGGTGGTGATAATAATGAATAGTGCACTACAGCATTTTTTAGACAAAAACGGAGGAATCTTTACTAGCCAAGAAGCGGTAAAGGCTGGTTTTCAGAGAAGCACATTGAAATATTTGGTTGATCAAAACGAGTTGGATCAACCAATGCGCGGATTATATAGCGATCCTAATCAGCTTGAAGATCCATTTGTGTTATGGCAGAAAAAATATAAACAAGGCGTTTTTGGTGGGGAAACTGGGTTGTATCTATATCAACTTACAACGAATACTCCGTTTAATTATCATATGTATTTCAAGCAAGGGTTTCATTTTAACCGAATTAATAACGAAGTAATTCCACATTATGTAAAAGCTGATAAGTTTGAAAAAAATATTGAAGTGGTAAAAACCCCATCTCTTAACAATGTGAGATGCTATAGTGTAGAACGATGTCTGGTGGACTTCTGGTCTGAAAATCCAAGTAGTGAGATTGCGTATGAAACACTGCAAGGATATTATCAAACAAAGTTTGATCCATATCTTCTCTCACAACAACTAAGCTCAGCAAAGAGTAGAGGAGTACAATCTCTTAAAACGGCTTTGGAGGCGTTACAAACACAATGGTAATGACATCGAAACAACTAAAAGATTGGATTAAAGCAGAAGCAAAACGTACTGGAACTTCCCCAGCAATCATTCAAAGAGATTTTATATTAGGAAAACTGTTGGAAAAGATATCTGAATCATCCTATAAAGAGAATCTTGTAATTAAGGGAGGATATGTATTACAATCCGTCCTCGGTATTACTAATAGAACAACAGAAGATTTAGACACCACTATCATTAACCGAGCCAATAGTATAGAAACTATGTACGATTTTTTAGAGAAAGTGTTCAAAAATCCTACCCCTGAAGGAATTGAATTTAAGGATTTCAAAATTGATAACACACGGGAAGTAGCAAACTATCCGGGTTTTAGAATTAGAGGATTTGCATATATTGAAAAGATGAGAGTTCCATTCCGTATGGATATTACTGCTGGAGATGCGATTATTCCATCACCAGTACGTTTCAAACATCAATTGATGTTTGAAGATAAAATAATTAATGTATTAGCATATCCTTTGGAACAAATCTTGGCAGAAAAATTACAAACAGTTTTATCACGTGGCACATCCAATAGTCGCGGAAAAGACTTCTATGACTTGTATGCACTGCCTCAAAAATTTCGAATTAACTATCATGATTTAATACGCTCGTTTAATGCTACAAATGAGGTACGACATACGAAATTTACACAACCACAAATTCATCAAATTCTCACACAGATCCGTGTCGATCCTGAGCTTAATGCCATGTGGAATCGATATCGTTCGATGCCTGAAAATCAATATGCGCGGGACATTAATTTCGATCAGATCGTAAATTCAATTGAAAAACTGTCACATAGTGAACAAAAAATGATAGGTAATGCACATTCAGTTACCAAGAAAAAAAGATAAATTGAAGAAACTCCACCATATCCCAAAGTTGAAATATACTTTGGCTTTTTTAGGTGAAATATCTGAATTCTCAGTGTTGTTTTATATTTACAATATCAAAAGAAAACGGGTGTGAAAATAATTGGAAATAGCAACGACATTAGAAATAACGATATACAAAATTTCGCACAGCGGGTTGTCAGTGATAAAGGTGGAAATCTGCATGATGAAATTTTTAATTTTAATCTGAAAAATGATACCAACGATTATTCAGATTAAAAACTAGCAATTCTTAGTGGTTCAAGATTACTCCGTCGCGCTCGCCGAGAACAGGATAAGTTTGATATCGAAAATCTACTTGGTGATCAACTATCACTTAGTAATATTAGCACTGACAAGATGTATGTTCTGGAAACAGTTTATACAGATCCAAGTACTAAAAAATCACAAACCGTCGAGTATACAGGCTTAACAGAATTGAAGAACGATCTGATTAATGAAGAAAACCTAATCACTAGGAACTTGAATATTAGTGACTAGCACGTTGAAGGGCAATTAGATGAAAAATATGTTATCCGTCGTGGTGATAGGTATTATCGTAAATTAACCTATATGAAATATGCCAACAATCAGTTTGATGAATTGTCTTGGAGCCGCAATTTTAAAGATGCTAAGTTATTTGATATATTACCTGAAGCAGAGAAGTTACAGAATTGGTTACAAACTGGATACATTCATAAAATCACACGATAAGAGATGGGTACTCAAAAATTAAAACAAAATTAAAAGGCAAGTCACCGGTACAATACCGAGAACTTGCCAATCAGTTAGCAGCTTAATTTAGTTGTCCAAACTTGTGGGTTCACTTCACCTTTTTTATTTATTCTTAAAATAAAAAGTAATAATTACCATTTACAAAAAGATTTGTATGAGTTATTATTTTAATTGTAATGATTACTATTTATATGAAAAGGAAAAGATAAAATGGCAAAAAAATCTAAAATGGCAAAACTTGAAAAGCAAAAAGCTTTAGTTTTGAAATATGCAGAGAAAAGAAAATATTTAAAAGAAATAGGAGACTATCAAGGACTGAGTAAGCTCCCTCGAAATAGTTCAGCAGTGAGGTTACACAATAGAGATGAGTTAGATGGCAGACCACGAGGATATATGCGCAAGTTTAAAATGTCTAGAATAAATTTTCGAAACTTAACTTTGAAAGGTGAAATTCCTGGAGTTAAAAAAGCAAGTTGGTAAGAGAACAAGAGAGGTGATGTAAATGGCAGTACCAGCAAGAAAGACATCGAAGAGTAAGAAGAATAAGCGGAGAACCAATAAAGGTCTTGCAATGCCTACATTTTCAATAGATGCTTCTACAGGAGAATATCATCGTAGTCATCACTATTCATTAGAAGAAATAAAAAAACGTAAGCAATGAGGGATGTAGATGGAAATTATTTATCCAAGTTTAGTTGAGCAAGCCGTTGAAAATTTTAGTAATGGTGAAGATGTTACTTTAGAATATAAAACCAAAATTTACCGAGATTTAATTGAGGATTAAATTATTGATGAATTTGGCTTTCCCACCAAACAGGCATTAGAAAAAGGTTATGTAGAAAGTGTTTCAGAAGAACCTTATCTTGAATGGAATGATTTTCTTGAGATGTACCCAGTTTTCGAAAAATATAATAAAAACGAGTTTGAAATGATTAATGGGTTTTGGGAAGTATCTCTAGAATTTAGAGACTGTTTAATACAAGAAATACAAAAAGATGTTTTGAACTATAGTCAAAAAGAACAAATCCAAGAATTTTTAACAGGTAGGTAGGAAGAAAATGCGCAATAATATTATTCTAGAATGTATGATAACAGGTGAACGTTTATATTTAACGAGCAAAAACAAACGTAATAATCCTGAAAAATTAAAATTGAAGAAATATTCCCCAAAGTTACGTAAAAAAGCATGGTTTGTTGAAGTAACTACGAAGTAAGTTGAGGTGAAAAATGGAGAAAATGACATTAGCAACAGCATATCGTAAATTAAAAAGTTCCAATATAAAAACCAAAAAGCGTGCACTTAAGTTCATTCATCAAGAACGTAGAACCAAGAGAAAATAGCATGGAGTTTATTTGTATGGATAACTAAATATAAAACAAAGCCAAGAGAACCGATTCTCTTTATTTTTCATCGTTACAATCGTTGAACGAATTATGATAGCTGACAGCTTAACGATTAGCATCCTGATTTTGAAATACCTCTTAATTGTTAGATATAGAAACTAACAATTATGGGGTATTTTTAGGTTCTATAATATAGGGTACTGAAAGAAAAAATGTTCTATCGATTTCATGGATAAAACAAGCCCATCAGTTTTCGAAGAATTTAGAAAATTGGCGGGCATTTTATGAATTACTAGGTGTTCATATAGACATCGACAATCAATAAAAGTAATATTATAAATAAAAAAAGGAATCTAGGCAAAGTGCATATATCAGTAAAAATAGAAAACATCATAAAAAAAATTATTACCGCACATCCGACAAGTACATTATCAATTGGGGTTTCTTATCGTAAAGAAATATCATGGCAGACCTATGGAAATAGAACTTGTTTAAACGAGAAAAAGTTACCAAATTATGAAATTGGTTCATTAACGAAAGTTTTTACAGCTTTTTATTTTATTAAATTGTTCCAGAAAAAAAGTGTGACGAGTCAAACTAAAGTAAATGAGGTTATTTCTAGTTTACCTGAAAAAAATTACCCAACAATTAGTGCCTTATTGATGCATCGGTCGGGTTATGGTTATTTAACGCCTTTGAAATTAAATGATTTTATTAAAATTATTAAGCACAAAGGAACTCGTCAATATAATCCTTACGAGAGCAATATGTGTTCTAATTGTGTTGAAAATATCTTGATTCACAAAAGGGTTACTACTAGACATAGGTATGTATATTCTAATTTTGGATATGCTGTTTTGGGTCTTATCATTGCAAGATTAGAAACTGATAGCTATGAAAATTGTATGAATTTGTTTTTGAAGGACAAATTAGAATTAACTGAGACCAACTTTGGAATGGAAAATTTATTGCCAGGATATTTTCAAAATAAAAATTATGGTAATTGGCAATGGGATAACTGTGAAAACAATGTTGGTAAGGCTGCTGGAGGGCTTAAATCCAATATAATAGATATGCTGAAATTTTCAAATAAATTATTTATGGAACCAGTTTTTCAAGAACGACCAGAATCATTTTCGTTAATGGGAATGGTTAGAGAAAAAGAAGGGCTGTGGCTAAAAGTCGGACAGACTGGGACACAATTATCAATTATGGTAATTGATATCAATAATAGCGCAGCGGCGGTTGTTTTAATCAATTGTTTAAGTAAGCATTGCATTTCTTTAGCCAATGAGTTGTTGCAAGAAGTGATTAAAGAATAACTGCTTGAACATTATATCAATTGAGATAATGACGATTGAATTTCGCTTAAAAAAAGGTACGCTCCCGATTGAGTATCGGAAACATACCTTAGTAGCATAAAAATATCTAGTTTTGTTGCATTTTACAATTACTTATGTGCATTTTGAATCTTTTCATATAAGATAGCAACACCATAAACAACACTTTCGATTGCGGTAATAAAGAAACTGACAGGCCAATTCGTTAAATAGCTGAGATAAAGACCAAGCCAGACTCCAAGTAAAGCAAAAGCACAAGTTAGTGCAATCATTTTACCTAATGAATGGACAAAATATTTAGCAGCTGATGCTGGAATAGTAAGCAATACAAAGATTAAAAGAGAACCAACGATTTGAGCAGTAACACTAATTGTTAAAGCTAGTAAGATAAGAAAAATAATAGAAACTAACTTATTATAACGTTGATTATATTCTGCACCTTGACCGTCAAAAGAATTATATGCTAGACGTCTGAAAAGTAGCATAATCGTAATTAATAGGATAATGCTTAAGAAAATCAGTGTGTGTAGATTAGATGCATCGATTCCAACGATACTACCAAACAAGATGCTAGTAGCGTAACTTGATTGTTGCGTTGAAAGAGAAAGAAATAAGATTCCAAGACCTAAGAAAAGGCCTGAAAACACACTAATGGAGGCTTCACGCCGGCCTAGCTTTTCACCAGAAAGACCAATTAAGATGGCACTAGTGCTTGTAAAAAGCAACATTCCCAAAAGCGGCGAGATACCTAGAAAAACACCAAAAGAGGCGCCTGAAAAGCCAATTTCAGATAAGGTATGTGTGAAAAAAGAAGTTTGTCTTGCGACGACAAAAACGCCCATAAAACCGCAGATAAGGGCTATGAAGATTCCAGCAGTAAATGCATAACGCATAAAAGCATAGTAAAACATTAGTCAAGGCCCTCCTTTTTAAGTAGTGTACCTGACTGATTCGATAAGTGCAGTTCATAATCAGCGTATTGCTCAATCAAATCAGGATCATGCGTAATAAAAATAATGGTAAGGCCACGGGTAGCCATTATTTTTTTTAATAACTTTAGCAGTTCATGTTTACTGATAACATCAAGGCTAGCTGTGGCTTCATCAAGAATTAATAATTCAGGATTAGCACATAGTGCCTGAGCAAGATAAGCACGTTGTTTTTCACCACCAGAAGAACGGCCTAAAGGTTGCTTTTCTATATTAGACAAGTTTGTTTCGGTGAGGATTTGAGTAAGTGTTGTTTTCATTTGTGGTGAATTCCAAGGTAGAATTCTTTTTTTAAATCCAAGTGAAACAAAATCATGAATGCTTAAAGGAAATTCATCATCAATATTACGTAATTGGGGTACATATTGAATTTGATCACGCTGAATACTAAATTGCACATGTTGCGTAAAGTGATTATCTAAATCTTGTAAAAGATGCTTAATAAGCGTAGTTTTACCTACTCCATTTTCTCCAGTAACACACGTTAATTTATGAGCTGGAATTTCAAATTTAAGATTTTTAAAAAGTGTTCGATTAGGAATTTCTAAATTTAGGTTTGTTACTTTTAAAATCGAATCCATATTGTACCGCTAGGACAAAAGTTGTCCAATTCCTTTCATGAAATATATAAAATATTACTAGTGGGAAGATGAAACATTTCTCACTAGTAATTATAAATGAATATTGAATTTAAAAACATGATTATAGTAATTTTCAAATATAAAATTAACTATTTTGAATTTTAAGAACTTGTTTATATTCGGAAGTCATCCATTGAATATAGTTCTTTCCGGAGGGTAGAGTTTCTGTTACTTTAACAACGGGAATGTTGTTTTCCTTACATAATTTAACGATATTATCAATGATTTTACTATCCGTTTGGATGTTTTGTACAAAGAAAGCAATTTTATGGTTTTTAATAGCTGTTTGCAAATCTTTAATATCGGAGTAAGAAGGATCCGTTCCGTCTTCTGTAGCTTTTGCAAAATGGTTATTAATAACCGTATATCCCATGGCTTGCAGTGCATAATCAAAGACAGGTTCGCTGACGGCTACTTTTTTGCCATCGCTATTTTTCTTTATTTTAGCAAGCATGGTATTTAAAGTAGCTAATTTTGCTTGATATTTTTTAGCATTTGCTTCAAATTGTTTTTTATGTTTTGAATCTAATTTACCATATTCAGTTGCTAAAGCTTGAGCAACTTTTGCCATGGTATTTTTTTTGTACCAAAGATGTTCATTTGCGCCAATTTTTTGTTTAGTAATTGAGGCAACAGAAAGATATTTACTACCTCCAAGTTTTTTTACCCAAGTATCGTATTCTAAGCCGTTATATAAAACAAGATCACTATTAGCTACAACTTTAGCAACTTTTGTTGTAGGGCTGTATTCATGTGGATCAACACTGGGGTTTTTGATAATAGATGTAACTGTACCATATTTTCCCAAAACTTCTTTAGCAACTTGACCATAAAAATCAGTCGTAGCTACAATTTTTAAGTTGCCACTGCTAGCAGAAGTAGAAGCCTTTTTGGAGCAGGCTCCTAAGCCTAAAGCAAGTGTCACTAAAGCTAGAGCGGAAAGCAATAGAGTTAGTAATTTCTTCATATAAATATTCTCCCTTAATAAGTAATGTAATGATTACTCTTTAGATAGTAACTAAGAAAAAAAAGCGTGTCAAGTAAGAAAATGGCTATAACGGAGGCCATTACACTTTAGAAAGATTGCAAAATTAGAAGAAAAGAGTAAAAAATGCATCTAATTACTATTTAGACTTTTTTATTAGGAATTAGTAAAGAATATATTTAAGTGCTATTAGATATTTTAGCGGCAAAAAAGCTTCCACATAAAGGAAGCTTAGTAATAGTTTATTACAGTAATAATGGGCCGGCACCTTTTGCCATTTTAATAAATGCTTTCATTTGGGCATTCAATTCTTCATCTTCTTTATGCGCAATAACTAACTTATAATTAAGTTGATTAGGGAGTTCATAAAAATTGGCTGGTTGAATATGATGGACAGCCTTTGCTACAGAACGTGGAATAATGGTACACCCCATATTACGAATTGCTAAATTAGCAACTGTTAAAAGATTGCAGCATTTTAATAGTTGATTTAAGTTGATATCGTACTCGGCTAGAGTATTGGTAACTAGACGTTGAAAACCTGTATTTTCAGAATCACTGATATAAGGATATTTCTCTACGAAAGGTGCTATATCACGAACTGATTCTAAATGTTTAAGTTTCTGATTAGCTATGTACAAAGGATGCCGATTAGGGACTAGTAGGTACGCTGGTTCAGTTGCTAAAACTTCAGAATGAATATCTGAACGGAAAATAGGGAGTATTCCAAGATATAAATCTATCTTAGAATGAACTAAGCGATTTTCGTTGTGCTCAGCTGAGTCTTCAAATATTTGAAGAGTAACATCTTGATAAATATTATGAAACTGCGGCAATATTAATGGTAGAATTTTTTGACCTAGCGATTGTGTTATTCCTAAAGAGATTTGACCATGATTAGAACTTGCCATACGAGTTAAGTCACGATAGACGGATTCATATTGCGTCGTTAAGCGTTTAAGATTATTTAGATAAAATTCTCCAGGCTCAGTTAAACGTAGGGGGTGGTGTTTGCGATCAATAAGGATTACATTAAGTTCGCGCTCTTGTTGTTTAATTTTTTTGCTCAAAGATGGTTGTGAAATAAAAAGACGCTCAGCGGCTTTGCTAACACTTCCACAGTCGATAATTGTTTCTAAAATTTTGATGAATTGCTGATCATTCTCAAATGAGCGCATAGTAGAGCCCCTTTCTAAAAAAAGTATATAACTATATACATTATGCATTATTAGGAATAATACTGCAATAAAATATTAAAAATAACAATAGCAATCAATAAAAAAACTCCGACGCTTCAGTTCGCCGGAGTAAAAGGAGTATGTGTTTTCAGACGTAATAGTGGTCTGGTGGTATTGCTTTCATGTAAGGGAAGCTATATGAAAACAATAAAGAAAAGCTTGAAAGGTTTATTAGGTTATGCTGTAAACAATACACGTATTGTTTGAAGAAAAGTTTGCTAATTGATTAAAAAAAGTTGTTTTTGTTTAAAGAAAATCTAACGTTTAGCATTCCATTCTGCCGTGAATTCATCTAAAAAGGTATGCATTACTGCGTCCCGATGTTGCGCCAGCTTACGTGCACCTTCGGTATTTAACATATCTTTGAGGTGAAATAGCTTTTCGTGGAAATGGTTGATAATTGTTTCGTTAGCAAGATTGCGATATTCTGTTTTATCTAGATTTGTGCGTGGTTTGATTGTCGGATCATAGATAGTCTCAGCATGATGGCCGCCATAGTAGATTGCACGAGTAATACCGATAGCGCCCATCGCATCAAGCCAGTCAGCATCTTGAACAATCTGACCTTCTAAGGGTAATTTCTCTTGACCGTTCAAGGAATTTGCAAAGGACATATGGGTAATAATATAAGTGATGATGGCAACTTTTTCAGGTGAAACTTCAAGCAAAGCCAAGAGATGTTTAACTTCTGTGAGTGCTTGTTGTGAGTCAGCAACAACTTTATCATCGATAGTGTCATGAAGCAATGCAGAGGCTAGCGTAATAAAAGTATCAGCCTTTTCTTCGTGGGCTAGTTTCTTAGCAAGAGCTGAGACGCGTTGGATGTGGGAAAAACTATGTCCTGTTTTGTCATGAGCTAATTTTTTTTGTGCAAAAATAAAAATCTGTTCGAGTTGTTTATCAGTTTTCATAGAGTAATGCCTCATTTCTTTTTTCTTGACGAGCTAGCTTAAATATATCTATAAGTTATCCTTCAAAAAGTTGACAATGATGTCAATTGTATAGGGCGTGAAAAAGCCGTCATTAAGTTCATTTGCCGCAAGCATAGTGTAGATGGAAGATAAGTCAGTTGACTTTTCAAGGTAGTTAACGAATTTTTTTGAATAATCAGTTTTATGTGATGCAGCTGCTTCAACTTGGAAAATTAAATTATTAGGCAACTCCTTTTTTCCAACATAGTTTAGTAGATTAAATTCCGCGAGATTGGTAGTGTCAAAATATTTTAAAAGTGCAGTCTGTAATTTCTTTGACTCGGGTTCAGGTGTTAAATCAATAAGTGGATTAAAACTGATGCAACCTTTGAACCGCAAAGACTGTGTATGAACATCCTCATCGTTGAACTTTTGGATATGTGCTGTCCAGGCAGCTAATAATGAGGAATAAGCTCCAGAGTTAAGTCCCCAACTAAAATAACGGTAAGGATCAATATGGTATTGATATGCATGATTTAACATATAGCGAGTAGCTGTATTAATATCTTTAGTTTGTTCTGGGAAATGAGTATTAGGAAGATAGCGCGTTTCAACAAGCGCAATGACAAAACCATAGCGGGCTAATTGCATTAACGGCGAAAAGAACATTTCCAGGTTTGTATGGCTAAAATCCTTACTTGGAGTAAACATTATTAGCGGAAAATGTGGATTTGATGCAGTTGGAGTTGCAGGCTCAATGATATGCAAGTTGAGTATGTGCCCATTTTTTATAGCGTAAGGTATATCGAGATAAAGCCTAGGATTTTGTGGGAACTGGGGCTCATCTAATGTATAAGTTTTAATAGACATGGTATTTCTCCTAGTTAATTGATTAATTTATTTGAGATAGGGTATTATTTATTATTTTAAATGCAAGTTTTATACAAGTTAGTCAGTAATGTACAACAGAGATTAGTTGCAGTAAAAGGTGAAGAACCTAGCTTTTGGGGATAACTTTTAACAAGATAGTAACATATATTCTGAAAGCTTGTAAAAATAATTCTAGCATATTCAGTAAAGTAAAAATTTATAATTTAAATAGCAACCAATGTAAAAAAAGAGTAATCAGCTTGAAAAATGGTAGTTGTTGTTGAAATAAAAACTTTTTATAGCGTATAATAATTTTGTAGATATTTGTTTGAAGGGAGTTTTTAAATGACTGAGGTTCAATTGCTTGAGCGTCCTTACATCAATATTGTTAATTTAATATGGAGTTTTGATCGTCAAACTGAAAAAATGCATTTATTGTTAGTTAAACGTGCTAATGAGCCATTTAGGGGAAAATGGGCTTTACCTGAAACCTTCATGCGAATGCGGGAAAGTGCAGATCAAGCAGCATTACGTTTGGTTAAAGAGAAGATAGGGTTAGAGTTATCGGCAATTCATACTGAGCAGTTGGCGACATTTACTAATCCGGGTAGAACGAGTGGACAAAGAGCTATTTCATTAGCTTATATGACTTTTTTACCTGAAATGCCACGTTTAAGAGCAGGTTATGGAGCAAGTGAGGTTCAGTGGTTTAGATTTGGCTATAAAGATAAACGTTACAGTTTAATTAGTGGAAATTTATTTTTTCTAGCGACTAAAGCAGCTAATGAAAATCAATTTTATCAACAGACTCATCTTGAAAGTAAAACAAATTTAGCTTTTGATCATGAATGGGTTTTTAAAGTTGCAGCGACACGAATCAGGAATAAATTAGACTATAAGCCGAATATCTTATTGACACTGGGGGCGAGATTTACACTTAAGGAAGCACGAAGTGTATATGCTCCGTTTTTAATGGTTAGTCCGCAGCAAATCGATAATTCTAATTTTAAGAAAACACATGGACATATGTTTAAAGATGTAGGAATATCAACGATTAAGCAGCCAGGACGCCCTCCGCGGTTGTATAGTCTCAGGATGCATGATACAGAGAAAAACTAAAAATTAAATGTTTAGGTAAATTAGTTGTCAATGACAGCTATTTTTGTTAAAGTAATAAAAGTACTTAATACCTTTTTATTAAGATAAGAAAAAGCACGTTGTATATAATTAAAGTATGTGGATACTTTAAAATTAAGGAGAATATTTTTATGGATCCCGATAGATTGGCGTTACTAACAGATTTATATGAGTTTACGATGGCAAATAGTTTTTATCAAGAATTGCCGATGGAAGAGGGTGTATTTGATATTTTCTTCCGCAAACTTCCTGATAAGGGCAGTTTTGTTATCTTAGCTGGTATCCAACAAGCTGTTGAAGCAGTCGAAAAATTTCATTTAGATGAAGAAGAATTAGACTATTTAAAGTCACTTGATTTATTTAGTGCCGCTTTTTTGAAGTATTTAAAGAATTTTCAAAATGAGTGTAAGGTATGGACGATTGCAGAAGGAACTCCTGTTTTTTCTGGGGAACCAGTAGTTACAATAGAAGGACCTTTGGTGCAAGCACAATTGTATGAAACAATGCTGTTAAATTTAATAAATCATCAAACATTAATCGCTTCAAAAGCACGTCGAATTACGACATCAGCCGCTAAACGTGCGGTTATGGAATTTGGTGCAAGGAGAGCGCAAGGCCCAGATGCTGCACTTTATGGTGCGCGGGCAACAATTATTGGTGGAGCTGTTTCCACGTCGAACTTACTTGCCGGAAAAAGATTTAATATTCCTGTAGCAGGAACAATGGCGCATAGTTGGATTGAATCTTTTCCAACTGAACTAGATGCTTTTCGTGCCTGGGCACGCCAGTATCCGCATAATTGCTCATTACTAGTAGATACGTATGATACATTAAACTCAGGTATTCCCAATGCAATTATTGTATTTAAAGAATTACGTGAAAAAAAGGTTGATTTCAAATGTGGAATTCGTATTGATTCCGGTGATGTAACTGATTTAACTAAAAAAGCACGTAGACTATTGGATGAAGCAGGATTTGAAGAAGCTCAGATAACAATTTCAAATGCTTTAGATGAAACTATCATTGAATCTATTCTAGATGAAGGGGCTCAAATTGATAACTTTGGAGTTGGCGAAAAAATGATAACAAGTTCAACATCCCCAGTTTTAGGTGGTGTTTATAAGTTATGCGCTGTTAAGCATGGAAATCAGATTGAGCCCAAGATTAAAGTTAGTGAAACAAAGGCTAAGGTGACTTTACCAGGCATAAAGCAAGTGTATCGTTTATATGATACTTCTGGAAGAGCTTTTGCTGACGTAATCGCATTACGTGAAGAAAAGTTAAGTAGCACATTAGCAGTTGTTAAAGCAGATATGATGGCAACGAAAAGAGAGAAAGTTTTACAAGATTTTATTG
Organism: Ligilactobacillus ubinensis; assembly: GCF_024160875.1. Lineage (GTDB taxonomy): Bacteria > Bacillota > Bacilli > Lactobacillales > Lactobacillaceae > Ligilactobacillus > Ligilactobacillus ubinensis. The sequence continues at coordinate 14,693 of NZ_JAIULA010000020.1, read as the reverse complement.
CCAAGCCACTATTGAAATCTGTTTTAGATGGAACAAAGCGTGTAGGTGAAATACAAGATGATGTATTTAAGATTCAAGCGGCCAGTAAGCATGCCTTGTCTGAGTTACCAGATGAAACAAAGCGTTTAATAAATCCATCTAGTTTTCCAGTTTATCTAACAATTAAGTTAAACAATTTGCAGCAAGAACTGTTAAGTAAGTACTAAAACGGAGGTAAATCTCATGGTACAACGAAAAAAAGTAAAGGGTCATGATATTGCTGTTATTTTTGGCGATTTCGCACCGATGCATTTAGGTCATGTATTCGCTGTTCATTCAGCTAAAAGACAACATGATGGTGCAGTGGTAGTTGTTTCAGGCCGGACAGGTGATCAAGGCTCATTAGTTGATTTACCTTTACAAAAAAGATTCCGCTATATTAGAGAAATTTTTGCGGATGACCCATTAGTTGCTGTGGGAATGCTAGATGAGTCAAAAAGTCTAGCTACTACAAGTAATTTTGCTGATTGGTTAGATGAACTTGAACAGGTAGTAAAAGCAGAAACTGTTGAAACAGAAGTAGCATTGACACTTTATGTTGGTGATGACAATAGTAAGCAAGAAATTTTGCAAATCCATCCTAATTGGCAAGTTGAAAAAATAGATCAAACGACAATTCCTATTTCAAGTACAAAAATTAGGGAACATCCGATGGAAAATTGGAACTATATTACACAACCATTTCATCGGCATTTTACCAAAAAAGTTTTATTAGCGGGTGCAGCTTCGACTGGAAAAACAACTTTAGGCCAAGATCTAGCACGGACTTTTCATGCACCGTTGTCATTGGAATATGCGCGTGAATATCAGGATAAATATAATGTGACTGATGATGAACTAACGGTTAGAGACTATACTTATTTATTAACAGAACAGTATCGGCAAACAGCAGACTTGATTGAAGGTGAGAGCAATCATGGGTTAGTTATTGCAGATACAAATTCAACAGTAACAATGGCATACATTGAGTACTATTTAAAAAATGAAATAGCCAAAGAAGACTATGCAATGCTGAAAAACTTATATGAAAGCATTGTGACTAAAGAAGAATGGGATTTGATTTTATTTACATTACCCGGTAATGAGTATGTCGATGATGGCTTTAGAGATATGAGTATGAACAGCGCGAAGATTCGGGGTGAATTCACGCAATTAGTGTTGAATTTATTAAAAGAAGCCGGCTTTGCGGACAAGATTATCATATTAAGTAATCAAACTGGAAATAATATGTATTACGAAAATTATTTGCAAAGCATTGAAAGCTTTAAGGAAAAACTTGATATTATCGTTGGTCAAATGTAAAAAGTGTAAGAATGGATAGTTAGTATATACACAGACAGAGAAGATCTTTTAGGCTTGAATCTATTTTGATTTAAGCCTAGGGGATCCTTTTATGTTAGTTTAAAGTGCTAGGAATTTAGTTTGCTTAGATAAAAAGGAACTCAGTTGATGCAGTTGAGAGCTTTTAGTAAGTTATTTTGGCTGTAAAATGCGTCCAAAAATGAATGGAACTTCTGCTAGTTAGTTACGCTATGTGGTAGAAATAATTGAAGCTGTATTAGCAGATTAACTCTACATTGGTGCGCTTGAATTGACAATTTGGGTAAAAAAGCTAAATAAAAATCCTGTAGTTAATTAGTTAAAATTTTATATTTAATGCTATAATAAAAAATAAAGCGCTTTCTAAAAAGGTTAAAAAAGGGGATAACAAAGATGTTACAAAAAATTACAGCTCTTCTTTTGACTATCTTCTGCGGACTGTGGCTACGTAGAACTTTCAACTAGCGATATTACAGCACCAGCATCAGTAATATTATTATGGGGGCATTTAGTTTTTATAATATATACAAGAGGCTTTTAATAAGATAGTTTAATTGGGGAGAAGGAACTTATGAAAAAAATATTATCACTCAGTATGATAGTCTTTTTGGTCCTTTCTGGGACAATTATCATAAACACAGCAATCAACAGTTATTTTAACAAGTTATTGTATCAACAAAAAAAGGAAGTATCTTTACAATTAAAAGACAATGCAGATTATTCTAAATTAACAAGACAACTTCAGAAAGCAGCGACAGGAAACACTAGTATTTCGCAATACTTTTTTACGGGGGAAAAGGGACTAGTTATTTATAGCGCTAACTCTAAGTTACCTGTAAGAAAAGGCAAAGATTCTATTAAAGTGGCTAACAACTATAGTAATAATGGTGCCAAATTACTTCTACCAAATACACAGTATCAAGTTACATTGTATCCTTTTTATAAAATTAAGAATTTAGGCTTTAATAGCGTCTTTTATGTTCAAGGTGATATAAATAAAGTAACTAAAATAATGCGTCATTTTGGCAAAGTTAAAGTTAAATCAAACATAAGTGAAACTTCTTCAGAAATAAATAATACAATCAACGTTGCTACATTAGCACTTCTTTCTGGTATTGTATCAATAATCTCATTGATGTTTGTCATTATAAAGGAGCGTCAAAAAGTTATATTACGAAAACTTTTTGGTTATCGACTTAGTGGTAATGTCAGTGAAGCTGTTAAGAGTTTATTACCTAGTACACTAATAGCTGTGGCTAGTAGCGCAGTGTTTTTAGCAAGCTACTCATTTTACAAAGATTGTCTTATTTATTATAAGACGTTTATATTACAGCTAGCGCTTTTGTATATTAGTTATCTATTCTTGATGTTGTTACTTTATAGTGCTGCTATCATGTTACAAGCAAAATTTAAAACAGCTTCATTTAATTGGTCAGGAGCTTCACTAACTGCTATTATCATCAGTGTTGCAGCCTTTATAGCTTGTGTTTTATTTGTTAGCATTGAAGTCCCTAGGATTCATCGAGAATTTTTACAATATCAAGAACAAGCTAAGAATCTTAATGCTTGGTCATCTACAAAGAATATATATCAAACAAATGTAACTAACCAACTTGATAGAACTGATAATAGGACAGAAGTAACTTATGATCTTAGCGCGAAAAAACTGTGGTATCAGTTAAGGAAACGAGACCAAACCTTTGTTGTATTTTCGAATAATCTTTTAGGTGTCTATAATTCTAATAACAAGTTGGTTCCCTGGTACACAATTAATCCAGATAACAATTCTAAAATAGATTATATAATTCGGCCTTCTGGTCGGGCCATTACTGCAGATTTGAACTATTTGAAGTTATCTAAAATAAAGTTAGTAAATGGTGGTAAAGTAACGAAGATAAAGCCAACGCTATTTAAAAAAATACTAATAGTACCAGAAAAATATAGAAAATATGAGTCGCAAATTCGGTCTAATTATTTGTCTGAATTCCTATTCCAGCTAAATTCAGATTTCAAGGAATGGAAGCAAAAAGAGTGTATGCCGAAATTTACACGAAAAAATTTAAAAATTGAAATCATGTATGCTAAAAATGAACAAGCATATTTTACATATAATCCAAATTCTGGGGATAATTTAGCAACAAATATGGTGAAAGATCCGATTATAACGGTTTTTGATAAATATCAAAATAGCCTTAGTTATGGAAATCTTTTTGCTCTGAACGGGGGCTTCTTCTTTTTTGATAAACATGTTGGACAGGCTTATGAGCTAATTCAGTCATCACTATATAAAAGTGGAATGGGCAGAAGCATAAATTATGTAACAGCTGTTTATACTCAAAAAGCTAAGCTAATTCAGCAAACGAAAAATGCTGCCAATACGGCTTTGACTCAAATAATTGTAGTTAGCATCATATCTTTTATCGCACTATCTGTGTTAATAAATCAATATTATCTATTTCGTGAAAAGGAGATTATTATTAAGCGGTTTATGGGATATTCTCTTTACAAAATTATGATTGTCCCGGTAATTTTTATTAGTGGTATATTCATAGTTTCAAACATTATTTCTATTTACCTGATGCACACAATAGATTGGTTAAGCTTAACTGAGTCAGTACTAGCTTTTGTAGGTGCTATAGCAATGTCGTTCAGCATAATTCTATACGATATAAGCAAAAGGAATCGAACCATAGGGAGGGATTAATAAATGATTCTTTTGAGAAAAGTCTCGAAAATTTATGACAGAGTATCTTTGTTAGAAAATATTAACTTAGAAATTCCGCAGGGCTCTTTTTGTAGTATCTCAGGAAAAAGCGGGGCCGGGAAAACAACACTTTTAAAAATTATTGCTGGAATGGATGCTCCAAGTTCTGGCCAGGTTATTTTAGATGGTAGCGATTTGAGAAAATATAAGTATCCAGAGCTATGGGGTAAACGTTTTTCGTTTGTGTTTCAAAACTACTTTTTATTAGATGATAAAACCGTTAAAAGTAATCTAAAAATAGCGCAAAAGAAAATTAGTGAAGACGCGATGATTGCAGCATTAGCTAGTGTTGGTTTACGGTCAGAATTGCTATATCAACCAGTATACAGGTTAAGCGGTGGCGAAAAACAACGAGTAGGTATTGCGAGAGCAACTATCAAACCTTTCGACGTGCTCATTGCTGATGAGCCAACGGGAAATCTTGATCATCAAAATTCTCAAGCCGTCATTAAAATTTTCCAAAATCTACAAGCAATGGGAAAAACAATTATTGTCGTTTCACATGATGATGATTTTCAGAAAGTTGCAAATCAAAAACTATATCTAAAGGATTCCAAATTAATATCTGTGAATGAAAAGTAGGCATATTAATTGAACATAAAAATCCCCATGTTCAAATTTAATATTCTGTAAAACCTGGGGCAACCTCCCAGATTAATGGATTAAGTAAAAAGTTTTAAGGGTAGTGGCTGTCTTTTTCTTACAAGATGAAATTCATGTAGACAGGGCACATCAAAAAAGTTCATAGTCAAAGAGCATTTTCCAGAGTTGTTGCTTGTCATATTCTTAATCGTGATACTCAACTACGTTATAAATAAAAAGGATCGCCTGTATTACTTCAGTTTGTTAGAGGGTGACAATGTAATTTTGTAATATAGGTCATGTCGTTAAACTGTTTTGTATGGAGAGTATTGTTTACGTGAGGCGTCCTTTTTCTTATCCAAATTATAGGATGACTAGATAGTTTTGATTATTTGTTAATCATTCTTTTACTGAGAGCAGTTTGGACAGTATCAAATTGGATATACATGTAGTTGAATCCTTTTAAGATGCTTTTCTCGAATTTTATAGTAATAAGTGATATAAATAAATTATAATAGATTGAGTGCAATATCTTATAGTATATAAGACAAGATTGTTAAACATATTTATGTATTAGTTATGGTGTGATAGAGGTAGATATAACACTTAAAAGTAATATGTAAAGCTAAAAGGGGAGAAAGTACCATGATTAAAATAATGGGGGTTGTAGGTGCATGGCTAGTGTTTGCAGCATCTTATCATCAAGGGTTAATGGAGTTGTTGGAACGTAGAAGCTCTTTAAGAACGACACTATCAGATAATAGAGAATCAGATAATGGAAATATACATTCTCCAAATGTATATATTAGTAAATTTTTATGGCTAGTACCTAGTGTGAAAATATACTGGGAGAAAAAAAGATTGCGTAATTTTTCAACGTACAATAAGTTGACAGAAAATGAATTGGGAGAAATTTTACGAGTGTTAGATATTGCTAACTCCTGGTTTTACGTTTCTTTTGGTGGATTATGTATTGCAATTAGAGATACATTTGATTTAGTTGAGGAGCTACTCCCGTTTTATTTGTTTGCAATATTAGTTGGTGTTTTAGCGGTATCGTTAATAACGATAGATATTTATAAAGTTACGTCTTTTAGAAGAAATAAGAAGATTACACCATACAAGAATAAATAAGCATTCAAAAGTAATAGAAAAAGGGGCTATGAGTACCAACAAAAAAATTGGATAATTGAGCATAAATGATAATTTGTTTTATTGAGACAAGCAGTTGTTTATGCTTTTTATTTATTGATTTTTTTGCAAACGATATCTTTTTTAGCAAATTAACTTAAAATAAGCAAAGCAATCTTGTTTTTATAAGGTAAATAACTTAAACTTAAGTATAGTATGTGAAACATAAATTGAAGATTTGTTTCACAAGAACGTTAAAGCTAATGAATAAGGGGAAAAGTATGACACCAGAAGAATTTCAACACGCGTTGCTGGAAAAAGGTATTACTTTGACAACTGCACAAATGGAACAGTTTGATGTTTATTATCGTTTCTTAGTTGAAATAAATGCGCATGTTAATCTAACTGCGATAACGGATAAAAAAGAAGTTTATTTAAAACACTTCTATGACTCGTTGTTACCTGCATTTGTAGTTGAGAAACTACAAACGCAACAACTAAGTATTTGTGATGTTGGTGCAGGAGCAGGTTTTCCATCAATTCCATTAAAGATAGTTTTTCCTAACTTAAAAGTCACAATTGTAGATTCGTTAAATAAACGAATTAACTTTTTAAACGAATTAGCAGACAAACTAGCTTTAAAGGATGTTTCATTTTTTCATGCACGTGCTGAAGAATTTGCAGGAAAAAAGAGTGATAAGCGCGAAAGTTTTGATGTAGTAACCGCACGTGCAGTTGCACGCTTAACTGTTTTATCAGAATTTTGCTTACCATTAGTTAAAAAAAATGGACAATTCATTGCACTTAAAGCTCAAAAAGCAGCAACAGAATTAGAGGAAGCTAGTTTTGCAATCACAACTTTGGGCGGTAAAGTAAAACAAGATATTCAATTAGAGTTACCAGTGACAGGTGATGAAAGACATATTATTGTAGTTGAAAAAAAGAAAGTAACACCTAAGAAATATCCAAGAAAAGCTGGGATGCCAGCTAGACAACCACTCATGGCAAATTAAGGGAGGGGAAAAAATGGCTTTTTCATTTTTTAAATCCAAAGATGACAAAAAACCGCAATTAAATGAAGTTACTGAGATAGCGGTTGCTAAAATTCAAACAAATCGTTATCAACCCCGAAAGATATTTAATGATGAGAGTATTGCAGAACTAGCGACTACTATTTCGGAACATGGGTTATTACAACCAATTGTGGTACGTGAATTTTTGCCAGAACAATATGAAATAATAGCAGGTGAACGCCGTTTTAGGGCTGTAACGCGCTTAAAATGGGAGAAAATCCCGGCAATTGTCAAAGAAATGAGCGATGTCGAGGCAGCTTCAATGGCAGTAATTGAAAATATGCAACGTGAAGAATTAACTGCGATAGAAGAGGCCAGATCATATAAAAAACTAATGGATTTGAATCAAATAACACAAATCCAGTTAGCAAGAGAAATTGGTAAAAGTCAATCTTTCGTGGCCAACAAGATGCGTTTATTAAAGTTAGATTCAACTATCCAAAATGCCCTGTTAAATCGTGCAATTAGCGAACGACATGGTCGTGCATTAATTAGTCTTGAACCAGAAGAACAGAATCAGGTTCTTAAAAAAATTGAAGAACAACATCTGACGGTCAAAGAAACAGAAGCGTATATTGCTGAACTAAAAGCGCCAATTGAAAAAAAAGTTGAAACAAAAATTAAACCTAAAGCAAAGCCTAAAAATAAACCGAAGGGCAGTTCTAAAAGCACTAAAATTGCGCTTAATACGATTTTACAGTCAGTTAAAATGGTAAGTGATACAGGAATGGAAATTAAAGCAACTGAAGAAGACGGCCCAGATTACCATCGAATAATTATTGATATTCCACTTAATGATAAGGAACAAAAGTAGGTGATGTTATGTCAGTAAATGGTGATTTGAAAAAAGAGTGGTTAACTGCAATGGTAGCAGAAAAAAAAGCAACTATTGTAAATATACCAATTGAAAAGATTCGACCTAACCCTTATCAACCCCGAAAAACATTTGATGAGGTAGCATTACAAGAATTGGCTGAATCTATTCAAAAAAATGGTGTTTTTCAACCTATTATTGTTCGCCCATCCAGTGTTTTGGGATATGAACTAATTGCAGGTGAACGTAGATTTCGTGCTTCTAAATTAGCTAAACAAGCAACTATTCCAGCAATTGTGCGGCAATTTAATGAAGATGAAATGGTAGAGATTGCAATTTTAGAGAATTTACAGCGGGAAGATCTTAGCCCTTTGGAAGAGGCGCAGGCATACGAGAAATTAATGAAACAGCTACAATTAAATCAAACCCAATTAGCTGAGCATTTAGGTAAATCGCGTCCATATATTGCTAATTATTTACGTCTTTTAGGTTTACCTCAAGCAACAAAAAAATTGTTGCAAACAGGTGAACTTTCAATGGCGCAAGCACGAACGCTATTGTCGTTACAAGATAAAGATAAAGTAAATGCCTTAGCGCAAAAAACAGTAAACGAAGGACTAACAGTAAGAAATTTGACAGGGTTAGTTGAACAGCTTAACGGACAAAAAAATAAAGTTAATAAGCGAAAAAAAGTTCGAGATATCGCTGAGCCATATTACAGGCAAAGTGAACAATTATTAGGTGAAAAATTTGGAACAAAAGTAACTGTTAATTCAAGTAAAAAGAGTGGTAAAGGGAAAATTGAGATTGATTATTTTTCTGTAGCAGATTTTAACCGAATTTTGGATGTTTTGCACATTAACTTAGATTAAAAAGGATGATGACAATGTACGCTTTACATGATATTGTTGAAATGAAAAAGCCTCACCCATGTGGTGTAAATCGTTGGGAGATTATCCGAATGGGAATGGATATCAAAATCAAGTGTACCGGTTGTGGTAGACTAATAATGCTGCCACGACGTGAGTTTGATAAGAAAATGAAAAAAATACTCGAAAAAGCAGAAGAGAATAATTAGGAAAGAGTGACTAGAAAATGGCATTAACTGCAGGTATTGTTGGATTGCCCAACGTTGGAAAGTCAACATTATTTAACGCAATTACGAAAGCAGGAGCTGAAATGGCAAACTATCCTTTCGCAACAATTGATCCAAATGTGGGGATGGTTGAAGTTCCAGATAAACGTTTAGCACGAATTGATGAACTAATTCCAGCTAAAAAAATTATTCATACAACATTTGAATTTACTGATATTGCAGGAATAGTTAAAGGTGCAAGCAAAGGCGAAGGCCTGGGGAATAAATTTTTAGAAAATATACGTCAAGTTGATGCAATTGTCCATGTTGTTCGTGCCTTTGATGATGACAATATTACGCATGTTGCTAATAAAATAGCACCGCTAGAAGATATTGATACCATTAATCTTGAGTTAGTTTTAGCTGATTTGGATGCGATTAACAAACGTTATGCTCGAGTTGAAAAAGTTGCTCGGACTAAAGACAAGGAAGCTGTTGCTGAATTTGAGGTTTTAAAGAAGATTAAACCGGTTTTGGAAGCAGGCAAGACAGTTCGCTCAATTGAATTTAGCCAAGATGAACAGGCAATTGTAAAAGGGTTATTCCTATTAACCTCTAAGCCAGTTTTATATGTGGCAAATATTTCAGATGATTATATGACTAATCCTGAGGATAGCCAGTATTACCAAGAAGTGAAAGTATTTGCTGAATCTGAAGGTGCACAAGCCTTGGCTATCTCAGCCCGGACAGAAGAAGAAATCGCTGAACTAGATGATGATGAACGTGAATTCTTTTTGGAAGATTTAGGTGTTACAGAATCAGGATTGGATAGATTGATTCACGCATCATACAAATTATTAGGATTAGCAACTTTCTTCACTGCTGGTGGTAAAGAAACAAGAGCTTGGACATTTAAACGGGGTATGAAAGCTCCACAAGTTGCGGGAATTATTCATTCTGATTTTGAACGAGGCTTTATCCGCGCTGAAACAATTTCATTTAATGATTTAGATAAGTATGGCAGTATGCAAGCAGTGCGTGAAGCAGGACGTTTACGCTCTGAAGGTAAAGAATATGAGGTTCAAGACGGTGACATTATTGAATTTCGCTTTAATGTTTAAATCCAGTTACAATTCGAGGAGGAATTTATAGTGGCAGATGAATCAAATCGTCAAAAAAATGCAGGAGCATCAAAAAAACAAGCTGAATTGCATAAACAAGAAGTAACAGTTCGGGGAGGCAAATTTGATGGCTTGACTAAACGAAATGAAGACTATTTGTTCCGTTTATCTAAGGCGTTGGATGAAAAAGGGTTAGCATATGAAGATAAAGAAGATACATTAGATACAATGTATGCTGAACTAAAAGAAAAGCAAAAGCAAGGAATCACAGCGACTAGGTTATATGGAACAGTACAAGAACGAGCAAGTGAAATCATTGATGGCCCTAAGAAAAAAAGAGAAGAACCTAAACCACAAAAATTTTGGGTATCAGCTTTAGACAATGGTTTGATTATGTTGATTTTGTTTTGTTTCATGTATGCATTATTGGGCTTTTTCGGTAGCAGTAAACAATCGCAATCAAATGGTGGTTGGATAACATTATTAACAACGTCAGTGATTGCAGGGATAGGCTTAGCTTATTTTTATACGGCTATGCTACCACAGAATTTGAACAAGCATAAACATAAGTGGGTTCACATGACATTAGCAACTTTGGTCTTAATTATTGGTTGGATGGGACTATTTTATTTGGTAGCTTTGATTCCTACATCGATTAATGCAGCGTTGAATCCAATTGTGTATGCAGTAGTAGGTGTAGCTGCTTTTGGAGTACGCTATTATTTAAAGGGAAAACTCGGTTTTCAACGTTTCCTTCGTTAAAAGTGTATTTGAGTTAGGCAAGTGAGACAAAAGGTAGCCAGAGAGTGCAAAGTGCAAATGGATAATCCGAAATTTGGTTTTTCTAGCTGATAAAGATCTGTATAGCTAGTGGCTTTTGGGCACATGTTTCGGGATTAAGTATGTGGAGCTAAAAAGGTGCCCCTTTAACAAGTGGTACTGATAAATTAAATATTTAGTTTTTATAATAAATTGGCATAGCTTATTAGCTGTTCATTCTTAATTAGAGTGGACAGCTTTTTGTAATTTAAACTCAAAAGAATGTTTTGACTGCAATAAAATTCAAATCTGAAAATTATCAAAGCTTCTAAAGTCTTAAAGAGTTTTTTAATGTTTAATTTGCTTGTTTGGTAGATTCGTTCAAATACTTTAGTTGCAAATGATGTTGATAGAATTTTTTGCTATCAGTACTCTATATTATGGGACTTTCTGTTTTCTTTGATTGCGTCATAGCATGGTTGCTGTAAATTTATAACGGATGAAAATTGTAGAAAAATATCTGAAGAATGAAACAAAAATATTTGGTACCACTAAAGAGATGAGTGTAGATTGAACAACTATGAAACGGTAGGTTGGATGATATGAGTACGAAAATTTTTTGTGAGCGTAAAAATTTTTGCGGATGTAGTAATGGTCATTATGTTTGACTAACAGAAAATGAAAGTATAGAAAAAGTTGATGGTTTTATAAAAAAGCTCAATTGGACGCGGTTTCAAAATGGTTATATATTTTAAGTATAATATTTGTTAATTAAATCACAATATATGTTGATGATTACATATGGATACTATACAAATAGGTGTTATAATAGTGAATTAAATAATTTAAATACAACAATAGAAAGGGGCTTTTAAAGTTATGACAGAAAAAGCAGTTAAGAATATGGATTTTTTAGAGTTTAAAGAATCGTTAGCACAGCAAGAAGGTGTCCATTTTCTGACAGCAACAGGTAAAGAGATGTATGGCATATATAAGCATGATGTTGTTTATGAAGAAGTTGACGGAATAAAGAGAACATTGCAATTGGTTATCCCAGAAACAAAGGAAGCTGAAGTAAGAAAATATCCATTATTGTTGTGGGTTCAAGGATCAGCATGGTTGAAGCAAGACAATTATAAGCGCTTGACGGTGATGGCACGTTTGGCACAAAAAGGCTTCGTTGCTGGTATTTTACAATATCGAGAAAGTTCATTAGCAGCTTTTCCAGCACCTGTTGAAGATGCAAAGGCCGGGATTAGGTTTCTGCGGGCACACGCAGACGAATATAAGGTAGATGCAAACAATGTCTTTATTTTAGGTGACTCTAGTGGTGGCCATACAGCACTACTTACAGCATTTACGCAAGGACAAAAAAATGTCTTAGATTCAGATCTATATTCAGAATATTCGGCTGAAGTAAATGCTGTTGTTGCATTTAATCCAGTAACAGATATTTGTCAACCCGACTTTCCAACAACTCCTAATCAAGGGAAAGCTGATTCACCTGAAGGTATGGAAATTGGTAATAAGGATGTATATGAAAATCCAACTTTATCCGAAAAATTAATTTGTACTAACTATATAAGTGAAAAAGTTTCAATTCCACCAGTCTTATTGATGCATGGTGCAGCGGACGATACAGTGTCATATAATCAAAGCATTCGCCTGTATAAAAAATTACTTGAAACAAGAAAAGATGCCACTTTTTATGTTATTGAGGGTGCTAAACATGGAGATGTTGCATATTATACAGATGAAAACCTTGATCGTGTAGAAGCGTTTATTCGCGGAAATTTAAGAAAGTAGGAAAAAATTATGAATGTAACATTAATGGCAATTCTGTTAATTGCAATAGTTGTTGTAACGGTTGTAACTGATAAAGTACCATTCAATTTTGTGCTGCTGATTGTTCCACTTATTTTTTCATTACTTTTAGGTCATAGTTTAACGCAAACCAGTAACTTTGTTCTTCAACAATTTGCATCTTTAATGCAAACAACCGGTTTTATGTTATTATTTGCTTTTTTGTATTTTACAATGTTGACAGAGTCTGGAATGTTTAACACAATTGTTAATGCGTTAACAAGTCATTTAAAGATGAATGTGATTGTTTTGATGGTGTTAACAACTTTAATTGGTGGTTTTTCAATACTGACAGGTAATTTTACTCCTGCTTATTTAATAACCTTTCCCATTCTTTTACCGCTCTATAAAAAGTTCAATTTTGATCGTGGCTATGCATTTATGATTGCACAGACTGCAATGTCGGCAATGTGTTTTATTCCTTGGGGTATAGGAATGGCGTATACTGCTTCAGCTGCAGGATTGAGTGCTACGGCATTGTCTAAAGCTTCCTTACCTTGGGCATACTGTTTTATTCCAGTTATTATTTTACAATGGATTTATTTTGGATGGAAACATAGACAAAAAAATGGGACATTCCAAGTAATTGAACAAGAAGAAACAGCAGCAGAAGTTGAAGAAGAAAAAGAAAACAGTCGTCCACAATTTTTCTGGATTAATTTAATTGTCTTTATTATTGCGATGGTAGCATTAGGCGTGTATAGTGTACCACCATATTTAGTCTTTATTATTGCAACTGTCTTTACAGCGATGGTTAACTATCCCAAAGATTATGGTAAGATTTTTGGCAGTGTCGGTCCAATGTATCTTAATATTTTAATAATGTTATTGGCAATTAATATGTATCAGGCCGTTTTCAATAATACTGGCATGGTAGGTGCTTTATCTAAGTCATTGATTTCAGTTGTACCACATCCAGTATTGCATTATTTACATATTATTTTATTGCTATTATGTGTCATTATTATTTATTTCATTCCATTCCAAATTTTCAATGCTCTATACCCAATCTTCATAACTATTGGAGCAGCATTTGGAATCCCAGCAGTTGCGATGATTGCACCTTTTGTTTGCAATCTATCCTTAGCAACTAGTGCCACACCAACTAACTCTTCAACATATGTTGGTTGTGGACTGTTAGATTTAGAGGTTCCCGAATATACTAAACGGGCAGTACCAGTAATGACAATCACAAACTTGTTAGTAATTATTATCGCAGCTATGTTTGGTGTTTTGAATCTAGGCTAGAAGGAAAAAGTAAAAGTATGCAAAAAAGGTATATAACCATTACTTGAGAGATATCCATAAAATTAAAGTAGACACTTTAAGATTTGAGAATTTCTCAGTATGGATATATGCCTTTTTATAACAGCAATTATGTTAAGTATGTGTTTAGTTTGCTAAACTTTTTCTTTTTAGTTTCCATTTGCATAATATTGGCATAATGAAGCCCATCATAGCATGGACGCTGTAAACTTACGACGGATTGAAAAATTAAACCGCTTGTTTTGAACTTATGCTATTTGCGTTTAAATCTTTATTAATTTGAAAACATAAAGGATTGGCTAGAATTTTACTTGTAAGGTTCTTTAAGGGACGAACAGTGGAGATGATGGAATTAATTAAATGAATAGATATCTTGGTCAATCTTTTTCCTGTATAATGGATTAAGTAGAGAAGTTAAGGCGGTGGCTATTTCCAATCGGGGGTGGTGCTTATGGTGTTAAACCTTTAAAGCCCATAAATCCTAATGAAAGGAGTAGCTTAAGTGTCCGTGTCGGATGCTTTACAATTAATGCTTGGTTTCGGTACGTTTACTGTGGCCTTAATTGCATTAATTGTTGAGCTGATTAAAAGTCAGCAAAAAAAGTAGCCGCCTTAGCTCTGGCAAGCTAGCGGCTATCAAATATCGTTAAAATTACCACCGTCTTAAACGGCTCTACATGGGAAGTCCTGTTGACGCAGAGCTTCTTTTTTCTGGTTACATTATAACATGCCATTTAAAAGTTGGCTAATGTTTTATATTTGGTGATAGTGTCAACTTTGTGTGGGTAAATTTTTAGAAAGCCTGTTCTGCTGCTTTTTGTAATTGCGATCTTTATTTTTATTCAGCTTCTATGCTTGAATTATTTTATATTTTCATTGAAATCAC
>NZ_JAIULA010000001.1 GCF_024160875.1 Ligilactobacillus ubinensis | reverse complement strand
TAAAACTAAAAGCAGTACTGTAATTCCAATATTTTTTGAACCAACTATATCATTTTCAACACGATAATACTTAATAGCATTACTAGCCATTGGGAGCCAAGCCGCACTCAACCCAAGAAAAAAACCAGCAATAAGCTCTAAATATGGAAAAACAACCCCAAACAAACCAAAAAGTGATCCTAAAAAGCCGCAATAAATGGCTAACTTTAGCAACGTATAGCTATTTAGCTTAGTCTTTATACCGCGAATAAAGAAAACACCGGTCGTCCTAAATGTATAAAAAATAACAAATGGTAAAATCGCTATAACGGTATGACTACTTCCCCACTTCAAAAAAATCATAAATGGTAAAACAATAACTGTACTACTGATAATACTAAGTACAGTATTTCCAATCAACTGAGTATTTTGTTTCATAATTTGCCCCATATTAATTCAAAAAGATTTCAATTAATCCTTACAAAAACAATAAAATCATTTGTCCAACATATAAGATTTTTACACCAAAATTATTAATATTACTGCAATATTCTCATTTTTTCTAAGTATGTTCTGCTGTTGCTATTAGCAAAGATTATATGATACTCCTATCTTAACACTATCAATAGTATTTTATTAATTAATTAACTGCAGCACTATTACTTATTTTAAAACGTGTTTCTACTATTTGTATATATAGAAAATAAAAAGCTAAAATGAGAACACACAAAAAAGCCCCGCTCAATTAAGAGTGAGGGGCTATATATGCCAAACTCTCTTTAGTTAAATTATCGTCTTTTTTTCTTCATCCTTTTAATCTTTCTTGGAGAATGATGAGAAGAAAAAATATCTATGGCTGAAGCATTCTTAAATCCTAGTTCATGCGCCATGTTATTCATAACGTCATCACTAGCCCTACGCCTTCTTTTGCCTCCAGCATAGGATGTTTTCTTTCGCATAATTTTGCACAGAGAATCATTAATTAATTTATAATCATAATTTTTATTAACAACATCCATTAAATTTCTTAATATAACTAAAGCTATAGCAATCCTGTTTGTCTGCTTAGTTCCATCTGAAAAAATAACTTCTTGATATTTAGGGGGCATAACTGGTTGGGTTCTCAGTTTTAAATCTATTAAATCTGAATTATGGCAACATATATTACGGATTAAGTTTAAACATTCCAGCCACGACAATAAGTCAGTGGGCTTTGCATTAAATTTTTTAGCAATTTCTTTCTTATTTTTAGGAGACATATTTTTAAAAATATATACTAATTCACCAAACATTAATAACTCCATTGCTAACCAAACAGTTGGAAATCCATCTTTTATATTTTTATCAACATTTAAGTCAGGTAAATTACTTTTTCTTTTTTTCCTTTCCAACTTGTATTTAAAATCTCTTTCATCCCGTATGACTTTATTCCTATCTATTCCTCTATCACACCAATTCGAGAATTTTAAATACCCAAATGGTCCGTACGATTTAGCAAACAATTCACCTATACAGTTATGAAAATATATTTCTATATCTTCTATAGCATGTAGAGTCCCCATTCTCAATGCCTTATCATAATAGTATCTACTTAATAGATCTTCAAAAGATATTTCCTTAGCTTTATTACCTTGGTATAATATTGCAAACTCTTTTAGCTTATAATAGCCAATTCTTTTTATGGTTCTAATATTTCTTGTTCTTTCACGTTCTGTTAACTTAATTCCATGCGTTCCTAATTTATCAAGTAGTTCTTGTTCCTCAAGAACTTCCACATCGTTATTCATATATTTTATCACCCACAAAAAAACCCTTCGTCTACAGAACGTATCTGCCACAATATGTGGAACGAAGGGGATTGATCTCTATACTTATTTTATACTCTAAACAACTTGAAATGTCAATTGATATAAAGCCACTATAAAGCACAACATATTGTGTTTTATGAACCATACGACATTTAATGAACGTTATTTGTAATAGACATACCACAATATATTGTGGCTGAAAATATTTAAATAAGCCCCACCCCGATTAAGGAGTGAGGCTTTAACAATGTTTGTTGGTCGTTTTATTTTAACATATTGATGTTATTAAATCTAAGAATGCTAACTTAACTAATCTATTTAACTCTCAATGATTGTCCAACATATACCAGATTTACATTGGATAAATTGTTGAGTGTCTTAATCTTAGTAATAGTAGTGCTGTACTTATTAGCAATATAACTAACTGTGTTACCTTTTTTGACTGTGTAATAAACTTTATTTGATGTTGCCGTAGATCCAGACACTTTCAAACTTTCACCAACATAAATAATGTATGGCGATTTAATTCCGTTCAAATTAGCCAACTTATAATAAGTAGTGTTATATTTAGCTGCTATTTCACTTAATGTATCGCCAGACTTTACAGTATACGTCGAATTTGTAGTTTTCGATGTGCTGTTCTTACTATTTGATTTAGAAACATTGTTTGTAATCTTACCACTTAGTTTCAATACTTCGCCTGGGTAAATATAATCAGAAGTCGTCTTATTATTTAATGCCGCAAGATTGTTCATATCAACATTGTATGTTTTTGCTATTTTCCACCAACTATCACCGCTTTTTACAGTGTATGTTTTGACAGTCACAGTAGCATCAGAGCTTGTTGCAGTTGTTGCTGTGACTTTAGTGGTTGTAGTAACTCCACCGCCTGAACTCATAATGCCAATTAAATCTGCATCACCATCAAGTCCGTACACATTATCGCCATATTGCCACAGAGCAACATAGTTCATTGATGGAAAATAGTTAAAATCCGGTGCGGTCTGTGCTGATGTAGTTTTATATCTTGCAACCCACAGAACAGTTCCAAACTTTTGGCCAATTTCATCTGAATTAATATATGTTTTTAAATAAGAATATCCAGAATATAAAACTGGTTTATATCTGCCATCTTCAATAGCTTGCATAAAGGCTATGATAGCTGTTGTGTTTGCTTCTTTATCTGAACTAGCCCCAGCTTCGTAATCAAGTGCGATTACAGAGCCTTTTTTCAATCCGTCCGCTTTAGCATCTGATAAGGCTAGACTGGCCATGCTTTTAGCACTAGAAACACTAGAACCAAACTGTCCCCAAAAGTATCCACCGACATTCATTCCTGCATTAGCAGCATTAGCTAATTGAGCACTTGCGCTAGGATTTTGATAATGTTTCCCTTCACTGCCACCAGAGCCACCTAACTTAACGATTACAAACGAACCACCGTTACTTTTTAGTGTTTGCATGTAGCTAAGTGACGAGTCTTGATAATGTGCTACATCAAAGCCTAATGTGTTAGCTGATATTTTTACAGCAACTAAAAAAAGAGTGACAAATGAAATCACTCCTAGAATTATTTTCTTTTTGAGTTTCATGTGAACCTCCTTATTTTGAAGTCGTTGCACTTGTTGAAGCTGTTGTGTTTGTTGTGGAATCGCTCGAAGATGACGTCGAAGCCACACCTACGATATTTCCATCGGAATCAAGCACACTACCGATTGAAGTTGTGATTGTTGAAGCGTCACTTGTACTTTCATCTTCTGTATCAGATGTTGATGTATCTGCTCCAACCGTAGTAGCAACCGCCGATACAGTTGCTTGTGTTTGTGTAGCCGTTGAACTGACTTGCTCGACTTGTTTTGCTAATGATTCCAAAGTAGTCGAAAGTGATTCAGCGGCTTTAGTAATCTTAGTAGCGTCTAGTGATTCACCAGCACTTGTCACACTGGAATTACCTAACATTTGCCCGATTAGTGAAATTACAATACCAACAGCGGTAATGATAGAAAGAATAGAAGCGCTTGTGATATCGATTTTAAGCGCCAACTTCAAATACACCAAAACGCCTACTAACCCCAAGGTCAATAATGACACCCAGAAATTTATCTTCTTTGAATTATCTTTCAAGATAGTCCATACTGCTTTAGCTACTTTTTTAATTTTTTCCATGTTTATATCCCTCTTTCAATAAAAAATGCGATTATTCCTAAAACAGAAACGATTAACGCTATGCCGATTCCGTACGTCCATTTTGATATAGTTTCAATTGAATGTTCATTTTCTATCGACTTAGCTAATGCTTTATCTGCCTTATCATCAGCTTTAATCAATAAATCTAGTTTGCTGTCTATCCGTTCTACTTTAGTACTAAGGTCAAATAACGTTCTCGTGACGTCTAGCCCGTCCTTTTTTTCGTCCATATCTCACCTCCAACACCAACCGCCCACCCGAAGTTTTTGTAAAAAAATAAGCCCTTAGGCTGTAGTTACTGCTGTGAGTGTGGCTAGCTTGGATTTAGCTAGCGTTTCGAAATCTGATTTAGTCATGTCATCAAGCGTTTTTCCAGTTGCTAGGTCACTAGCTGTAATTTGTAAAGTAGCACTAACTGAGTTACTGTCCTCTGAACCGTTTAAGCCTACTTGAACTGCTGATGTTGTGCCGTCTGTGCCAAAGCTATAAGCTAATCTGTTTAGTGAAATTGTCATAATTATTTACCTTCCTTTTCAAAATTATTTTCTAACTGATCTAATACTAAATCGTAAAGCACTGCATCTGCGTTGGATAACTCATAATCATAGTTGTTCAAAGCTTCGTACAATGCCTTGAATTTTTCTGAATATTCCGTGAACTCAATCTTTGAGTTTTCATTTGCTAGGTCAATAAGTTCTTTGTTTAAATCGTCAGCTTTTGTTTCGTCTTTCAGAACATACTTGTCGTCTTTAACAATGCTTTTTCCTTCATCATCTTTAGCAAAGTATGGGTCACGAATTTCTTCTCTATCTTCGTTATATTCCTTATTTTTATCTTCCAATAGCTTAATCAGCTTAGTACGCCCGCGGCTTGCCTTTCCTTTTAATTTTGCTTGTGCTAGAAAATTTCCTACTGGTACTAAATCTGCGTTCTTAAATTCAATTAATTTACTCATTATGCTGCTCCTTTTAATTTTGTTATTTGTGATTGCAAATCATCAATCTTATCATATAAATCTTGTACTGCGACTATTGTGTATCCGATAGCAGTACCATCATCTCTTCCCGTACCGTCAGCAGACATCCAGTCATACGGAATTGTATATTCAGGCTTATCATTAACGTCATCGATAATTGGCGTTGCATACACCTTAGTATCGCCTCGTTCAATTTCAGAAATGTACTGATATTCCAT
Source organism: Ligilactobacillus ubinensis (assembly GCF_024160875.1). Lineage (GTDB taxonomy): Bacteria > Bacillota > Bacilli > Lactobacillales > Lactobacillaceae > Ligilactobacillus > Ligilactobacillus ubinensis. The sequence continues at coordinate 224,114 of NZ_JAIULA010000001.1, read as the reverse complement.
GATGTCTACTGATTTTATCGCTTCTCTAGCCTTATCTTTAGTTAAAGCTGTAGATACTTTCTTCAAAGAAAGCAATGAAGAATTTATAAAAGATAGTGCATGCACATTTGCTGGATCCGTTGACTCAGTTTGAACCCACAGGTTACCGGTATCTACCAATATAGCTTGATTATTCCGCATCGTTATACCGCCTAAGGCGTATGTTCTTCCACTTATGGCCACAAGTTGTTTAGGATACATTGCTACATTAATATCGACAGACCCAGGTTTAGCGTTAATCAAGATAGTCCCTGAATTTGAAGTCCATGCATTATCAGAAGCTGCCATCAATGCTACTCCACCGTTTCCAACAATCGCGTTTTGGCTATTCGGGTTTGTGAACCAATTTCCGATAAATGTTTGACTACCAGAAAATCCTATTCGCGCATTGTAAATATTAACATGTGGAGAATCAAATGTTGAATCACTTGGAACCTGAACTAAGGCCATACTTTTAGAGCCGTCACTATTGCCTTGATTTATAGAGAATATTTGTCCTTCGCCATTCACAATGTATGCGCCGTTAGGCACATAATTGCTATCAAGACTGGGTCCGAACTTAGCCAAAAACGTTCCCGCACTATTTTGTATTGAGATTGTACCACCAGATATAGTTGCATTAAATGCAGTCCCTGTTTGCATAATTCTAATACCCGTGAGCGTTCCAGAAACAATACTTGAAGCATCTAGATTTAAAACTGTTATTTGCGAAGCATCAATCGTGCCCGCGGTTAATTTGCTTGCGCTCAAACTATCAATCATGGCAGAAGTTATAATTGCATCATCTATGGTTGTTGAGCCAGTAATGTGTACCTTGCTACCACCTATCAGAATTGACTCGGTGGAAATGTTAATTTGATTGATTACGTCGTTTTTCTGCACGCGTAGGTTAATTGCTGATGTTAATGCTGTATTTACTGCGGTTAAGGCTACAGTGGTAGCTTGTTCTGATGGCGCTAAACACCAGTCAGTAGCAACTGAACCTTTTTCAAGTTTGAACTCTTTCCATGATATTGTGTGACTTGCACTTTGACTTGCAGTATAAGAAACTGTGCCATAGACTTGGTTTCCTGTTACATTATCAGTGGCGGTAAAGGTTACTGTTGAATACCCACTTGTATTAGCTGACACCTTGTTTCCAGCATAAATCTTAAGTTGAGAACTTCCATTGTAAACCCTAATGCAAAGGTTAGTATCAATATCACATCCCGTAACATAAACCCTAGCTGTATACGTTGTTCCTGATGTTAAAGTCATTCCAGTTGTTTGTAGCACGGTGTTGGATTGGCCCCATGTTCCGTAAGAACCGGTAGCTAAAACATTTGAGGTACCTACTGCTAAATTAGTCCCCACAGCACTATTATTCACTTGGTCTTGTAATGCGCTTAAATTTGCACTCCACTCATTAGCGGTAGTAGTGACTAAGGCTTGCGCATTCGTTGTTGTGATACGTTGTTGAATAGCACTGTCTGTTTGAGTTTGATAAGACGCAAAATCTGTACTGCTCACCTTATTTATCAAGGCATTATCCGTTTGAGTTTTATATGATGTAAACTCATCGCTTGAAATTTTAGTAGCTAGTCCGTTTTCAAGTTCCGCTAAAGTTATAGTAGAACCACCCTTAAGGGTTGTAACTTGTTCTTGAACCGCTGTTGCTGTATCGCTTGCGGTATTAGCCGTATCAATGCTAGTCTGTGCTTTGGCTAAGGCGCTACTTGCGCCACTTACCGCTGTGTTGGCGTCCTGTGTAGCTTTGTCAGAATCAGCCATAGCGGTTGCTACGTTCTTAGATATTTCTACACCAGTTGCATCAGAAATTTCCTGATTCCACCGTGTTCCGTCATAAATCCACAGTTCTTTATAATTACCATTTGTACGCCAATAAATATCATTGGCAATCAAATCCGTTAAACTAAGCGTGTTAGGGTCATCTGTGCCTGTAAACGTCCTGTTCTTCCCGTTTGCAGCATAATACACGGTTATTACATCGCTTTGAAGTTGCTGAATAGCACTAGCTGTTGAAGATTGTACGCTTTGAAGTTGTTCAGCTTGTGACAAATCGCCAGCCGTAACTGTGTAGCCTATGCGCTTCTCATTAGCGTTAAATTCTTCTTTTAGTTTGACAATTCTAACTTTTCGTTTGAAATTTAACTTTTCATCAATTGCTAAAATCCAATCGCCCACTTCTGGACTATCATAATTAGGATAACCAGCATTTTCTAAATCATACATATTCAGCGATAGCGACACTGCAAAAGTAGCGTCAACCTTTTTCTTTACAGCAGCTAAAAGATTAGCAGCAATTGAATATTTTTCATCTGCAATCGGTTCGACGTCTAAAATTCCATAAGTTGTAGCTAAATCAGATGTATATTCAACTGTTAATCGTCCTTTAGATGTATCATTTTCATCATAATATTCGCCAAAACCTTTGCCATGAGTGGCGAAATCAGATATGCTATTTTCTTCAATCAAATCAGATAGGTTAACGCCATATCTCGCTATTGAAGTTAAGTCTGCACCAATAGACTCTTTAATAGTTACTTTTGTTCCACTTATTGAAAGCTCAACATCGGCTTGATCTATAATATCTGACAGTAAATCCGCTTTGCTTTTCATGCCCCAGTTTTCTTTTTCGAAAGCTGCAACAGTTGTCTGCAAATCATACGTATACCCGCTATCGTCAAAAAGAGCATTTAGATACGCCACAAATGTATGTGACCCATTCCAAGTCTCGTAGAACATGGATTTAGAAAAGTCCCACAAAAACTTATGAACGGCATCAAACTCTACGGTATTATCTTCATCATTTAGCTTTGTATAACTGATTACATATTTTTCATCTTGAAATTTAAAACTCCAACCATATCCAACATTTTGGAGAACATCATCACCTTCAAAAATAGTTCCTGAAATAGAAATATTGCCCGAAGTGTCTATTTCTCTTGTAAAAGTCGTGCGAGCAATAAATCCATTACCATCTTTATCATAAAATAACGTCAATTTTGCTCACCCCCTACAAATATAGATTCTTGACGTCTTTTAAAATTATTGTGCCCGCCAAAGTCGAAGTAACTTTGTTTGTGCCTGGGTTCAAAACAAAATATTTCGCATTAGTTAAAGCATTAAAATTAACGCCATTTAGTAAATTAGTGATTCCGGCAAGCTTGATTACATCACCAGATTCTATTGTTTGACTGCATTCCCAATGGTTAGATCCGATTGTAAAATCAAACCCTGCACTTTTAGCTTCGCTTGCGGTAATTTGAACGTACCAACCAGATTCAAGTTGATTATTAGCGATTGTTCCACCATATTGCACGGACCCACCACTTGAAACACTGATATCCTGTGTTATCGATTCGCCGAATGGAAGCTCTTTTGTTTTAAACTCAAACTCCCATGTTGAGAGCAATTTATCTCCCGCCTTGCCTTGAAAATCAGGACTATTAGTATCTGAACGATATACTAAAAAACGCTTGTTAGCAGTTGTATCACCGCCAGCAAACGTTATTTCTCCTGTATTTTCTCCAGGTCTTGAAAAATCATACAAACCATCATCACTGTAAAGTTGCTGAATATAATATCCATCTATATTTGAAAGCAGTCCGTTTATCTGTTGCTGCTTACTCAAATCATCACTTATACTATCTGATTTCATTAAGATGGTCGCAGTTATCTTTTTAGATGTGTAGCGCCCACCATAATCAAGTGAACCATTGCGACCGTTGAAACTTTGCGTAGTTCTATCAATTTCAGCGGGTTCTTCATCAAAAGCTATCAAACTAGCACCATAATCGCTTAGTTTAACACTAGTTCCGTCAAGAGTTGTAATTTTTAAATCCATTTACGAGCCTCCTAACTTTAATGTTGATAGATTAGTTTTCCGTGCTTCATTTGTTTTTACAGATGTGTAAATCTTATCGCCAACAATTTCGTTAGATACGTATACATTACTATCTTTTTGATCACTTGAATCGATTGGCTGTATAGATGTATCGCTAGTTGACGAGTAACTCAAATCTCCCGCAGTAATTGCTGCAGTTGAATCTGATACGGTATTGGCTAACTGCGAAGCCATGTTAGAAACATTGCTTTGTACGTCGTTAAACGCGCTTTGAAGCGACTTATTAAAGCCACCCATAATAGCTTGACCGGCTGGAATTAAGAGCTTTTTATCATAGCTAATGGGTCCTTTGTGTTCCCTTATCCATGAAGCAATATTTCCAACAAAACTAGTAATGCTACTCCAAACCGATTTTAAGCCTCTTAGAAAACTATCCATAATCGCTTTGCCGGCGTCCCATAAATTGAAATTCAAAGCCGCTCTTATAACAGACTTAACTCCGCCCCACAAGCCACTAGCCCATGACACAACACCATTCCACGCGGAATGAATGCCGTTTATTATCGCATTGCCAGCATTAACGACTGTTGACTTTAATCCGTTCCAGATATTGCTTACGCCTGATTTAAAACTATTCCATAGATTTATCCCTGTGGATTTAATTGTATTAATCGCATTAGGAATAGCGGACGTTAAATAATTCCATACATTCATTGTCGTTGATTTAATTCCGTCCCAAAGACTACTCATAAACGATTTAAACCCGTTCCAAAGAGATTTTCCTGTGTTTATTATGCTATTCCATGTGGAAGTGAAAAATGATACTATTCCATTCCAAACTGAGCTAGCAGTTGATCTAATTCCGTCCCACAAAGAGCTCATAAAGGACTTAAACCCGTTCCACAAAGACTCCCCTGTTGAAACTATTGAGTTCCAAATATTCACGATAAAGCTTGAGAATGCAGACCACACGGTTTCAGCATACGTCACTATAAAAGAAACTACACCATTTATAACATCTTTAATTCCATTCCACAAAGTAGTTGCTGCTTGCACAATTTTATTCCATATCAAAGTGACATCAGAACCTAATTGTGTAAAATTTCCAACGACCAAATCAAGTACAAGCAAAACTGGTCCCATTATCACTGCTTTGATTAGTCCCCAAACGCCACTAGCTATTTGAACTATTCCATTCCAAATAGTTGTTATAGATGAGCCAAACGTATTCCACAAGGCTAGAGCAACGCTAACAATCCCGTTCCACAATGTTGAGAAGAACGAAGTTAACACGCCCCAAACCGTCGACGCAACACCTACTACACCGCTCCAAATTGAAGACAACGTACTTGTAAACCCAGTCCACAAACTTGTAGCTGTACTTGTTATTCCAGACCACAAACCGCTAAAAAAAGAACCTAATCCTGTCCATGCAGAACCTGCCGTATTTTTAATTCCTGACCACAACCCCGAAAAGAAAGAACCAAGCCCATTCCAAATACCTTTTGCTCCACTCACCGTACTATTCCAAGTATTTGACAAAAAGCTACCAATGCCATTCCACACCGCTACAGCTGTGCTTTTAATTGTTGACCAAGCACTAGAAAGAAATGACACAAAATCTTGCCAAATTTGCTGACCTAGTTGCGTTTTAGTAAAAAAAAATACCAACGCTGCAACCACAGCTACAATTGCTGCAATTATTAATACAAAAGGATTAATTGCCATGATCGCATTGAGAGCTGCTTGTGCTGCGGCGGCTATTTTGCTTTCCGCTGCCATACTTGCTAATGCAACTCTGAAAAGTTTAAAGTCACCTATGAGTGCACTTAATATTTTAAGGGCCAAAATTGCTTTTTTTAGTGCTTCAAATGCTGCATAAACTTTCATAATGGTTTTATAAGCAACCAAGATTGTTAGAACGCCTACTGCAAAAGCCTGAAAAAAAGAATTCTGAACCAGTGCTAACATTATCTTACTTAATCCTGATAAAGTTCCAGTTACTGTTCCTACAGCCGCCTTCAAACCGCTGAAAACAGCACTCCACGGAATTGACGATAAAGTTTGAGCCCACACACCAACGCTGGTTTGAATTATCAAGGAAACATTAGTAATGATGCCATTAATGGTGCTAACAATTGACTTTATATCTCCTGATTGAAAAGCTTTAGCAAATCCTTTGCTCATGCTATTCCAAATTTCTTCTGCTGCAACGACAAATCCATTTAAAATACCAATGATATGACTAATAACATTAGATACGATACTAGATAAACCGTTAAAAGCAGCTCTTGCTCCATCTGTATTAAGTCCTTTAAATATATTAGAAAATAGTGTCTTTAGATTTAATGCTAAAGGCTTTAGTTCTGTTCCTAAAGAGTTGAAAGCGGAAATCATTTTATTAGCAGCACCTTGTGCATCTATGCTACCGATTGCATCTACTAACTTTGAGATGGCATTAATCCCAACCTGAGAGACCGCATCGAATGCTGGTTGCAACTTATTCGCTAGAGTTTCCCTCAACCCATCCATTGCTTGACCTACAGTCTTATATTGAGTTGCCATTTTTGAAAACGCCTTGGTATTACCAGCTTTTTCAACAGCTTCAAAGAACTCGCTAGTTTTAATCTTACCGTTCTGAACATCTTCCACTAACTGGCTGGTACTCTCGCCCATTGCTTTGGCTACGGCTGCAATCCCCGCAGGCGTTTGTTCAAGCATGAGTTTAAAGTCCTGCCATTGTACAGTTGGCTTAGCTGCCATTTGTGTAGCTTGCTGGCTCAAAGTTTTCATAGCCTGTGTTGGATTAGAAGCGGCGGACGCTAAATTACCAAAACCTTCAACGAGCTTAGTAGTGTTTTTGGTACCTACAGCTGCAAGTTGTGAATATGTGCTAGCCATATCAGATGCTGAATAGATAGTCTGCTGAGCATAACTCTGCAACTCTTTTTTTATTTTAGAAATTTGACTTGAGCTTTTGCCAAGATATTTCATATTGCTACTAAACGTTTTCCATGCAGCGCTTGAACTACTCAATTCCGAAACCATACTGCTAACTCCACTTTTTATTAAGTTAAAAGCAGATGAGGCAGCACTTGCTCCTAATCCTGCAAGGGCGCCCATTTTTACAATAGATTTTCCTCCTGTAGTCGCTGAACCGGATACTTTGCCAGACATACTTTTAGTCGCGTTTTGCATTTTGCTCATAGCGCTAGTGTAGCCTGATATGTTAGCCGTAAACGTAGCTGCCACGTTTGCCATTAATCCTCACCTCCAAACAATTTGTTGACTCTGGCCAAAGCTTCTAAGTTAGGCTTGCTTTCTTTAGATGATTTACGTTGAATTATTTGTCTTTCTGACTTGTTTATTGCTTTTTCAGCTGATTTTGCAGAACGTTTTGGATTCTTTGCATTTTGAACATTTGCAATGTTGATAGCTAATTCTAAAGCATGTTTACGTTCGTCATTACGCATCAGCACAGCACCTTCCATAAGTGCTCTAGCTTCCCAAAAATAGCTGCTCATAATAAGCCGTCTGTCAAATATTCCAACGCGTGCAAAACGAATTAAGAGAGACTCTTCTCCACTTCTTCCAGGGTATTCTTCATCACTTTCAGTTCCATTTTCTCGTCGTCCGTCTCCGTTTTTTTGCCCTCCACGAACATTTTTGTAAATTTCATCCAACGTTGAGCGGCGTTCTTGAAAAAAGACGATTCTTTTAATTCCTCAATTAAATCACTTGCAATATCGCCATCGTATTCATCAATAACAGCTAATATTTCTTCCTCTTTAGCAGTTGATAATAGTGCGCTGATTGCATTGAAAATTGCAGTATCATCTCCAGTAACTAGCGATACCCAAATGTTCCCTGCGCCATCATTATTAGAAGCTCCGTTTTCCGGATTTTTAGTTGAAAAAAGTTTATTTGCTCTAAAAAAAGTAGCATAATCGAACTTCACATCTTTTTCTTTACCTTTAATTTTTAAAGTTAACATTTATTTTCCTCCATCAATTCGTCTCATTTTTATCGTCTCTGTCTATCTTTATTTTAATTAAGAACCTGTGGTTTCCGAAGTCGTAGTGCTATCTGCTGTATCAGCAAACTCACCGGTCTTTTCACCTGGGCGTTCATAATCGTATAATTCTTGTAGCACCGATGTTTGGGCGTCAGTTAGTGGAAATGTACCGTCAACTAATTTTCCAAGAATATTGATTGTCCAGTCAATTTCAGAGAATGAATCTTCGTCTGAAATATCTGCTGAATCAACTATTCCGTACCCGAACATAGCCGGATAAACTTTATGATCTCCCTCTGTAACAGCTAAGCGAGAATCAACAATTACACGCCAAACCTTGACCTGTTTGCCTTCATGTTTAGCATTAATGATGACGTCCGTCGCTTTATCGCCAGGAACTATATATGAAGTAACCTCGATAGAATCTTCGTTCGTTGAAGGTGCTACGATACGCCCCATTTTACTTTGCTCATCAAGTGAATCGCCTTCGATTGATGTATCACCCGATTCTTGGTGTGCTGGTAAGATTGCTTTGCTACCAACTGCTGCATCTGTTGATTGAATGAAGTACCACACGTCTTTCCCGCGGTATGGGGTATCTTTCACTAGTTCAATGCCGTTATTAATTGCATCTGCCATTCTGCATTCCTCCTAAATTGTTATTGTCATTAAAAAAAGAGCACGGCGTAAATCTCTGCCGATGCTCTCATCTATCATTGTTTGTACTGTCAAACTATCCCACCTAACGCATTTGCTAAGCGATAATTTAACTTGTCTTACATATTCTTCAAACTCAATTACACTCACATTTTCAGTCCATACATCAATTTGTTGTTCAATCTGATTTAATTCTGAACCGAATTTAGTTGATTGATCTAAATCAGTGTGAACACCTACTTGAACGAGTGGTAATGTATCGCTTGTTGTAGGCTGTCTGAAAATGACATTTATACCATCATTTTTTAGCTGCGTTTTGATACCTGTATAGAAATCAGCTAACCTCATTAATCATTCCCCACTTTCTGCAAAGCTAATTTAACTTGTGAGTAAAAATAAGGCTTTACAGCCGCAATAGCTGGGCGTATATATGGTTGTGCAGCCATTTTATACGTTCCATACTCAACATATGACGCATAATCAGCTTTTGAAGCAACATACTCACCTAAAACAGTATCTCCGTTTGTTTCAACAGGTTTAACGACTATATTTTGCCTTAAATATCCTGTGTCAACCGGCACTATTGATTGAGATGTTTGCTGTGCTTTTGCAATCGTAGCTTTCATGGCTGTAGCAGTTGCCGTCCTAGCTTGCGCTTTGTTTGTGCTAAATTGTGAGTATAATTTTTCTAGCCCATCGAATTTAACATCGAAACTTGCTCCGGACATTTAACCACCTCCAGAAACAATCAAAACGGTTGATTTGCGATTTAAGAATGTTTTGTTAACCGTATACTCAATTCCATCAATTTTAACTCTATTAACCAGTGCTATTTTATTTTTGATGTGGATTTCATAGGCATTTGCTGATAGCAATCCAAAACTTTCTAAGTCTTGAACGTTTGTGATAGGTATTAGTTCGCATGGCACATTCTCCGTTTTAGTAGAAGTCGGTGAGTCGCCTAAACCATCATCATCTTGCGAGTATCTAATGAGTGTGATTCTATCGCTATATCTCATACCCACCTCATTCCTGCCCTTTTTCTTAAGCCTGACTTTCGGTATTGATCTAAGCTATTAGAATACTCGGATAAATCAATAGATTCCCACGAGTTGCTAATATCACTTTCGCCGCTTGAACTTTTGCCTTCATCACCAATGCGATTGTACATTTTAATTACAACGTCTTTAACTATCCAATCGGTTGAATTCGGCAAGGCAACTAGACCTGTGTCACCATCTTGATTGATATAGCTCATAACTCTGTCTTGCGTATCAGCGATTAAATCGTTTAAGAGATCATCTTGAATCGTGTCGCTAATGCCTATCCTCAATTTAACGCTTGATAATATATCTGCCATAATGTCACCTCTTTTAATAGCCGCCGCATAAGCTACTGTTTATTTCTCTAAGCGACTAATAATTTACTTAGGCTTCTGTTACGGTTACAGCGACAGTAGCAGTGAAATCGCCACTTGTAGCCGTAATTGTAGCAGTACCAGCAGCTACACCTGTGATTGTTCCATCTGTTGCGACTGTAGCAACGTTTGTATCACTTGAAGCGAATATTGCAGCAGATACTACAGAACTAGCGTTAGATGCCGTTGCTGGTTCGGCAGAAACAGTTACTTGTTTAGTTGCTCCAACTTTAATTGAAGCTGTTTTCTGGCTTAATGTAATGCCTGTAACTTCTGTTGCTCCAGCGGTGAAAATAGCAGCTTTATTATCATCAAGAATGAATGTGCCACCTTTACCAGCACCTTGTAATGCAACGCCATCGAAGTCTTCTGATTCAATAGTACGAGTCGTTACGATACCAATAAATGCATGCCCGATATTGTCAGGAGCAAAAATAATTTGTTTACCGTCCATGTAACGTGCTGGCGTTTTGTTAACCGTAATTCCACGGAATGACAAGATACCATTCTCATCAATATTTACTTTTGAACCTTTGAAGTTTGTAACTTTATCATAGTCAATAATTGCATTGTAAATGTCAGCAGTCACATAAGCCCGAGCAGGTACTACGATTTCTAAGTCTGTAAACTTTTGAACAACAGTTTCAAATGCTGCATTAATTTTATCGCCAGTACTTAAATCAGAGCCTAAGTCTTCGCTTGCGGCTTCGACTAACGCTTTACCCAACTTAACGTTGAAGAAACGTGTTTTAGCTTGTGCTTGCAAGTTTAACCGGTCAGCTACAGCTGCATCTAAGTCTGTGTTTACGGTATATCGATCTAGCCCTTCATGAATTGCCCACTCAAATGTGTAAGGAACATCTGTATCGGCATAGATAATTTCTTTTCTTTCGCCGAAACGACTTGAATTTCCGGTTCCTGAACCGAATGCTGTATTCTCGTCAGTTGAATATTCACCGATTACAACCGCTAAATCATTAGTTTTAACGTAAAAAGCAATATCCTTGTTTTGAACCCCATCATGCGCCTGTAATTCTCCAAATGCTGGACTAAATGCTGATTGAGCTTGAAACACAGTCTGCATTAATTGCATAAACTGTTTTTGGTACATGCGTACTGCAATTTGATTATTATTTGTTGTAGCCATATTTGACTACCTCCTTATTTTTTATATTTTTCCATTATTTTTTGGAATGGATCTGTGGTATCTTTTAAAACAGTAGAACCTGTTTTTGGTTGTTCCGTTCTCAATGATTCTTTAACTTTTTGATTTACCTGTTCCTCAATTGACTTGCTTAAAATGCCAATTGCGTCATTAATCTTGTCTGCATCGCCTAAAGCAACTAATGAATCTGATAAACTAACAGGCAATCCTTTTTCATTCAAAATGTCCTTAACATTTGCTGATAATTCGCGCTTATTAAGCTCTTCTTCACGTTGAGCGAGTGCATCTTCTTTAGCTTTTTGTTCAGCTGCCGCCTTTTCCGAAGCGCTCATTTTAGCTAGCTTAGCGCCCTCTGATTTAGCTTCATCTAACTTAGCTTGAAGTTTTGTCTCAAATTCTGCATTAGCTTTTTCAAGTGCCTTGGCTACACGCTTATCTGCTTCTGAGTCGAGTTTTGACTGCAATTCTTTTTGAGACAAAGTCACTTGCTCTTGTTCCTCTTGTTCGTTTTCTACTTGTTCATTTTCGTTATTTTCAGTCATTATTAGTCCTCCTTAGCCCAAAACAAATAGACGTGCTATAAGAACTCAGCTACACATAGTCCAGCCACGCTCACACGTCTATCACTTCACGCTATTTAGATTTTTAAGCAGTTTAGCGACTTGCTTAGGTCAAATGCTATTTAAAGTTTATTTTGTCTGCATTGATAATTCCACTAATGACTCTTTCGTGTGAAATTATTTGTTTTGTAATATCGTCCTTATCAACTTTTAATTTCAAAGCACTAACCAATTGTGCAACCGTATTATTTGTAGTTGCTAAAGCTAGTTTTAATTGTTCAATTTCTAATGTTAGTTTAGCAATATCAACCACTTCATATTCTGATGTTTCAACTTTTAATTCACTCATGTTGTTTTTCCTCCTAAAATAATCTGCTATTTAACGCATAACTACGAGATATTAGACCACCAAGCCTTTCTAGTCTACATATGCTGACCAAGCACACCTACAATTTGGGTGAAAAGGAAGTACGCCCTGCGCTTGTTTCAACGTGTGTACCTCTCCAATGTGTGACTGGCATTCATCACATGCTTTAGAATTAGCTACCCACACCACTTTCTCATACCCTGCCTTTTGAATACTATCTATACCTGATTGAGCCATCACTCTTGAACTTTCGGTCCTCAATATTCTTTCAGCTTGATATCTAGCTACTGAATATCTCTTTCTAAGCTCACTAGTGCGTGTTACAGGATTATGATGTGTCAATAAAGAATGTTTCATATCTTTCAGCAAATCTGACCTTAGAGCGTCCATATTAGACCATATACGGTCACTCCATAACGTCTTATCGATTTGACCATTAACCAGTTCGTCAATCTGTTTCAACTTATTTTTGAAATTAACATCATATGCAGTTGCTCCAACTGCTATCGATTCGGCGGCTTCATTATTGAGTTCGCCACCTGTATACTTAACCAAATCTTTTGCAAGAGCTGACGAATGGACATATGTTGCGTACTGTAGTAAATCATCATTGTTAGCCACTCCTTTGGTTTTAATGCCATAGCTTTTAGCAATTTTGTCTAATTTAGCTTTCAGTTTTCGATTAGCTAGCCGTGAATCATCTGCTTTTGTGTAGTCTTCAAAATCTTCGTTAAACTCATGCCAAAATTCTAAGAAATCATCCATTGAAGAATTAACTATCTTGCGTATCTGACTGTTGTTTACGTCCTTTTGATACTGTTTGTCCGCGAACTTCTGAATTATCTTGTTCAGCTTCTCCTGGTTCATCAGAATCACCGCCTAACTGATATTCCGCATTCTCATCTTTTTGTTTCTGCATCATTTCTACGATTTTATTAACTTCAGTAACACCTGGCAAGAATTGATATAGGTACTGTTGTGGTATCGTTGCACCTGCTGATTGGACCTGTTGAATAGTACCAACATCATCAGTCGGAAGATTATCCTTGAACGTAAAAATAATATCGTTAGGGTCAAAACTAAGGCTAGACGATGCCTTTTTTTCCAACTCCGCAATAATTTGATAGCGCGTATATAATCCCTTCTCAAATAGTCTACGTTTGGTAGCAGCTAACTCGACCGTTCCAAGCAACTTATATTTCATGGCCACGCCCGAAACGTTTGAAGCAAAGTTTTCATCAGTTAAATCTGGCGTATGGCTAAATTTATGAATATCGCTTGATAACCGCTTTTTATAAGCTTCTGCACCGTTGACGTCATATTCTTTGTGGATATATTCAGCGTCAACACTAGTCTGTGTTCCTGTAGCGGTCATGCCTGATTTCAGCAATAATAAATTAGCTGATTTCATTTCTTTTAGAATGTCCAACTTGTCTTTTGCTAGTTTGGCCATTGCGTCACTATTAGTTGGATCTACACCTTGCATTAACGTTGAACCGTCCATCAAAGTATCAATATCACCTTTAATGACTAACATAGCTTCGTTTAAATCAGTCATGTAATTAGCGGTATCTGATTCGGCAGCGTCGTACAAATCAATCAAAGGAATAACATTCTCATAATCACCTAAACGAAATGAGTTATTCCAATATTCAATCACTGGAAAAGCGTAAATTGTTTCTTCTTTGTCAACACTCATAACTCCGTCGATTGGTGTCGGCTTATAAACAATGTGCTCGCTAGCAGTCCATATTTCAGGCACGAAATTAATCTTAGATACCTCATTATCGTCAACAATTTCTATTTGGTGATATCTAACCGCCATGATTGGTTGTGGGTCAACATCAAGCGAGTAAATAATAAATGTATCTAGTGGGTCTAACACCACAATATGTTCAATATCATCTGTATTCCGATAAATGTACTCATATGCTCGCCCATATCTCGTCATATCGAGGAATAAATCATAGTTTTGTGCGTCAACTTTATTAGCTTTTACTATATCTTCAAATCTTTTATCTTCTTCAACTGGCAATTTAACGTTGACTGGATTTCCGACTGAATATGATGTTTGAAAATCAGCTATATACTTTCCATAGCTATGTGTTGCTCGGTAATCAGCTTTGCCATGCTCTTTCCGCCTATCTTTGTCTGTCAATATTTCAGTATTGAAGCCTAAATAATAGTCATTTAGAATTTGCAACCTTGGTCTTTGCTGATTATAGTGGTGCGAAATAAATTTCATAATTCTATCAGGCGTTAACTTCTCTAAATCTTCCTGATAAATTAAATTTGCTTGCTTGATATTCCATTTAAATTTGATTGTCTTCATCTCCTAAATTAGCCCTAAGTTTTTAACAGCTTTCTGTCTTTCTTGATAGCTCATATACTGTCCGTGTTGCGTAAACATAAATAATTCCATTGCATATCTCAAACTATCAACAGCATGGTTATTTCCATCTTCTGGCGTGTTTAACCAATTACCTTCTTTATCTTTTCCATAAACGTATGTGTTAAATTCTTCGAGTAATCCTTTGACGCGTGGATGGACTACATATTTGTACGACTGCATATATTGAACACCTTGGATAACTGAATCTTTGCCTTTACCTGCAGGTCTGATATTAGGCACACCAAACACTTGCGATAACTCAACAATTAAACGTTGCTCTGCACTATCAGCAATAATTGGCAATCCAATAGCTTTATGCTGCGCTAACGCTTGTGCAATTTGTTGTGTGAGCATTCCTTGTTGGTAAAACTCGTCATAGACGTAAACAACTCTGTTTTTCTGATCGATAGCCATAAATTCTCCAGCGGTTGGATCGTGTTTAAAACCAAAATCCAAACCAACAGCTTTTGGCAAATTAGCAATTTCTTCATAACTGAAATCACGTTGCTCAAATAAACTGTCGAATACAAGTCCTTCCGCTATACCCCACTCACCTAAAACTGCCACTCTAGCGCGATTAGGGTTACGAACAAGCATATCTTTTAGGCTTTCAATGTAATCATTGTCAAGATAATCATTATCTTTATAAGTTGTTGTTAATGCTAGTGCTCGCTTATCTTTTGTCTTCTCATCAAAGAACTCACTTTTAAGCCAGTGTCTGTCACTCCAAGGATTAAATGTGATTATGGATTGATAAAACCCGTTATCAGGCAAAACGCCACGCATTGATTCTTCGACCGTATGGAATGCGTCTAGCGATTTAAGTTCGTATGCTTCTTCCCACCAGCTTCTACATAAATAACCAGTTGTAACATTAATTGATGTAATTTTAAGCGGGTCATCCATTCCTCTGAATAATATTTTTTGCCCAGTTTGTTTGTAGGTTATTTCTAAAGGGCTAACCGTGAACTTAAAAAGATCACTCACCCCTAATGAGTAAGCAATCCTTTTTAAAGTTGCATATGTTGAATCTTTATGTGTTCCAAAATATTGACGAACGATTAACCAATTGGCGTATGGATATATCATTGTGTCTAATAAAACCTTAACTCCTGCGCTGTAGGACTTCCCAGAGCCACGAGAGCCTTTATACGCCAAGTAACGGTTACTAGCAGTAAATAATGGATAATACGCAGGGCTAACTATTTTAGAAACATCTAAATCAATCACTGGCATTATTATCCACCTCCGGGAGTTTTACATTAACAACAACTTGGCTGTCGCTAGCATTCAAATTAGGCAATCGTTCAAGCAGTTCTTTCATAGCTTTCTGTTTATCGTACATTTCAACGACAGGTTCTCCTTTATCGATCCTGATTGACTTGATATTAGAAGCATCAATCTTACTGCTATCGTGTAATTTAACAACGTGCTCATAATAAAAAGCTTGTTGCCCAGTCTCAGGGTCAATAACAGGAACATAATCATAAGGATTACTCTTCGGACCATATTTTCCATCTTTTGAGTAGTTCTTCTGCCACTTCAACCGTTTAACCATCTTAAACTCTAAAACGTCTGTAACGTCCGCCGTAGCTTGTTTTAGGTATCCTTTTAAAATATCATTAGCATCAACATAAAGTTCTTGAGATTGCTGTTTCTTTAGTTCTGCAAGCAATGATTTAATCTTAGGATTTCTTAGGAGTCTATGTCCTTCGACCATTGCGACTTCATAACTGCACCCATAAGCTTGTTGATACGCCCATGTTGCATTAAATCTTTGCAAATAAAAAAGACAGAAACGTTTTCGTTTTTCTGTCAGTTCATCATTCTCTGCTATTTTTTCGACTGCAACCTTTGTAATTTTGTGTGCACCCTTTTTTATTTTTGTGTGCATACTTTTTTTAGCAGGTGCGCCCCTTTGCCACCCATACCTATTCTTCCAAGATTTGACGGTGTTGATAGACACTTCATACTTGGTAGCAATATCTTTATACTTCATGCCTGCTAAATAGTCTTTTTTAGCTTTCTCTTGCTCCTGTTTTGTCATGTCATATCATCACCACCTTTATTTAATCCAAATTATTTATATTCTCAGGTTTTATCTTCAAGGATGTGTAAAAGTTGTTCATTAACACTAAATTTCCTTTGTATGTAAGCTCATAAAAATTTATTTCAAATGTCATATTATGTTCCCGAAGTTCAAAATCTTTATAACTAAGGCTGACTTTGTAAAATGGAAGTATATTTTTAACGCTCGTTAAGAACGGTCTTGCAATTCCCACATTCCATACTACATAAGTTTTCAAAAAAGGAAAGATTGTAACAGGTATACTTACCTTTTTTAGATCTCCAGCACCGATATATGATATGGTATAAACCACATCCTGTTTTTCTAACGTCGAATAACCATTCGTAAAATTAAATACTATATCATCATTTTTCTTAATATCTATAGAAATTTTCTCATTTCCTATTATTCTAGTTCCCTTTACCGTTGGGTTATACATTGGTTTTAGTTTTTCTAAATTAACCATTGTAAATTCACAACGAATATCATATATATTTTTGCCGCTCCCGTTTACAAGCATAAAAAAGAGGTCAGAAAAAAGGTCCGTAGTTCCATTATAGCTTTCCTTCGAATTTGTAAGCTTTTTTAAATCCGTTGTCACAGGCAGGTCTCTGAAATCCTTTGAAATTGGTACTAATATCGGTTTATTTCTTTCTTTTTCCAATGACTTTTCAAAGCTATTTTGTTTGTTAACACTCCAGAAGATGCCGACTATAGATACTACAGCGCCAAGATATCCTCCCCAAAAACCTAACCATCCATCATTGCTACCATTTCCAGGAATTAACCCTATGCCTATATTTACAATCAAAGGTATGCCTACTAAAAATATTAATATTAACCACCAATATTTTTTAAAAAAAGTTTTCATTTTTGCACCCCACGGTAATCATTTTATCTCACAATTATACACCTGAAACAGATGCTATTAATTACTATAAACAATTATTGCGAGGGCATTCGATTTGTGTGCATTTAGTCATGCATACACATCTATTTGCGATATATTTATCTTATAAGCAAAAAGCTCGCCGAAGCGAGCTAGTGTTATTTACTCCATCAATATGGAATATCTTCAAAGAAAATGAAATTGAAAGAAATACTTGGTTTGACTATTTGCCAATGCAAGCACGTGGTGCTGCCCCACACCGATTTTTCTAACCCAGTCACTGATCAAGCAACTGGAACTGCTTAGTATACTTGCATAATATCCCTACTGGCATAGGGATATATCCTAGATCACGCTAGGTCGCATTCTTAAAGGAGGCTGTTCACCATGTCAAATCAATATTTGAACAATATCATATTAACATGGATTGACTCCACAAAAACTCCACGTTTACTCCACGAAAACTCCACAAAAACTCTATTTTATAAAAACTTCAGCAAACGACCGTTTTCGTATGACTCAGCAAATCTCAATTGTGCTCTTTCAAGCAATTTGTAATATCCACTTTCAGACTCTATATATTTTGCTATTAAGATTTTGTCAGGATACTGACGTTTACATAAATATTTATCATAAAGCCTTTGGCGGTCATAGGCATTTAGCTTATTGATTGCCTTATTTATTTTTAAAATTTCTTCTTGAGCTGTAACCTTGAATACAACTGCGTTTTCAATTGGACGATGAATTTGATTAGTTAATGACTTAGGCTCTAGTGAGTATGTAGTCGTCACCTTTGGTTCAAACTCTTCGTCCGCTAGTCTAACAAATGTTCTGTACTGTGATAATAGCTCATCGACTTTTTTCTTCGTAGTTTTGATGTCTAATTCCGCTAACAAATTCACACTCTGCCACCCCTTTATGGTATTATTAATTTGGTTGGTGTCTACTAGGGATAGTAGATGCTTTTTTATTGTTTCCATCATAATCGCTCCTGAAATTTTCACCCAATTCATTAGACCATTCCTCTTATTTTTCAATTTTCTAATTATCTCCCATGAAAGTCACTATCAATGAATAACTAAAATATTAATGTTATACTTCGCTTAAGAAAGGGGAATATGAAAATGAACAATAGTATAAAATTCAATTGGATTTACTTATTTATATTCATTATTGTTATTGAAGTTATTGGTAGTTTATCGGCGTTATTTGCTGGAAACATTAAAACTATTTACAATAGTCTAAACCTTCCTGTTTTATCACCACCAGACTATTTATTTGGAATCGTGTGGCCCATACTTTATGCTCTTATCGGAATAGCAGGATATTTAATTTATTACACCCCGTCTATCCAACAAGATAAAGTTATTAATTACGTACTCTTTTTCTCTCAATTAGTTATTAACTTTATTTGGAGTATTATTTTTTTCAAATATGACGCGTATTGGCTTGGTTTCGCTGTAATAATTATTCTTGATTTAATTGTTTTGGTCTGTATCATTCATTTTTACAAAACAAGTCCACTAGCAAGCATTATGTTCATTCCTTATTTTGTATGGATCATATTTGCATCATATTTAACGATTGGCGTAGCCATATTAAACTAACTGCTTAGCCGTCTAAATTGGCGGCTTTTTTGTTGCTTCCTTTTTTTCCAAAATATCGTAATTAATATCCGTATGTGTTTGTTCTTCAAATTCCTTTGTAAAATTCAATATAACCATTCTAAAATCGTGCTGACGCAATTTTACAATTTCAACTGGTAATTAATACTTGAGTTGGAATAAACTCGCTCTAAGGACAAATATAGGCGATATATGCGTTCATTTTCCGTTGCAACTAGTCCATAATCTTTTACTATTTTCAATTAATCCACTGCCTCCTCCTTGCATTTTTCTAAGTTTATTGGTTGAAATATTGCTAGTTTCTGTAACTCGTCTATTTCTGATTGGGTGTAAGAATGTGCATTGGTTTTCCATGAAGTTTGGGTGATATTACCTGTCATGGAATCATAGCTTACATACCAGCCTAATATTTTTAGATAGTATTTCTTGTCTCCTACTTCATACATATCTTTTTACCTCCTCTAATTGCTCCAATAGGCATTATTTCAACTCGTTCACAATTACAGTTGTGTTATCACCAAAGTAAATATTGTGTTTTCTATTCTGTTGGTCCACATATTGCAACGAACGGCTACTATGTGATATATCAAATTTTCCTTTAAAGTGCATGATCGCTTTACCGTCTGCGTTGTAGACAGTGATTTCACGCTCAATACCATTACTTGTTTCAGATTTAAAATCCTTTACGGTTCTAACGCCACTAGCTGTATGGTTTAAATACCAATACGAACAACTACCAATTCCAAAAATAATAACCCCAACAACTATAATTATCGTAATAACTGCTTTTTTCATCTCAAACACCCATCTCTTTCTTGATATCCTCAAAGGCCTCATTTCTGCCTTTGTCGTACATTTTTGTTGCTAACTTTATAACTGCTTGTCGGCGTTCTTTAACGTCATCTAGGCTAGAGTTATTAACTCCTGCTTGATATGCTGATTTTTCTAGTTCAACTATGCTTTTAGCTAAGTCATGCGATATTTCTCTCATATCGGAAACTCCTGTTCTTCAGCCCATACCTCATCATATTTGTTGTCTAATTCTTTGTGTAATGTGTCTAAGGCTTCTACTACCTTTTCAGCTTGTTTTTCCACCCCTGCGCGTCTGTATCCACTGCTGAAGCTTTCAAATTCAGATTGAATTTCATCAATTTTTTCATTCAAATGCTCTAACTCAAAGCTTGTCATTTGCTCCATGTTCTTCACTCCTTTTTGTTTATTTGTTCCATCAATTCGGCTATGCGATTACTTTTGTCTTCGTCATTAGGTTTTTCTTCTTCAACGTGATCTTCTTTAGCCCAATCTGGCAGTGTTTCTTTTTGAACTACTTCTCGACCATTTCGTTTTTGAGTTGGTGGAGTGAAGTTAAATTCGTCCGACCAACATTCATTGAAAAACCACGTCGAGCCTTGTTTGATATAGTTAATTGGTGTCTTTTGAATCTTGATTTCTTTTTTATAATTAACAATTCCATCTTGAATCTGCTTATTTGTCGTTCCATTCTTAATAGCTCGTTGATAGGCTGCAAAAGCTTTTTTTCTCCCTTGCTTTCTGCCTGTTGGATATAGAGACCAGAGCTTATCAAAATCATTTTCAAGATGGCTGACACGATCACGGTTCGGTTTTTGAACCTGATCTATTGTTTTACTATCCTTACCTAACCTATCCTTACCTAACCTAACCTGTGCGGTCCATTGGTTGTCCAGTGGACGTCCAGTTGGTTTACCAGTGTCAGCACGAGGTTTAGGCTTGATTATTTCTGCTTCAGGAAGAATTTTTAAAAGCATATTTTTATAAATTGAGTCGACTTTCCTGTCAGCTCTAATCCGGTTGTTTTCACTCCAATCAGTAATAAAGGTAACTAGATCTGTATTAAGTATTACAACAAACTCTTTTGCTGCTAAAATTCTAAGATCATCTTCGACTGCTCCAACTTGTCGCATTATTGTGAACGCTTCAACTATTCCATCATCATCAGCATGTAATCCGAGATGGAAATATAAAGCTTGACTACTAAGCGGCATTTTTAAAAATTTTGCGCTGTTAGTAATTCGATTACTGAACATTCTCCTTTGAGCCATAGTCCAACCTCCTAAAACGGTAAGTTATTGATCTTCTCAATCAGCTTAGGATTGTCAACAATAAACTGATAAAGCATGTTTCCTAGCGGGGTTACAAGGCTTTCATCGTTGGCTAGATTGTCAACACCTGCTTCATGTAGCATTCCATGAAGTGCCTCATGAATAATCGTTTGATAATACTTTTGCTTTTCGATTTTGTCTCTAATTGAAATGTGAGCATTTTCATATTGTGTTACCCCCCACGCTGACTGGTTGTCATCTTCGAGTCTTTTTACATTTTCAACTTTGTAAATAATCCCACCAATTTTTATCTTTTTCATTTTAATAGTCTCCTTTTTGTTATAAAATTATCTCTAGAAAAGAGATGATAACTATGGCTACTTCTGAACATAGACATTTTCCTGAACATCCTCATAAAACTGGTCCTAAAACCGTTCCAGTAGGTCCTTCAAAAGGTCCTAAAAAACAAAAGCCTTATAAAAGAACTCCTCCACGCAAAGCGTAATGCGTTTAAGCCCTCTTACATTGAGGGCTATTTATTTTGAAAATAAGTTCTATTTGCCATAATCGCCTTTCACTCCAATCTCCTTTAGCGTTTGCTCATCCAATTTAATTCCTGTAGTTGGTATCTTATATAGTTCTCCAAATTTCTCATTTCCATATTGTTCAATTTGTCCGTGATGGTTTCTACATAGTGGCAAAACATGTCTTTTAGTATGATCTACTTTGTTTCGATTAAGCCCTGCTCCTAGAACATCTACGTGGTGTATATCTGCATGTTTTCCGCATATACAACACACCCGATATTTGCAACAGCGATATAGATACCAGTTTTCTTCTTTAGGTAGTAGTTCATAGCCGTATTTGAACGGTACACGCCATTTGAACATGAAATCTATAACTATATCCAAAAGCTTATTAGCGTCGCTCACGGTTGACTCTGTGGCGTCTGATAGGCTAAT
This sequence comes from Ligilactobacillus ubinensis, assembly GCF_024160875.1. Taxonomy (GTDB): domain Bacteria; phylum Bacillota; class Bacilli; order Lactobacillales; family Lactobacillaceae; genus Ligilactobacillus; species Ligilactobacillus ubinensis. The sequence goes on along the minus strand of NZ_JAIULA010000001.1, from coordinate 202,030 downwards.
TACATCACCCAAAGTTTCAATTGTGTATTTAGCTCTGAATAACTCATCTAGGAACTCGACACTATGACCGCTCCAAGCGTATATATCGCCTAGTAACGCATAATAGAGTGCTCGTTGCTTTTTAGTAACTCGTCTTGGATCAGGAAATATAACTTCAACCTGAACCTTGCTTAAATCACCTTGATACATCGTTAAAAGACGTTCAACATTGATTTGGTCTAGTAGCCCTACTTCTAATTTATCTTTCGTGTATGACTTTGCTATACCTTGATTAGTTAAGCTCACATTTATTCCACCTCGATATCTGAAGCGTTAACAAAATCGACAATTTTATTAGTCAATCTGCAATAATCACATTTTCCACATCTATCAGGTGTTTCTACACCCTCAATAATTGCTCTATACCTTTCTTGAAAGGCCTCAATAGTTGTCATAGCATTTTCAAGCTCTAACTCGTCTTGTTGACTATTAAAGCTAATAGCCATAATGTCACTAGGCGTTTGCTTAGAAACCGCAAAGATGAACGGCATACAATCATTACCAAACGTTTGCTTAATCAGTTCTTTGTACATAGCCATTTGCATATAGTAGCCATATGCTTTTACAAACGGTACTTTGCGACGTTCATCGGGATCCCAATACCCTTTATGGAAATCTTGATTGGTCTTAATATCGCAAAAATAATCATTTTCCAAAACCAAACTATCAATTTTGCCTCGCCATTTAATCCCACCAATTTTGCCAGTTACGATTACTTCTTTTCTTCCTGGCAAATACAGATTTTGAAATGCTTTTTCTGATTCAAGCCGCTCAACCATTTGTTGTGCAATTTGATATGGCACTTTTAACTTCCCCTTTGAAGCTCCGCGACTAGAAATCATCTCATCTTGGTGTGCTTCAATGAACTTCTCGTGCGCTTCTTCACTCTCAAAATACGAATGTACATAATTGCCAGCTAATAATGCCGTGACATTATTATCGGGTTTCCAAGCGTTTGTTAACTTGGCATATGCAGCAGCTTCACACTTTTGGAAATCTTTGAACAGTGAAACAGACATATATTCTTTGTTAATGTCTGAAGTGTAGTAGTTATCTTGACTCAACTGGATTGTTTGCATTGTCTAATACCTCCTTTTCAGCTTTTTCTCGTTCTTGCGCTTCTCTGAAAATGTCTACTTCTTCTACTTCTTCATCTCGTGGATCATGTACTTGTTCTACCTTCTTTGGTGGTTCAATTGCACTTTTTAGCAAATCATTAGCTTTGTTGGCCTGTGGTGTTACATCTTTAATGGGTCCTTCGTTAGGGTTGCGATCATCTTCTGTGTAAAGACCGCCTAATGCCTCTGGAAAAGCTTCACGGAGTGCATTAACCATTGCGGTTTTGCGAATCATAGTTGCTGGCATAGTTTTCCATGTGGATTGTGATTTATTAAACTCGCCAACCGAAATTTCAACTCTATGTGGTTCTTTTCTATCTTTGCGATACACTTCCGCCCAAGCGCCTACCAATTCATCATCTTTAAGCTTAAATGCTCCGTTGCTATATACGATTTCTTCTTTTCTTAGAACAATAATTCCAGCTTTAATTCCGTCATATTGAGGATTTGATTCTGCGCGTTTCATAAAAGCTTCTTTTGACGTGATAAGCTGTGCGGGCTGTGTTCCAAATTTGATGATGTATGCCTCATTCAAAAAAGGATTTAAATGTTGATACTTGCAAAGCGTAATAAACATCGTCACTTCTTGGTCTGTGATTTTTCCGTTGCCATGTACCAACGTTTGACGCACTGTCTGCGGTGTTAATTTCACCTTTTCGTTGTTGGCCATATATTCAGCTTTGAAAACTGTACTTTCTTTTTTTGCTATTTGATTTTCCATTTTTCGCCCTCCGTGTTAAAATGAAAGTGTAGAAATTTTTACTCAACATTTTTCGTTAGAGCCGACTTCAATCGGCTCTTTTTTGTGTTCGAAAAATAATGTGTATGCGCCTGCTATTGCTATGCAGGCGAGTATGATTATTAAGCTTGTCATTGTTCTGCCCACTTTTTATAAGTTTTAAACGCTTGTATAGCTTGTGTTACTTCATCATCGGTTAAAATAGCTCCTTGTCTGTAGCCATAAAGTCGGTGTGCCATTTCGTCAAAATATGTCCAGTATCCGTTATTGCCATCAAAAATAATTTGTGTCAAAAGTGTGTCCACTGTCGGAGCATATCCATGACTTTTTAATGATTCATAAGCGCCTTTTACCGCTTCCTCGCTAAGAACTTTTGCTTTTTCCATCATTTTTCCTCCTCTGGATATGGCTTCATCATCAAAGCTAGTGAAAAACCTATTAGGAACGTTGCTGTTAAATTAGCTTTCATAGTCCGACTCCTTATCTATCAGATCGTTAAGCTCATCACCACAGAAATTTAAAGCCTCATAATGTAATGCTAAAGTGGTGTAGTTTCTAGTCTTCATTCGAGCCTCTGAAACCGTCAATTTTAAAATACCTTTTTTTGTGTCGTCATAATGTTTCTTGGCCTCCTCTGTTTTGGAAGTTGTTATTTTTACCCAACCTATTCTCATGATTAATTCCTCCTAAAGTTGATGTGATTCCATAAACTCATCTATTGAACGTTTTGAATACATCGGTCTTGAATATCCCGGAATTACAATTGGCTTTAATCCTGCACGTTTGAATACGTTGAACGTGTCCGTGCATACGCCGCAATATTTAGCAGCGTCTTTTTGCGTCATATATGGGTTAAATTTAGCTTCAATAACCAACTCTGATTGTTGTTTCATAATTTCAGTTAATTCTTCAATTAGTGCCGATTGTGCTTTGTCGTTTAACATTTCCAGCATTTTCATCACTCCTCATTTTGCTTATTTGTCTCTTTTAAAACGTCGTATGGATCCATTTGTGCTTCTTCACACGCCTTGAAAAACGAAAGCATTTCGACTGCCATTTCTTCGGCAAATTCCTTTAAATATTTTTCTGTAATCGCGTTTTGTAACATGGTTCGTTTTTGATACGGAATCATAAATATTTTGTACGTTTTATCATCTAATCTTTGGCGTTCTAATTCTTCGTTATCTCTCAATTCTCGAATTAAAAAGCTATCTTCTGGGTGGCTCAAGTCCTTAGTTGTACGTTCTAACAGTGTTCCAAAATATTCTGCTGCTGCATGATTGCCAAAACTTGCGTCATGCAGAACACCTTGTATTTCTGTAGCCTTTTGGGCTGACATACGTCTATATCCAGTCCGGTAATTAGATACTGCCTGTGCTGATAGATGTATCATTCTGCCTAACTCGCTAGGCGTTATATCTCTTTTCTTCATAACTTTGTCCAAACTGATTGATAATTTCATAGTATTTTCTCTCCTTTAAATATTCCTTTTAAAAGAATGTTTTGATATAATATTTTTGAGTTTAAATTGCGAAAGGGGCTAATCGGCTTTGGAAACATTTTTGATCTCAACTGTGCCTCAATAGAGTTTGATATTTACCTATGTGTGTTCTCTTTCCACACCGTAGCTGACCAGCAACGTTAAAATGGAATTAACCATGGATGGGTCAGAAATTCTCTAACCGGAATGGAAGAAATGTTTGGGGTTGATGAAAGAAATATGTTCTCTATTTTTAATTGCAGTGTTGGGTGCGATACCAACAAAGTATTAAAGGTAAGCTAGCGATTACCGTAGGCTTTTAAAATTTCGCAGCTTGTTCAAGCGCTAGATTGGGCAAGCTTTTTTATTTGAATAATTTATTAACATTGAAATCTCTATATTTTTCCTTTATTCTCTTTAACAATTCGAAACTCGGATTTACAAAATCATTCTCCACCTTCACGTAATGCGAATACGATATTTTCAAAACATCTGCCATTTCTTGTTGCTTTAGACCTTTTTTCTTCCTAAATTCTTTAAGATATGAATTGATATATCCCGCCTCCCTAACTGCGTGCACAATGCCAGTCATACACGATTTTTTAATGTAAAATAAAATTAGAAATTTAGTTAAGCCATCCCAATAAATTCAAGGTGTGCTTCGTTTAAATTTTTTGAACACCAATCGAAGTTATTTTCTACAAATTCATCAACCATTCCACATAAAACTGCGAACGGTTTAGACAAATCGCTTTGGATTTTCAGAATTTTTTCAGCTTCATCAACTTTTTGTCTAGCGATTAATAGTGAAACTAGGCCCTTTTCTGACTTTTCAATAAGTTCTATCAATCTATACAAACAGTTGTTGAGCGCTTGCATCTCATCACCAATTGATTCTGCTATAATTAGTGTTTTGTAAAAATTTTCTTTATCTAGCATAAATTCACCACTCTTTCTTATTTTTCTAGATATAAATCACTCATCCCCAACAAGTCAGTAATATTCATTAAGAGTTCTAAATTAAAATCTTGAACATCGTTGACGGTTGCGAGCTTTTGCGGCTCACCAAGGGAACCGATTTTTAATCCTGGGTTTAGCTGTTTATCGTTATATTCAAGCAATAGCTTTAAAGCTTCGCGTACATTGCCATATTCCATATTTAGCATCTCCTTATTACGTTGTTTGTATTGCCAGTCTCTATTGAGTTACCTTCATTTCAATGATTGGCAAAATTCCTTTAGCTTTTAAAAAGTCATACAGGAATTTTTGACCTTTTTGTGTCCATTTCATGGTGTTGTTCAGCTTCTTATTGCCATTTGTATCTGGATACTCGAATGGTTCTGTATGCGTGTACCCCTTATCCTGATATTTTGCGTATAGATACCAAACTCCACCTTGTTTAAATTGAATGCCAAGATCATGAAGCAATTTATTAAATTTTATTGAGCTCATGCCGTAGTTCTTAGCGATTACTGACACAGTTTCTAAACCTTTATTTGCCAAAATTTTATAAGTGTAGTCTGCTGCCGGTTTTAATCTCCGGTTTTCATCAATAGCATCTGCCGCTAATCGCAAAGCTTCTGAAAATGTTTGTGGAATTTCAAATTTAGGCTTCTCAATTTTTCGTTCCATTTTGTTAAACTTATCAACGTATGATGCAGTGAACACAACTCCCTTTTGACCTGTTAATTTGTTGGCAATCATTTCACAACCCATTTTGGTAATTAGGTAACATTTATTGGTCTTTCCAGATTTATCTTTGTAGCTTGATTCAACGAAATATTTCGCTGAACTCAATTCTGAGTTGAGTAAATACTCGATGTAAATATCAATATCCCTAACTAAATTCGAATGGCGTTTACCAACCATTTTTGCGACTTCACGGCTTTCAATAGAAAACTCGGGTGTTATAATTTTTAAATCCATATTTGTTCCTCCTAACTATTCTGTTGTATATATGCAATATTTAATCAATATAAAAAAGCTTATCAAATTCTGTTTCCTTTAGTCCAAATACCTTTAGCATAGTTGCAACTGATTTACCACGGAAATTGTCTGAACCGTTATACCAGCGATATATTGTTGACCTATCAACATTCATTTTTTTTGAAAGTGAAGTTATACTTAGATTATTAACCTTTAAAAGTCGTTCGAACTCCACTTTATTTAGCTTCAAAGTAGCTTCCATTTTCTCACCTCCGTTTCTTTTGTACAACACTATAACAACATATCATTTCATTTATGCAACACTTTTGTTGTAAAAATGCAAAAAAAAATTTACTTTGTTGCATCTATGCCATAAAATAAAACTAAGGAGGACTTCATATGACTTTAGGAGAATTACTAAAAAGTATGCGACAACAAATGTCAATGGGTTTAAATCAATTAGCATTAAAATCCGGAGTAAGTGCTTCTCAGATATCAAGAATAGAAAATGATGAACAAAAAAATCCAACCATTGACACAGTAAAAAAATTATCCGCCGCTTTAAATGACACTGATAAAAAATTACTTAAAATGATGATTTTTAGTGATTTTAAATTAGAGGGTACACCAAAAATAACCGGAGATATTACTGATACCGTTCCGATTCCTACTCTTTCAGCTAAAGTTAGTGTATACGGAAGTATTAGAGCGGGTTCACCTGCTTTCGCGCAACAAGAAATTATTGGTGAAGTTATAGTTGCTGATAAAGTTCAGCAAAAATATGGAAAGAAAAATCTTTTCGCTTTAATGGTAAAAGGGAATTCAATGAACAGGAAAGTTCCAGAAGGCACAGTAGCTATATTCGCTAAAGAAGCCGCTATTGAAAATGGAGATGTAGTAGCTGTATTGATTGACGGGCAAGACGCTACAATCAAACAATATAAAGAAACATCATTGGCAGTTATTTTTCAACCAATGTCATATGATGAGAAATTTGCTCCTATCATTATTCCAAAGCGTGGCGAACAAGATTTCAAGATTTTAGGTAAAATGGTATACTTTGTTAGTGGAGATTATATTTAAACTTATTCGTCCAAATACTGATGACTATAAAAGCTGAAACTAGGTTCGGGGGAACTAATTATGTCAAAAAAGATTAAAGATGAAAATGGTAATGTGTATGTTAAGAAAAAGCCGTTTTACAAAAGAGTTTGGTTTTGGATTCTAGCTATTATTGTTATTGCTATTGTTGGTGGCAGCATGAGCGGAAAATCCAAATCAGACAGTAGTTCTAGTAACGCTTCTTCATCATCTTCTAAAAAAGAGACTAACAAAATCAATAAAGATAACTTTGATAAAATTACAGTTTCTGACTCAACCGGCACTTCTCCATCTGATGTTAAAGAGATGTTTGGCAAGAGCCCTAATTCTACAAGTGAACAAACCGTTGAAAACGTTAAAGCTAAAATGTATACATGGAGTGGAGTTGCTAACGGAGATATTACTTCTTCAATCGTGATTGGTTTTGAAAACGATCATGCTATCTCAAAAGCAATTAGTGGATTGAAAGTTACCCGGTCATCTAAAATTACCTTATCTGATTTTGACAGTTTGGAAAACGGAACATCTAAAGCAGATGTAACGAGTAAGTTTGGTGACCCGAACGGATACTCGTATACAAATATTGCTGGCCAAGAATCAGAAATATGGGAATATACTTCTGGTGTAAAAGGAGACTTAGGTGCTAATTTCAGCGTTACTTTTGATAATGGTGTAGTTAGTGGAAAAACTCAAACAAGTATGAAATAGCAATTGTGTAGCCCCACTTCGGGGTTTTTATTTTAACCATCACTCGAACATACGTGCGTATAAAATGGAATAATCACACAAAATACACTCACATATTTAATATACGCCCTATTCGTCCACAAAATTGCGTATACAACGTTTAATCAACGCAGGAGGTATAATCATGGCTACTTTTAAATCATACAAAAATAAGCGAACTGGCAAGACTAAATATATGTTTAAAGCTTATTTAGGCATAAACCAAGCGACTGGCAAACGAGTTGAAACTACTAGGCGTGGCTTTTCAACTAAAAAAGAAGCAAAACTCACACTAGACCAATTGAAAATCGATTTTGCACAAGGTAAGACAAAAAGAGAAGATATCAAATTTGACGATTTGTTTGAGCAATGGTTTGAAACATATCAAACGACCGTCAAAAATACTACAGCTAGTCAAATAAGATATCGGTATGAGCACTTTTTCAAGAGTGATATTGGTAGTAGATATATTTCTAAAATATCCCCTGCTTTTTTGCAAAAAATAGTAAATAGCAAGTCTAAAAAATATAAGAATTACAAAAACCTGTTTCTCTCTGTAGCAATGCCATTGAAATATGCATATAAGCTAGGCGCAATTTCACTCAATCCAATCGAACGGATCATATATCCTAACACCTTGGAAATTGGAGCAGCGAAACGTATGAAAAAAGAAGATAATTTTTACAACCGTAAAGAATTAATTGAGTTTTTAAATGAAACAGAAAAATTCGATACTAAACTTTTTACATTCTTTAGACTACTTGCATTTTCCGGAATGCGTGTTGGAGAAGCCTACGCTCTAACATGGAAAGATATCGATTTTAAAAGCGGGAAATTATCTATCAACAAAACTGTGTCGTTAAACATGGCAACTAACAAAACGGTAATCAATGCTCCTAAAACCAAGGAATCCATTCGCGATATTTACTTGGATAAAAAAACCATTTCTATTTTGGCTAAATGGAAACTGCTACAATCTAAAAATATGTTTCAACAGGGAATAAATATTAAGCAGACCAACCAGCTTATTTTTACCAACGACAGTAATAGACTAACTTCTTCAACAACTTCTGTGTATTGGCTAAGAAAAATATATAAAAACACGAATGTTTCCAAGCGAATAACTGCACACGGATTTAGGCATACACACGCTTCTCTACTTTTTGAAGCTGGAGCAAGCATTAAAGAAGTGCAGGCTCGCCTTGGACACTCGAACTCAAAAACTACACTCGATATTTACACACACGTAACTAAAAATCGTCAAACTGAAACAGGATACAAATTTGCAAAATATATCGATATTTAAAGTGAATGTGGGTCAAAATGTGGGTCATTTAAAAATTAATTTAAAAAGATCGCTGTTATATAGGCCTTTGTGGCCTCTAGGATTTTTATCATAGTCTTAATATTATGTCTTATATACAGGTAAATGTATTTTATTTCTCATAAATATCGTTTTAACTTCATTATGTATCTCTAGCTAAACAGCTAGCTTTTTTTTTTTATATCTGCTAGTCTAAGGGTATCTTAAGAGAAAAAGGATGCTTGTCTTTATGCGAATTAAAACTCTAGCATTACACATTTTTTATTTTATTTGCCTAGTAGTTGCATTATTTATCCCCCAATTTAGTTTATATTTTGCTCGTAAAAATTCAACTAATTCTCATTTAATTGGTTGGTTTATGTTTTTTATATTGTATGGCCTTGTTATTGCTTTATATCTGTGGGTTTTACGCCCTCAAAAGGTCTTTAAGCGTATCGATGCTAATGGTTTTGTTGCTATTATTGTCGGCTACTTTGTGTTTCTACTAATTAAGGCAACCTTCATTAGTCTTGATCAGATTATCTACCACCAAACAACCACCGCTAATGATGCTAAAATTCAGGCATATTTGAATTATAATAATACCAGTGCTTTGATGATTGTTGTTATGGCTGTTGTTTTTGCACCAATCTGCGAAGAATTACTTTTTAGAGGCATCTTCATGAAATTCTTTGGTCAAAATAGTTTTTATCTACCTATTTTTATAAGTGGCTTGTTATTTGGTTTAGCCCATTCAAATTCAAATATAATTAGTGCCTTGTTATACAGCAGTATTGGCTGGGTCTTAGGCTTCATCTATAAAAAATACAATAATTTAAGCGTCACTTGGGGACTACATTTCTTAAATAATGCTCCTGCAATACTATTACTTTTCTTTTAATTTAAGTTATTTTTCAATTTCTTAAATTCATTACTCTAAGTTACATGGTAAAATATTTACAGTAAAGGAATTAGGTATATACTTTTTAAAGGAGCGTTTTTTATGTTTAAATCAATAAAAGGACTTACAACTCTATTAGTTGCTAGTTTGGCAGTTGCAACAATCTGCTTACCTGTTAAAAATGTACTTGCTGATAGTACTGATACAAGTTCAGATACAACAACAAGTTCAAGTTCTAGTACAAGTGGTACAACGACTCATACACTATCAAATTCTTATGTTGTTTATGGAGCCGGTGTTGCTTCAAGTCTTTATGATAGTATTGACAATGTTTTGGGAACCGATTCTAACTTTAAGACTTTGACTTCTACCGCAAGTGATTATAACGAGTATATTTCAAGTTCAACCAGCACCACCGATGCTGCCATGATTAGTTCAGTGGCTATTGCACCCGGTGATCCTGGTTCAGGGGTTAAAGTTAACATCAAAAATTATAATGGCAATGATAATATTACCTCAGTGACAGCTCAACAATATGCTTTAGTTGCACAAATGGCCGGTGTTACTGATGTAACAATTAATGTTACTGCTAATCGTTCAGTTTCTGGTGAAGCTGCTCTTACTGGTGTTTATAAAGCCTTTGCTGCTGACGGTGTTACTCTTAATTCAACCAATACGTCTACAGCTAACCAAATGTTAAGTGCTACTCAATCAGCTATTGATGCTAATAGTAGCGATTCATCTTATCCCGGTAAATTAATGGCTGCCGTTGGCGATACTACAAAACAAATTGCTAAAGATAAACAAGCGGGTAACACATTAACAACCGCAGAAATAACAGCCTTATTTGAAAAAGCTTTATCTAACCGTGGCATTTCATCTAAGACATCTTCTACACAAATTACAAATATCGTTAATGTCTTAGTTAATTTCCAAAGTTCACCTATTTCATCAAGTTCCAAGTATGTTACTAATGTGACAAATACGATTAATAATGTTAAAAATTCAACTGGTGATTTGATGAATAAAGCTAAAAATTGGGCTAACAGTTCAACTGGTAAAAAAACAATTGCAGAAGCTCAAAGCTGGCTTGATAAGCTAGTAACTTGGGTTAAAGACCTTTTTAATTAAGCTTTTTACAATATTCCGTAAAAAAAACAGTCGTTCAGGTTTTAAGCTTGTCGTTCTCTAAGGGTTAGACTTTCAATCTAACTTTTTGGGGAAGCTACACCTGAAGACTGTTTTTTTGTAACCTTTTATTTCTTATCTTTTTACAATATTTCCCGAAGCCTCTCCAAAGAGCATCTTAATTGCATAAAGAATTATCGCTACAAAAGTATAAGCGTTTAAAGTCAAAATAAACGGAATATTTTCAGTTAAAGCATCATTAAATTGAATTAAACTCCATATAAAAATTACTGCCACAAAGACCATCCATTGCAGTATTCTAGTTACTTTAAATGTAGCTAAAAAATTCCAATTCTGGAGTGCTTTCTTAATATAATAGAAGTTCTTGCTCAAACTAATTAGCTGCTTATTTAATATATTTTTAGAAACTTGCATAAACTTTCCATTACTTGTTGCTACACATAAGCTCGTTAATAACCAACAATACAAAATCACTAAAAGCTTGTATCGCCAAAAGTCACTGCTAGTACTTCGATTCAACAAAAGCAACAGTGGTGTTGGAACACCTAAAAATATTACTAGCCACGCTAATGCATAACTAAGGTTTAAATGTTTTTTCATCAAAATATCCCTCCTTTTTCCTTCTATATCATTCTTATTTTTATAATTTTAACAATATTCAGGTAATTAACCATGAAGAATATTTGAAGCTTTTGTAATAACTTTTATAGATTATATATCACATCTTAAAAAATGCTTTATCTACTTTGATCCATATCTTTGAATTCAACTACGATTGGCTTGTTGCTTAACATTACATATCCATTACTCCTTTTTAGCTATAATAATAAAAAAACACCGTAACCAGGGGAAGTTACGGTGAAAAAGGAGTATCTATAGTTATCATTAGGGGAAATGATAACTAATACTTAAATCAATTTACTATATCATTAGGGGGAGATAAGTAAATGAAAATTATTTTGTTTTTGGTTATTAGCTTATGAACATAATATTACTATTAAATTATGAAGAAAGTGTGAATTTTTTCAATAAAATATACTTTTTCTTATATTTTATTAGTAGATTCCCACAATATTACAAGCTATGGGTAATATTATAGATAGCTGCACCTAACGCAGCCAACATTAGCGCACTCAATTTAAATCCTCTGAGCAAGCCTATCCCCATATGCCCTTGATGCGTTAAACGATACATTAAAATTGCCCCAATAGCCAGTGCAAGTATAAAGAAGGCTATTCCTATGCCAAACTGTCGCCAATTCACATCAATTTACCTCCCTTTTTAAACCAACACGCTGCTACCACCGTAAAAAACGGCATAATAAAGTAGCGGTATCGTGTTTGAATTTCTATTCCTTCATGTATTAAAATATACCCTATAACTAGTATAAGTACAAAATAAAAAGTATGTGTCAATTTTTCCCGCTCTTTATAATCACGGATAAGTGCAAGCAAGGCAAGATTAATTGCCAACAGATACATCACACGTTGCAAAATTGTCAAAAAGACTATGGTCGTTTGGGAAAGATTAGAATTTCTTGTTCCCCAGCTAATAGATGTATCAAAATCTGACCACATTAACCTAAATTTCCTAATCATCAACCTAGACAACTGCGATTTGTTTTTCAAACGTTGCTTAATTAATTTCTTTTCAAATTTTTCACGCTTTACCTGACTTTTATACTTTTCTACGGCTGTATAGTCTTTCAAATTCCATTTACCATCTGACTTATAGTTCAAGCCTAACACAAATTTCCAATCAGAATTTACAGTTTCAATAGATGCAGTTGTTACATTCGTTTTTTGCAAAACCTGATCAAGTGTAAAATTACATCCAAAATACATTAATCCGATGAGCACAAGATTAACTAACTTGCTTTTTTGCTTTTTAGTGACAATAAAAATAGTCCACAAAACATATGCTATTAAAATAATACTGCCTAAAGGTCGCAATAAGTTACCAATAGCTAAAAAGAGACCACTTAAAAGTGCTAGTCCAAAATGATTTCCTTCTAAAAATAAATCAACGCTTAACAATAAAAAGAACAGTGCGACAATCTGGTTAGTCAATACCGAACATAACGCAATATTAGGAATGTAAAAAACATAAAACATTACTGCAAATAAGCTAGCTACTCTACTATTAGTTACTCTTAGCGTTAGTCTTTGTACTAGAATCCCTGTTCCAAATTGCCATAGAATATTCAATAATTTTAAAACTACAATATGATTTCCAACTATTTTTAAAATAGCACTCTCATACAACACAAGGCCTATTTGATATGGTGAGAGCACAAAATAAGCAACATTATGCATGAAGCTAAAATCTCCCTGCATGGCCTGTAAAGAAGCTTGATACATTTCTTGATAATCTTTAATAACTGGTGGTCTAACAAAAAAAATCCAGAGTAAACGCAATATTATTCCAATGCCAAAAACAAGCGCAATAACATATTTGTATTGGTACTGCTGTGCCTTAACCAGTAACCACTTACATAAATAAAATGAAATAATACTAGCTAAAAGTAAAGCACCTGCTAACCCAACAATAACAAGCGATGTTAATTTAAACGGAAAATAACTACTATTAAAGTAAGTAAAATTGTCCACAGCAATTAAACCAAATAAAATAAGTGCTATTAGATAGATAACATTTTTACTTAGAGACCTAAGCCATTTAACCACTATAAATCCCTCTTCTCTTATAACAATATTCTTATTTTAACTTAAAAACCCTAGCCACTATCTACCATCATTCAAATTGTAAACTAAATTTATAAAGCTTGCGACTATCCTTTTAATTTAAGTAATAATAACTGAACTGAAGTATTTTCGTTATAAAGACAAGAACTGCAGCATTATGTGCTAAAAAGCTCACTATGCTGCAGTTCTTATTTTCCTTTTTAATACTTGTTTTTCAGCTTTATTTTGCTATTTATGATACATTTTTAACTCTAGAAAAAGATCATTATACTTTTCAAGCCATTTTGTTCCTAGATTTTTATAGACTTCCATTGTTTGCAACTGCTTTTTGGTTGGATAAAATTGTTTATCTGCTGTAACCGATTTAGGCAATAATTTTAGTGCCCCCTCATTTGGCGTTGAATATCCAACATACTCTGCATTTTTAGCAGCATTTTCAGGACGTAACATAAAGTTAATAAATGCATATGCTCCCTTTTTATTCTTAGCATTTTTAGGAATAACAATGTTATCAAACCATAAATTAGTTCCTTCTTTGGGAATAACATAATGCAGATGTTTATTTTTAGCTAACATGTCTACCGCTTCACCCGAATAAGTAACAGCAATGTTACTTTCACCATTTATCATATACATTTTTATTTCATCTGATACAATTGCTTTAGCATTAGGTGTCAGTTTTTTTAATTTTTTATAAGCTTGTTCTACATGCTGCGCATTTGTACTATTAAGCGAATAACCCAAGCTGCTTAACCCAATTCCCATAAATTCGCGGGCACCATCAATAAACATTATTTGATCATGAAATTTAGAACTCCACAATTTACCCCAAGTATCAACATCGCTTTCTTTATAATACTTGTCATTATACACAATTCCTAATGTTCCCCAAAAATAAGGAACTGAATAGCTGTTATTTGGATCAAAGCTTTTGTTTAAGTAACTTTTTCCAATATATTTCAAATTAGGTAGTTTACTTTTGTCTAAACGCGTCAGCATATGAGCTTTGCGCATCTTTTCAACCATATAGTCACTTGGTACAGTTATATCGTAATCTGTACCTCCTTGTTGAATTTTTGTATACATCGCTTCATTAGAATCAAAGGTTTCATAATTGACTTTATAACCCGTTTCCTTTTCAAACTTTGTAATCAATGTTGGATCAATGTAATCGCCCCAATTATAAATATTTAGAACTTTGTCACCGGACTGTCCTGTAGATTTATTTAATTCATATGATCCCAACAGCAAAATTAAAATAATGCTAACAATTCCTATAAATAGCGCTCTTAATTTTTTCATCTATTGAGACTCTTCCTTTCCTTTTTGTTTTTTCGCGGCATATTATCTTTACTAATAAAATAATACCCAACGACTAAAATCAATGAGAAAAGAAAAACCAGTGCACTTAAAGCATTTATTTCTAAACTTATCCCTTGCCGCGCACGTGAATATATTTCCACAGAAAGAGTGGTAAACCCATTACCAGTAACAAAAAAAGTTACCGCAAAATCATCCAAAGAATACGTGAAAGCCATAAAGTATCCAGCAATAATACCTGGAGTAAGGTATGGCAAAATGATTCTATTTAAGATTTGCCAATTATTAGCACCTAGATCATACGCTGCCCAAACCATGGAATCATTCATTTCTCTTAATTTGGGCAGTACCATCAACACAACTATTGGTATGCTAAACGCAATATGTGATAGTAAAACAGTTGTAAAACCTAACCCAAACCCTGGGAAAAGACTCCCTAGGCCTGTAAAGAAAATTAGAAAACTAGCCCCAATAATAACATCTGGGGAAACCATCAAAATATTATTAGCTGATAACATCATCATTCGTGTCGTTCTTTTTTTCATATAATAAATGTTCATGGCCCCAAAAATACCGATGAGGGTTGCTATTAATGAAGATAAAAAAGCTAACATAAACGTATTTAGTAAAATAATTATTAAGCGAGTATCACTAAATAACGTATAAAAATGTTTCAGCGAAAAGCCAGTAAATCCACTCATCGAGTTACCCGCACTAAATGAATAGACGATTAAATAGGCGATTGGAATATATAAGAAGATAAAAACAAACAGTAAATACAGATTAGACCATTTAAACTTTTTCATTTTTTACTGTCCCCCTCTTTTCTTCTTTTCACCCGTCAGTATCATGACAATAATCATTGCAATAATCAAAACAACCCCTATTGTCGAACCCATTCCCCAATTTTGTGTAACTAAGAAATGTTCCTCAATCGCTGTTCCCAATGTAATTACTCGATTTCCGCCAATCAAACGCGTTAACATAAACAAGGATAATGAAGGAATGAATACTGCCTGAATACCACTTTTAACACCATTCATTGACAGTGGTAAAACAACTTTTATAAATGTCTGGATATTATTAGCGCCTAAATCATGACTTGCTGATAATAAGGAAGGATTTAACTCTTCTAATGCATTAAAAATCGGGATTATCATAAATGGCAATTCAATATACATCGCAACCACAATAAAGCTAAAATCTGTAAATAAAATTTGATGCGGTGCAAATCCAAAAAATTCCAAAAATTTGTTTACCCCTCCATGGATTCCAAAAATCCCAATAAATGCATATGCTTTGAGCAATAAATTTATCCAAGTTGGCAAGATTATAAGTAATAACCATAAATCTTTATGTTTTAATTTGGTCAAAAAATATGCCGTCGGATAGCTAATAATCAATGTTATTAAAGTTATCAAAAAAGCATACCAAACCGAATTAAATGTCATTATTAGATACTTACCTGATGTAAAATAACTATCATAATTCTGTAACGTAAATTGGCCGCTCGTATTTAAAAAAGAATAAAAAACAATTAGTGCAACAGGTGCAAAAACAAATAATAGCAACCATAAAAAGTAAGGAATTGCAAATAATGTCTGAACTTTTTTCATAGTTTGTCCTCTTTATTCTTCGTAGCTTTCTAAACGTGCATCAAAGTCTTCTTCTGATTCATTGAAACGCATGACATGAATTGCCTCTGGTTCAAAATCAAGCCCACACACCGTTTGTGGAACTGATTTACGCGTTGAATGTACCATCCATTCATTGCCCGCTTCATCGTAACAAATAATTTCATAGTAAACACCTCTAAACAGCTGCGTATCAACCTTTACCTGCAGTTTTCCGTGTGCTAAATCCGTTAAAGTTAAATCTTCTGGTCGCAAAACTACTTCAACTGGTTCGTTAGAACGCATTCCACTATCAACGCAAGTAAATTGGTGGCCAACAAATTCAACCAATTCATCTTTTATCATTACACCATCAACAATATTGCTTTCTCCAATAAAATCAGCAACATAATGATTAATAGGCTCATCATAGATGTCAACTGGCGTCCCACTTTGAACGATTAGTCCATCATTAACAACGAAAATTTCATCACTCATAGCCAATGCTTCTTCTTGATCATGCGTTACGAAAATAAAGGTTATTCCTAAACGTTGCTGTAATTCACGCAATTCGTATTGCATATCTGTTCGTAACTTGTGATCTAACGCTGATAACGGCTCATCTAACAGCAATACCTTAGGTTCATTTGCAATCGCCCGTGCAATCGCAACACGCTGTTTTTGTCCGCCTGACATTTCATTGATCCCGCGCTTTTCATAACCATCCAATCGAACCATCTTCAATGCTTCTTTTACCTTTTGCTCAATTTGTTTTTTGGGCAAGTGCTTTACTTTCAAGCCAAATGCAATATTCTCAAATACATTCATATGTGGAAACAATGCATAATCTTGAAAGACTGTATTCACTTGTCTTTTATTTGAAGATATCTCATTAATCCGTTTGCCTTCAAAATAAATATCGCCCTTCGTTGGCTCTGAAAAACCTGCGATCATCCGAAGAATTGTTGTTTTTCCGCAACCAGATGGCCCAAGCAACGTGTAAAACTTACCCTCCTCGATATCAAAACTAATATTCTTCAAAACTTTCACATCGCCATCATAAGTTTTCATAACATTTTTAAACGAAATAATTGGTTGTTTCAAAATCTAACCTCCTTCATTATTAAGCATACTGCAACTACCTTTTAGTTTTATCTATGCCATTTTATTTATACCCCATAGAATAATACACTGTCTTTTCTATTTATGCTACAAAATTATTTTACTTTTCTATATCTTAAACACTTCATATTCAACATCTATTTAGATAAATTAAATTAGTAATTTTTATTGATAAAAATAAATCTGTTGTCAAAGATTATTTCAACCTTTGATAACAGATTTTAAAAACTACCTTGCACTTCTTATACCATTTTAATAACCTTATTTTACTGTTGCTGCCATTCTAATTAAAGTATCAATACTGTTAGCACGTATTGTATAGACAACATTGTTATTTTGCCATGTTAAAGTTTGATTTAACTGATCATTTGATACTGCCACATTGAATGATCCTGAGCCTTGTGTGTTAGGCGCTGGCAAATAGTACTCCTCTAACAACGAAACAACTGTCTTCGCGGTTGCTGTTGGATCTTCATTATTAACTGCTGTTGCATGAACTGTAAAAGACCACCTACCTTCATTCCATTGTAGATACTTTTGACCTGCACCAGAATCAATTGTCCCCGTCAATCTATAACCCAAATTAACGGTTGGTAATCCATTATTTGTATCGATTGTGCGATAGTTAACTGCACTTTGCGCTTGGCTAGCTGTCGCATATGTTTTCTTCGTAAATGTCGCATAACTAGTAACATTTTTTAAGTTAGTTGCATTAAATTCTTGCCCGTTAGAATCAGAACTATAATAAATAGTAAAGTTTGCTGCATTTCCCTCATACCAAACATTTACTTTTTGATTTTCATTACTATAACCCGGGTTATTAGGAAGAATAATTCCTGTACCCATGTTGCTTTTTAATGTCGCATTGAATTGTGCTAATCTCTGTACATTTGTCTTTTGGGATACACTGGTACTACTGCTATAACTAGTAGAAGAGGAAGTTGCTTCGTTAGAACTTGAATTAGAACTCGTAGAACTCACTACACTATTAGAACTCACCTTACTACTAGCAGTAGTAGAACTTTTCTTGTCACTCTTAACTGCGCTTGTCCTACTTGTACTTGTTGAAGCACTTGATTTTGAGCTGTTATTCCCACATCCAGCTAATATCAATGATAGTGCAAGCATACCTAATACTGTTCCTTTTTTCATAACTATCCCCTCTTTTCCCCTTGATTATATCACAATTACGCTTAATGATATAAATCAAAACGACCTTTAGATAGTAATTCTTTTAAGCCACCAATATCCAATAATGACTTATTCATAATACTCTTTTTAACCACTGAAGCTGGATAACCTTTAACTTGTGTTTTCCCCACTAATCCAAGAGCATGTGTATTACCAATAGAAGCAACTGTCCCTAAAGAGTGGAATGTAAATGCTTCTGTTGGTTTAGAGTGCAACTGATTATATAGATTTTTTGCTGCATGTAATCCCATTCGAGTAGCTATTTGTGCAGTTGTTGGATATGGACGATTTGATGTTGGGTCCATTACAGCAGAAACATCTCCAATAATGTAAACATTTGGATATTCAGGGGCTGTTAAATCTGCATTCACCATTACTCGACCCCGACGTTGTTCAAAGCCTGATTCACCTATTACCTGACTACCACTAACACCTGTAGTCCAAATAATTGTTGCTGCGGCAACCGTGTTAACTTCAGGATCATCCTTTCCTTTAGTATATAATACTTCTCCTGGTTTTATTTCCTTAATCATGCAACCAGTCATCAAATTAACGCCTAGCTTCTTTATTAATTCAACCCCATAATCAGCTAACTTCTCATCAAACATAGGTAATACACGTGTTGCAGCTTCTACACAGGAAATTTTGATTTTATCTTCGCTAACGCCTGCAGCTTTAGCATAATCTTTGCGTCCATCTACAAGCGCCCCGGCCAATTCAATTCCAGTGAAACCTGCGCCACAAATTAAAATTTGTAGATATTTTTCATCTTGTGTTTCACGGTACTTCTTCATCATTTCCATAATATGTTGGTATATTTTCTCTGATGAAGGAACATCTACCATTTCTAATGCATTTTCTTTTGCGCCTTTAATCCCAAAGGTTTCTGAACAAAAGCCAAGCGAAACAACTGCATAATCATACTGCAATGTAGCATGATTTTTTAATTCCACACTTTGACTTTCTGGATTAATTTTGACAACTGAGTCTTGGATAAATGTAACCCGTTTGGTGTCTAGAACATCCCTAATCGGATATGAGATTTTCGTTTTAGGTTGTGTTCCTGAAGCAACCTCATGTAGTTCTGTTGCTTCATAGTGATAGTCATTGTGATCAACTAAAGTAATATGAAAATCACCTTCTTTTTTTTGTAAACTCCGAACGGCTTTAAGACCTGCATATCCAGCTCCTAATACTACTATTTGTTTCATAATAATTATCTCTCCTTCACTAAATAATAATTCCTAAAAAATAAGTAGCTACTTGTACCACAGAACCAAGCGCTAAAATTTTAACTCCACAAACAAAAGTTTCCTTCTTTACTTGTTTACGCCATAAAAGCTTTGTTTGCTTATAAACAAACGGAATTAGCAATAAACTAAATAGAATTGTAATTGGCGCAATACCTACAATATACTCACAAATGATAGCCAGCAGTGCCACTATATTCGAAATTGTAAAAAGCCATAATCCACCCTTTACCCCGATATAATGCACTAGAGTATAGCGTTGGTTTTTTTCATCTTCTTCTTTATCACACAGATTATTAGCCAGCATCAAATTGGAAATCCATAATGTATTAGGCAATGATATTAAAAATATCAAACCTAAATTTTCAAAGCTCCATGAAAAATGATGATATGTATTCAAATAAACACATATCAAACTAATCATGAATCCCATTGTGAACCCCGAAAAGAATTCTCCTAATGGCAAACTAGATAGCGGCTTGGGGCCTGATGAATAAAAAACACCTATTGCAAAACAAAACCCCCCCATAATTAGTAATGGCCATCCAACAAACCAAGCTAGAATAAAACCTATTACGGCTGAAGCAGTCGCCATACTAATCATCAAAAGAAAAATACTACGTACAGACAAGTTCTCTCGACCAATTATATTTGTATTCTTCTTATAATCATTTACATCTACTGCATGATGATAGTCATTATAATTATCTAAA
This sequence comes from Ligilactobacillus ubinensis, assembly GCF_024160875.1. Lineage (GTDB taxonomy): Bacteria > Bacillota > Bacilli > Lactobacillales > Lactobacillaceae > Ligilactobacillus > Ligilactobacillus ubinensis. The sequence continues at coordinate 181,637 of NZ_JAIULA010000001.1, read as the reverse complement.
ACATCAACAGCCATATTAAATAAAAACATTGCTATAAAATACAATATTACATATGTGATATGAATCGAGCCATAGTAATAATAGCTAAAACACAAACCGATCAAAAATGGCAAAACACTAGCTGTTTTGGCTTTCATCTCCACCAATTCTAGAAAAATTGGCACTGTCATTTTTTCGCCTTCCTTCAAATTCAAATTATCCTATTACTATTATAAAGCATAGAAACCACTTTGTGGAAAATATTTTGCACAATTTAATTTAAAAAACCAATCCTTTATCTAGCAATTACCACCTAAAATACGGTAAAATAATATAGTATATAAATGTTCATGGAAGGGAAACTATATGTCATCTTACTGGAATAATTATCCCACTATTCACGCAAAAATCCAAAATGTTTGCACCTTAATTAAACAACGAGCTCATGTTCGCAATCCTGAAATTGAAACTGCAATTATTGATCTAAGTCTTGCAGGTGGTAAATATCTTAGACCCGCTTTTTTCTTTTTATTTGCTGAATTTGGTGAACAAAAAGATCCTATTGAAGAAGCTAAGCTAACTAAAATAGCGACTTCTATCGAAATATTACATATGGCAACGCTGATTCATGATGATATCATTGATGATTCACCATTACGTCGCGGAAATATGTCTATTCAAGCAAAGTATGGTAAGGATACAGCCGTCTATACTGGTGACCTTTTATTTACTATCTTTTTCGAGTTAGTTCTTGAGTCTATGAATGGCTCTACCTACCTAGAAGTTAACGCTCGTGCTATGAAACGAATTTTAATGGGTGAACTTGATCAAATGCACTTACGCTATAATCAACAACAAACACTTCATGATTATTTGCGAAGCACTTCTGGTAAAACGGCAGAGCTTTTTCGCCTTGCAAGCATTGAAGGCGCCTATTTCGGCGGTGCAGATCCGATAGTTGTTAGACTTGCTGGCAAAATTGGCTTAAATATCGGTATTGCTTTTCAGATGCTTGATGATATTTTAGACTACACAGCTGCTTCCACTGATTTTAATAAACCTGTGTTGGAAGATTTAACAACAGGCGTTTTCACACTTCCATTGTTGATGGCCTTGCACAAAAACCCGGCTGTATTTAAACCATTATTAGACAAAAAAACACAGATGACTATTTCAGATATGCACCAAGTCCAAAAATTAGTCATTGCAAATGATGGTGTCCAACTAGCTCGCGAACTTGCGGCTAAGTTTACCAAAAAAGCCCTTATGGATGTTAAACGACTTCCTAAAGGAGAAACACGTAAACAATTGTTGAAGATCACTAAGTATCTTTTGAGACGAACCATTTAATTTTATAGTCCACCTGTAATTATTTAAATTAATTTCCTTGTTTATTAAGAGTAAAATTAATTTACTATATTTTTACAAATGATATAATGAAAATGTATTAATCTGATAATTTTAGGAGGACAAATAATATGGTTAAAGTGAGTGTTTTTGGAAAAGGCAATATGGGTTCTGCAATTGGACAAAACTTCGCCGATGCAGGTAATCAAACAGAATATATTACTAAAGACTCAACTGTAGAAACGTTAGGAGACATTGTTGTTCTTGCTGTTCCTTATCCAGCAGTTCATGATATTCTTGAAAAATATCGTTCTGCCCTCGCTGGAAAAATCATTATAGATATCACTAATCCTGTTGATTTTAATACCTTTGATGATTTAGTAGTTCCAGCAGATAGCTCTGCTGCTGCTGAAATTGCTGCAAAACTTCCCGATTCCAAAGTTGTTAAGGCCTTTAACACCACATTTGCTGCTACATTAGCAACAAAGAAGGTTGCTGACCAACATCAAACGACCGTCCTTATAGCTAGTGATGATGCTTCTGCAAAAAAGCAAGTTACAGATGCACTTAATGGCTGTGGTCTGAAAATTATTGATGCTGGTTCATTAAAGCGTGCTCGTGAGCTTGAAGCAATGGGCTTTTTGCAAATTTCACTAGCATCAGCTGAAAAAATAAGTTGGACCGGTGGTTTTGGTATTTTCAACTAAATCTTTGTAAAGAAGGAATATACATGGCTGAACTGAAAATAATAAATCATGAGTATCTCTTTGACTTTGGGGAAAATGCTCAATATAAATTAAAGTTTACTTCTACCACATCACTTGAAGTTACTGTCGTAGCAGATAGTTATTTCAAAGCTGGTACAATAAATCATTTTGAAATTGAAATAACAAATTTGCAAGATAACTTCTATATGATAACTTGGACAGAACCTGAAAGTAGCAACACCGTTACTCACGTTGATAATTTTGCAAACGGCATTAGTTACACCAATATTACTAACATTGATTCTAAACAATTTTGGAGACTAAAAGGAACCATTAAAAAAATTGCATAAAATAAAGCAAGGAATTGTTTGAAAAGAACAATTTCTTGCTTTATTTTTATTTATTCTCCATTATCTATGTTTTTCAGGTTACGATAACGTGCACTTGTTTGCTCTAAGTATGTTGGTGAACCTTCCATTTCCAATATTCCATTTTCAATAAAGATAACTCTATCAACATTATCTATCCCTTTTAAATGGTGCGTAATCCAAATTATAGTTTTATTCTTAAGTTCTTGCATAAAAGTATTAATTAATGCCTGTTCCGTAATTGGATCAAGTCCAACTGTCGGCTCATCTAAAATAACAATTGGTGTATTTTGTAGCAAAATTCGTGCCAACGCCAAGCGATGACGTTCTCCGCCAGAAAAACGAAGTCCTGCTTCATCAACCATTGTTTCAAGTCCATTTGGCAAAGCTGCTATCATTTTTTTTAAATTAACACGTTCTAATACATCCCAAACTTCTTTTTCTGTAGCATTTTCATTTCCCAAACGTACATTATTAATTACAGTCGTATTGAATAAATATGGTACTTGTTGAATGACTCCAATATAATCTGCAACTGTATCATCCAATGTGCTAACTACAGCATCACCTAATAGAATACTTCCTTTAGTCGGCTGCAAATCTCCCCGTAATAGATTAGCTAACGTACTTTTCCCCGAACCACTTCTACCTAAAATAGCAATTTTTTCTCCTTGAGAAATATTAATCGTTATATCTTTTAAAACTTCTTTTTGTGTGGCTGTGTACTGGAAACTTACATGCTGCACCTTTAAGTCTAATGGATTTTGCGGCAAATCCGTCTCTACCTTTTTTGTAATTGCCTTATCAGGAAGATTATTCAAGCGATTCAATGAATCTGCATATATATTAGTTTCTTGACTAGCTGCTGGCAAACCTGCAAAAGCATCTACCAATGGAAAAACGGCTAATACAAAAGCTGCAATCCAGTTGGCATCCCCTCCATGAGTTCCTATAAAGCGCGTACTAGTCCATAATAATGTTAAAATCGCTAACATTCCAAAGGCAAGCTCAAATAAAAAATTCCGAAGATTATTAAACTTTCGTAATTTTGCTTGAACTGCCAGTAATTCAGCTTCTGAGTCTTCATGTAAAGCAACATACTCTTGTGCACGCTGACTAAAAATCCAATCAGAAATCCCTAAAACATTATCCGTTAAATCGGTATAGAGTTCATTTTTTAAAACTTTTTCTCTTTTTTGCCGTGCTCCATTAACTATGACTGACCACAGTGGAAAAACTATCAATATTCCACCAAAGTACAGCAGCATCACTAAAGCGAACCACCATGAGAAAAAACCGACTCCAATTACTACAAAAATATAGATTATCCAAGCAATAACCGTTGGAAAAATAGTTCTTAAATATAAATTTTGCAAGTGATTGATATCTTCTGCTAGTAATCCTAAAACATCACCCATTCGATAATCACGCTTAAAAAACACCGCATCTTTCTCCAATGTTTGATATAATTTCAAGCGTAATTTAGAAGTCATTTTTAAAACCCAATTATGACTTGTTAATCGTTCCAAATATTTAAACAACGGTCTACCAATCCCGAATGCACGAGTGAGCACAATCGGCACATAGACTAACAATATATTAACTGGTAATGAAGCTGATTTACTTATCAAGTACCCTGAGTTAAACATTAAAGCTGAGCCACAAAAGAATGTAAAAAAGCCCAGAATTAAAGCTGTAACTAATGTTTTTTTATATTGTTTGAAAAAAGGTTTAACCCATCTATCATGTTTTAATTCTTTAAACAAGGGTATTTTGTTCATTCAACTTCCCTCCCATTCTATTTTTTAGCCTGTAGAGATATCCTTTTTGTGCCAACAATTTTTGATATTTTCCTATTTCAACAACCTTACCTTCATCTAAAACAACAATTATATCCATTTGCTGTAACCAATGTAGACGGTGGGTTGCAAATAACACTAATCGATTTTGCATCAAGGGTAACATTTTTTCTTTTAACTCTAACTCTGTTTCAATATCTAAGTGTGCCGTTGGTTCATCAAAAAGCATGATTTTACGCTCTTGATCTAAAAAGGCTCTTGCTAACGCAATTCTTTGTGCTTGACCACCACTTAGCGCCCGAGCCCCATTACCTATTTGCGTATCTAGACCTTCGGGTAATTCAGATACTAGTTCTTCTAACCCAACAACCTTAATAGCAGCTCGTACTTGCTCGTTTGTTGCATCTGGTGTATAAAAAGTCAAATTATCTCTTAAAGTAGCTTCAAAAACATATGGATTCTGAGGAATATACAGCAATTGTTTACGCCAAGAATCCTGATTAAGATTTTTCAATTCATTACCGTCAATACTTATTCTCCCTTGTTGCGGTTGTAAAAAGCCACTCAAAAGATTCACTAATGTTGATTTGCCTGAACCACTCATTCCGATAATACCCACTTTTTGATATCCATTAATTGTTAAATTAACTGGTTGTAAAAATTCATTTTTACCGTACGAAAACTTAACATCCTGTAATACAAGTGAACTTTCTTCGCTCCAGGTACTAATTACAACTGGATTTGCTTTGATTTCGGGTTCGGCTAATATTTTTTGAATAGCTGTCATCGCATTTTTGCCATCTAGCGTTGCATGATAATCACCAGCAAAATCACGGACCGGTAAAAAATATTCTGGCGCAAGGATTAATGCCGTTAAAGCTGGGAATAATAAAATCTTAGCATCAATTAAACGCAAACCTAAAAAGACGGCCACAATTGCTATCGAAAGTGTTGTAAAAAAATCTAGCGCAAAAGTTGACAAAATAGCAATTTTTAATGTGCTCATCGTTGCTTTACGAAAACGTTCGCTCGTCGAATAAATACTATGAGCATAGCGTTTACTTAGTCCAAAAAATTTTAAAGTGTCAATTCCACGCAAAGAATCTAAAAAGTGATTAGATAAAACTTGATATGATTTATACTGGCGATCTGCCTTAGCTTTAGCAGAGTAGCCTAAAATAATCATAAATATAATAATTATTGGAAAAACAAGTAATAACACTAGCCCTGATTCCCAATCTAAATAAAAGACAAAAGCGAGAATGATCCACGGAATAATCGTTAAATTAATCATTTTATTAAGAATCAAATGAATATAATTTTCAACTAATGCTACTCCATCTAGCGTCATGGTAATCACATTTCCTGTTCCTTCGCGCTGTACAATTTGTGGTCCTAATCTAAATAGCTTTTCTAAAAGCTCACGCCGTAATTCTTTTGCCTTTGTCGCGGCAAACTTATCCAACATCTCATCTTTAAGATAGTTAATTAAATGGCGTGCGAGAAAAAAGACTATAAACCAAATGATTGCTGGTATCTGTGCAGCAAGTCCATGTCCTTGCCATAGACCTGTAATAGCACTACTTAAGTTATAAGCTTGTCCGATAATAAAGATTGCTTGCGAAACATCAAGCCCCGCAAGCAATCCCATCAATTTGTGAATACCCGACAAGCGCATAATCGCTTTATCGATCATTATTTTTCCCCCACCACAACTGGTTGCTTGATACGTTTTCTAAATATATAGTATGCCCAAGCTGTGTATGCCAAAACAAATGGTACTAACGTAATAGCAACAATCGACATCACTTTTAACGTATATGGCGATGATGATGCTGTTTTAATTAGCAAATCGTATTTTGGACTAATTGAACTTATTAATACGCGTGGAAATAGACCTTGGAACAATAAAGCCACTACTACTACCAAAGAAATTCCACTAGCCAAAAATGCGACTAATTCCGTACCCTTAAATGATGCTACATGTGCAACTACTGTTAACACAACAAGTGCAACTACTAATGCTAGTGTAGCAACTGCATGTAGTTTAAAGAAATCTGTTTCAAAGAACAATAGAACCGCAAAAACTACTAAGCCAGCATATAATACCCAATATAAGAATTGAGCATAATTACGTGCACGTTGGCGAACTGCGCCTTCTGTCTTCAAAGCAATATAGTTTAATCCATGCAAATATGTCAGTAAAACCACTGCAACTCCACCAACAATAGAGAAGAGATTAAAATAATCACCAAATGTAGCTGTCATATTACCTTGAGCATCAATTGGCATTCCCTTTACCATGCTAATAAACATAACACCTAAAAAGAAAGGTACGATAAAACTGCCAATACTTAATGTCCAATTCCAACGTTGCTTTTGCTTAAGTGGTACTTTATGCCTAAATTCAAAGGAAACACCTCTAATAATTAAACCAAACAAAACCACAAATAAGATTAAGTAGTATCCACTAAACAAAGATGCATACCAATATGGGAAAGAAGCAAACATCGCTCCACCAGCTGTTAATAGCCATACTTCATTGCCATCCCAAACCGGTCCAATTGTTGCAACTATTTGATCTTTTTCATCCTCATTATGAGCTAATGTTTGAACTGCCATTCCTACGCCGTAATCAAAGCCTTCAAAGAAAAAGTACCCTGAAAACAAAACACCAATTAGTAAAAACCAAAAGAATTGTAAACCACTCATTTAAAAGGCCCCCTTATCAAATGGATCAACTGAGGCTTGATTAGCCAATTGTAATTGCTGTTCTTCATATTCGGGACCCTTCTTTAGTTCTCGAATAACCAAACTAACCATTGTCGCTGCTAAAGTCGTAAACAATAGGAAATAAACCGTATTTGAAATAATCAATGAAGTTGCAGAGACATTAGGTGATACACTTTGCTTAATCGTAAATAAACCATAAACAGTCCATGGATAGCGACCTAATTCTGTAATCAACCAACCACATGTATTAGCTATAAATGGTGTGAATGTCATCATACCTAGTATCCATAACATCCACTTGTGCTCATATAGAATAGCTTTTTTCTTTCTTGTAAAGAAGAGTCCCAATGCTGATACTAAGAACATCAATGCCCCAAAGCCTGCCATTACACGAAAACTCCAAAACATCATATTTACCATTGGATAATAATTACGTTTCCCATATTTCTTAATTAATGCTTTATTAGCTGAATCCATCCCTTTAACAGAACCGGATAATTTATCGTATGAAAGAATACTCAACATATATGGAATCTTAATACCAAATACTTCTTCATGCTTAGCTTCGTTCGCCCAACCAATTAGTGTCCAAGCAGCAGGGTCGCCTGAATCCTTATAGGCACCTTCCATTGCTGCAAATTTCATTGGTTGTTCTTTGATTAAAGCCTTCATCTGCAAGTCACCAACACCCATAACTGAGATAGAACCCACTAATGAAATCACCAAACCTAAACGAACTGTCTTTTTATATAAAGCAACTGTTGTTTTTTCTAATTTGTCTTTTTTCAATAATTGGAATGCAGATAAACCAGCAACTATGATACCACCCATCGTGATTGCTCCAGTGATAACATGTCCATATTCATAGAAAAACTGTGCATTCGTAATCACTGCAAAAAAGTTAACCATTTCTGCTCTTCCATGTCGAATTACATAGCCAACTGGATGCTGCATAAAACTATTAGCAGCTAAAATCCATAATGCTGATGCCATTGAACCTACAACCACCAGCCAAATAAATAGCAAGTGTAATTTTTTACTTACACGATCCCATGTAAACATCCAAAGGCCCAAGAATGTCGATTCCATAAAGAAAGCTAATAAGGCTTCAATTGCCAGTGGTGCTCCAAAAATATCCCCTACAAAGCGCGAATAATCAGACCAATTCATTCCAAACTGGAATTCCTGAATAATACCTGTAACAACACCTACCGCGAAGCTCAAAAGCATAATATTTCCCCAAAATTTTGTGAGCTGCTTATATTGTTCATTTTTTGTAACTACATAACATGTTTCTAAAATTGCAACAATCAAAACTGTCCCAATGGAAAATGGCACAAAGAAAAAGTGAAAAATTGTTGTCATTGCAAACTGAAAACGAGCTAATGTTACAATACTCATAAAAACCCCTCCTAAGTTCTACAGAAGATACTTCCATAATAATATAAATAACCATATGTAAAAAGTTATAATTAATACTAGTAAACTGCACTACTTAAATAAGAATATATTGCATTTTAATATAAAAATAGCTAAATTTATTGCAAAGCAAAGTTGTGCACGATTAATTAGGTTACACTTGAAGTATACGCCTACATTAAAATTTTTTCAAAGGTATAATAAAAATAAATTAGCTTTTTAAGTTCCTTGGATTAGCTATTTAATAAGGTTAATTACATTTATTTACACATTTTGTATATAAGAATATTTTCTAAATGATGTATATTCAAAACCAATTACTTAATCCACGTAACAGTTGTCCCTAATTGAGCCTCTAGTTCTCCATTAATTTGTAAACATACTAATATCCTTATTTTAACCATAACTATTAATATAACTCGTTTGAGAAATACTGTTTATGTTGGCTCAGATATTGACGTTTTATTTTACCGCTTGCTGTTCGTGGATAATCAGAAACTAGATAAAATCTATGCGGTACTTTAAAGTGCGCTAAATGCTGGTAACCATAGTCACGCAAAAAACTTTTACTCATCATGCCTTTAGTCTGAATGAATGCAACAGGCACACTGCCCCACTTTGAATCTGGCACACCAGCCACCACTATTTGAACAATATCTTTCAAATTATAATAAACTGCTTCTATTTCATCTGGAAAGATATTCTCGCCTCCAGAAATAATCATATCGCCTTTTCGTCCGCGTAAATACAAGAAACCTTCTTTATCTAAGTAACCAATGTCGCCCGTTTTAAACCAACCATTCTCAAAACTAGTTTTATTTTGCAGAGGTAATTGATAGTATCCGGGTGTGATATTAGGTGCATTTAATAAAATTTCACCATCAGTTGCAATCTTTAAAGCTACGGGAAAAAGTGTCTTTCCAACTGAGCCTATTTTTTGCTGTGCATCTTCAAAGTTCAGCGCTACCACTTGCGAAGCTGTTTCTGTCATCCCATAGGATTGAATAACCGGCCAGTTTCTTTTTTGACAAATCTCCAGTAGATGTAAATCAATTGGTCCTCCACCTAGCAAGAAAAATCTAAACTTTGGATTGTACTTTTGCAAGTTTTGATTTATTATCAATTGTTGCAACATCGTTGGAACTACTGAGATAGCACTTATTTTATTTTCAACTAATATTTTATTCACTGCTTTAGCGTCAAACTGATTAACTAAAGTCACTGTCATTCCATATAGCAGTGCCCGCATCATGATTGAAAAACCGCTAATATGAAATAAAGGTACTACACAAAGCCAGTTATCATCCGTGCTTAGTCCCAGATTAAAAGCTGAACCCACAGCCGAATAAAAATGATTTCGAAAAGTTTGACAAACTCCCTTAGGTTTTCTTGTTGTGCCGGATGTATACATCAAAGTTGTTACATGCTCGTCTTTAAAATCCGCAACCGCAGCTACTGGTGTTACTGCTAAATTTTCAATTGCTGTAAAACTAAAACAATTCACCATGGTTAATCGCTTGTTTTTCAAAAGTCCGTCTTCATAAATAACTACCTTGAGGTTAGTATCATTTATTTGAAACTGTAATTCATCTGCTGATAATCGTTTATTTAGCATTACCAGCGTACAGTTTAACTGTTGTAATGCCAAAATTGTAATATAACCCATTAAACTATTATTTACCAAGACGCCTACAAAAGAATCCTTTTCAATAACAGTTGCTAAATGCCGCATCCAAATTTCGACTCGTTTTCCTAATTCCCGATAGGTTAGCGAGTCTTCTTTAGTTACAATCGCTGTTTTATCCGGTGATAATGCAATCCGTTTTTCTAACCAATTTTCCATATTTACTTAAGGAAACTTAGGGAATTGGTCAAAATCAGGTTTGCGTTTTTCATTAAAGGCGTCACGCCCTTCTTTGCCTTCATCTGTTGTATAAAACAACATTGTTGCATCTCCACCTAACTGTTGCAATCCTGCCAAGCCATCTGTATCTGCATTCATTGCTGCTTTAATGAAACGAATTGCAGTAGGTGATTTTTGCAAAATTTCTTCACACCATTCAAGTGTTACTTTTTCTAAATCTTCTAGTGGCACAACTTTGTTAATCCAGTTCATCTCATATGCTTCTTTAGCTGAATAAAAATGGTTTAAAAACCAAACTTCTTTCGCCCGCTTATGACCAATAACTCGCGCTAAATAACCCGAACCATATCCCGCATCAAAACTACCTACTTTGGGACCAGTTTGGCCAAATTTTGCATTATCTGCTGCTAAAGTTAGATCACACACTAACTGTAAAATATTACCTCCACCAACAGACCAGCCTTTAACCATCGCGATTACTGGTTTAGGAATAATACGAATTAAATGTTGCAAATCTAAAACATTCAGCCGCGCAATTTTATCCGGTCCAACATACCCCCCATTTCCACGAACACTTTGATCTCCGCCAGAAGAAAAAGCTTTTTCACCTGCTCCAGTTAAAATGACGACTCCAATTGAACTGTCGTCACGACAAATCGTAAATGCATCTATCATTTCCTGAATAGTTGTAGGTGTAAATGCATTTAATTTTTCTGGTCTATTCATCGTAATTTTTGCTATTTTACCCGTACGTTCAAAAATAATTTCTGAATAAGTTTTGATGTTTTCCCACATTGTATCTGTCATTTATGCTACACTTCCTTAAAATGTTATACTTACATTAATTCATTATAACATTTTGCACAATTTATTTAAGGAGCGATTCTATGAACTTATTAGAATTATTAAATATTGAAATAATGACCTCAACTCCGACCAAAGTCCTTTTACAAATGCCCATCTCTTCTAAACACTTGCAACCTTTTGGTTTAGTGCACGGCGGTCTTAATACCGTCTTAGCTGAAACTGCAGCTAGTATCGGAGCTAATCTTAAGCTAGCATCTTCTCAACATGCCGTTGGAATTGATGTTCAAACACATCATCTTAAAACGGTTACTCAAGGTCAAGGCATTCTCTATGTCTGCGCCACACCTTTATCACAGACTCATTCTTTGCAAGTTTGGCAAGCATATACTTACCTTACACCTGATACAAAAACCAGTTTTAGTACAATTACGTTGAAAAATAGCCACCAAAGCGAATAGATAAATAATTTTGTCTCATTAGTAAATCATCATAAAAATCACCATTTCCTAATTTTTATAATTTTAATTTTAAAAAAGTATTGACAGACATCTAATAGCGCGTTAATATACTGGCATAGATTAAATACAGATGAGAATTAAAAGCTTTGAACGGAAAAAGTAATTATTGTTTGGGTTATTCAGAGAGCTGATATTTGCTGTGAATCGGCTAACCCACCATAGTGAAAATCATCCGCGAGTTACATACCAAACTATTTAGGGAGAGTATGTTGGGTGCACCCATTAACGTGCCAGCGAATCGCTAGTTAATCAGCTGTTCGTGTGAGGCAAATTTTATTTGCAAAAAAAGGTGGTACCGCGTTTTTAACGTCCTTTGATTAATTTTTCAATTAAGAAATTTTAATCAAAGGACGTTTTTTGGATTTAATTTAAATTAATCATAAAGTAGAGGTGAGTGTCATGTCAGACAGTGGCATTAGTGAGATTAAGGATACAGATCAGATTAGTATTTTACGATTATTTATACAGCTACATTCTATAAAAAACAGTATAATGACACTTACCAATATAAACATGTAAGTTGTCATCCAAGATGGAGGAACTTAATATGACTAAAACAACAGTAAATACACCCGTTAAATTAACAACTGCCCAAGAAGAATTTGCCCAAGCACTCTATAAAACGTACGTTAATGTTGGTGCTCTTAATGAAGACGATTGGAAAGAACGGGTTTTAGATGATGCTACAGCTTGTCGTGTGCAAGCTCGCGTAATGGAGTTAAAAAATCAGCCGGTGGGAGGATACAAAGTTTCACTTACAAGTGAAGAAACCCAAAAAATGTTTGCTTCAACTTCACCACTCTATGGTGCTCAGGTTGCAGATCGTTTTCTCAAATCCCCAGCACATGTAGAACTAAAAAAGCTTAATGAACCGCTTGTCGAAGTAGAACTTGCCTTTCGAGCCAAAGAAGATTTAGCGGCTACAGACACATTAGAAGACTTATTCAACAAAACAACAGTTGCTGGTGCAGTTGAAGTACCAGATGCTCGTTTTTCTGACTGGTTTCCAAGTCTATCAAAATATATGGTAATGTCAGATTGCGCAGTAGGTGGCTTAGTTGTCTATGGGAAAGAATTCGACACAAATAAAGCTTTTAAAACCCCAGCTGCTCTAGCCAACGTTAATTGCGAACTTTACCATGATAATAAAAAGCTGTTAGACGGTAAATCATCCGAGGTCCTTGGCAATCCACTTAATTCTCTAAAGTGGTTAGTCGAAAAACTAGCAGAGCAAGGTAAAACATTTACAGCTAATACAGTTGTATCTTCCGGAACATTTCTTTTACCTCCAACGCTAAGTGCCGGTAAATGGCAAGCTACCTTTGACAACAATCTGGGTACAGTTACCGTTGATGTTGCCGCTAAATAAGATACAGTTTGATTTCGTAATCTAATTAATAAAAAAGAAGCCTAATAAGATGACGCTTAAAGTTAGTTTTTCAACTCTACTTTAAGCGTCATTTCAATATTTAAGCTTCTTTTTTCATTAGTTTTAGATATTTTCTGCTAAAAAGTCATACAACATTGCCTTACGTAAATCCTTAGTTTGGATGCCTAAAGTTTCAGCAATTTTATAAGCATACTCCAAAGCTGTTGCGGGTCCGCGACTAGTAATTAAGTGCGCTGTTTCATCTACTACTACGATGTCCTCTTGAAAACTTCCAGCTTCAACTTCATCTTTAATCTCTTCATTTATTCCTGGATAACAAGTATAATTTGCTCCATTCAATAATCCATAACGGGCAAAAGCAATTGGTGCAGCACACATAGCCGCATTCCATGCTCCTTGCTTAGCTCTTCTTTGCATCAATCCCATCAGCTTGTCATTAGCGCGCAAATTAGCTGCACCCTGACCTCCACCTGGAAAGACTACGACATCATAGTCTAAAAGAGATTCATCTAAAATCTTGTCACATGTTAGTTTAATATTATGAGCACCTAAAACTTCGGTGCTTTCAAGTCCAACCATATCTACATCCTGATTAAGACGTCTAAAAACATCAACTGGCGTTAATGCTTCAACTTCTTCACATCCATCAGCAATCATTACTGCAAATCTTTTAGCCATATTAATTCCTCCCAATGTGTTTACTACATTTTACCACCATGAGACTAGGCTGTCGCACTTTTGCTATTGGCAGTTACTTGCACAGTTACTGGAGTAGCCATTTCTACCACAATTCCTGCATGATCTGAAATTCTTTGCGTTTCTTGTCCATCAAAACAAACTCGACTGTATGCTACTTCTTTGGAATCTGTCGTTAAGATATAATCAATCCTTCTGGCAACATCACTATCTTCCCAACCATCAATAGAACCACGTACTGTCATTCCATCTCCACGAGAAAGGGCTACTTCATACGTATCGATAAATTTGCGACAAATATGTGCGTAGTTTGTTTCATCTTTTTCAGCATCTACATTAAAATCACCTAATAAATATACTGCTGCCTTAGAATCAGCAAATTCAGCCAGATTTTCTAATACCTGATCCCATTCGGCGTAGAAAATATCTTTTTGCCAACCGTCTAGATGTCCTGTAGCCACTACTGATCCTTTTGCATCTCCAACTTTTCCAAACAACAGCTTTCTTCGTCTATAATCTGTATACTGATCATACTCTGAACTTGCCACTATTACTGGTGCATGAACATCACTTAACGGTTTTAATGTCAAAAGTGCTATACCTTCATCCAACTTATCATATCCGATATGCGTTGCTGTCCATGTCCACGAAAAAGAAAGTTTCACCTTCTTGAATGCCTGAACCAGTAAATACGCAAAATTACCTTCCTTTACAGGAATATCTGTCTCTGCGGGCATCACAAAACCACTTTCAGCTAATGATGCTTGTTCTAAACTTTTATTAGCTACTAACTGACTTACCTCTTGTAATGCAACGATTGTAATCGATTCTCTGACGACGAAATCAACAATTTCTTTAATTTGTTTTTTTGTATCATATTCAAGTAACGAATGACAATTTAAGGTTAGTAATCGCATGTCGTGCCCCCACCCTTTTTTGTATTATACACAGATTAATATAAACTATTGAAATCGATTTCTCAAGTTGGATTCTATGCTGACAGCTCTATATCTCCTTATTTACTTAGTGTTTAACGCTCAAAATTTTTTTCTCTTAAGCAACTGTATCCCCACGATTGGATGAACTTCTTTCCAACCATAGGGATACCGTAAATATTTAATTCTGTTAAATTTATTTTTTTAAAATTACTTCTATTATATATACCACAATTACTTATTTTTTATATAATTTACTCCATCAGCTGCAGGTGCAACAGCTTTGCCAAAGAATATTACTAATACTACGATTGTAATAATATATGGTGCTGCTTGAAACCAGAATGAATTAACATGCGCTAAAAAGGGAATATAGCCACCAACAATTGGTAAACTTTGTGCTAATCCAAAAAACAAAGCTGCACCAGTCGCACCTAATGGATTCCATTTACCAAAAATCATAGCTGCTAATGCCATAAATCCCTGTCCAGAAATTGTCGAAGCTGAAAAGTTTAATGTAATTGATTGAGCCATTACAGCTCCACCAAAGCCGCCTAGAAAACCAGACATTAAAACACCTAAATAGCGATATTTATACACATTAATCCCTAAAGTATCTGCTGCAACAGGATTTTCACCTACAGATCGCAACCGCAATCCAATATTTGTGCGATAAAGAAAATACCAACTAACAATACCTAACAAAATTGCAAAATAAGCTATCAATGATGTTTGTGTAAATAATGCTTTGCCAATTATCGGAATTTTTGACAAGACTGGAAAAGTATATGTCCCTAATCCTTGCTTAATGATGGGGGTTTGCCCTTTTTGATTATATAAAACTCTTGTCAAAAAAACACATAAAGCCGGTGCCATTAAATTTAGGACAGTTCCTGAGATAATATGATCTGCTCGCAAATTAATTGTTGCAACTGCATGTAAAATTGAAAAAATTAATCCAAAAATTGCTCCTACTAATAAGGAAATCCAAGTTGTGGCATTTCCAAACATATTATAAAAGCTTAATGTGAAAACAGAACTACTAAAAGCTCCAACAACCATCATTCCTTCAAGACCAACGTTAACAATCCCACTACGTTCCGAAAAAGTTCCTCCGAGGGCTGTAAAAATTAATGGTGCTGCATAAATTAGCGTGGTTGAAAAAACCGTCATTAATAATGTTGTAAAACTCATGCTTTTTTATCCCCCTTAGCTGAATTTAATTTCTTTATTAGCTCTTTTTTGGTCAAAAATTTATTTATCAAGTATTCAAAAGCATATTTAATCCCAACGAAGAAAATAATCGAGGCTGTTACAATACTAACAATTTCTGTAGGTGTGGTCGAAAAAACTGAAATGCTCAATCCGCCAATAGACAGAGCGGCAAATAACAAAGCAGCTAATAAAATTCCCAACGGATTGTTAGCAGCAAGCAAAGCAACCGCCATTCCATCATAACCTACTTGTGGTAAAGAATTTGAAACGGAAATATTTTGATAATTACCTAATCCATCTAAGCCACCTGCTAACCCAGCTAAAATCCCAGAAACAAACATTGCAACAATAATCGTCTTTTTGACGCTCATTCCAGCATACCGAGAAGCTGCTTCATTTGTTCCCACACTACGCAACTCAAAACCCGAATTAGTTTTATTAAAGTAAAACCACACAATTACAGCGACTAAAAGAGCTATAAAAAAGCCCCAGTGAAACGTAGAATTTTGTGTCAGGTTTTCTAAAAAAGGGGTCCTTAAACTTGCTTTACTTGGAATATTTGCTGAAGAATCTTCTCCTTTTGCAGTTAACCAATTTTTGACTGCAAAATTCACAAAATAAAATGCGATATAATTCAACATAATCGTTGTAATAACTTCACTTGTCCCAAAATAAGCTCGTAGATAACCTGCAATTCCAGACCACAAACCACCTGCAAGCGCAGCTGCAAGAATTGCAAAGATAATTAATACAAGCCCTGGTAACGTATGAAATTTCAAAGTTACCAAAATTGCAGCAAACCACCCCAACAGATATTGACCTGATCCGCCAATATTAAAGAAGCCAGCTTTGCTCGACACTGCAAAACCTAATGCTGTTAAGATTAAGGGTGTCATGTCTCTTAACGTTTCACCAATAGAATAGGCCCCCGAAAAAGCCCCTGAAAATAAACTGCCATAGTTAACAATTGGATTATATCCAAAGATTAACATTACAATCGCACCAACAATAAAACCTGCAATAACTGACATTACTGGAACTGCAATTGCTGATAACTTAGTCTTATTAAACACAACTGTCACTCCTTATTTTTGAATATTGGTAACTTTTTTCCCAGCCATCATCAAACCAAGTTCCTCTGCTGATGTATTTTTAGGGTCTATTTCACCCACAATTTCACCAGCATGCATAACTAAGACCCGATCTGAAAGTTTTAAAATTTCATCCAACTCAAAACTTATCAACAAAACACCTTTTTTTTGATTTCGTTGCTCATTAATTTTTTCATGAATATATTCAATTGCACCCACATCCACACCACGAGTTGGATTAGCCGCAATTAATATATCTGGATTGCTAGCAATCTCTCGTGCAACTATTACTTTTTGCTGATTTCCGCCGGAAAGTGAACCCACTTTTTCTTTTTCACTTTGTGAGCGAATATCAAATGCCTTTATCAGGTCACGTCCATTTTGATTGATTATTTTATGGTTTAAAAAACCGTATTTACTAAATGGTTTTTTATAGTAGCTTTTTAGAGTTAAGTTTTCAGCTATCGACAACGGTAAAATCAAGCCGACATTTTGTCTATCTTCTGGAATATAGCCTACATGTGCTTCCGTGATTTTTCGTGTTGGACTATTAGTCATATCAACCCCGTTAATTTTTACACTACCTGTCTTAACTTTACGTAATCCTGTTAATGCATCTATTAACTCACTTTGACCATTGCCATCGACTCCAGCAATTCCAACAATCTCACCACTTTTAACGTTCAAACTCAAATTTTTTACCGCTGTATGGCCCGCTTTTTCGACACTCACATTTTCGACTTCTAGCATTAGTTTAGATTCAGTTATTTCTGCTTTTTCTATTGAATTATCAATCTTTCTACCAACCATCATTTCTGCCATTGTTTCCTCGGCTGTATTGTCAACATCAACTGTATCAATTATCTTTCCAGCTCGAATAACAACACATCTATGTGCAACATCTTTTATCTCTTTTAATTTATGCGTAATAAAAATGATTGAGTTTCCTTCATCAGTAAGGGCTCGAAATATTTTCATTAACTCTCCAATTTCTTGCGGTGTTAACGCTGCTGTTGGCTCATCAAAAATAAAAACATGCGCATTTCTATATAATGCTTTCATGATTTCAACTCGTTGCTGCATACCTACTGTGATATCAGCAACTTTTGCATTAATATCTATTTGTAAATGATATTTATCTGCTAGTCTTTCAATATCCTGTGCTGCTTTTTTGTAATCAATTCGTCCTTTTTTATTAGGTTCATCACCCAAAATAATGTTTTCAAGTACCGAAAATGCTGGGATTAACATAAAATGTTGATGTACCATCCCAATGCCTAAAGCTTTAGCATCTCGAGGGCTATTCATAATTACCTTTTTGTTATCTATAAAAATTTGGCCTGCTGTCGGCTCCAACAATCCAGATAGCATTCCCATCAAAGTTGATTTCCCTGCCCCGTTTTCACCAAGTAATGCTAAAATTTCACCTTTTTTCAATGTTAACGAAATATCATCATTAGCCGTAAATTTACCAAACTTTTTGGTAATATTTTTCATTTCAACAACTGTTGTTGTCATTTTATAGCTCCTCCTTTGAATATACTAAAATGGTGAAGTATTGGTCTCCCAACGCTTCACCATTTTTCATGCTAGGGAGAGTGTAGTAAAAATATATCTACTTAAAAAACTACGCTCCAGTTTTTGAATTAATTATCTTTAACTGTGATATCCCCATTAACAATTTTTTGTTTATATTCTTTAACTGCTTTCCAAGCTTTACTTGATAAATTATCATTTACCAAATCAACACCATTGTCTTTAAGATCATAATAAACTGTTTTTCCACCAGGGAACTTGTTTTTCATGGCTTTATTTGAAAGATCTTTAACTGCTGTACCAACTTCTTTAACAGCAGATGCTAAAGTAACATTACCACCTGAATACTTACCATCAGCTTTTTGATCTTGATCAACACCAATTACCCAAACGTTTTTATTACCATTTTTACGTAAGTTTTTAGCTGCAGTGAAAACGCCAGAACCAGAACCACCGGCAGCGTGAAAAATAACATCTGCACCAGAGTTATACATTGCTGTTGCAAGTGATTGTCCTACATCAGCTTCTGAAAATGAGCCAACATACTTAACATCAACTTTAATGTTTGGATTAACTGAATGTACCCCTTGAATATAACCTTTCTCAAAGGCTGTAATAACATCACTTTGTACTCCGCCAATAAAGCCAACGTGGTTTGTCTTAGTTGTTTCAGCAGCTGCGACACCAGCTAAAAATGAAGACTGTTCTGCTTTAAACATTACAGAAGCAACATTTTTTTGTTTGATAACTGAATCAATAATTACAAAATTAACTTTTCTATTTTGCTTAGCAGCAGTTGTGATTGCACTATCTAACTTATAACCTGTACCAACAATTGTTTTGTAACCCGCCTTGATTAACTTGTTGATATTAGGTGAAAAATCTGAATCTGAACTTGATTGTGCATAGTTATAACCATTAATACCCTTAGTTAAGCTGTGTTCCTTACCCCAAGCTTTTAAACCTTCCCATGCTGATTGATTAAATGACTTATCATCAATCCCACCACCATCAGTTACGATAGCAACAGTGTGTTTTGTACCCTTACTTGAAGAACTTGAATTACCACAACCGACTAAAAATGTCCCTAACATCACAGTTGCAGCGAGCATAGCAGCTACTCTTTTTTTCATTGGTAATACCCTCCAAAATGTTTTTTCATGATTACTATATTTCTAAGTATTACATTTTTTTAAAATTAAATCAATATATTTTTGCTTGTTTAGTATAAATAGTTCGCTTTTTATATAATTTACAAAGATATAGGCTTCGTGATATACTTATAATCGTATCTAAAACGAACTTTATAAAAAGTTTACATATGTAAGTAAATTTAAATATTTGTCTTTAAGGGGTGTTTTTTTGAAAAAAGTATACTTTAACCAAGATGGTGGCGTAGACGATATAATATCATTATTTTTATTATTGCAAATGCCAGATATTGAACTAATCGGTACTAGTGTTATGGGGGCAGATAGTTATCTTCATCCAGCACTTGAAGCTAGCCGCAAAGTCATCGATCGTTTTGGTAATGGCTTAAAAATTCAAGTAGCTGCATCCAATGCTCGACCTGTCCATCCTTTTCCTAAAGAATGGCGCTTAGATGCTTATTCTGAAAATTCTTTGCCTATTTTAAATGAAAAGGGAAAAATTGTAACACCAGTTGCATCTAATCCTGCTTATCTTGATTTAATTACTAAGTTAAAAAAACAAGAAGAGCCAATTACGCTTTTGTTTACCGGACCGCTCACCGATTTAGCTTCAGCACTTTTAGCAGATAGTTCAATTTGTAAAAACATTAAGGAATTAATTTGGATGGGTGGCACCTTTTTACAACATGGTAATGTTGCCGAACCAGATAGTGATGGAACCCAAGAATGGAATGCTTTTTATGACCCTGAAGCTGTTAAAACGGTTTTTGATTCTCCTATAGACATAACTATGGTTGCTTTAGAAAGTACGAATAATGTTCCCTTAACACCAAAAATCCGCTCTATGTGGGCTTCAGAGCGGAATTTCTTAGGAATAGACTTTATTGCAAATAGTTATGCTTTTGTTCCTGAACTTGGTTTATTTGAAACAAACTCTACTTACTACCTCTGGGATGTTTTAACAACTTGTTATTTTTATAAACCCGAGTTAGTTAAAACAAAAATTGTCAACTGTGATGTTTCCACTATATATCCAAGTGATGGGCGCACATACTTAAAAGATTCTGGACGTCCAATAAAACTTGTATATGATGTAGAGCATGATGCTTTTTTTGATTTAATTATGCAACTAGGAAAAAAAGCTAAATAATGCAATTTAGTAAAGTCTGAGACAAAAAGTCCCAGGCTTTACTTATCTCCTGAAAACGTGCACCAAAAAGGCAGCTAGTTGCGCTTAACCCCGTAATCTAGATAATTACAATCCGAATTATCCGATTATGACGTTAATGCTTTCCGACTAACTGCCTTTTGCTCTATTCTCTTATTATCTATGCAAACTTTTGTTTAGGTGGATATACTTTATCTTTGTGTGCACGTACCAATCTTAATGCATTCATTACAGCGATTAAAGTAACACCCACGTCTGCAAATACTGCTTCCCACATTGTTGCAATTCCTATAACTCCTAGAGTTAAGAAAATAACTTTTATACCTAGCGCAAAAATTATATTTTCCCATACAATTTTTTTAGTGCGCATTGCTATTTTTATAACATGTGGAATCGCACTAGGTTCATCAGACATTAATACTATATCTGCGGCTTCAATCGCTGCATCTGAGCCAAGTGCCCCCATTGCAATACCAATATCAGCTTGTGCTAAAACTGGTGTGTCATTTAATCCATCACCTACAAAAGCTAATTTTTCTCCCGGTGCTAATGTATCCTTTAATTTTTCAACTTCTGTCACTTTATCTTGTGGAAGCAATTCACTTTTAACCGTAATTCCTAGCTCATCTGCTATTTGTTGTCCTACGATAGCAGAATCTCCGGTCAACATAACTTGTTCAGTTACACCAAGTTCACTAGCTTGTAAAAGAGCTTCTTTAGAATCTGGTTTCAAAGTATCTGCTATGGCAAGCGCACCTATATATTCATTTCCATAAACAACATATGCCATTGTTGCTGCAATATCTAATTTAGGTGGAACTATTTTTAATTCTGTAAGTAATTTAATATTACCCACACTTATTGTTTTATCCTTATAGTCGACTTGAACACCTAGACCCACAAGCTCTTTGTCATTATCAACTTGATATTCTTTTATATCACCCGAAAAATGTTGCACAATTGATCGAGCAATTGGATGTGGTGATGTTTGTTCTGCTAATGCAGCTAATAGTAATACTTCATCTTCAGTATGATTATGTGCTGGAACTATTTGTGTTACACTAAATTTTCCTTGCGTTAAAGTTCCCGTTTTATCATAAACAATTTTTTTCACTTTAGTTAAAGCTTCCAAATAGTTGCTTCCTTTAACTAATACACCTGCACGAGAAGATGCACCAATTCCACCAAAAAAGCCTAATGGAATCGAAAGAACTAACGCACATGGGCAAGCAATAACTAAGAAGACACAGGCACGATAAATCCAAGGTACAAATGGTTGACCTAGTAACAACGGAACTCCAATTGCTAACATCATCGCAACGATTACGACTACAGGTGTATATATCTTAGAAAAGCGCGTAATGAAGTTTTCTGTAACTGCCTTTTTCTCACTTGCTTCTTCTACAAGCTGCAAGATTTTAGACACAGTTGATTCTCCAAATGCTTTTGTAACTTTCAATTCTAAAGTACTATTTTTTACTATACTTCCACTTAAGACTTCTTGTTCTTTTTCAACTAAACGCGGCTTGGTTTCACCTGTTAAAGCAGATGTATCTAAGTAACTGCTACCCGTTAAAACAATTCCATCTAATGGAACCCGTTCTCCTGGATGAACAATAATCGTTGCACCAACGTTTACCTCTGATGGTGCTATTTTTTCAAAAGAACCTTCTTTTAATTTCAAATTTGCATAATCTGGACGCAAATCAAGTAATGATGTTATTGATTTTTTTGACTGTGAAACTGCCATGTCTTGGAAGAAATCGCCAATACGATAAAACAGCATCACTGCAACAGCTTCAGGAAATTGCTTAATTGCAAGTGCACCTATTGTTGCAATAGTCATTAAGAAATTTTCATCAAAGAAATCACCCTTCATTATATTTCTGATTGCTTTTGAAATAACCGGTCCCCCTACAATTAAATAAGCTCCCACATATAATATAACTTTAAGAATAAAGTTCACATTGACTACATATAAGAAAACTAAAATTCCAGCACTAATTATTACTTGCAATAATGCCTTCTTATTTTTCTCATTTAAATCGCGTAATGAAAATAGCATCTTTGATAACCTCCTTTTTGAACATATGAACATATGCTCATATCTTTTGACAATAGTATATCATTAAGAAACTAAAAATTCAAGTGAACTTTCATTGCGTAGGTAAATTTTTTAGCGTAAAATTATCTTGTGTAAATTAACTATACTAGGTGGATATATTATGGTAGAAAAAAACGCGTCACTCCCAACTGATGGAGAAACAGAGCGTAGTGTTCAAATCTTTAAAGCTTTTGGCGATCAAACTCGCTATCGAATATTATATTTACTGTTTGAACATGAACTTTCAGTTAACGAAATTGCAGATATAATTGGTCTTTCTCAATCTGCTATCTCACACCAACTAAAAATTTTACGACAAACAGGACTAGTTAAAGGAATTCGTGCTGGTCAAAAAATCAACTACGAGTTAGCTGATAAACATATCATCATGATTTTTCAACAAGTCAAAGAACATATTAGTGAAGATTGACGATATTACCAAATTTTTAGTCTTTATAATTTAATTATTTTGTTTATGTAGAAAGGTTTCTGCTATGATAGAAAAGAATTTTAGTGATCTTTATAGTGAATCTCTAAATAAAATGTCTGATTTAACTCCCAAGCAACGCAAAGTTTTAGCAGCTGCGCTTGAGCTTTTTTCTACTCAAGGGTTTGATGCAACTTCTAGTTCACAAATCGCTGCAAAAGCAGACGTTGCCCTTGGTTCGGTTTATCAACATTTTCCCAATAAACATGCCCTATTAGCTGCAGTTTTAACCCCTTTATTTGGTTCAGCATTTCAACGTTCAATCAGCGAATTTGTAACTAATACGCTTAGCGTACATTATGAATCGCTAGACTCCTTTGTCACATCTTTGCTTTCTGATCGAATAACTTATATCAATAACAACTTCAAAGAAATAAAAATTATGTTTGGTCAACTGCTAACTAACAAAGAATTTTTGCAATTATTAAAAGATGTTTTTAATCACGAATTGTTAGTAGAAGCTACACCAACTATTGAACGTTTAAAAGAAGAAGGTAAATTGGTTAACCTACCTAATGATGTTATAGTACAATTTTTTTTAGGACAATTTGCAGTGTATTTTGGAAAGCTTCTTATGGAAATCAAACCACGAAGCTTAGATGAAGAAATTACATATTCTAGCAAACTTGTTATTAATGCTCTAAAACCACGGTAATTTTTACTGTGTAATATATCAAAAAAATGGAGGTCTTTTGCTATGCAAATTGGATTTATTGGAACAGGTGTGATGGGCAACGCCATTGCTGTTAACCTACTTAAAGCTGGACATACGTTAACCGTTTTTAATCGTACCAAAAGTAAAACAGATAACTTGGTTAATTTAGGTGCTACTTGGGCTGATTCACCTAAGTTAGTTGCTCAAAAAAGTGATCTTGTTTTTACTATGGTTGGTATGCCTACAGACGTTGAAAATGTTTATTTTAATGACGATGGGATTTTTGCTGGTCTTACAGCTAATAAAACAGTTGTTGATTTAACCACAAGTCGTCCCGATCTGGCTAAAAAAATCTATAGTTATGCCAAAAGCCATGCTATTTTTGCACTTGATGCACCTGTTTCCGGTGGTGATATTGGCGCTAAAAATGCCACTTTGACTATTATGGTTGGTGGTGAATTATCCGTTTTCAACCAAATCGAAGCTATTTTTAAAGAAATTGGTCAAACCGTTAACTATTTTGGTCCTGCTGGTTCTGGTCAACATACTAAAATGGCTAACCAAATCATGATTGCCGGTACCATGACCGGATTAACTGAAATGTTATTGTATGCAAAAGCTGCCAACTTGGATTTAAACAAAGTTTTAGCCACGGTTGGTGGTGGTAGTGCTGCTAATTGGAGTTTATCCAATTATGGTCCTCGTATTTTAAAAGATGACTACACGCCTGGCTTCTTTGCACGCCATTTTCTAAAGGATTTACGCATTGCTTTAGATGAAGCAGATAAAATGAACCTAACTTTGCCTGCTACTACTGAAGCTAAACGTCTATATGAAGTAATGGTTGATGAATGTCATCTTGGTGATCAAGGAACACAAGGCTTAATTAACAGTTATAAATAAAAAACAATCTGTGTATCACTTTTGTATAGTTATAAGAGAGTGAGCCAAGAGGCGGTTATCTAGTAACTTCTTGGATCACTCTCTTATTTTTTATTCAAATTACCTAATAACTTTCTGTTTTCTTGTCGTCTCTCCTATAATAATCCTAGGCTTTATCAAAGTTGATTTCACATTTTCTTTATTAATTAGTTTTAACATCATTTCCACCATTGTTCTTGCAATTTCCTTAAGCGGCTGTTCAACTGTCGTTAACTTATGTAACGAAAACTGACTAATAAATACTCCATCAAAGCCTGTAACACCAACATCAGCAATTCCGCATTCTTGAATCCTTTGTAATACTCCAATAGCAATCCTATCTGTTGCCGAAACAATTGCTGTTTTTTCCTTTAAGTCTAGTTGGTTAACAAGCGCAGCAGCTTCATGTTCATCATTATTAATCATAAAAATATGTGCTTTTCTTTTATTTTCTATAATAGCAGTCTCATAACCTTTTTTACGCTCAAGTGAAAAATCTTCTTTTAGATTTAATCCTATATAAATAATATTTTGATAACCTACAGAAATTAAGTATTTAGTTATCATAAATGTGCCCTTTGCATTATCTATATCTACATATGGAATTTCTTGCCCTACTTTACCATATGAAACAATCGGATACGGTAATTCAGTTAACATCTTTAAATCGCTCTTTCTTGCACCACTTACAAAAGTCCCGTCTACTTGGCTTGCATGATATGTTGCATCATGATTTATTTCTAATGTATAGCCTTCATTTCTTAAAAAATCTGCAATATACAGTAGTAATTTAGCATAGTATGGATCGACTTTTTTAACATCTTCTAAAATTAAAAACTGGATCACGAATTGCCTTTGTTTTGATAAAGCCTGTCCCACCCTACTTGGCTTATATCCCAATTCAGAGATTGCCTTTTGAACACTAAGCCTAATTTCTTCAGAGACCTGTTCTGGATGATGCAATACACGTGAAACAGTCATTGTGGAAACATGCGCTCGTTTAGCTACATCTGTTAAAGTTATCAATTAATATCACCCTTTCATTATTAATATACACTATCAAAATTATTACGGCTCTCACAAAGAAAATATTCAAAAATAAGTTCTAGCTTATTAAAAACCCATCTACATGCTAGTATAATTAACTAAGCAACAAATTACTATATAGTCAAAAATCATGTTAGCGCTAACATCGATAAAAGGGTTTATCAAAAATAATCTAGATGCTACAATTGCTTTGTGAAATCGATTTCAACATCTTAACAAGGAGTTCTAATTTATGAATAGTAATAAAATAAAAAATACTTTACCTGATTTATCTTTAGGCACTATATGGATGTTAAGCTTTGGTTTTCTTGGTGTTCAAATGGCTTTTTCACTTCAAAGTTCGCAAATGAGTCGTATATTTCAAACCCTAGGTGCTGATCCAACCAAATTAGGATTTTTCTTCATTTTACCTCCTTTAGCTGGTATGATTGTTCAACCAATAGTAGGTTACCTATCTGATAGAACTTGGAGCGCTAGATGGGGACGTAGAATGCCCTACCTACTTGTTGGAGCTATAGTATCAGTAATTGTTATGTTTTTATTGCCAAATTCTGGGAGTTTCGGTTTTAAAACTTCTACCGCTTTATGGTTCGGAGCAATTGCTATTTTATTCATGGATTTAAGCTCTAATGTTGCTATGCAACCATTTAAAATGGTTGTTGGAGATATGGTAAATGAAAAACAAAAATCTTACGCTTATTCTATTCAAAGTTTCTTATCAAATACAGGTTCTGTTTTAGCAACAATTTTCCCATATGTGTTAACAGCAATTGGTGTTGCTAATACGGCTACCGCTGGGAATGTGCCAGATTCAGTTAAAATATCATTTTATGTAGGAGCAATTGTTTTAGTTATTTTTTCTTTAATTTCTGTATTTTCAGTACATGAATATGATAATGATACTTATAAAAAATATCATGGCGTTGCTTTAAATGATTCCGCAGATAGTCAAAAGAAGAATATCCTCCAGCTATTGAAAGAGGCACCAAAGACATTTTGGATGGTATCATTAACCCAATTCTTTTGTTGGATGGCATTTCAATATCTTTGGACATATGGTTCTGGTACAATAGCCGCAACAGTTTACCATTCTTCCAATGCAGCAAGTAGTGGTTATCAAGCAGGTGCTAATTGGTTTGGTGTTTTATCTGCTGTTTATGCTATTGCAGCTGTAGTATGGTCTCTTGTTTTATCGAAGATTCCAGCAACCAGAAATAAATTTGGCTATTTTACGTCACTTCTTTTAGGCTCTATTGGATTTGCCTCTGTCTTTTTCGTACATTCACAGTATGGTTTGATTATTTCATTTATATTAATTGGAATATCTTGGGCCTCAATGATGGCATATCCATTTATAATGGTTACAAATGCACTTGAAGGATACTCACATACTGGAACCTATTTAGGCCTCTTTAATTGTTCAATCTGCCTTCCTCAAATAGTCGCTTCTGTACTCTCATTTGCTTTATTTCCTGCATTAGGAAGTAGTTTTCAAGCAATGATTCTAGTTTCTGGTATTTTAATGTTAATTGGAAGCTTTTCTGTATTAATTATTAAAGAAAAAGCATAAGGGGGATTTTTTATGTCTAATACTCGTTGGTGGAAAAATGAATTAGTTTATCAAGTATATCCACGTTCTTTTCAAGATACGAATGCCGATGGAATCGGTGACTTACAAGGAATCATTGCTCACTTAGATTACTTAAAATCCTTAGGCGTTACTATGCTATGGATTTCACCTATTTATCAATCACCGATGGTCGATATGGGATATGATATCTCAGACTATCAAGCCATTGATCCACGGTTTGGAACTATGGCTGATTTTGATGAACTACTGGCTAAAAGTAAACAACTCGGAATCAAAATTATTATGGACTTAGTTGTTAATCACACTTCAAATCAACATAGCTGGTTTAAAGAAGCACTTAAAAATCCAAACAGTCCTTATCGTGATTATTATATTTTCAAAAAGACTACTGATGGCAATGTTCCAAATAATTGGCGTAGTATTTTTGGTGGCTCGACTTGGACAAAAGTTCCAAATGAACCAAATACCTTCTATTTCCATACATTTGCTCCTCAGCAGCCAGAACTTAACTGGGAGAATCCTAAACTAAGAGCTGAAATCTATCAAATGATTAATTGGTGGCTTGAAAAAGGAATTGCTGGCTACAGGATTGATGCTATCACACACCTAAAGAAAGATCTTGATTGGGCTAGCTTGCCAGCTGATGGCGACGATGGTCTCGTCTCAGTAACCAAAAAAGGCCAAAATCGGCCCGGTTTGAATGTCTTTTTAGATGAGCTTAAAGAAAAAACATTTGATAAATATAACGCCTTGACAGTAGGTGAAGCATATGGTGTCCCCGATAGTGATTTACCTAAATTCATTGGCCCTAACGGATATTTTTCTATGATTTTTGATTTTAGCTATATGAACATCGACATTAAAGATGTAGATGAATGGTATCGTGGTAGTGCAGATTGGAAGGTAAAAGAATTAAAACAAACTATTTTTGATTTTCATAAAGCTACGACAACTGCAAAAGGTTGGACCGCAAATGTCCTTGAAAATCATGATCAACCGCGCGTACTTTCTAAGTTAATCAAAAATAAAAAGGAGCAAACTCCATTAGCAGCCAAAGCATTAGCTACAATGTACTATTTCTTACCAGGAACTCCGTTTATATATCAAGGACAAGAAATTGGCATGAAAAACTTTAAGCGTTTGGATATCTCTGAATTCAATGATATTTCTTCAATTAACAACTATGAAATAGCACTTAAAAAGGGTTATAGTAAATCTAATGCGCTTAAACTCATCAATGCTCGCTCAAGAGACAACGCCAGAACACCTATGCAATGGAACAATACACTATATGCTGGTTTTTCAAAAGTTTCTCCTTGGCTTGCTATGGGAACAGATACTATTGGTATTGATGTCGCTACTGAGGAAAAAGATCCTAGTTCAACTCTGAACTTTTATCGCCAGCTTGCCAAACTTAGAAACAATCCATTATACAATGACATTTTTATTGATGGCACTCTTAACGAAATCCAAGAACTACCTGAAAATGTCATTGGTTATACTCGTAATTTGGATAACAAGACAATTTTTGTATTGGTAAACCTCTCAGCTTGTCATTACGATATTTCTGTTTCTGTTGGAAAAATTATCCTAAATAATTCATCTACAGTTACTCAAACAAATACTTCGCTTCATCTAGCTAAATACCAAGCTATTGTGGCTATCAAATAAATATAGTACGTGCTACTTAACGGAACAAAGACGATTACTAAAAATGTAATTAGGATCATTAAGGTAGACGAAGTTATGTACGACTAGCTACCTTTGAACACACTCATATATTCAAAAATAAAAACAGAGTCTGGAATAAAAGTTCCAAACTCTGCTTTTATTTTCTAACTAATCATTTTCATGCAAAAAAGATGATAGTTTTTTTAAACCGACACGTAATGTCTCTGGATCACAACAATATCCCAAGCGTGCATGCTTAGGAAATCCAAATGCAGCACCTGGAATTAATAAGACACCTGTTTTCTTTAATAAGCGTGTAAAAAAGCTATAATCTTCTTCTTCAAATTCTAGTTTAATAAACGCTGTGGATACATTTTGAGGTAAGACGAGTGAAACCTTAGGCTCTGTTGTCGCCCAGTTTTTTACTATTTCGATATTATTTTGGATTATCTGCTGATTACGTAAAATAATTTGCCTACGATTTTTTAATGCCTGAATAGCTAAAGCATCGTTCAAAACACCACCACAAATCATAGTATAGTCGCGATACTTACGTAAAATATCGGCTACTTCGAGACTCGATGCCGTCCATCCAATCCTAATTCCTGGTAACGAATACGTTTTTGACATCGAATTAGATGCAATTCCTTTTTCATAAATATCAGCAATTGAAACAAAATCCTCTTTTTGCAATAACGGTTCATAGACCTCATCAACTAATACATATGCATCTACCAAACGTGCAATTGCCACTATTTCTTCAAGGTCCTTTCTCTTAATCCAAGTTCCAGTGGGATTATTTGCACTGTTTAGTGTAATCATCTTAGTTTTTTCTGTTACTAATTCTTTTAACTCATTAATATTAAACTGCCATCCATTTTTTTCTTGCAAATGGACAAATTTAACTTTAGCCCCAAACGACTTAGGAATATCATATAGTTGTTGATAACTTGGTACCATGGATACTACTTCATCACCAGGTTCAACAAGTGCATATAAAGCTAACAAGTTCCCACCTGTTGCACCATTTGTTTGTAAAATACTATCAGGTTTAATATTTTGATATAACTGAGCTACTAATCTTTTAAATTCTTCCGAGCCTTCAATTGCACCATAATCTAATGGTTGCTTTGCATAATTATTGAAAAATTCTGCAACACTAGTTCCATCTAAACCGATTAATTCTTCTAAGGTTAGTGCCTTAATTGAGCTTTGTGAAATATCATAAGTTGCCTTAGTTTCCCATTTATTTAACCATGCTTCTACACCAAATTCAGGTAGTTTCATCTTGCTGCCTCTTTCTTTGAAATGTACTTATGTAAACTATACGTGATATAGCTATAGTTTTCAACAAACATCCCACCCTTAATTAACAATTCCATTGTAGAATGGCGGTAGCTTGAACATTCCTGCTTCTTCAAAAGCATGGCCCACTTCAAATAAAACATCTTCTCTTCCTTTGGCAGCCATCAATTGAACCCCTAAAGGCATTTTTTTACTTATAGCTATCGGCAAGCTTAATGCTGGATTACCAGTTAGGTTAGCCAGTTGTGTAAATGGCGTAACTGCTAAACTTGGTTCAAACATCTCATAAATCATAGCAGCATTTTCTTCTATTGAAATATCTTGTGGCGCTAACAACTCTGGAACAATATTTTCCGTACGTGCAGCTAATTTAGGTGCTGTTTGTGCTGTTGTTGGCGTTAGATACAAGTCATACTGTGTAAAAAAGCTATCAACTTTATCCGCAGCAGTATCCCAGGCATTCAAGGTCTGGATATAACTTTTAGCGCTAAGTCGCTGTCCATATTGATTAAGTGCCCATGTTAACGGCTCAACATCTTTTTGAGTTACCGTTCGCCCAATTTTTTGCGCTATTTCATCAAACATTGCCGCTGTTTCAGCACCATTCATTGCGTAATATGTTTCCATTGAGGCATGACCAGCAATTTTAGGTGTATCTTCTTTTATCTCACAACCAAGTTCTAACTGTAAAAAAGAAGCAGCTTTTTCTACCGCTGCTACAGCTGCTGCATCGACTGGAGTTCCTACAGGAGATTTTGTATTTATTGCTACACGTAATGGTCGTGTGCTAAAATCATCATCTAAAAAATGCATCCATTCTGTTTGCGGTGCTTGATAAGGTGCTGTATCTGCCTGAGACCTTAAACCATAAAACAAGCGCTTGGTATCACGCATTGAGATTGTTAGTGCAAAATCAATAGCAGCTCCTTGCCAACTACGCCAACTGTCTGGTCCAACTGGTATTGTTCCACGAGTTGGTTTTAACCCCACTAATCCATTAAAAGAAGCCGGAATTCGAATAGACCCACCACCATCACTTGCTAATGCTAATGGAAATATCCCAGCTGCAACTGCTGCTGCAGCTCCACCGCTAGATCCGCCTGGTGTATGTGCTAAGTTCCATGGATTACATGCATTTCCATATAATACCGAATCAGTCACATTTTTAAAGCCAAACTCTGGGGCATTTGTTGTTGCCATAGGAACAAGACCAATTTTTTTTACTTGCTTAATAAAATTTGTATCCTCTTTGGCAACTACATCTTTAAATAACTTAGTCGCTGCAGTCACTGGTAAGCCTGTAGCTGCTTGACTTAATATTTTCGTAGGTACTGGTAGCCCAGCAAAAAGTTGGTCATTAACATCCAACATCTGTTGATAAGTATTCTTCCCGACCACGGGGTTGAAACTAACTAATGCATTGAGCTGCGGATTTAAATTTGCAATTTTGCGTTGCAACATTTGTATCATTTCTTCAAAACTAACTCTACCTAAACGCAATTGATCTGCCCAGTATGTCGCATCTGCTACCATGACGGCTAACTCCTCCCTTATCATTATTGAAATCGTTATCTTTATTGTACACTTAGTTTTTACGTTTTTAAATATAGAACTAGAAAAACTAAATAATCGCAGACTCTCAGACAGAGGTTTCAGCCTTATTACTATTTCTCATAGCGCTAAAATATACATCAAAAAGGCCGTTAGTTGCACTCAACCCCGCAATCCAGAATCTATCCAGATTACACTGCTAATGCTCTCAAACTAACCGCCTTTTACTCCTCACTCACTGAATTTTTCTAGTATTTACTTTAAAACTTCCTGATACTTGCTAATATTCATTTCATCTGAATATTCCTCTTGATTTTTCAATAGTTTTTCCATAAACTCTGGAGTTTGGGCAATTTTTTGTAGCTTTTTACCCATTAATTGTGCATCCGACACAGCATAAACATTTTCCTCATTAATTAATTGCGGTCTATGCACTGTATTTTCAAACCCAAGTATTAACATATTATTTTCAAATGCTCTTCTTGTCGCATCTCGAACTTCATTACTATGATTAATATCCAGATAAATATCTGCTTCATCCCATAAAATTTTAAGTCGTTGTGTATTTGCATTCGGATATAAAACAATATTAGGATACTTCAATAAACGCAATAGTTTATTAGACATATCAGTTAACGCAGCAACATTAAATGTAACTTCCGGTGTACTGCTAACCAATTCTTCAAGTTTTTCTACCTGATCTGTGTCTGTTAAGGTTAATGTAACAGGACGTAACTGATTTTTTCGTACTATCTTATAAATATAACCTAACTGCTTTATCCGGCTTTTAACATTAATTGGTACAAGCTTTCGTAAGCGTAAATAAGCAATCCTATCTGTTAAAATAATCTTTTGCGTGCTCTTTTCTTCTGCATTCAAAATCATTTTCATGTTGTCTGGAATTTTTTCAGTGATTGCTTCTTGCCAAAATAAAAGTGCTTGATTCTCCATTTCAGACGATAAGCGTAAAACAACAAAAAAAGGTACCGCTAAAGAATTGTAAAATATCCGCTCTAAATCAAATTTACGTAATTTCAAATAATGTACCACAAAATCAGTCTTAGAAGGAAAATTATAAATTTTTCCAGCATATGCAAGCGTAATATCTTTTGTGACGTGATTTTCTACGATTATTTCTTTACCTGAAGCAGTGAAATAAGCAGTTGTTATCGGTTCTGCTCGTAAATTATAACTTGTCTTGGCATAACACCAACCGTATTTATTATAATGTTCCACCAACCGAATATTTTGTTTATCATCTAACCAAGCAACTTCTTTAACTAAACGCCGATCTTTAGGCTCTGTGTAATTAATATTAGCGCGCTTTTTTCCTAAATCATATATACCAGCTTCTTTTGAATCGCCAATTATTTCCCAATATTTAGGTATCTTTACTTGATTAAAAAATAACGGTTTCCCCTTTTTCAAGGGTTCCGTCTTTTCTATATAATACTTATAAGGTGACTCAACTTCATCTGGCAAAAAACCATTGTCTTCAACAACAACCGTTGCTTGCGTAAATCCTGCTGTTTGCAAAGAATTGTATAGCATGGCGGTTTCATCTGTGTAGCTCTCAAATAGATTTAACATTAGTTTTGACCTCCTTGTGCTAAGATAAGTTCTTTCCAGCTAGCCTGAACCTTTTCTTCTAAGAAATTTTTCGCTTTAGTATAAGAATTGCTTTCAAATTTCTGTAAATCTTGTTCAAATAATTTACAAATTTCAGCTGCCAAATTTTTAATTACTTCAGGTGAACTTACTGCTTCACTCCATGGACAAACAAAGCCGTTTTGACCATTATCAACAAATGTCTGCATCCCGTATCTGACATTTAGACCTACTAATGGCAGTCCTGAGCCAAGTGCTTCTAGTAATGACAATCCAAACCCTTCTGTTGTTGATGCCGTCACATATGCACTATAGTTTATATATTTATCCTGTATATCTTGATGACCTAACAGGTGAATATACGCTCCTGCTTGCTGCTTTTCAATTGATTCTCTTATTTGTTCAAGACTTTCTCCTTCGCCATAAATATCCAAGGTTAATTTAGGTAAGTTTTCATGCGCCTGAACTACCGCCTCAACCAACCAATCGACATGCTTTTCTGCTGATAAACGTGAAGCTGTCATTAAAGCAAATTTTCTCCGCGGTTTCGTTGGCTTATTTAATTTTTCGATACTACCTACTGGAATAGTGTATATTTGAGGTTGTTGATGCAGATACTTTTTAAAATGATTGGTTAAAAGATCATTTTGCGCTTGAGTTGCCACCACATAAAAGTCCACAACTTCTGAATTATTAAATTGATAATCATAATAATTATTCCATAGAATATAGTTATCATCCGTTGAATTTTCACTAAAATGATCAGCATGAATCATCACGCCTAATTTAGCCTGGCCTTTGTTTTCAAAAAGTTGTTGTGCAATTCCTGATGCTCTATCTAATAAAGCAATATCGCCCGTTTTCATCTTTAATTGGGCAATGAAATAGGCAACAAGTTCTGCTTTAGAATAAATAACCTTATCAGGAAAACGAAAAAGAGATTCACTATCCCCATCTAAAAGCTCTTCATAAGCCGTTGTTCCATCTTCATTAAAAAATCGTCGTTGATAAAGATAAGCTCGATTATCACGGGGCGTGTAGTATTCTGTAAGTACTCTTGTATATGAATAATAGTCTTTACGATATAAACAATTATTAGAAACAAATTCAGCTCGCTCGACATATGAACTAGTTGGATCTTTCATATATGCCGCTACCCAGTTATTCTCACCTTCAAAATATAGGTGAATAACAGCTCCATCGCGTCTTTCATCAACTATTTTAGCAGCAAGGCTATCCTTTAGCTTTTCAAGTGTATACGTTGTCTTAGCAATTTTAATATCTGTAAAATATGAATACATCCAGATAATTTCTTCGTCTTTTAAACCTAAATTTGCAGTTAGGTGCTCAATATTTTCATTTAATACTAGGTCTGTAAAAATAAATTTAGCTGGGATCTTTAAGTTTCGCAATAATTTGGCTCTATATGCTTCAGCATATTCAACCCCACTATTAGCCCAACCAATGCCTAAATTAAAACTATAGACTGTCATTTCTTTAGCTCCTTAACTTATTTGTTCTATAATATAACATTTTTATGTAATGAACTTACCCTGTTTTAATCAATATTAAAGTTTTTACTTGTTTTTTAGAAAAAACAAAAAAGCTATGTGCACCCTGAATTTTTTTCAGTCTACACATAACTAAATAGACTATTAATATTCACTATCATTTGTCTTGTTTGTCATTTTCCATTGGAACTGTTTTTGTCAAAGAATGTTCCACCCACGTTTGCACATTTTTCTTATGCTCTTTTTCCCATCCATCTTCATCCATATTGTCCAAACGGTGAATAAGTGCATTAATTTTAGCTTGCCGCTCTTTGTCTTCTTTAGTCGTCATTTTAAATTTCCCCTTATTATTCTTAAAAATAGTTATCTTAATTCTGTTTTACACTAATAATTTATACATCAACTCTAGCTTGCTTTAACCCGTTTAGTCAAGTAAATTCCATTGATTTCTTCCACATATCTTGGATATCTATATTGTCGAAATTATTAATTAAATTTTATTGTTATTGGAACTTGACTAATTTGTACCAATAACATAGAATAAGCGTGTAGGAAGCGTTTTTAATTTATGAAAATAGTTTTTAACCGAGAGGAGTTTTATAATGACAGAAGCAAAATTTCCTAAAAATTTTCTTTGGGGCGGTGCAGTTGCTGCTCATCAATTAGAAGGTGCTTGGCAAGCTGGTGGTAAAGGTGTCAGTGTCGCCGATGTTATGACAGCAGGTGCCAACAAGATTCCACGTGAAATTACAGCAGGTGTTATTCCAGGTAAAAATTATCCTAACCATGATGGTATCGACTTTTACCATCATTATAAAGAAGATGTAAAACTTTTCGCAGAAATGGGCTTCAAATGTTTCAGAACTTCAATTGCTTGGACTCGTATTTTTCCACAAGGCGATGAATCAGAAGCAAATGAAGCTGGTTTGCAATTCTATGATGACTTATTTGATGAATGTTTGAAATACAACATTGAACCAGTTGTTACACTAGCCCATTTTGAAATGCCTTATCATTTAGTTGAAGAATATGGTGGGTTTGCAAATCGCAAAGTTATCGATTTCTTTGTTCGCTTTGCCACAACTTGTTTTAAACGTTACAAAAATAAAGTTAAGTACTGGATGACCTTCAACGAGATTGATAATCAAAGTCGCTTCAACAATGACTTTTTAATGTGTACCAACTCAGGTTTATTACTTAATAATGACTCTAATAATGAAGCAGCTATGTATCAAGCTGCCCACTATGAATTAGTCGCAAGTGCCTTAGCAGTTAAAGAAGGTAAAAAAATTAATTCTGATTTTATGATTGGTACAATGATTAACTTTACACCAATTTACCCTGCAACTTCAAAGCCAGCTGACGTTTTAATGGCACAACGTGCAGATCAACGCCGCAATTGGTTCTCAGATGTTCAATGCTGGGGTTATTATCCCGCTAACGTTGAAGCTTATATTGAACGAAACGATTTCCGTCCTGATATCACTGAAGAAGATCGCATTGTTCTAAAAGAGGGAACTGTTGATTATATTGGTTTTAGTTATTATCAATCAATGGTTGTTTCCGCTGATAAAGTTGCTCCTGACGACTTATCTGATCCAGAAGATGTAATCGTATCAAATCCTTACGTTGAAAAGAGTGACTGGGATTGGGAAATTGATCCTGTCGGATTACGTTATTCCCTAAATGCATTAACCGACCGTTACCATTTACCACTTTTCATTGTTGAAAATGGCTTAGGTGCCGTTGATAAGGTTGAAAATGATGGTAGCATTCATGATCCATATCGAATTGCTTATTTACGTGCTCACTTAGAAGAAGTTCGGAAAGCTGTTACATTAGATGGAGTTGATTTAATGGGCTATACACCATGGGGTTG
Organism: Ligilactobacillus ubinensis; assembly: GCF_024160875.1. GTDB lineage: Bacteria > Bacillota > Bacilli > Lactobacillales > Lactobacillaceae > Ligilactobacillus > Ligilactobacillus ubinensis. The sequence goes on along the minus strand of NZ_JAIULA010000001.1, from coordinate 144,584 downwards.
CATTGACTTAGTTTCTGCAGGTACTGGTCAAATGTCTAAGCGCTATGGCTTTATCTACGTTAATAAAGACGATGAGGGTAATGGCGATCTTGCGCGTAGTCGCAAAGACTCATTTTACTGGTATCAAAAGGTCATCAAAACCGATGGTGCAGATTTAAATTAATCTTCTGTTTGTGTAGAGGTTTAATATAAAAAATAAAAGCTTACACCGTGGTATTAATGAAAAACAATTGAATAGTTAAAAGAGTCCGGAAAGATGATGTATACCTCTAAAGTTAAGTGATTTTCACTTTAACTTTGTGATATGTCTCAAAATCCGAACTCTTTTTATTATTTTAATACTCACGATAACTATTTTTAGCAAATACTATATCTTCGTTAAGCACAATATACCTAACTTCAAAACTAGTTTTCATTTTTTAGTACGAAAGTCTGCTCTTTTTCACTATTAGACTTGGCTTTATTATCAGTTTTATTTCGCCAATATGATGATAAAACTGAACCTGAGATATTATGCCAAATACTGAAAATAGTTGATGGGATAGCTGCAGCTGGTGCAAAGTACTTCATCGCAAGTGTTGCTCCTAAACTTGAGTCTTGCATTCCAACTTCAAAAGTAATTGCCTTTCTTTGCGGATCACGTAACCGAATTACCCTTGAAAACAAATACCCCAAACCATAGCCTGAAAGATTGTGCAACATAACAACTGGAATTACTAGCGCTGTTGATGCAGTAAACAGATTCGCATGATTAGCTGAAATAACTGCACCGATTATCATTAAAATAGCAACTTGCGAAATTAGCGGCAAAGCTTTAGTTATTCGTTCAATCTTTCTTCCAAAAACAGAGTGGATAACTACCCCTAAAATTATCGGGATTAACACTATTTCTATCGTACTGACAAACAAAGACGTTGTTGGAATTGCAACATATTTTCCAGCAAACAATAATAAAAGTCCTGGTAAAGCTAAAGGTGCTAATAGTGTTGATAGTGTTTCTATCGAAACATCTAACGCTACATCACCACCAGCTAAATATGCCATTACACTAGATGATGTTCCACTTGGACATGAGCCAACTAAGATAACACCTGCTGCAGTGGCACCTTTTAGTTGAAAAATTAAGCACAGCAACCAAGCTAGTGTTGGCATTATTACATAATGCGCAACCGTTCCCGCAATAACTGGAATGGGTTTTTTGATAATTCTTTCAAAGTCTTCTAATTTTAACGTTAAGCCCATTCCAAATAATATAATTCCTAATAGATACGCTGTTTTAGGTACTATCCACAGACTTGTTTGTGGTAAAACGTAGTTGAAAGCTGCCCATAGTACAACTAATAATGTAAACCAACGACCTACAAAACGCCCAAATTTTTCAATTTTATCCATTCTTTTCTCCTCTTCATTTTAAATTATTTCTTACATCTGCACTGCGAATTATCTGCAATTTGCTGCTTTTTAGTTGCTGCTCCGAATAGTTCATCGGCTCCTTTTAAAATCCCCCCCGTATTAGCTGAAGTTACTAAATATTGATAACGCGCTAAATATCCAAAACGGACCTTAGGTTCAAATGGTCGCAATTCTTTACGTCTTGCGGTTAATTCAGCGGCACTAACCTCCACATCCAATGTCCGTTTCTCCAAATCAATTGTAATTTGATCCCCATCTTTAATTAAAGCAATCTCACCACCAGCAGCTGCTTCTGGTGAAACGTGACCTACACAAATTCCGTGAGTGGCCCCTGAAAAACGACCATCAGTTATTAAAGCAACTGTTCTGCCTAACCCTCGTCCAATAATATTTGAAGTTGGATTTAACATTTCTGGCATTCCCGGTCCACCTTTTGGTCCCTCGTATCGAATAACTACAACATCTCCAGCTTTAACTGTGCCGTCATCTATCCCTGCTACTGCTGCATCATGCGAGTCAAAACAGATAGCTTTACCAACAAATTTCTTAATATCAGGATCAACTCCAGCGACCTTGATTACAGACCCATCTTTAGCAATATTTCCATATAGAATTGAGAGTCCGCCTTGCTGTGAATAAGGATTATCTAGCGGTCTAATTACTTCTGGGTTCAAGGTATGTGCTCCAGCAACATTTTCACGAATTGTATTACCAGTAACGGTAACTCGATCTGGATGTAAAATTCCACCTTTTTCAATTAATTCGTTCATAATCGCAGGAATTCCACCAGCTAAATGAACATCTTCCATTGTCCATACTGAAGATGGCACAATTTTAGCAAGATGTGGTGTCTTCTTAGCAATCTCATTGATTCTTTCTTCGCTGTATTCAACTCCAGCTTCATGTGCAATTGCCAATCCATGTAAAACAGTATTAGTTGAGCCACCCATTGCCATATCTAGAGCAAAACAATCATCAAATGCTTCTTTTGTCATTACATCTTTTGGTCGTATATTATGTTCAACGTTATACATTACTTGTCGAGCTGCTTTTCTGACTAATTCCTTTCTTTCTGGAGAAACGGCCAAAGTTGTTCCATTATAAGGTAATGCCATTCCCATCGCTTCCATCAATGAATTCATTGAATTTGCAGTATACATTCCTGCACAAGAACCACAACCGGGACAAGCATTTTGTTCAAGTTCTAAGAAATCTTGCTTGCTCATTTTTCCATCTTTAAATGCTCCTACTGCTTCAAAAACAGTCGATAATGTCGCAGCTTTTCCATGTGGATCTAGTCCTGCTTTCATAGGCCCACCGGAAACAAAAACAGCTGGAACATTTGTACGAGCGGCTGCCATTAACATTCCGGGTGTGATTTTGTCACAGTTTGGCATATATAGTACCCCATCAAACCAATGAGCATTAATAACTGTTTCGGCAGAATCGGCAATTAGATCTCGGCTCGGTAAAGAATAACGCATTCCAATATGACCCATGGCAATCCCATCATCAACACCAATTGTATTAAATTCGAAAGGAACACCTCCAGCTTTACGAATTTCTTCTTTTGCAATCTCAGCTAATTCACGCAGATGTACATGTCCAGGAATAATTTCAACATATGAATTACAGATTGCAATGAATGGTTTTTTCATATCTGCTGGATCTTTAACTTGCCCGGTAGCATATAACAAACTACGTCCAGGTGCTCGATCCACACCTTCTGTAATCGTATCGCTCCGTTTTCTGATTTCATCACCGTCAATTGAAAAATTTAAAGTATCACTCATCACATTGTCTCCTTTTCATTTTTTTCAGCAATTGCTTCTATTTCAACTAATGCTCCCGCTGGTAAAGCTTGAACTCCAACTGCTGACCGTGCTGGTAAAACTTTACTATCAGCAAAAAATTCTCCATAAACTTGGTTGACCAATTGAAAATTAGCAATTTCTGTCATAAATATTGTTACCTTAACAATTTCTGCTGGAGCAAAGCCCGCTTTTTTCAAAACAGCTTTTAAATTACTCAATGCCTGCTTAGCTTGATTCTGTACTCCAGAAGCTAGCTCTCCTGTTCCTGGATTTAGTCCTATTTGACCCGAACAATATACTGTATTTCCACATTTAACAGCTTGCGAATATGGTCCTAGCGCACTTGGTGCTTTAGTTGTTGCAATTACTTGATTCATTTTTATTTCACTCCTCGATTGTTAACCTGGATAAACAATTACTCGTTTGTCTGCGGCTGTTAATAGCTTAATTGGTGCTCCATAAAAGTCACCTAAGACTTCTGGTGTTAATAATTCTGCTCGTTTGCCCCGTTTATAAATTTCCCCTTTTTTCAAGAGCATTAAATGATCAAAACAAGGTAAAAGTTCTTCTGTATAATGCGAAACCATTAGTAGAGCTGGACTATCAGCTTGATTAGCTATCATCGTAATTTTATTTAGCAGTTGTTCGCGAGCAAACAAATCTAATCCGTTACAAGGCTCATCTAAAATCAATAATTCTGGTTTAGCCATCAATGCTCTAGCGATTAGAACTAATTGCCGTTCACCTTGTGATAAAATTTGATATGTTTTCCCCAAAAGTTTTGTCCCGCCTAAACGCTCAAGCGTTGTTTTAGCTTCTTGCATTTCTTTAGCAGTATACTTTTCATATAAGCCTATACTGGCAAATTTCCCGGATAATACTATTTGTTCAACCAAATCACCTTGATGTAACCAGTCTTGTAAAGCGCTGCTTACCCATCCGATTCTACGCTTTAATGCTGGAATATTTGTCTTTCCAAAAACTTGATCTAGAACGGTTAGCTGCCCACTTGTCGGCCATAAATCTCCATGAATCATTTTTAAAAGTGTGGTTTTCCCAGCACCGTTTAATCCTAAGATTGCCCAGTTTTCTTTAGGCTTTACTTGCCAATTAATGTTTTGTAAAATAAATCGATTTTTTCGCTGCAAGGACACTTGCTCAAAGTTTAAAATCTCATCCAAAAGCTTATTCCTCCTTGCTTAAACCATCATTTCATAAAGCATTTGATTTTCTTTAAGATCAATATAATGAGGATCAAACTCATGCAATCTAGCTTGTAAACTTGCAGTATTATTCCGATTGCCTAGACGAACACCTATCAAAACAGGACCTTTTCCTCGGTTTACTTTCTTTGTATATTCAAATTTCGTAATATCATCATCAGGATTTAAAATTTGGTTAACAAATTCTTTTAATGCTCCTGGTCGTTGTGGAAAATTAACAACAAAGTACCGTTGCTCCCCTTCGTAAACTAGAGAACGCTCTTTAATTTCCTGCATCCGTCCAATATCATTGTTTCCTCCGCTAATAACACAAACTACCGTTTTTCCAACAAGTTCATCTTTAAAATTATCAAGTGCGGAAACACTTAATGCACCAGCTGGTTCGGCTACAATTGCTTCTTTGCTGTATAATTCTAAAATTGTTGTGCAAACATGTCCCTCTGCTACCGTTGTTAGTTGATCAACATAGTTCTTAGCATTGAGGTATGTTAGCTCTCCAACCGTTTTAACTGCTGCACCATCAACAAATTTTTCCATTGTTGCTAATGTCACGGGATGTCCAAGTTCAAATGCCGCAGCCATAGACGCTGCCCCAGTGGGTTCAACTCCTATTACTTTAGTCTGCGGGCTAACTGCTTTTGTATACGCCGCTACTCCACTTATTAGTCCGCCACCGCCAATAGCACTAAACAAATAGTCAACTTCTAACTCAGCTTTTTTAGCTGCTTTAAAAATCTCAACAGCTATCGTACCTTGCCCTGCCATCGTTTTTAAATCATTAAAAGGAGCGATGAAGGTTAAATTATTTTGTTGACAGTATTCTTGTGCCGCCGCTGCTGCTGCATCAAACGTATCACCTATTAATTTAATAGTTACTTGCTTTTTTCCAAAAAAACGAACCTGTTCAATTTTTTGTTTGGGTGTAGTAGTTGGCATAAAAATAATTGCAGGTACTTGCATTTGATGACATGTCCAGGCTACTCCTTGAGCATGATTGCCTGCACTTGCGCAAACAACACCTTTTTTCCTTACCTCTTCTGGTGTTTGTGCAATTGCATAATAGGCTCCTCGTAACTTAAAAGACCGAACAATTTGCAAATCCTCACGCTTTAGATAAACCTGACAATGATATTTTTGCGAGAGATATGCATCATATTGGAGCGGCGTTTGCGTAATAATCGGTTGTAACACCTTATAAGCCATTTCTACACTATTTTTATCTAACAATTTTTTCTCTGTTAATATATCCACTACTACACCAACTTTCTTTTAATATTCAAATATGTATGCGAGAGAGGCTTTTGCCTATAAAATCTGATTTATCAGCTTTTATCGCATTTTAAAAATTAGTTTTTATATAAAGCTTTTTTGCTGCTTAATTGCTATATGTGGCTTTATAAATAATTTTTTGCGCTCTCTTTATGTTTTTAATTAGTCACTATACTTATCTGCTTCTTTAACAAATGGCATCTTCGCACGTAATTCTTCACCAACTTGTTGTAACTGTGATTTTTGCATTTCTTCACGGAAACCATAAAGTTTCTTGAAGCCATCACGATAATCGGCCATGAATTCTTTAGCAAATGTACCATCTTGGATTTCACGCAAGTTTTGTTCCATTGCCTTTTTCGATTCAGCATTAACAACACGTGGTCCACGAGTATATGAACCATATTCGGATGTATTTGAGCAATCGTTATACATTTTTGCAAAGCCGCCCTCATAGATTAAATCACAGATTAATTTCATTTCATGTTCAACTTCAAAGTAAGCCAATTGTGGTGAATAACCTGCTTCAACTAATACTTCGAACCCAGTTTCAATCAAGGCTGTAACCCCGCCCATCAATACATTTTGTTCACCAAACAAATCTTCATCTGTTTCTTCTTTGAAAGTTGTCTTCAATAATCCTGCACGAGCTGCTCCATTAGCTTTAGCAAATTCTTTTGCTAAGTCTTCAGCATGCCCCGATACATCTTGATAAGTTGCATAAAGTGCTGGTACCCCAAAGCCTTCCATATAAGTTCTACGGCATAAGTTACCTGGGCCTTTAGGTGCCATCATAACAACATCAACATCTGCTGGTGGAACAATTTCCTTGTAATATACATTAAAACCATGAGAAAAGCCCAAGACATTTCCAGCTTCCAAATATGGAGCAACTTCTTTTTTATAGATATCTGCCATAACTTCATCTGGTGTCAACATCTGTACCCAATCAGCTTGCTTAGCTGCATCTGCAACTGAGTAAACTTCAAAGCCGTCTTTTTTAGCTTTATCGTATGATTTACCTGGACGAATACCAACAATTACGTCTACACCTGAATCGCGCAAGTTGTTAGCTTGAGCATGTCCTTGTGCACCATAACCGATAAAAGCTACTTTCTTTCCTGCTAAATAGTTTGTGTTGACATCTTTTTCATATAACATTTCTACACTCATTCTAAATTCCTCCTAGTATTTGGGTATTAAACTTTAATTTTTTGCTCTAATCATGTAGAATGTACCTAAGATTGATTTTTAAGCGCATTTAACCATGATTAGCGTTTGAAGTTAAGTCCTTAATTATCTATCGTGACGTTTTTAAAATAATTTTTATGAATTGATTTTCTTCAATTCAAACTAAATTTACTTTACACAGATTGTATTTAATCAATCCCCATCATGGCCTGATTAGGTGATCCTGGTGCTATCATTGGTGTCACTTCTTCAAGTTGTGGTATCTGCGTTTCTGCCAAAACACAGTGCTTTTTTGAAAAAACATCTGCCAATGTTTTTTTCCAATTATTGGGATTGAATTTTAAACTTTCTATGCCGTATGCTTGGGCTAATGTAATGAAATTTGGTTGACTATTAAAAATTGTTTGAGAACGTCTTTTTTTGTAGAATAAATCCTGCCACTGACGGACCATTCCTAATGCCTGATTATTTAATAGAATAATCTTTATATCTATGTCGTACTGCTTAATTACTGCCAATTCTTCGATGGTCATTTGAATTCCACCATCACCAACAAATAAAACAACTTCCGTATGTGGATTTGCGATTTTAGCTCCCATTGCTGCTGGTAAACCAAATCCCATTGTTCCTAGCCCCCCACTTGTGATTAATTGACGGGGGTGTTTAAACGGATAGTATTGAGCTGCCCACATTTGATGTTGACCAACATCAGTAACTATAATTGCATCTCCATGAGTTAGTCTGCCAACTTCCTCAACAACTTCTTGCGGTTTAATTGTTCCAACTTCTGTTTGATAGCGATACGGATAATCAAGCTGCCACTTTTTTATCTGTTGACACCATTTTTTAGCTGCCGGTGGTTCAAAATCAGCAGCCAATAAACTTTGAAGTGCTGACTTAGCATCTGCTACCAAAGCTAAATCTGTCGAAACAATTTTGTTTAATTCATGTGGATCGATATCTAGATGTGCAATCCAAGCATTTTTAGCAAACTCTGTCGGTTTAGTTGCTAACCTATCATCAAAACGCGAGCCGATGTTTAACAACAAATCACAATTTGCTAATGCCATATTAGCAGCATATGTACCATGCATACCACCCATACCTAAAAACAAAGGCTCATCTGCTGGAATAATTCCCAATCCCAGCAAGCTTGTGACAACCGGTATTTGATACTTCTTTACAAATTGTCGAACCTCACTAGCAGCGTTGGCAGCTGCAACTCCACCACCAATTAACAATAATGGTCGTTGCGCTTTTGAAAGTCTTTTAGCTAAAGTTGCTACTGCCCCGGCTGGAAGATCTGGTCCGGTTGGTACTTGTAACTCAAATGCTTGTGGCTTTTCTACCGTTTGAGACATGATATCTTTGGGTAAGTCGATAACAACTGGACCACTACGGCCACTCATTGCTATTCCAAAAGCCGTTCTAACAATCTTAGGTAATTCTGTTGCATTATTTACTTGAAAACTTTTCTTTGTTATTGGTCTAGTTATGTTAACAATATCTGCTTCTTGAAATGCATCAGTTCCTAAAGCCTTTGTTGCTACTTGTCCAGTAAAAATTATTAATGGAACTGAATCACTTTTAGCATCAGCAATTCCTGTAATTGCATTAGTTGCCCCTGGACCAGAGGTAACAAAAACGATTCCTGGTTTCCCAGTCGACTTAGCATAACCTTCAGCCGCATGAACCGCACCTTGTTCATGTCGGACTAAAATGTTATGAAATGCTTTACAGTAAACTGCATCATAAAGTGGTAATACAGCTCCACCTGGATAACCAAAAACGATCTCTACACCTTGTTTTTCCAATTCTGTTAAAAGTAATTCTGATCCATTTTGTTCAACTGTACTAACTGTTTTTATTTCTTCCAATTGTGACAAATCATCACCTCCTTGTTTAAACTAAAATGCTTGGTACTCTAGCATCACCTCCTTTAATTTTTGTACTAGCTACAAAAAAAGCACCCATCAATTGCGATGGATGCTTCTTGTCCACCGCAATTAAAAACCAATGCGGTGGGTTTTATACCTTAACTTTGATAACTCAAAGTTGCTTAGGCATTAAATCACACTCGCATGTGGTAATAATGACTAGGCTAATAATGACGATGTTAGCTACTAAAGCTATACCATTGATTGGGCTGCGCATGTGATTTAACTCCTTTCAAATTAATTTGATTTTCTATTTAACAACTTAAAAACTTATAAAATCTTTTAAAGCTAGATAATTATATCTGCCTTCTCTTGGAATAATTAAAGCCAAGTTAGAATATATTTATTCTATGTGTGCTATACTACACGGCTTATTTTTGTCTGTCAACATTTTTTTGCAATAATTCTATACAAATTTTAATCGTCCCTTCAAGTTCCTATAAGAATAGCCTTTTTAAAAATTAGTTATTCACAATCTAATTCATGGCCCATTTTTTAACACAATTCAATAACATATAAGATATCTAACAAACAGAGTTATCGCTTTTCTAAATTAATAATTTTCAAATATCCACTAGATAAATTTATCTTTCTTATTATTTGCGGTACACTTAAAGAAAAGCTTGAAGGAGCATTTCTATTAGATGCAAAACCGTTATGTAAAACCACAAAATGTTAATGATGCTATGGAAACCATCCAAAAATTATTTAATCAATATCGCCATGCTCCATTAACTAAGGAACTACTAAACTACCATACCAACCTTATCCAACGACTACAAAGTGATATTTATCGCGAAGCCATTCGAGAAAATAATCCTAAACAGTTAGCCAGTCTTAATGCGATGATTACTGCGATGCAAAGCTGGACACAAATTCGTGTTCAAAATAAACCTTTTACTGGTAAGATGAAAAACTTTGTCTTGACTGAAACACAACATCCTAAATTTAAGCAACATACACATAAAATAAAAAGTGCCCACAATTATCACTCAGCACGTCACTAAGTAACTTAGCTGTAGGTTATAAGTTAGCTTGTTCTTATTTTTGATAGCGATATCACAAAGCATTTTTTTAATGAGAAAGGACAGATGTATATGACATTGTATGGAAAAAAAGATCGTGAAAACCGTGAAGTCGTCGACCCTATCTTTGGTTCTTATAGTGAAGATCATGATTTGCCCAAGTATAAGTTAGATAAGCGCGCAGTAGCACCGCGTATAGCCTATCAAGTAATTAAAGACCAGCTTTTAGATGAAGGAAATGCACGTTTAAATCTAGCCACATTTTGTCAAACCTACATGGAACCCGAAGCCACTAAATTAATGAGCGAATCTCTTGAAAAAAATGCTATTGATAAATCTGAATATCCCCGAACTGCTGAAATTGAAAATCGTTGTGTTAATATGATTGCTAATCTCTGGCATACACAACCACATGATGAATTCATGGGCACTTCAACCGTCGGCTCTTCTGAAGCTTGCATGCTTGGTGGGATGGCAATGAAATTTTCATGGCGCAATCGTGTTAAAAAATTAGGCTTAGATATCAATGCTAAGATGCCAAATCTTGTTATATCTTCCGGCTATCAAGTTTGTTGGGAAAAGTTCTGCAAATATTGGGATATTGAATTACGTACCGTTCCAATGGATAATACCCATCACTCCTTAAACATGGCAACTGTTATGAATTATGTTGACAAATATACAATTGGAATTGTTGGCATTATGGGCATTACGTATACTGGTGAATATGATAATATTGAACAGCTTGATAAATTAGTGGAAAGTTACAACCAGCAAACCGACTATAAGGTATACATTCATGTTGATGCTGCATCAGGTGGATTATACACCCCTTTTATGGAACCAGAAGTTAATTGGGATTTCAAACTAAAAAATGTCATTTCAATCAATACCTCTGGTCACAAATATGGCTTAGTTTATCCTGGTATCGGTTGGATTTTATGGCGTGACAAAGCTTTTTTACCAGAAGAACTCATTTTCAAAGTTAGTTATTTAGGTGGTCAAATGTCAACTATGGCGATTAATTTTTCCCGTAGTGCCGCCCAAATAATCGGTCAATATTACAATTTTGTGCGCTACGGCTTTGATGGTTACCATGAAATCCATAAACGCACTCATGATGTTGCAACCTACTTAGCAAAAGAAATTGAAAAAACTGGAATCTTTGAATTGATAAATGATGGTACCCATTTGCCAATTATTTGTTATCGCCACAAACAAACACCTCCAGCTGAATGGACATTATACGATCTTGCTGATCGCTTAGCAATGAAAGGGTGGCAAGTTCCTGCCTATCCATTACCAACAAACTTAGATAACATTGAGGTGCAACGCTTAGTTGTCCGTGCAGACTTTGGAATGGGAATGGCCCATGATTACGTAGAAGATATGAAGCAGGCTATTACAGATCTTAACCACGCCCATATTGTTTTTCATAAGAAAAAAGAACTTAAACCATATGGCTTTACGCACTAAAGATAACATTAATACAAGTACAAAAAATCGTCTTTTAAAGCAGAATAAAAGACGATTTTTTGTGTAGAATATACTTTTTTATTTTTTACTAGCTATTAAAACTAATACATATTATAACCGCTAGTACGTTATAATTAATTTTTATTTAATCCAACAAACTGGGCAAAGCGTAAAAAGCCCGCTTTTCCTTCTTCATTTTGCTTATAAACACCTGCATCTTCCAACACTCGCTTAAAGACCTGTCCAATTGCTTCTTTAACGATTGCCGTTACATTTTCAGCATTTAATTCAGCATGCTTTTGTGCAATTTCGTCTGCCCAAACTTTATGGTATGCTGCCATCTCATTTGGTTGTTTCAATAAATATTTCTCAACTTCATGCATCTCAGTTTTTAGCCGCGGTGGTAAAATTGCTAACCCCATAACTTCAATCAACCCAATATTCTCTTTTTTAATATGCTGGACATCCTTATGTGGATGATAAATTCCATCCGGATATTGACTTGATGTTTGATTATCTCTTAGAACAAGATCTAACTCAAATTTGTCTTCTTTTTTTCGTGCAATTGGTGTAATTGTATGGTGCAATTCGCCCTCAGATTGAGCCTTGATTTGTAAATCTTCATCTGAATAGGTTCGCCATTTAGATAAAATCTTAGTTGCTAGTTCAATCAATTGTGTTTTATTTTTGCTACTTACTCGAATTACAGACATTGGCCATTTAACAATTCCAGCCTCTACTTCTGGATAATCTGTAAAATGTAATGGTAACTCAATTGGTGCTTTTTCCATCGCAAAAACATGGCGCCCACCTTGATAATGTTCATGCGTTAGAATCGAACCGCCTACAATTGGTAAATCTGCATTACTCCCCGCGAAATAACCGGTAAATTGATCAACAATGTTTAACAGTTGCCCAAACGTTTTATCACTAATTTTCATAGGCTCATGGATACTATCTAAGAAAATACAATGTTCATTGAAATAGGCATACGGTGAGTACTGAAAGCCCCATGGTTTTCCATTCATATCAAAACGAATAATTCTATGATTAGCACGTGCTGGATAATCAATTCGACCTTGATAGCCTTCATTTTCCATGCATAACTGACAAGCTGGATAACCCGTGGCCTTTATCTTTTTTGCTGCCGCAATTGCTTTAGGATCTTTTTCTGGCTTTGATAAATTAATCGTTATTTCTAAGTTGCCATATTCAGTCTCTACAGTATAGTAGATATTCTTTGCAATTGCCTTTGTTTTGATATAATCATTACGTTTGCTCAATGCATAGAATTCACTAATTGCTTGTTCTGAGCTTTTAGCATACGTATCCCAAAACTGGCAATTAACCTTGCTAGGCGTTGGTGTAATGAAATTCATTAGTTGTGCCCCTAGTTCATCTTGTTCGTTAAGTGTTTCGCCCACTTTACCATTTTGGAACGCAACTTTTACTAATTCTTCTTTTAAATCAATCAATTCTGTCTTTGTGGTATGTTGCTTACAGCCTTGTTCTCCAACTAAAGCAACTACACGATTATTCAAATAAATACGATCCATTTCTAAATAATCGCTATTTTCAATCACACCTGTTACAAATTTATCTAGTAATAAATCTTCCATCTCAATTACCCCGCTAGTTAAATGCTTATAGCACTTTTGTACCATCTGCAATTTCAGCAATATAAAATGCTGGTGCATAGCCTATTTTCTCAGTATAGATTTGACCGACATTTTGCTTAAATTCCTCTACATGATTTTTATCAACTAGTGCTATACCACAACCGCCAAAACCGGCTCCAGTCATACGCGCACCCAACACTCCGGCTTGCTTCCATGCGGTATGTGCTAACGTATCTAGTTCAATTCCTGTAACTTCATAATCATGTTCTAAAGAGACATGGGATGCATTAACTAAACGACCAAATTTTTCTAATTCACCGGCTTGTAAAGCATCTTGCGCTTGTAATGTTCTTTGATTTTCCCACACAGCATGACGTGCCCGCTTCAAACGGTTTTCATCTGCAATAAGATAGCTGTATTCATCAAATGTTTGTAAATCTAGTTCACCCAATGTTTTAATCTGTAATTTAGCTTGTAATTCCTTAACAGCTGTTTCACATTCACTGCGACGTTCGTTATATTTTGAATCAGCCAACTCGCGACGTTTGTTTGTATTCATAATTACAATTACATTGTCTTTTAAGTCCAACGGTACCAAGTCATATTTTAAGGTATTAGTGTCTAATAAAATAGCTCGATTTTCTTTACCCATACCAACAGCAAATTGATCCATTATTCCTGAATTAACACCAATAAATTCATTTTCCGTCTTCATGCCTAATTTTACTAAATCTAGGCGTTTCACATCTAATGAGAATAGTTCTTCTGCAATGACACCCATCAATAACTCAATAGAAGCAGAAGAAGATAATCCTGACGCATTAGGAATATTACCGTTTAAATAAATATCCATCCCTTTATCAATTGTATGACCTGCTTGTTGTAAAAATAAAATCATTCCTTTAAGATAATTGGTCCAACTATCTGCTTTATCAAAATGCAAATCTTGTAATGGAACTTCAATAATACCTTGTTTCTCAAAATTAGCAGAATAAAAGCGGAGTAAATCATCATCACGTTTACGCGCTGCACCATATGTTCCTAAAGTGATAGCACATGGGAAAACATGTCCGCCATTATAGTCAGTATGTTCTCCAATTAAGTTAATGCGTCCTGGTGAAAAGAAAGCAGCATCTGCTTGTTGACCAAATACTTTAGTAAACTCTTGCATTATTTCTTGTTTATTCATAATTCTATCCCCTTAACATTAGAAAACGTTTTATTTACATTTCTATTCTAACTTTATTTTGGTAAAATTTCAAGAATTATTTTAGTTAATATTTACTTATAATAACTTTTTTTACTAGTTAATTTTTTAACGCAAAAAATTCTGTTATTAATCGACTTTTCGCCAACTAACAACAGAATCTTTATTATTTAAATGCCTTCAATTGTAAAAGATACTTCTAGCGCCTCATCAGCTGGTAACCAATATCTCTTATGCACTGGTGCTCCCCATGAATCATCGCCACCTACACCCATCTGTGCTGCTAGTATACGTACCCAAACAAAATGGGCTGCCGGTAACTCTTCTTGATGAGTTGCGTTTTCTAACTCATATTCACTATTTGGTAAAACACTCATTTCAAATGGCGTCTTGACAGCTTTAAATCTTAAGCCATGACCTAAATCATCTGTCACTTCGAGCCAACGTGTTCCAACATGATTCCCTGTTTCTTGTGGTACTAAATAAGGAGCTTTATTTTTGCTAGCTGTTGTTTCAAAAATACCTAAACGAGCACCTTGCATCCGATCACAATAATTTTCTTCTGGACCATAACCATAATAATGTACATTTTGATATGGTGATTTAAGTTTAAAGTCCATCCCGTATGCCGGTATTGATGGTAAATTAGCGTACCCTGGATACTTCGCTGTAACTGTTACCTTTCCAGTTGCATCAACTGTATATGCTACCGTATGGAAAATTTCTCCTGGCAAAGCCAGTTGATGCTTAAACGTTACCGTCACACTTTCAGCATCTTCTTTGACATCAACATCAACATGTTTTTGATATAAGCCTGCACCTAACCACATTCCACGGTCAAATCCATGTTTTACACCCCGATCATTATCTGTCATAGCACGCCAAAAACTAGTTTTCGGTGTGCGGGTAATGTATTCTGTTCCCGCATGAACATACGAAATCAATCCGCCTTCTGCTATTGACAATAACACACTAAAATCAGCACCATGTACTCCAATATTCACATCGCCATGAACAACTTTAAGTTTTGGCAGGCTCGTATTTGTAACTTCTTTTTTCACTTGAATCACTTTTTGTGCAAATGTTAATTCGTAGCCTGCTTCAGCCCATAACGTATTCTTGCGCAAGCATTGACTCACTTCGTACGTATATTCTCCCGCCTGCTTTTCTTCAGGAAAATCTAACGCTAGTGTTTTTGTTTGACCAGCCGCTACATTCAAATCAAAGTTAGTACTCCAAATCAGATGCCCATCTAATTTCAAACTAGCATGGAAATAAGTTGCACTTGTATCGCTAAATAAATTTTCATTTTTTATAGTAACTAGTTTAGGTGTAACTGTTAATTTAACGTTAGCGTATAGTTGTTTAACTTCTTGCGCTTTGGGTGAAGGCGTCCGATTAGCAAAAACAATTCCGTCACCACAAAATTCATAGTCAGTAGCACGATCATCCCAATCGCCACCATATGTTAGCACATCTTGTCCAAACTCATTATGCTTCATGATTGACTGATCAATGTAATCCCAAATAAATCCTCCCTGATATTGCGGATACTTGTCTTCTAAATCAGTATATAAACTCATACCACCAACTGAATTACCCATAGCATGCATATACTCACATGAAATATAGGGTTTTTTCGGCTTAGCTTTTAAATATTCTTCTATTTCAGCTGGTTTAGCATACATTCTACTTTCCATATCACTAGTCTCGTTGTAATCACGATTCCAAAATACCCCTTCGTAATGTACAAGCCTTGTATCATCGACAGCATGGAAAAAGTTAGACATCGCTAAAATATCGCTTCCTGCGTAAGACTCATTTCCACACGACCATATTAAAATCGCCGAATGATTTTTATCTCGTTGAAACATACTATTTGCACGATCTAAAACATTTTCTTTCCATTCTGGTTTGTTGCCTGGAACATTCCAGCTAGGCTCACATTTACCTAATTTTTGCCATGAACCATGGCTTTCAAGATTAGTTTCACCAATTAGATAAATTCCATATTCATCACATAAATCATACCATAGACTTTGATTTGGGTAGTGTGAAGTTCGAACTGCATTAATATTATGCCGCTTCATAAATTTAATATCCCACAACATTTCTTTAGCAGTAATTGCCCGCCCACGTTTATAATCAAATTCGTGCCTATTTACACCTTTGAAAACTATCCGTTTGCCATTTAGTAGCATTATACCGTCTTTCATCTCAAAAGTTCTAAAACCAATCTTTTGTGAAACTACTTCAATTAACTCCGAATCATGTAAAATAGCTGTCTCTAGTGTGTACAAATTAGGTTGTTCTGCACTCCACGGTAAAACTTCCCCGATATCTGCAGTTAACTTAACTTCATTTTTGCCTTCTACATAAGTTTCATAGACTACTTTTTTATTTACGTCTCGTAAAATAAAAGAGATCGTCGTTTCACTTACCTCACCCTGAATTTTTGCATCAATAGCCAGTTTGCCTATGGTATAATCACTAGTCAATTCATGCTTAATAAAAATATCTTGTAAATGCGTCTTAGGTATTGCATACAAATACACATCACGAAAAATTCCAGAAAAACGCCAAAAATCTTGATCTTCTATCCAACTAGAACTTGCTCTTTTATAAACCTCAACTGCTAGTTTGTTTGTCCCCGCTTGTAAAAACTCTGTAATTTCAAATTCCGTAGGTGTAAATGCATCTTCTCCATACCCAATAAAATGACCATTCAACCACACATAAAATGCCGTTTCCACTCCTTGAAATGAAATAAATGTCTTCTTGTCTTTTAAATCATCATTTACTTCAAATTCTTTTACATACGACCCAACTGGGTTATATTCTTTTGAAATATAAGGAGGGCGTAATTCATCTAATCCATCCCATGGGTACATTGTATTAATGTACTGGTTTTTATCATATCCTTGTGTTTGAATATGGCCTGGGACTTGAATATTATCAAATCCGCTCACATCAAAATCTAGCTTATAAAAGTCTTTAACCCGTAAAGAAGGGTTCTTCGCAAAATTAAATTTCCATGTTCCATTTAGAGATTGGCGTAAGCGCATCTTCCCCGTTTGTTCTTCTGTATAAGTTTGATAATATTTATGATCTGAATGAGCTGATATTTTGTTGACCGCAAATACTTCTGGATTTTCTAACCATTCTAGCGTAGGTGCATTTTCTTTCATCGTAACATCCTCCTATTTTAAAGCCTTAAAATGATATATTTTAGATGTATAATCCTCTTGTGCTACAGGATCATATATTCCTAAGTTCATTAACTCTAGCCCTGTAAATTCTTCTTTAGTAACAACATCTTGATATGTCCTATCTTCATCTAATCCTACTAAAATCGTTTTAGTAAATTCCGGTTGCGCGAATGCCAATATTTGAAAAACAAATACCATCACTTCATCACGGTTAGAAGAGACAAACATCCAAGCAGCTTGATTACCATTTGTCGGATTTTTTAAGCGATAAAAATCACCAAATTGAACTAACTTTCTAATACTCTTATAAAATGCAACTTGCTCTTTAACATCATTTTTTTCTTGCAAAGTCATCTGCGTAAGATCCAGTTCATATCCAAAAACACCACTCATTGCTACATCACTTCTAGTTTTTAGCGGTGTTTTACGTCCGGTTTGATGATTAGGTATAGCTGAAACATGTGCCGTTATAGTTGAAATAGGATATGCTAGCGATGTTCCATACTGTATTGTTAAACGTGCAATAGCATCTGTATTATCACTCGTCCATGATTGCGGCATATAATATGCCCACCCTGCATCAAAACGTCCACCGCCACCTGAACAACCTTCAAACAGAATATTTGGATACCTTTGCGTTAACTTCTCTAATAATTCATATACACCTAAAATATAACGATGATAAACTTCTCCTTGTTGCTTTGGAGGCAATCCCAGTGAATAAACATCAGATAAATGCCGATTCATATCCCACTTAACATAGTCGATACCTTCATCTAGAATTTCTACCATTTGAGTATAAATATTATCTCTAACTTCCGCTCTACTCATATCCAACACAAATTGACTTCGTGATGGGCTTGGATCTCTCTTTGGAACTTGCATCAGATAATCCAGATGTGCCCTATACAAATCTGAATCAATTGAAATCATTTCAGGCTCAAACCAAATACCAAACTTTAGCTTCTGTTCATGTACATAATCACTAAAGTGTTTCAATCCTTGTGGGAACTTCTTATGGTATACTTTCCAATCTCCCAGAGAACTTGTATCATCATCGCGTTTTCCAAACCAACCATCATCAAGGACGAACATTTCAATTCCTAAACTTTTTGCTTCATCTACAATTGGTTTTAACTTTTCTTCATCAAAATCAAAATAAGTTGCTTCCCAATTATTTACTAAGATCGGTCGTTCTTGATATTTGAACTTACTGCGTACTACTCGTTCACGAATTATGTGATGATATTCTTGACTCATTTCATTTAATCCGTTAGCTGAATAAACTAGCAATACTTCTGGTGTTTGAAATGTTTTGCCTGCATCCAATTTCCAACTAAAATCATAGTCATTAATTCCAACAACTATTCTAGTCTGTCCAATTTGATCCTTTTCAATTTGAAATGCATGGTTCCCGGAATAAACAAAATTAAAACCATATGCTTCCCCACTAAATTCATCCGTTTTTTCGTCTACTAAAGCTACAAAAGGATTCATATGATGGCTTGAAGTTCCACGCCGGCTTTCAAAGGACTTAACACCATAATCTATTTTTGCACGATCAAAATGTCGCTCATTAGCATGTGCCCCTGGTAAACAAATGGAATCAAACTTTTTAGCTACAAAGTCTAATTGCATTGAAGCGACCTTTTCTAAAGTAACACTATCTTTACTATTATTTTTTACACATGCAGCCCGGGTAATTACAGCACGATTTCGATAAATCGTATATAATAAATCTACTTCAATTTGATTAATTTGATCTTCTAAAGTAACTGTTAATGTTTGAGCTTCATTAGGATTTTTTACATAAGCTTGAGGTAACCCTTCTAATTGCGGCTTACCATTTTCAATTTTATAATTTTTAAAACAAAAAGCATCTGCATATGACCCATTGTTATGTTGAATAATTACTGCTGGAATTCGATAATCTCCTGTACCATTGCTACTATATTCTTGTGGTAAAGTGTCTCGCGAAAAGCCACGATCTGTTGATCCTGGCAAATTCCCAGAAAAGCCACGATCAATTCGCGGATAGCGCAATTGTCCATGATACTTCGTAATTGCTTTTCCAAAATACAAATGACTTAAAACATTACCGTCTTCTACCGAAAATAAATATGATATTTTTGTATTGTGCAAATGAAATACTTTTCTTTGTTCGTCAAATTCAATTAAATCTTGCATATGCTAAACCTCCTAAGAATACGCTTGAAAGAAAACGCTTTTACGTGATTATTTTACTATATTTTACTTAAAAAAACAACAAATTTAGTTAATCATTTCTTTTTTTTACTTTATTATGCTACAATACTTTAAAAACAGAAAAAGAGGCGCAATTAACTTATGGCTACAATTAAAGATATCGCTGAACAAGCCCACGTTTCCACAGCTACTGTTTCGCGTGTTTTAAATTACGATAAGTCTATGTCGGTTAGTGATGAAACGAAAAAACGGATTTTTGACATTGCTGAAAAATTAGACTACACCAAACATAAAAAAAGTACTCCAACCATAAAAGCAACGAATAAACTCGCCATTGTTCAATGGTATACTGAAAAAGAAGAACTCGATGATTTATATTACTATTCAATTCGCGTGGGTCTTGAAAAGCATGCTCAAGAGTTAGGCTTTGATATTATTCGTGTCTTTAATAATGCACCCTTAATAAATTTAGCAAACACTGACGGTATCATTGCTATTGGAAAATTTAGTCCTGACCAAATTAAACAGCTTGAAAATATAAACTCGAATCTTATTTTTGTAGATAGTGATACTTTAAATGCCGGTCATAGTTGTGTTTGTACCGATTTTGATAATTCTGTCATTAACGTTTTGCACCACTTTTTAAATAATGGACAGACAAAAATTGGAATGCTTGCCGGTGAAGAAACAACAGCTGATGGTAAAATATCTTTAATTGATCCTCGGTTTAACACATTTAAAAACTATATGTCAGATCAAGGCCTTTACCACCCTCGCTATATTTATGTTGATTCTTTTACAACAGAAGCTGGTTATCACATGATGAAACAAGCTATTAAAGATTTAAAAGAAGATTTGCCACAAGCTTTCTTTGCTGCTAATGATGCTTTAGCTGTTGGTGCTTTACGTGCCTTACAAGAAGAACAAATTGCAGTTCCTAACCGTGTTAGCCTAATTTCATTCAATGACACTTCGATTGCAAAATATGTCTATCCCTCATTAAGTTCAATTACTGTCTTCACGGAAGAGATGGGCGAAACTGCTGTTGACTTGCTAAAACGTATTTTAGATGGTTATGATTCTAAGGTCCCTCGAATGGTAAAAATTTCCACTAAATTAACCTTACGTGGTAGTAGCATCAACTAAAAAGGCTTAGTATTTCTAAGTCTTTTTTGTTGTCTAAAATCCCCCCTACGCATTCAGAAACTTATTTCTAGTTGTTCTCAACACTATAACAAAAGAAGGACTTGGGATAAAAATCCCAAGCCCTTCTTTACTAGTTACTCTTGTCTTGATACTTCCAGACATAATTTCATTTTATTTACTTTCTAAATGCAACATAGTGTCTTTAAAACTTACTTTAGTTCCCGAAGGATGTTCCAAATCTATCGTCTTAAATTCATCTGAATTTGTTACTGTAACAATTACAGTATCGTCTAAGCCAGCTTTTTTGATTGTAGGATCCCAGAATTCAAGTATCTCATCACCTTTTTTAACTTTTTGTCCTTCAGTGACATATGAAACAAAACCTGTACCCTTTAACTTGACGGTACCTAAGCCCACATGAATTAATAAAACTATCCCATCTTCAGAAACTAAGCCAACCGCATGACGAGTAGTAAACACTTGTCGAACAGTTGCATCAAATGGTGCAAAGACACGACCATCGCTTGGTTTAACTGCAAAACCTTTTCCTAATTTACCAGATGCAAATGTTTCATCCTTGACCTCACTAAGTTCCATTAATGTTCCATCAATTGGTGAGTTGACGCTTAAGGTACCTTCAACAACACTCGTTTCTTCACCTTCGCTAAGATATTCATCCCACGTTGCTTCTAATTCTGTAACTATCTGTGCATGTTTTTCTTCTGTTAGTTTAACTTTAAAGAAGAAGACCAAACCACCTAATATAATTAAGATGAACGGTGCACCGAAAACATACCATTTAAATGCTGAAATGCCATGTGCTGTAACTGTTGAAGCAGTTGCTCCCGTTGTCATACCTGCGGCAACTGCTGCAACCCCAATAACAGAGTTTGAAACAGCTCCACCAAATTTATCTAATAAGGGACGCACAGATAATGTCAAAGATTCATCCCGATGTCCTAATTTTAATTGCCCATATTCAACACAATCAGTAATTGTCATTAATACAACTAAGAAAACTAATGGTTGTGGTATAAAGAATAATTCAGCTGCAACTAACACAATTGCAAGTGATTTGCCGGCGAAAGCAAAAACGATAATCCCACAAAGCATGATTGTAATACAAATAAAGAATAAATTTCGTCTATTTATTTTATTCGCCAATTTAGGGAAAAGTGAAACTGACAACAAGCCGACTAACGTATTTATTGTGCCTAAGATTGAAAATTCAGCTGCATGACCCAAAACGTACGTAAAGTAGTATAGTTCCGAAGAATTTAGAATACTTACCCCCGTTGTATATAACACGTATGACAATGCAATTGCCATTAATTGATCATTACTTACTAAAACACGTAGAACATCTTTAAAGCCTGTCTTTTCCGTGTTCTTACGTAAATCAGAATCTATTTCATGCGTGCCTAAACCAACTGCAACAGCCGTTAAGAATGAAATTAAGGCAACGATAAAAGCAAACCAGAACCAACCTCTATTATCGCCTGCACCGCCATTTCTATTGATAGAAAAGAATAAAATAATCGGCATAATTACAACACCAACAATATTCCCACCAATAGTTGAACCAATACGAGCAAATGTTGCTGTTTTCTCACGCTCTTGTGAGTCAAAAGATAGCGCTGGAATCATTGACCAAAAACCAATATCTTTAAACGAATAAAAAATATCCATTGTAATGTAAATAATAGCAAATAATATTAAGTATAAAATTGGATTAGTCTTGTTTAAACCACCCATATTTGTGAATAACGTTAGCAATGCTACCGAACTAATGAATCCACCAATGACAACCCATGGTTTAAACTTTCCCCAACGTGTGCGTGTATTATCGATAGCGTTTCCAATAAATGGATCGATAACTAATTCAATAATTCGCAAAACGGCTATAATATTAGTTATATATAAAACCATTCGGTCGTTTTGAGTTGCATTACCTGTGTTGAATAAATGTGAGGTAACAAATGTAATAAAATATGTTGATAATGTCGCATAAAAGACATCATGACCAAAAGCCCCAAATGAATACGCTATTCTTGATTGAGCACTATTACCTTTTGGAGATTCGAGTTGACTGGATTTTTCCATAATATCCGTCCCCTTTTTATATAGTTTCTTTACAATGATTATAGTAAACGATTTCAAAAACAAATGCAATAGTTTTTAGTAAAAATTCAGTAATATTAACTCGTTTTTTTACTATTTATTACTTTTAATTCTGTAAATTCAATTTTATTATAATTTTTTTACCGTTACGCATTAAAAACTCCGTAGCCGGGAAAACTACGGAGAAAAGGAGTTATTATTGTAGTATCTTCCAAGTATCGGGGGAACACTTGAAAATTACGATCTATTTCTTTAGGGGGGAAATAGTTTTGTTATGAAAAAAGTTTTGTTATTGGGTATGTTTATATAGTAGCTAACATCTATGAATTGTTTGTGAAATTTAATAGAATCAATTTCTAATAAAGATTGTCATTTTATTAAATCACTAGACTAGATTTTTATTCAAAATATGCTTTTATTATTTCCTGATAGGTTCCACACGTTGCTAAAAAGCTTGAGATTGTTGTGAACTCATTAATCTGATGTGCATTTTCCCATGCAGCTGGCCCCAAGATAATAGTTTGAATCTGCGGATTACGTTGTGTAAATACACTTGCATCAGTCGCTCCATTAATTACTTTTAGATTAATTGCCTTTGAAAAATGCTTAGCAGCTATTTTTTCTGCTTGTTGTACAAATTTACTTTGTGGATTAACTTTAACTGGATAAAAATTATGTAACACTGAAAAAACTAATTTATAATCCGTTTGTTGATTAATCTGAGCTATTTTTTCTGCAATTATATCAACTATTTGTTCATTAGAAAAAGAAGGTGTCGGTCTTATATTTCCAGATAATTCGGCATAATCAGGAATTATGTTAATCTGTGAACCCCCGTTAACTAGCGTTATACTATGCTTTACTTTTCCTAGAGTCTCATCTCCTGGATCTTGATTAAACAATGTATTTTCTGCATCAATATATTTCACTAATCCATTAATCGCATTAATTCCAGATTCTGGAAACGAACTATGAACTGCTCGCCCATAACTTTTAACTTGGTAATTAATTGTTCCTGCATGTGCATATACGATTTGGCCATTCGTAGGCTCTCCTACAATCATTCTATCAACATCATCAAGCACGCCTTGCTTGGCTAATCGATATGCTCCTGGAGCTCCGAATTCTTCCCCCGCCGTAGCAACAAAGCGTACAATGCCATCTGGTTGCCAGCCTGTTTCAATCAATTCAGCCAATGCTATTACTTCAGCTGCCAACCCACTTTTCATATCTGCGCTACCTCGCCCAAATATTTTGTCTCCAACAACTCGAGCTTTAAATGGATTAGTTTGCCATTTAGTTTCATCATTTACCGCAACAGTATCTTGGTGTCCTGCTAAACAAAAAACTTTATTATTCCTTTGTTTTCCAAATTCGGCAATTAAATTTGCTTTATTCTCAGCAAAACGATCAATTTTAGTTTCAATTCCATAGCTATTTAAAAAACTTGCTAAATATTGTGCGACCTTAATTTCATTACCATTAACTGAATTAATAGCAATCAAATCTGTTAATACCTTTAACTTAGCTTCTTTATCCAATAACTCACCTTCTTTAGGCATTTTTATGGTTAAAAATTTTGGCTAAAAAATCACCAACTAATTGCACTATTATAACAAGTATTAATACTAGTAGCGTCGCTACAAACGTAGTGTCATTAGCAAAACGATTATATCCATATGCAATTGCCATATTCCCTAATCCACCCGCACCAATCGCTCCAGCCATTGCTGTAAGTCCAATTAAGCTAATCAATGTCACTGTAGTGATACGAATTAACTCTGAACGAGCTTCACGTAAATAAACATCAAACACAATATCACTAAAAGTTGCACCAACTGACTGTGCTGCTTCAATGATTCCTTGATCAACACTTTTCAGTGCTACTTGAACTTGACGAGCATAAAAAGGAAAAATTCCTAACGACAATGGAACTAAAGCTGCTGTTGTTCCTATTTGTGTTCCTACAATCAAATTAGTAAGTGGCGCAATAAAAGCTAACAGAATAATAAATGGGATTGCACGAAATAATGATACAACTTTATCAAAAAAACTAAACAAACCGCGATTAGCTGAAATTCCGTCTTCATCGGTTAATACAAGTCCAATTCCAAAAATGAATCCTAATACTCCGCCAAACAAAGCTGACCAAAATGTCATATATAATGTCTGTCCAATTGCTGGTAGCCATCCGCCATCACCTGTCCAGCCTTGAAAAACTACATTCGGCAAATATTTAGCAAATAATTCACTCATTTAGCACTGCCCCCTTCTACAAGAGTTTGCTCAGAAATTTTAGTTATAATTATCCTTTGTGATTTCAAATATTCAAGTGCCTGTTTCTGATTTTCTAGAGAACCTTTAATAATAACAAAAAGTGTGCCCACAGGAGTTCCGCGTAAAACCTCAATATTACTATAAATAATATTGGCTTCAACTCCAAAATCCTTATATAGCCTAATCAATATTGGTTCACTAACATTTTTATCACTATACGTCAGTTGGAATATTTGCTCATCTTGCTGTAGTTTTGCTAGCTGATAATCTTGTAACGTTGCAATAGCTTTAGCTGAACCACCAATAAATTCACGAGTTATTTTTTCTTTTGCATTAGTAAAAATCTGTAATAAATCTCCGCGTTCTACAATTTCACCACTATCCATTACAGCTACTTTATTAGCAATTCTTTTTACTGCATCCATTTCATGAGTTATTAAAACAACTGTTAGTCCAAGTTTTGCATTTAAATCCTTTAGCAAATCTAGGATTTGAATCGTATTTTTAGGATCAAGAGCTGAAGTTGCCTCATCAGAAATTAGGATTTCTGGATCATTAGCCAATGCCCGAGCAATTGCAACCCGTTGCTGTTGCCCACCAGACAGCTGAACCGGATAGGAATTTTCTCGACCATCTAACCCCACTAGATTCAATAAATTCTGCGCTTTTTCTTGAATCTCTTTTTCTTTAAGGCCACTATGTTTAAGTGCAAAAGCTACATTTTGGATAATTGTTTGCTCATTAAGCAAATTAAAATGCTGGAAAATCATTCCAATTTTACGCCTTTTTTCACGTAATGTTTTTGTATCTATTATATTTTCTGTCTGCTCATCTTTTTGATATAAAACTGCTCCACCTATCTCAACACGCCCAGAGGTTGGTAGTTGCAACAGATTAATAACGCGTACTAAAGTTGATTTACCTGCTCCAGAATAACCCACGACACCATAAATATCGCCTTTATTCACATGCAATGTTACTTCTTTTACAGCATCAATTCTCTTGTTTTTCTGCTCAAAAGTAACGTTAATCTTATCCAATTTAATGATTTCCTCACTCATAGTACACCTCATATTCTAGTTGTTTCTTTATTATTTCAACTTAATATCCCAAGCTGGAATTTCAGCGGTTCCATATTCTTTTTTAATTATTTTCTTTGTTTTAGCTGTTTGGTATGCTTTAACAACATCCTTATAAGCTTGCTTGTCCTTATCTTTCTTATTGGCTGCAATGATGTTAATCCATTGCTCTGAATCTTTATTAACAGGTTCAACGTAAATGGCTGTCTTATAGTTAATGTTTGCAGCTTGTGCATAGTTCGTATTGATAACAGCTGCTGTAACATCAGATAACGAGCGTGCTGTCTGACTGGCATCTAATTCTTTGATTTGTATATTTTTAGGATTACTCTTAATTGATTTTACAGTAGCTAAATCTGTGCCTTTTTTCAAAGTTATTAATCCAGCATTTTTCAATAAATATAATGCTCGTGACTCGTTTGTAGCGTCATTAGGAATAGCGATTACCGCTCCATCAGGAATATCCTTTACACTGCTTACTTTTTTTGAATATAATCTAATTGGTGTGATAAATGTCTTACCTATTGCTACAATCTTTGTATTATTAGCTTTATTCCACGACTTCAAAAAAGCATAGTGTTGAAAAGCATTTAAATCAATATCTCCATCTGCTAAAGCTTTATTTGGTTGTGTATAATCTGTAAATTTTTTGAATTTCAACGTAATATTGTATTTCTTTTTAACTGTTTTAGATACACTTGCCCAAATTTTATCATCCTGTTTTACTCCAGACATAATTCCAATTGTAACTGTTTTACTTTTTGTTGTTGTTTGACCACCAAAACTAAAATATCCTGCAACTGCAATTACTAAGATAACTATGATTCCAATAATAATATTTTTCTTTTTCATGTTAACCAACCCCAATTATTTATTTTTTTAACTATAAACAACACTTTTACAACAACACATTTTCTTTTCCATAACTGCTTTACCCCCACATTCCTAATTTACTTCTAATCGACTTTTTCAAGATACAAAAAAACCCGTCCTTATAACAAGGACGGGTAAACCCGTGGTACCACCTTTATTTACAGTTATCAAAACTGCCTCGGCGAACTGCTCTAATTAACTACAGAATTAGAATAGTTCTGCGATTGTAACGTCCGCAACCACGTCAACAGCTAAAAATTCACCATTGCCACTCCGAGTCCATCTTCCAAAATCTCTTTTTGCTTCTTTGCACCAACCAGAAGTTCTCTGAAAAAATAAATTTTGTACTCTACTCTTCAATATGTTTAACTCGATCAAAAGTTCTATGTGATTCATTCTAATGCATTTTTTATTTTTGTCAAGCAAAACTTTTTATTTTTTAATTTTATAATTATTGACTATCCTGTGACAACAAACATAACGTTTTACTATTTTATTATTAGAAAATCTATTTTGCTTCATTTCATCAAATTTTTGAATAGCGTTGTTTCTAAATAAAAAAAGTTAGCTAGAAAGTACTATTGTCCTAAATCGAGCAATTAAAAGTTGCTGTTTTCTGATTTAAAAAGATTAAGCGCCACTAGCTACCTTTTAGAATATTCTTTTATACCAAAAACTTAGAAATAAAAAAAGCCCAAGATAAAATCTCGGACTCTTTCGTGGTGAGATGCAGCGACCTTCCGAACGCGTTTGCGCCGATCGCATTCCTTCACCTTGGTTTGGCACCATTAATAGTATCGCATGCTATCGAGATATGGTCAACTAGGAATTAGTTATCAACCTGGGATTTTGATTAACCAATTTACGGAGTTAAGTGCGACTAACTACCACTTAGCACATATTTTCACAATGATCTTTGGGAAACAAAAAGAATCCGCAACATAATGTTACGGACTCAAGGGAGTTATTATACTTTCAAAAAGTAACCATTACTTCTTGTTAACTTCAATTGTCGGGGAGAACGCTTGAAGCTCTCATCAACTTTCTTGGGGAAGAGGGGGAAAGTATTGTTATGAAAAAAGTTTTGTTATTGGGTATGTTTATATACTACCCAACATGTATGAACAAAATATGATTTTCTATTGAAAGCTTTTTTATAAAACAAGGAATAATTAAAACATTATCCTATTAACAATCTTTTCAGCTGACATTTCGGCATCTATACTATCAGCTATTTGTCCAGCCATGAAAGCTCCTGTCTTGATATCACCTTTTTGAACAGCTGCCTTTAAAGACTGATTTGTGGTCTCAGCTACATTTTTTAATACCCTTGCATAATACCCTGACGCCGTTTTTGCTAGTTTTGTCCCTGGATTTTGACTAGCAATGATTTTTTGCTTGTAAATTGGTGAGATTTGACATTCCTTAGCTAATAAAAATGCCGTTCCAATCTGAACACCAATTGCCCCCATTGCCTTTGCAGCTTCATATGTCGTATGATCATAAATACCTCCCGCTGCTAAAATTGGTAACGTTGTTAACTTAGCAATTTGTGGTACTAATGTAAATGTCGTTTCTGTACCTACATGTCCGCCTGCCTCTAAACCTTCTACAATCAAACCGGCAATTGGTAGCTGCAACATTTTCCGTGCTATCTTAGCATTTGGAACAACTGGAAAAACTTGTACATTATGCTTTTTTAAATTTTCTAGATACTTCTTAGGATTGCCAGCTCCAGTTGTAATTACAGGAATTTTCTCCTGAAAAATTACTTCAATTAATTCTGCAATATTATCCTCTAATAACATTAGATTAACACCAAACGGCTTATCTGTAATTTGGCGTGTTTTTTGAATCATTTGTTGTAGTTGTTCAGCACTTCTTCCTCCACTCCCAATAATACCCAGTCCACCAGCATTTGATACTGCAACTACTAATTCCGGATTACTTGCCCATGCCATGCCTCCTTGGAAAAGCGGAAACTTTAAACCTAACTTTTGATACCATTCCATTTTCTATCACTCCTAGTTTAACTTCAGTCTATGCAATTTAGGTTCACTCTAATAACCAACCAATATCTTTGTCATTAACAGTATAAATAGTTCCAGTTGTTTTTATATCCAATAGATATTTAATTACAAAATTAGCGACATCTTCACTACTATCAATCTGCCATTCATCTGGCAATGCTGATAAAAACAGGTTTCCCTATAAAAGAACAATGAGTTGTAAATGTAATCCCATAAGTGTAATATTTAAACTGCTCGTAAAAATTCCAATAATCTTTTAAGGAGAATTAAAGTGACTACGCTCAGATTTCAGAGTTTCGTTTTAGTTTCATTATCATTTATCTTAGGTTTCAGTGAATTCATTATTGTTGGTATTCTTAACAATGTTGCCACGCAATTCAACGTATCAGAAGCTGCCGTTGGACTTTTAGTTACTTTATTTGCAATTGTTTATGCGATAGCAACACCCATCATTAGTTTGTTAATTGGTAAACATAGTTTATATCGCTGTTTGATTTTTTTATTAATCATTTTTATCAGTGGTAATTTACTAACTGCACTAGCACCTAACTACACTATATTAGCTTTTTCAAGAATTCTAACCGCTCTTGTTTCAGGTGCTATTGTCTCTTTGGCTATTACTTTTGGCTCTTTTTTAGCTCCACTTGATAAAAGATCTAGCTTAATTGCCTTAATTTTTTCTGGTTTTAGTGTCGCATCTGTTTTTGGTGTTCCTTTAGGTACTTGGCTTAGTAACTATACTAGCTGGCGTAATGTTTTTTGGATAATAAGTTTTTTAGCGCTAATTACCTTGGCGCTAGTTGCAAAATGTTTGCCTAGAAATCTGCGACAACAAAAAACTCTCAATTTTTTAAGTCAATTAAAAATTTTCACTGATAATCGCATCAAATTAGGTGTTTTTTTGCCTGCACTTAATATGGCTGCTATTTATGTTGCTTATACCTATCTCCAACCGCTTTTTTCGCAAGCTATGCATTTCAAGACCAACACGATTGCTCTTTTACTCTTCACATACGGCTTTATGTCATTATTAGGCAATGTTTACAGCGGGCGGTTAGCTGATGATTATGGTCTAAAAGCTATGTCTATTGTTTTTTTGTTACAGTTTTTTCTATTAGTTAGCCTTCCGTTAACAATGACTAATAGATACATCGGCTTATTTGCTATCATGTTTTTAGGCTTTCTAATGTACTTAGTTAATTCACCTGCTCAAATGTTCTATCTCCAAATTGCAGAAAATAAATTTCCTCAGTCACTTGTTTTAGCATCTTCATTCAATTCAATTTTTGCTAATTTAGGTATTGCTACTGGTTCAGCCATTGGTAGTCTTCTCTATCTTCATACTGGTTTAAGTGGTATCGGCCCTGGTGGAGCATTCTTTGCCTTTTTAGCTATTATCATTAATTTAAAACTGAGCCAATTAAATAAAAATTAATTAGTTTCAATGACCGTTTGACTCAAACCTAATTGCTCTATTAAGATCAATATTCAGAGCAATTATTTTATACATAACTTTAAATACACAAAAGAGCCCGGATAGTTTAATCACGGACTCTCTTAAAGAACATATACTACAACTTAATTAAAATTGATCAATCAACATTTGACGAATCTCTTTCAAATATGGTTGACGTGGGTTAGCTGGTGTACATTGATCGTTATAAACCAAGTCCACTAATTTATCCAAAGAAGCATCAAATTTTTCTTTTGTTACCCCATTTGCAGATAATTTTGGTTCTACATCTAATTGCTTCATTAACTCTGCTATTTTTGCGCAAAGAGCTTCAACTAACTCTGCATCACTATTACCCTTCAACCCAAGAGAACGTGCAATATCTGCGTAATCTTTTTGACCACGATATACTTCATAACGTGGGAATGGTGTTCTCTTAACATTGCCAGCAGCACCATTAAAACGAATCACATGGTTCATCGCAATTGAAATCGCCAATCCATGAGGTAAACCAAATTCACCACCTGTTTTATGTGCAATTGAGTGGTTAATACCTAGAAAAGCATTAGCAAAAGACATACCTGCTAATGTAGCAGCATAATGCATATTTTCACGTGCATTTTCGCCCTTTAGCGTTGGTTGTTTTGGATCATAGTTATAGGAATCTACTAAATTCTCAAAAACTAATTTAATTGCTTGTAATGCCCATGGACGTGTGAAATCAGAAGCCATAACAGATACATATGATTCCAACGCATGCGACAATGAATCCAATCCTGATAATGCTACAGTTCTTCTTGGAACTGTCATAACAAATTCTGGATCGACAATTGCAACTTGTGGTGTTAATTCATAATCTGCTAGTGGATATTTAACATGTGTTAAATCATCTGTAATAACAGCAAATGGTGTTACTTCAGAGCCTGTTCCTGAAGTTGTTGGGATAGCAAATAATTTTGTATTTGTTGAGTGATGGAATTTAACAATACGTTTCCGAATATCTAAATATTTCTGTTGTAAACGAGTAAACAACTCACTAACAGCTTCATAGCTATCCAAGAATCCATCTTCTTGATTTAATGAATATTCATAGATATAGCGTGCAATCTTAGCAGCATCCAAAGCGGAACCACCACCAATAGCGATAACTGCATCTGGCTTAAACTGTTCCATTTGTTTTGCAATTTCAATTGTTTGTCCCAAAGTTGGATCAGGATGTACCGTCCCATAAATAGCTGTTTTAACTTCATTATCACGTGCATCTAACTGAGAATAAATTTTGTCAACAAAACCAAACTGTACCATGCCTGGATCGGCAACAATAAATGCCCGTGTAATTGTTTCGTATTCATCTTGCAAATATGAAATCGCATTCTTCTCGTAATAAACTTTTTCTGGTAAGCGAACCCACTGAGGACGATTACGACGTTTAGCAACCGTCTTAACATTCAATAGGTCAAAAGTCGTTAAATTATGTGACAATGAATTTTTCCCCCATGATCCTGTCCCAAGTGTCAAACTAGCGCGTAAAGCATCTGTATACACATCACCAATACCACCGATTGAGTCTGGTTGGTTAACTAAAATACGTGCTGCTTTTGTCTTGTTTCCATATTCTTTTACAAATGGATCTGCTTGAGAGCCAATTTGAATAGCTGCATTATGCCCAGCACCTTGATAATCTAATAACTTAGCTACGATGCTGACACCATCTTCACGATCTTTAGCTTTATATACTGATAATAACGGAGATAACTTTTCAGATGAAAGTTTTTCGCCAATATTTTTAGGATCAAGTTCAAATAGCATTACATCCTTACCTTGTGGTAAAGTTACTCCTGCTTTACTTGCAATCCAGCTTGCTGGCATACCAGCAACTGGACCATTAACACCATGTTTATCATTGAAGACAAAATCTGCAATTTTGTTATAGTCTTTCTTAGGTACTAAATAAGCACCTTTTTCTTGAATTTTTGTTAGCCATTCTTTATAGATAGGAGCTTCAACAACAACTGAGTTTTCAGTTGCACAAATCATACCATTATCAAAGCGCTTAGATAAAAGTAAATCTTCAATTGCGCGATCAACATGGGCTGTATGATCTACAAAAATTGCACCATTTCCTGCACCAACACCAAGTGATGGGTTACCTGACTTCAAAGCTGCATTAACCATTCCAGGACCACCAGTTGCCAAGATAGAAGCAAGTTTCGGATTTTGAATTAATGCTGTTGTATTATTTAATGACGGTGTGTCAATCCATTGAATAATATCCTTAGGTGCACCAGCTGCCACTGCTGCATCATAAACAATTTTTGCAGCATGCGCTGAACTCTTTTGTGCTTGCGGATGGAATGCAAAAACAATTGCATTACGTGTTTTCAGTGTGATTAACGATTTAAACATCGTTGTTGATGTTGGGTTTGTTGTAGGTACGATACCTGCTAAAACGCCTAATGGAGCAGCAATTTTTATCTCACCTTTTGCTTTATTTTCTTCAATAACTCCAACCGTTTTATCATCTTTAATCGCATGATACACATTTTCAGTTGCAAAGCGGTTCTTGGTATCTTTATCTTCAACAACGCCACGTCCGGTTTCATCAACTGCTTCGTGTGCTAAAAGTAGTGCTGCTTCGGAACCTGCAAGAGCTGCAGCTGCAAGTATTTTATCAACTTGTTCTTGCGTATATGTTGCAAAAATTGCTTCAGCTTTTAACGCTTTTTCCACCAAAGTATTCGTATATTCACGTGCTTTATCCATTTCTGCTGCCTTATCTTCAGGAGTAGAAACTTTTTTAATTGTCTTGTTCTCAGCCATCTAACATTACCTCCAGAATTCTCAAAATCATAATGTGAATTTCTTCACTAATAATAATACCCCTAAAAGGTATCGTTTTCAACATTATTTTACTCGAATTTTTGTTCCATGTTGGGCAACTGTCAGCTAATCCGGATATAACTTAACTAATTCCATATGCAATGATAACATTTACTTTGTGAAGTTGCAAGGGCTTACATAAACGAAAGTTGATGTTCTTAGCAACCTTGTTACACACTTCACATTGCTATTCTAATAGCTTTTTAATAAAAAAATCTTTATATTTCAAGTGCTTTAAAAACTCCCTCTTATTTTTTCACATACTTTCTGTTTTTATATATCATTTCTGATATTATTTAAAAATATTTTAACCAAAAAAATTTAAAAAAAAATAAAAGTTTTTTTAACTCACCCTATAAAAATACCATGTTAAGCCATTTTTCGTAAGTTAAATTTTAATACCTAATCTACGTGAATTTATATATATGTATTATTAGAATACTAATCAATTATTAATAGTTACATTTGGGAACTACTCAGATCATGCTAGATTAAATACTAAATATTTTTAATTAAAAATGCTATATTGTGACTATTTATACTTATAAATGTAGTTTTATCCTGTGTAATAGTCCTTATTCATCTTCCAAATTTAATATGCAATATAATCATCTAGCTTTTGAACATCACGAATAATTATCCTTCGCTTCCCCTTACTATTCTTACCAAATTCAATTACTTCTTCTTCTTTTAGTTTTCGCATCATTCTACTAACACTTGCATAATTTGCAATACCACAAAAGCCAGCTATATCTTCATTTGTAACATCAAAGTCAATTAGTATTTTAGAGCTATTCGGTAACGATGTTCCAAACTTCAAAACCATATCTCGCAAAAAGTTAGCTAATGCTCCTAGTTTTCCATTCATCGTCAGGCGTTGTAATCGCGAAAAATTTTCAGATAATCGATGGCGGTAATATTGTTTTACATAGTTTTGTAACTGTGAATTATTATTAACATACTTCCAAAAATTAACTCGATTAATCTGGTAAAAAGTTGCTTTTTCTGATTCAATTCGTACATTGAATGGCTGCTCGTCGTACTGCAATGCCTCATCATGTAATAATGAAATTACATCTGGCTGATTAATATACGAAATATTGAACTCACGCCCATCTTGCAAAATAACGGATGTTTTAATTATCCCGTCTTTTAATATAAAGACACTTGCCGCTTTAAGTCCATGGAATGTCAAATATGTATGATAATCCTTTGTAATAGTTGAAATTTGCCTATCTTTTAAAAAATTAACTAAATAATCTATATCCTTATTAGTCATTTTGTCTCCTTATAAAACCTAGTTTTTACTTAATACTACATAATACTATGCTGAATATCTTCATATAACATTATCATTTGATAATATCTAATAATAATATATTAGGATGCCAACTTTCAATAATATTACTTGGCAATAAATACTCTACACATAGCATTTATTATTACTAGTGTACAAAAAAGAAAGAAGATGAAGTACAAATGATTGAAATTGAACTTCCTTATGATCATGGAACCATCACTGCAAAAATAGAGGATCAAAACTTTGCAGGTTCCTTAGTTTCACAGGCAGCGACATATCATGCTAAATACTCAGAAAGTGAACTAGTCGAAAGATCTTTAGATAACCCCATTGCTTCTCCTACACTAGAAGACTTAGCTAGAGGTAAAAAGAATATTGTAATTATTTCCTCAGATCATACTAGACCTGTACCCTCAAAAATAATTACCCCTATTTTGTTACGCAAGCTTCGTTCGACTGCACCAAATGCACGTATCAGAATTCTTGTTGCAACTGGTTTTCACCGTCCTTCAACTAAAGAAGAACTAATTAATAAATACGGCAAAGAAATTGTAGCTAACGAAGAAATTGTTATGCACTATTCCGAGCATGATGAAGATATGGTAAAAATCGGTAAATTACCTTCTGGTGGTGACTTAATCATCAATAAGGTTGCTGTAGAAGCTGATTTACTTATCTCTGAAGGCTTTATTGAATCACACTTTTTTGCTGGTTTCTCAGGTGGTAGAAAATCTGTTCTTCCTGGTATCTCATCTTACAAAACAATTATGGCCAATCATTCAGGTGAATTTATTGGAGACAAACATTCTCGTACTGGTAATTTAAACCATAATTTAATCCATGCAGACATGGTTTATGCAGCCAAAAAAGCTAAGTTAGCCTTCATTTTAAATGTTGTTCTTGATGAAGACAAAAGAATCATCGGTTCCTTTGCTGGTGATTTAGAAAAAGCCCATAAAAAAGGAACTGAATTTGTAGAATCCTTATCTCAAGTTGCTGCTATTGATTCTGATATTACTATTTCTACTAATGGCGGCTATCCACTTGATCAAAATGTTTATCAAGCTGTCAAAGGGATGACTGCTGCTGAAGCAACTAATAAAATTGGCGGAACCATTATCATGGTTGCTGGTTGTAGAGATGGGCATGGCGGTGAAGGTTTCTTTCATAACATTGCTGACGTTGCTGATCCAAAGGAGTTTTTAGATAAAGCAATTAACACTCCGCGCTTAAAAACCGTCCCTGATCAGTGGACCTCTCAAATTCTTGCACGTATTTTGGTAAATCACCACGTTATCTTTGTTTCAGATCTTGTAGATCCAAAATTAATAACTGACATGCATATGGAACTTGCAACATCGTTAGAAGAGGCTATGCAAAAGGCCTTTCAGCGTGAAGGCAAAGCCGCTAAAGTTGTTGTCATTCCTGATGGACTCGGTGTCATTGTAAAAGGTAAAAACTAGCCATGGAAATAGACAAAGTAAAACAGATATTCCAACTTCTCTCTGAACAAAAAATAACTTTTGAAGATGCAACTAAAATAATTAATAATTTCGGTTTCACTGATCTTGACTTCGCTAAAGTTGATACTGAACGAAAAGTTCGAACCGGTGTCCCTGAAATTGTTTATGGCGAAGGGAAATCTGCTTCTCAAATAGTTAAAATCGTTACAACAATGTTGCAAAGTCAAAATAATATTCTCGTGACCCGCGTTACTCCTCAAAAAGCTAGCGACGTTACCAAATATTTACCTGAATTAACCTATGATACTTCCTCTAAAATGTTATTGTGGAAAAAACATACACTGCAAAAAACAAAAGGAAAAATTGCTGTCGTGACTGCTGGAACTTCAGATTTACATGTTGCCGAAGAAGCAGCACTCACAGCTGAAATGTTTGGCAATAATGTTACTAGAATCTATGACGTCGGCGTTGCTGGAATTCATCGCTTGTTTGCACGAATTGATGCTATCAAAGAGGCACGTGTAGTTATTGTGGTTGCTGGAATGGAAGGTGCATTAGCTTCTGTTGTTGGTGGACTTGTCACCTCACCTGTAATTGCAGTCCCCACCAGTATTGGTTATGGTACCTCATTTCATGGAATATCCGCTTTACTAACTATGTTAAATAGTTGTGCTACCGGTGTTACTGTGGTCAACATTGACAATGGCTTTGGTGCTGGCTACTCTGCAAGTAAAATAAATCATTTAGGGGAGTATACAAATTGAAAACTTTATATTTAGATCCTTTTTCTGGTGTAAGTGGTAATATGCTCCTTGGAACATTATTTGATCTTGGATTAGATTTTAATGCGTTTAAAAATGAGTTAGCAAAACTTAAACTAACCGGCTATCATTTGTCATTAACAAAAACAACAAAATCAGCAATTACAGGACATCTATTTGAAGTTAGTCTAACTAGTGAATTTGCAAATCATCATGTTGATGAAGGTGCACAAAAAATTCATCATCACGGTAGAAATCTTGCAACTATTGAAGACATTATTAACAACTCTACTTTAAATGCTCACATCAAAAAATCAGCATGTACAGTATTTGAAGAAATTGCTAAAGCAGAAGCTCATGTCCACGAAAAAAAGATTGATGAAATTCATTTCCATGAAATTGGTGCCATTGATTCTATTATTGATATTACTGGTTTCTTCATTGGATTAAATCTTTTAAAAATAGATAAATTAATTTGTGGGCCTTTAGTCGATGGAACAGGGACGATTAAAGTTGCCCATGGCGTAATGCCTGTCCCCGTTCCCGCAGTAATGCAAATGCGAACAAATAGTGCCATTCCTTTTAGACAAAGAATGGATGTAGATACTGAATTGGTTACTCCAACAGGATTTGGAATTATAAAATGTGCAACAACAACATTTGGTGAAGTTCCTGAAAATCTAATTCTTGAAAAAATTGGCTACGGTTTTGGTACTCGCCAAATAAATGGGTTAAACGCCCTAAGAAGCTGTATTTATAATTCATTGCTTAGTAACCAAAAAGTTATCCACTCAAAAGATCAAATTATCTTAATAGAAACAAATCTTGATGATACTACTGGACAAGA
Source organism: Ligilactobacillus ubinensis (assembly GCF_024160875.1). Taxonomy (GTDB): domain Bacteria; phylum Bacillota; class Bacilli; order Lactobacillales; family Lactobacillaceae; genus Ligilactobacillus; species Ligilactobacillus ubinensis. The sequence goes on along the minus strand of NZ_JAIULA010000001.1, from coordinate 106,766 downwards.
ATTATCCGATGTCATGGCTATATTACTTACAAATGGCGCTAAAGATGCTTGGGTCGAACCAATTACAATGAAAAAGGGGCGTCCAGCTCATAAGCTTTGCTTATTAGCTGATCCGACTAATAGCGAGACATTAACTAAAATCATTTTTGAACACACATCATCAATTGGTGTCAGGCAACAATTACTAGATCGCAAGATTATGCAACGAGATCTTAAATTACTTAAAACAAAGTTTGGTAATCTACATGTTAAATACCTATCCTATGCAGGAATAACAAAAGTTTCACTAGAGCATGATGATCTAGTTAGCTTAGCTCAAAAAAATAAATTACCTATTAAAAATTTAGAAACTAAAATCATGAATCTTATTCAATCTGATTAAATAGTGTGAAAGGAATCTTAAAAATGAATACATTAGTCGAAAAAGAAAAAAAATTACAAAATAGCTTAGCCAGTTATAATCGTGTTATCGTTGGCTTTTCTGGCGGAATTGATTCAACCCTTGTCTTAGATGAAGCTCTTGATGTCCTTGGTAAGGAAAATGTTTTAGCTGTCGTTGCCAATTCAGAGTTATTCTCTGACGATGAATATGAAAAAGCCATCCATTTAGCCAAAAAATTAGGTGCTCAAGTAAAAGGGGTACACCTAGACTACTTAGCTGATGAGCATATTAGTAATAATACCCCTGATTCATGGTATTATATGAAAAAAATTTTCTATACTCAAATGCTAGCAATAGCTAAGCAATTTAATGCTGATATTGTTCTTGATGGCATGATTATGGATGACAACTCCGATTTTCGTCCTGGTCTTCGTGCAAGAGATGAAGCAGGCGCTCTTTCAATTCTACAACAAGCCGATATGTATAAAACAGATGTCCGCAAATTAGCACAAGATTTAGGACTTACAAACTGGAACAAACTTGCATCTTGTTCAGTGTCATCTCGCTTCCCATACAATACTAAGTTAACTAGTGCAAAGTTACGTCAAGTTATCTCAGCCGAAAAAGCTTTAAAGGAACTAGGCTTTATGTCCGTTAGAGTTCGCGTTCATCAAAATGTTGCCCGAATTGAGGTTCCTGCCGCAGACATTTCAAAATTAATCGCTGAAAGAACCAAAGTAACTGAAACGTTAACTATGATAGGTTATGAGTATATTACAGTTGATCTACAAGGATTCACTAGTGGTCGGATGAATCAATCACTTTCAAATGCAGAAAAAGAAAGTATTTTAGTGGGGTAATAATCGAATGCACTATTCTTTATTTATACGTTGTCTGGCGGAATTTTTTGGTACTGCTATTATGGTCGCTTTAGGCAATGGTTCAGTTGCTAACGTTGAATTAAAAGGGACTAAAGGGTTTCATGGCGGTTGGGTTTTAATTGGCTTTGGTTATGGAATAGGTGTTATGATTCCCGCATTGATGTTTGCCACAATTTCTGGTGCTCAGATTAATCCTGCTATGACTATCGCCTTAGCTGTCACAGGTAGTTTTCCTTGGAAAGAGGTTATTCCCTATGTTGTCTCTCAATTGCTTGGAGCAATTCTGGGGCAGGTGCTAATCATCTTAGCTTATAGTCCTTATTACAATAAAACAACTAACTCAGAGGCAATATTAGGTACGTTCGCAACAATTGATGCTGCTCATAGTAAACTAAATGGTTTCATCAATGAATTTATCGGTACATTTTTATTAGTATTTGGTGCGCTATTTATTACCGTTGATAAAGTTGATTCACGTGCTGATTTTATCGGTCTAGGTTTTCTAGTTATGTGTCTAGTTATCTCGTTTGGTGGTCCAACTGGACCCGCTTTAAATCCTGCTAGAGATTTCGGGCCTAGATTACTTCACGCAATATGGCCTTTTAAACTTAAAGGCAGTTCACAGTTCTCTTATAGTTGGGTTCCTATCTTAGCCCCTATTCTTGGAGCTACCGCCGCCACAACCATCTATCAGAATGTTTTTAATTAAGTAAAAAGCGGTTCGGTTAGTGCTTTATACCGAGCTGCTTTTTTGAAAGGAAAATTCTATGAAAAAAAAGTTATTTAAAAAATCTTCTAACTATTATCTACTAATTGCTATCCTACATCTCTGCACCTTTTCTTGGATTTGGATCATTGCTAAACAATCGCCCACCCAATTAGGATTAGGTTTCGTTGCATATACATTAGGCTTACGCCACGCATTTGATGCCGATCACATTGCCGCAATCGATAATTCTGTTCGAAAATTAGTTAACCAAAAACAAAAAGCTACTGGAGTTGGTTTTTACTTTTCTTTAGGTCATTCAACTGTCGTTATTTTTATTGTATTATTGTTAAATTTATCTGCTACGTTATTCAAAGAAAAAATATCTTTTCTTTCTAATTTAGGTGATAAAACAGGTGGCATAATCTCTGGAACTTTTTTACTATTTTTAGCTGTTAATAACCTAATTATCTTACTAAATATTAAAAAGCAACTAAATCATACCAGCCTTGAAGAAAACCAGCTTAATAACTTGTTAAATTCCCGTGGGCCACTAACAAAAATTTTAACCCCTTTTTTGCGAATGGTAACTAAAGCATGGCACATGTATCCCATTGGTTTTTTGTTTGGTTTAGGGTTTGATACTGCAACAGAAATTGGATTAATTTCAATTTCTGCTGAAAGTAACCGTTTCGCCTTAGGTTGGAATAGTATGGTTTTTCCCTTGCTTTTTGCAGCTGGCATGATGCTAATGGATACAACAGATTCTGTTATGATGTCAGGTGCCTATAATTGGGCCTTTTCAATGCCCGAAAGAAAGCTACATTATAACTTAACAATTACTTTTATTTCTATAATTGTTGCTTTTCTTATTGGTAGTATCGAACTACTTCAATCTGGAACAATTATTTTTACAAAACTCAGTAAATTAAATCTTTGGCTAGCAAATATAGATCTTAATTCACTCGGTATTTATATTGTTATTCTATTTTCTCTCTTATGGGCATCATATTATATAGGTTGGCAATATAAAATTCAAAAGTCCAAAATCTAGCTGCTTTATATTTTATCTAATCAACTTATCTACATCTATAATATTACCTACTGCTAGCGTGTTAAACGCTAGTTTTTTTATAACATCACATCTATCTTTTTATTTTAAACTAGTTGTAATTTTTTAAGGAAGCTACTATACATTTACGCGTTGCCTCTACTTTGTTTAAGGATTCCCTTTTTCTCAGCCCATGCTTGTAATATCGTAACTGCTATTATACAACCCCCACCGATGAGTTCATCCACACTAAGACTGGTACCTAACAAAGCGACAGCTAAAACTGTTGCTACCAATGGTTCAAAAGCACCTAACATCCCAGTTAAACTTGTTGAAATATAACGAGTGCTTGCCAAGAAAAATAAATAAGCAAACAACGTTCCTGCAATTACAATATACACAACCAATCCCCAATCAAAAAATGTTAACTGTGGCCAAGGCTTTAAAACTAGATTTGGTAAAAAAGCAAATTCACTTATTATCATTGCTGTGCCTATTAGCGATACAGTTTGATAACGTTGCATTAAACCTTCTGGAATAACAACCTCCATTGCTGTACAAAAAGCAGCTAATAATCCCCATATACAGGCCTCAACAGAAAGTGATAACCTATCTAAATGTCCTCCCGTAATCAACATAAATGTTCCCATAATCGCAATTACAACTGAAAAAACATCTATCCTTCGCGGTAAAGCCTTTTTAGCGATAGCTGTATATGCAATGATAATAATTGGTGATAAAAATTGAATCGTTGTTGCTGTGGGTGCATTGCTTAAACTAACTGCCACAAAGTATGTGAATTGTGATCCTCCAACTCCAATCAAGGAAAAAAGAATTAGTCTAATCCAATTCGTTCGCTTTTTTATTATTCGGCTAATTTCCCCAGGGTATTTGTAATGTGACCAAATACTCAATAAAATTCCCGCTCCCAATAATCGTTGCGCAACCAACCACGCTGTATTTATCTGGGCATGTGCATATAGATACTGAACTGCTACACCAGAAGTTCCCCATAATGAAGCTCCTAGAATTGCTAAAATAATTCCTTTTTGTTTACTACTCATTTTTTATATTAACACTCTTTTTCTAAGTGACTAAACCACTAAAAAATTAAAAGCAGCACTAAAATGGCTACTTCTAAGAAGGCATCACTTTTTTACTTTGTTTCCAATTGCTCATTATACAGGAAAACATCCGAGTGATTAATAGAAATAAGCCTATATTCCAAAATTACTATTAAAGAGAATGGCAAAAGACATATAGCTAGTTGCACCTTCATAAATTTGATGTATTTTTTACTTGTATTATTTACCCATATATTGTAATTTTAAATTATTTATAATGTATTAAAATTTTTCTTAAATATATAATTTTAGATGAGGTTATTTTCATGTCAAAAAACAGACTAGAAGCATTCAGCGACGGTATTTTCGCTATTCTTATTACAATCATGGTTTTAGAACTAAAAACACCTACAGATGGGTCGTGGCAACAGTTGTTAAAACCCGCCTTTTTTTCAACTTTATCAGCCTATATCCTAAGTTTCTTTTTTATTGCTAGCTTTTGGATTAGTCACCATACTATAATAAATCCTGTCCAAACCGTTGATAAAAAATTATTATGGACAAACATCTTACTTCTTTTGCCTATTAGTTTATTACCTCTCGTAACTGCATGGCATGGTGAATTTCCAACTGCAGTTGCACCAAGCGTCTGCTACATTTTAATTTATGTCTTATCTGTCTTAGGTCTTTATGTATTAGGACAAGTATCATTAAATAGAGTAACTAGCAATAGCCGGCACAAATGTTATCTAATTAATAAAACACGGTTGCATTTGGTTGTCTTTGGTTTTCTATCAACCGCACTTACTTTTTTGATTCCACTAATTTCTTCTATTGCCGTTTTTGCAATTTTAATTTATTGGTTGATAAGTTCAACTATCCACGACAAGTAATCTCCCTAACATTAATTAAGCAACACTTCAAACTCTTATATGTAGAGTACGAGAACCAGAAAAAAAATGCATTTTTTCAGTCATCTGTCGTCTGGTTCTCAAGTTTATTATTGCATTATAATTTTCGATATTCTTCCATCTTGTGTTGAAAAATTGCTTCTGTCATTCCATATGCTGTAAAAGTAATAGCATTTGCTCCAGCATCAATAGTTGCTTGAATATCTGCTTCTGTTTTACCACCTGACGCAATTATTGGAAAATTAGGTGCATAATCTTTTATTTGTTCACGCACCCAAGTTACAAGCTGTGGTGTGTTTTTACCGCCTGCAATATTAAAAGCTTGTACGCCGGCTTTAATACTTGCCTTTAAATCTTTATTTTGATTAACAATTGTGTATATTATAGGAACATCCACAAATTTATCAACCTGCGCAATCGTTTCAATGGTGGTTGGTGCATTTAAAACCACTGCCTGAACCCCATGTTCCTCTGCAAAAAGTCCTACCGTGGCTGAACGCAAGCCTTTGGTTAACCCACCTCCAATTCCCGCGAGAATTGGCACATGTGAAATCGTTGAGATAGCATCAATTATCTTAGTATTAGGCGTCCACGGATATACTGCCAATACAGCATCGGCATTGCAATTTGCAATCACAGCAACATCCATTGTGTAGATAATACTTTTAATCCGTTTCCCATATAAATTAATTCCTGAAGCATTTTTTATCACTGTAGGTGCCTTAACAATATCTGAGCGTAATGCAGAATCTAAAATTGGAACTTCTTTTCTTTTTTCTTTCAAATTTTTCACCTCAATCTAAAATTATTGCAAGTAAGATAATCGTATTTTTTATACTAATTTATTTTACTCAATCATTATGCAATATTTTTAGAAAAAGTAAAACAAATAACATAAGTAAAAATATCATCTTTACTTAGTTATTTGTTTAAAGATAGTAGCTATCTACTTTTTCTAAGTCTCACCGCTGACCAAAGTTTACTGTTTGAGACAATACCGCCAACATTTTGGCAACTTCATATTGAGTACCATCAGCCCCACCGCCAGTCTTGGGGAAATATACTCTATTAACATCCGCCTCATTACTAGGAGTCGTAAAAGATTGCTTCAATAATTTATTTTGTTGAACCATCGCTTTATTATTAGTCTCGTACTCTTTACTATTTAAAAAGTTCTTTAATAACCTCTTTTCTTCTTCAATCATCGGCGTCTTAGTAACAGCTACTTTCACATTAGCTTGCTCTGTATTTTGATAACTGTATGTTCCATTCCAAGTACTATTAACAACATATCCTCGTTGCGCAAGGACTGCTGTAACTGTTTTTATTGGATAAAAATTTTGTTGTCTTGATAACTCGTCACTTTTTATAACTTGATTAGTCGACTCATCAATAAATTCAACTTTCTTTAAGAAAAATGTATTATTAACGAGCGTATCTGTACTATTAGCATTCATTAGTTTCGGAACAACTTTAACGGTATACGTTTGAATCTCATCATCCCTATTAAAAAGAATACCTGTAACAGGAATATCACTACTTTCTAAAGTATATCCTTGTTGTCCTAAAGCCTTTAAATCGTCATCTAATTGATAGTTTGCAACTGTTCCGTATTTTCCAGTAATTGTTTTTTCAAACAAGCTTTTACCTGAAATGCTATCAACAAAATTTATTTTTACTTCCTCATCATTGGGGACATATGTGACAGTATATACTTGATCTGTACTATCGTAACTAAGTGTTGTTGTCTCAGGAATTACTTTTATAGATGCTGTATAGCCCTTAATAATTGGAGAATCTGTTTCCGCAAACTTATCTCCATTCAGTGCGGACCAAGAATCTGTTACCTTTTTTGTAACTTCATCAGTAGTGGTTTCATTGACAAAAGTAATTGTTTTTATTATATCTGCAGCTGCTAACGTTCCATTTGTATATTGATAATGGATTGTTTGCTTAATATCTTTTGTAGACTTAACTGTACTTGTTTTATGTTTAAGGTATACATAAAAATTCTGATTCGTTGTGTCGTCTTTATCAAACTGAGAATCTGAATTCAATGTGCTTTTTTCTGCGTCAACTTCATATCCTTGTTGAACATAAGCTTCAATTTGTTTTGTTGGATAATCAATTACCGCATTACTTTTTCCTGTAATTTGAGTAGCTTTTAAAATTTGACCTGTATTCTCATCAACATAATTAATCGTTGCCGTCTGCAATGCTACATAATCCATAGACTCCAACTGAAAAGACTGTGTAGCAGATAAAGCACCTGTTGATGCTATAATAGAAAAAGAATACTGTGGATTTTTTGTATCAACAATACTATCAAGATTCTTATTAAATACAATATCACCTTGTTTTGTATTTAATGTGATTTGCATCATTTTTGTAGAAGCATCGTATTTAATATCAATTTGATGAAATTTTCCATCTGTTAGATTTGCCAGATTCTTAACCGATTCTTTGTCGATTGTTCCATATCCACTTGAGTTTGTTTGAACAAATGCGCCATATGGCGAAGGTAATCCCGTATCTGAATCCCCATCAACTCCATCATTATTCGCATAAGTATCAGCTTTCCAACCAAAAACATTTGGGACACCATAGATACCAACATTACCCCCGTAGATATTACTAGCAGTACTTGTATCACTATATTGGTCCCGTTCCCCTTGATAAAATGCAAAACCTATGCCATCTGCAACAGTGTGCGAAGATGTTGCTAGTCCCACATTTATAGCTCCCTTAATCTCGAATGATTCATTTAAATCTAATACACCATTAAATGTTATATTCCCTACTTGATTAGTAGTTGTTGTAAAAATCTGAATTCCCGTTGAATCATCATAATTATTTATTGCATTACCATTTTGCGTAAAATACTTCAAAAAATTTGCGGGTGTTACAATTGTGTAATTATCATTCGTTGTTATTCTATTTAAATTAGCATCCCCATTAGCAATAGTAGCTGCATGAACATGATTCACAGCCAGCTCTGTCATTGCTAACCCCATCGTTAATCCTGTGATTATAATAACTTTTTCTTTTTTTCCCACTACCTATTTGTCCTCCAGGAACTAATTGTTACCTCCCATGTACCGAATAATATTTACGTTGCTTAATCTCAACTACTTTTTCTCCAAATTCAGCCCAATCAAGTGGTGTAGGTGGCTTTATCCAGATTACTTGGTCTATTTTTTGATAATCCATATACTGATCACTTAAATACAAGTCCGTATCCGCCGTCAATTTATTTGAAACTTCAACATTTATATTCACATAACTTTTAAATAATCTTAGAATATAATCGTTGACATGTGGCCCACCTGAAAAGTCAATACATAACTTAATGTTGTCCTTTAGTGTAAACGGAACACCTGAATACAGCATTGCAAGCATTATATTAAAGTATGTCCTCCTACTATCTGGAACATTCCAATACTCAGACAATGTACCCACTATTTGTTTCACTACACTATCTAAAAACGGATAAACCTCAGCAAAATAGCGCACATTTATTCTGAATTTATCAATTTTTACGTAGCACTCTTTTTCTAAAATAACCTGAGCCACAATTTCATGGCACAATCTATCTAAATTTCTATCATGATGATTATACTTTCTTTGTACTATTACTTTTATCTTATTTTTTACCATATTGTTTATTTTTATGAAGTCAAGTTGTTCTTTTTTTCTAAATGATTCTTTATTTAGGTTCTTCATATTAAAGACTCCAATATAATAATAAAATTGCGCTAAAAATAATTCTTCTTTCTTATCTTTTGTGACTGATAACCAATCTAGCTTAATATAATTTGAAAAATCATCGTTGAGAACTAAACTGTTTTTAGAAATATGCTTACCATTTAAAATTCTCTTTTTAACAATCCACAGCATTAACTCTGCCTTATGTCTTTGTGTATTTGCTAGTCTATCCAAAGTATTACGATTTATAATTACCTTATCTAAGGATGTATCAGCATCATATGGAAAATAGTTAAAAAAATCGAAAATACCATAGAAAAAGTAACGCAACGCTGCTTCTTTATCAAAATCTCCTTTTGATACTACTTCCCTTAAAAGCTCTTCATATTTATTTTTTTGTTGATAAAAATATGATTTTGACCACGAATATTTTATTTCAATCTTCTGAAAGCTTGGAAAGTCCCCACCTTCAAGCGTCTCAAGCATCAAAACTTTTATAGGAGCTAAATCAAAATAGTACTTCTTAATAACATTGAGCAAATATCTAGAGAAGCATTTACTCGGTACAACGATCTTGGTATCTACTACAACGCCGTTATAGTCAGTTAAAAATTTAATATCATTGTTCAAACTATCAATCAAACTTAGAATTTTGTACCGTGACATATCCATTACTTCTTGAAGTGTCCTGATTTCAATCTCGCGATTGGGATTATCCAATATTGCAATAAATAAATTTATTTTTTCATTTTCAAAATCATTCAGTACATTTAAAATTTCCAATATTATCCCCCCACTTAACTATATATATATCGACTTTAAACATCGCTATGTTTTCTTATAGATAACCGTATTACAATACTTTACAAAATAATAAATTAGTTAGTTTAAAATAGTTAAGCTTATAAAAACGTATATATTCCTAATAAAATTTTGTATTATCGAAGTATGTTCCTTAAATTACAAGCTAATAATTGTAATTTTCAACTTATTTCCCGTGCATGACTCTTAATATTATTCTTCTATCTTCATCATTAAGTGGCATACCATGGTATGTCATAGAAACCCTCCTATCACTTATTTCTACACTACTAGCACTGTTATTACGTCCAAGCAAATAGTCAACTGACACATTAAAATAATCCGCTACTTTAGCTAAATCTCTTGCCTTAGGTTGCGTTACCTGCCATCTGTACAATAAATTTTTACTAAAGTTCAGATCTTCAGCCACCTGCTGTAAGTTCTTGTCGTGTTGTCTTGCTAAGTTCCTTATTACTTCAAAGACTGTCATATTAGCACTCCCCTTAAATACTGTAGTATTTTTTTTGGTCTTCCTAATTAGACCAAGATTAGTTAAGCTAATCCAAAAGGATATTTTATATGTTTGTAATATCAAAGTTGAAATTCGTATTACATCATGATAATACCCACAATTATATGTTATTATCTTTTTACACGTGCGGAGTTTTCCATTTTTTAAAAATGTTAAAAATGAAAAACCATTTATTTCGTTCACCTCGCCAACTCCATTATTTTTTTCTATACTCCAAGCAACAAAAGTCCCTGTTTCGCCGCTGTTTTCATACATTTCATGCTTCTATAATCCAAAACATTTATAACTAAATTAAATTAATTTTTTAATTTTGATATATTTAATTGATTATAGTTGTATTACATATTGTAATTCGGTTGTATTACATATTGTAATATCAGCGCGCATTATTTTCAATCAAGAAGTATTATCTACTTTTATGTATCTAAAAACACATTAAAAATAAGGCAAATAGCCCTACTTTTTAGTTTAGACTACATTGCCTTATTTTTATTCTTTTAAATAAATGTTCACTTAGTTCTTTTCTTACAATTTCTTATTAGCAATTCAATTGTCTTTTTAAAAGTTTCCTCTGAACTCATCTTCGTATTACTAAACCAACCACTTCCCACATTACTTACTTCTCCTACAACTAGGTTTCTTAAAGCTCTACTAATTATCAAGTAATCTCCATACTCCAAATTCAGTGGTTCCAATAGCGAATTGAATAGTGCCAAATATTTCTTACGTAATTCTTGTTGCTGTTTCGTTTTTCGTATTTTCTTTCCCGGTGTTGCTAACGCAAGTTGCATTAATGAATAGTGTTCAAGACTATATTTTCTGCATATCAGTCCATATTCAATAATATCTGCTTTATCTCCTAGTTCCCCTAATCTTTTTTGTAATGTTTCAAATAAACCACTATAAAAATAGTCAACCATTGCTACTCTAATTGCACTAACATTTGGATAATAATTATATAGTGCTTGCGAGCGGGTCCCTAAAACCGTCGCTAGTCTGCTAAAAGTTAAAGCTTCCTCAGCATCTATGAGCGAAATTGCTGCCTTTAATATTTTCGTGTGATCTAAAACTTTTAAAGCCATACTGTATCCCCCTATGATATATATTTGATAGCATTATCTATTACTATAGCATAATAAACTTTCTATCAGTTTTAAACAGTTACTTTTAAAAATTAAAAAAATATATACATTTATATTTTAACATTAAAAAATGCCTCTTGGGTATCAATTTTAATATTGAAACCCAAAAGACACTTATTGTTCTTCTATTTGTTATTGCCAAAAAACAGGTAGCTTTTGTTCATATTCTTCTATTTGCTGTTGATATGCCATTGTTATATCAATATCATCATCACCATTAATAAACTTTTGTTTCCAAGTCTGATCAAAATCAAAATGATACTTTTCCTTACCACAGCATACTTCCTGATTAGGTAAATCTATCGTAATTTCTTCTTGAGATGCAATTTTTGCCAAATAATCTCGTGCATTTTGTGGCAGGACAACTGGTAAAATTCCATTTTTTGTACAGTTCATATAAAAAATATCACTATAACCACCTGCAATTATAACTCTAAAGCCCCAATCCTTTAAAGCCCAAGCAGCATGCTCACGAGATGAACCACATCCAAAATTACTTCCTGTAATTAGAATTGACGCCCCTTGCCGCTCAGGTTTGTTTAATTCAAAATCCTTATTTGGCTTACCAGCATCGTCATAACGCCAATCAAAAAACAGTGAATTTGCATATCCTGTTTTCAAAATATTTTTCAAGAATTGTTTTGGGATAATCTGATCTGTATCTATATTGTCATTCATTAACGCAACTGTACGTCCTGTGTGAACTGTAATAGGATCCATTTGTTCTTCCTCCTAGCTAATCTTTCTAATATCTACAAAGTGACCATTAATTCCTGCTGCAGCAACCATTGCAGGACTTGCTAAATGCGTCCGTGCATTTGCACCTTGGCGGCCCTCAAAATTACGATTTGTTGTTGAAGCACAATGAATTCCTGCTGGAATTTTATCTGGATTCATTGCCAAGCATGCTGAACAACCTGGATCTCTCCATTCACAGCCAGCATCAATAAATATTTTATCTAGTCCTAATTTTTCTGCTTGTGTTTTTACAGAACGTGATCCCGGAACAACCCAACCTGTCACATTTGGCGCTAATTTATGCCCCTTAATAACCTCTGCTGCCTTTTTTAAATCTTCCAATCTTCCATTGGTACAAGAGCCTATAAAAATCCATTCTACTGGAATATTTTCTACTTTAATTCCTGGTTCAAGCCCCATATACTCATAGGCTTGTTTTATATTACTATCTGTTATTTTAGGTAATTTCTCACTGAAAGATACTGCCATTGCGGGATTGGTCCCCCATGAAACATATGGTTCAAGTTGTGTTGCATCTACTGTAATAATCTTATCGAAAGCTTCTTCACTATCCGTATATAATTGAGACCAATATGCAATTGCTGCATCCATATCTTCAGGTGCATATTTTCTACCAGCTACATATTCAAAAGTTTTTTCGTCTGGTTTTATAATGCCTACTTTGGCCCCACCTTCAATTGCCATATTTGTAATTGTCATTCGCGCCTCTTGCGATAGGTCTTCAATCGTATCACCATAAAATTCTAAAGCATATCCCACCCCAAAATTTGCACCATATTTAGCAATCAAATGCATAATAATATCTTTAGATGAAACACCTTTAGCTAATTTGCCTTGAATTTTAATTCCCATATTTTTAGGTTTCATTTGCCAAATTGTTTGAGTCGCTAAAACATGCTCTACTTCTGATGTACCAATTCCAAATGCAATTGCACCTAATCCACCATGAGTTGACGTATGCGAATCTCCACAAACAATTATCTTTCCTGGTTGACTTAATCCTAATTGAGGTCCAATTACATGAACAATCCCTTGATCCTTTGCACCAATACCAGCCATTTTAATTCCAAATTCCTGACAATTATTTTGTAATGTCTCTACTTGCAATCTTGATATCTTATCATGGATGTTTTCAATTGAATCTACTGGTGAAGGATTAGTTGGTACATTATGATCAACAGTCGCAAAAGTTTTATCTGGACGTCTAACTTTTCTATTATTTTCACGCAAACCTTCAAATGCTTGCGGTGATGTAACCTCATGTACCAGATGTAAGTCTACATACAACAGCTGCGGTTCCCCTTCATTGCCTTCAATAACATGATTTTGCCATATTTTATCAAAAATTGTACTTGCCATTTTTACTTTCATCCCTTCAAATTTTCAATTATTGCCGCTGTCATTTCAGTTGTCGATGCTTGCCCCCCAATATCTGCTGTTATTATCCCTTCAGCAATTGTTTTTACAATCGCCCTACTAATACGATTAGCTAAATCCTCTCTTTCAAATGAATCTCTTAACATCAACTCAATACTTTGAATCATTGAAAGAGGATTAATTTTATTTTGCTTAGCCAAAGTAGGTGCAGAACCATGAATTGGTTCATATAGGCGAGGGCCTTTAGTTCCTGCACTAGCAGATGGAATAGTGCCTAATGAGCCGGTCAAGACAGCTGCTTCGTCACTTAAAATGTCCCCAAATAAATTAGCTGTAATAATTACATCAAAGAAAGTTGGTTCTGTAATTATTTTCATCGCAGTCGCATCAACATACATATAATCAACTGTAGTATCTGGATAATCTTGGCTAAACTTTTCTGCTGTCTTTCGCCACAAACGTGAAGTAGCTAAAACATTTGCTTTATCTACAATAGTGACATGTTTTTTACGTCTTTGTGCCATCTCAAATCCAACTTTTAAAATCCGCGTAATTTCTTCTAGCGTATAACTTGTAGTATCCACTGCATAATCTTTTTCTTCTACCCTTGGTGTTCCAAAATATATTCCACTAGTTAATTCGCGTACAATAACGAAATCTGTTCCACTAATAATATCTTGTTTTAAAGGTGAATGGTTTTCTAGCGCTTTGATTACTTTAGTTGGACGAATGTTAGCAAACAACCCTAACTCATTTCGAATTTGCAGCAACCCTTTTTCTGGTGAATTCGTTTCTTTTTCCCATTTTGGTCCACCAATTGCACTTAATAAAACTGCATCAGCTTTTTTACATCCAGCTACTGTTTCTTTAGGTAAAGGTTCACCAACTGCATCAATTGCTTCACCTCCAAAATAATATTGATTTAATTCATATTCAAAATCAGTATTTTGGCTAACAGCATCTAAAACAGCTAAACCTGCTTGCATCATTTCAGGACCCGAATAATCACCTTGCAAAATCGCAATTTTTTTCTTTTCCATTATCTATTACAAACCCTTCTCTTAAATTATTTTATTATTTGTTTCAGGGCCAAAAAGAAAAACAACTGCCCCAGCAATAAAAGCAAAAATTCCAATAGTAGTAAAAATCATTCCCGAATCAGTAACTGTTAACATCCAAGCAACTGCATAAGGCATTCCAACTGTTACTAACTTTGAAATACCATTAGCAACACCTGCCCCACGAAAACGATATCTAGTTGAAAAAAGTTCTGATGTATATACAGCAACAACTGAAGCCATCAAAATATAAAAACAGGTTGTCAACAAAAAGCCATTTATCATAACACCGATAGCTGTTGTTTCATGACCATACATAACTCCCAAGATTGCTGCAGAAATAAAAGCAGCTACAATTGTTGGCTTTCTTCCTACTCGATCAACAATCATTGCACCAATAAATGCACCAACAGGAGCACCTATCATCATAACGGTTGAAAAGCCTAATGACGAAACAATATCAATTCCTTGTTTAACTAACAATGTTGGTACCCATGAAGTAAACGTATATTGACAAACAATGGTTGCTGTAACAGCAACAATAGCTACAAATAAATTTCTAATAAAGTGGTTATCCATCTCATTTGCCTTTGTATAATCTATTACTTCTTCATCTGTATGTTCTGGTTTAATACCATTTTCCTTCATTTCCATTTCAATTTCTGAAATAGTGTCTTCTGCCGCCCCATAGTTTCCATGTGTTATATTCCAACGTGGAGATTCTGGCAAACTGCGTCTAAAATACCATAAAACAAGTGCTAAACTTCCTGAAATAATAAACATAACTCGCCAAGTAAACAGCGGTATTAAGATTGTACATAATAATAAAGTAATTGGCGCTCCGCAATTAGCTACAAACGATGTCATCGCACACCATCTTCCCCGTTGTTTAACAGGTGCAAACTCATTAATCATTGCATATCCTGTAACTATCTCAGTGCCTAAGCCAATACTTGCAATCAAGCGACAGGCAATTAAAAACATCATATTAGGCGCAAAAGCACCAATCAATGTAAAAAAGCCAAAAACAATTAAATTTAACTGATATGCTTTCTTACGTCCAAAAAAATCACCAACTAATCCAGCTGTAATCGAACCGATAAATAAACCTAAAAAACCTACAGAAAGAAAAGTTGAATTTAAGGCCAATGTTGACCATTTTTCCTTTAATAAATAACTGCTAACTCCACTTGCTAAATATACATCAATTGCGTCAAGAAACATTCCTGCTGCAACCAATACAAAAACTCTTTTGAAAGTTGGTGTCACTTGAACCTTATCAATTCGTGTTCGTAACTGTTCTTCTTTTGTTCTATCATTTATTTGTTGATTAATCGTTTGCTCCATTACTGATTCCCTCCAATAAAAAATACCCAAATTCCTTAAATCAAGAAATAGGGTATTAATCTTACAAATTATCAGCAATGCAATAATTCTTTCTCAATCAAGCCCTATCTCTTCTACATCAAACAGGACTTGACCAAAATGTCAAAGTCCTTCTATGGTAGTAGCAATAGGGCTAGTAAGCTTTCAACACTTACAATCTTACTTTGTTTTTTAACTGCTATCACTTAAAGGACTCCTCTCGAAAATTAGTTTATGATGATAAGTATAATCTAAATTTAAAGTATGTCAATGAAATATATTGATTTTTTTGAACATTCCAAAATTAGAATTATTATAGTATCTTATTCCATTGGAGAATAGGTTGAAAAAGACTTAAAACGCTAAAAATTAATCTTCTGCGTTCTAAGTCTCGTAGTTTATTACTAACGTAAAATATCAA
The DNA here is from genome assembly GCF_024160875.1 of Ligilactobacillus ubinensis. Lineage (GTDB taxonomy): Bacteria > Bacillota > Bacilli > Lactobacillales > Lactobacillaceae > Ligilactobacillus > Ligilactobacillus ubinensis. The sequence continues at coordinate 90,611 of NZ_JAIULA010000001.1, read as the reverse complement.
TTAGATTCCGTTTTGATGCTTGGGTTGCTGGTAAGATACCAAAAATTATTCCTACTGCTGATGAAACACCAAATGCTAATAAGAAATTGCTAAATGTAACCACCGCATGGATATGGTACGGTATTGCTAACGAAATAACACTTGAAATCCCCCATCCAATCAAGAATCCAGTAATTCCGCCACTTACCGTTAGCATTACTGCTTCTAGTAAAAACTGCCATAAAATATTCTTCTGGGTTGCACCAACAGCCAAACGAATACCAATTTCTTGGGTTCTTTCAGAAACTGAAATATACATCATATTCATTACTCCAATACCTGCAATGAAAAGTGAAATTCCTGCAATTGCACTAATGAAATATGTTAAAACATCCATTATAGTTGAAATAGACTTCAAAATAGCCCCTTCATCAAAATATGAATAACTTCCAAGATGGCGGTTTTCGCCGTGCTTTTTTAAGTATTTGACTACTTTTTTGGTAACGCTAGATGCACCATTTCCCTTAGCTACTGTTAATTTCAAAGTGTTACTCTGATCCATTTTTTTACCTGCATAGTAGGTTTTCTTCGAAACTAAAAAGTTAGCACTGTATTTTGTATAACTTTCGGATTTATAAATCCCCTTCACTTTATACGAAATACCATTAATAATAACAGCTGTTCCAATAGCATTTTGACTATATTTATAGATTTTTTTAGCATAATCACTACTCAATAGAATTACTTTCTGATTTAAATCTAAATCACTTTGCGTCAAATTATGACCATACTTTAACTTGCTATTAGGCATTGGCTTTTTCAAAAGTGTTACCGTTCCACTAAGTGTTGCATTTCCAACACTCACATCACTTACAGAAATATCACTAGAATCTTTTTTAAATTTAACCTGTGTCAATTGTTTAGAAAACTGTTGTTTTATCTTTGCAATATCGCTTGTAGTGAATCCCTGTGTAGAGTCTTCCTTGCCACTAAAAGTAATTTGCGTTGTTTGTTCACCAGAGTTACTTGTTTTAAACTCTGAAATCATTTTTTGTTTAACGCCATTGCCTAAAGCTATTATCGTGATAACCGATGCAATTCCAATGACAATCCCAATCATTGTCAACAAACTTCGTCGCTTGTTCGCTAATAATGATTTAAATGCTACTTTAAATAAATCACTATAGTTCATTATTCTCCCTCCGTATCCGAAATCAAACGTCCATCAAGAATCGTTAATAGCCGATCCATTTGTTTGCCAACATTAGGATCATGCGTCACAATAATTATTGTTGTATGATTGAGCGTATTTAGTTGTTTGAATAATGCCATTATTTCGGCAGATGTTTGACTATCTAAAGCACCTGTAGGTTCATCTGCTATTAAAAAGGTGGGATTTCCTACAATTGCACGTGCAATTGATACTCTTTGTTGTTGACCACCTGAAAGTTGCGAGGGAATACTCTTTTCATAGCCCCCAAGACCCACTTTTTCTAAAACTTCACTAACTCGCTGCGTAACTTCTTTTTTCTTTACACCAGCATACATTAGCGGCAAAGCAACATTTTCCGCAACACTCAAATTATTAATCAACTTAAAATTTTGGAAAACAAAACCAACATTCTTGTTCCGTAAATATGTGAATTTCTTATTCGTATAATGAACAATATTGTCTTCTTTGAAGACATAGTCTCCTTTATATTCACGATCCAAAAAACCAATAATATTAATTAGGGTTGATTTTCCTGAACCTGATTGTCCCATAATCCCAACAAATTCACCTTGCTGAATATCTAACGTTATGTCATGTAAGATATGGACTTCTTGTTCACCTTGTTTATAGTATTTATTAATATTTTTCAAAGAAATCATTGTGGCCACTTCTCCCCCGTTTTAAGCTTGTTGTCAGGGTTAGTGATTACCTTTTGACCAGCTGTGAGACCCGTTTTTACCACATATGTTCCGTCTTCATTTTTACCTGAAACCTTTTGGCCCACTATCTTGTTATTTTTAACTACATAAACTTTTCCATGATAAACACTACTCTTTGAAATCACTACTCCACTTTGTGGGACAGTAACTTTTACCGTCTGACCATCAATAAATTTGCTACCATCTAAGTCAGCATACACGTTATATTTTGAACCAGCTGCTGAATTTGTACTTGTTGGATGTAGTGATACTAAAGTAACAATCGTGTCTTGTTTTTTACCTGTTGCAACAGCTTTAACACTTACGCTAGCTTCTGTTTTCACCTTAGCATAATCATATTCGGAAACTTGTGCAATAACTTGTAAGTCAGTTGAGGCTACAGTTACTTTAGCATTGCCACTGTTGTCATATGTTATTGTTACATTTCCTGCAAATGGGGCCGTAGCACTAGGTGAAACTTCATCTGAAACCTGATTTATCTTAGTTTGTGTGGAAGAAATGCTATCATTAGCATCATCCAAACTATCGCTAGCACTCGTTACATCATTTTGGGCATCTGTATATCCATCATCACTTTTTTGTAGTTTACTCAATGTATTTTTTGCTGTTTGCAACTTTTGTGTGGCTTCCGTTTTCTCACGTTGTTCCTTAGCCAATGTTGTTTTCAACTCTGCCAACTGTGTTGCGTTAGTTTGATTATATGTAGTGTATAGAACTTGGCCTGATGTAACTTGCTGACCGTCTTCGACCTTCATTGCCGCCAAGTTTTTCTTGGTAACTGAAAAACTGCGCTGTTCCTTAGGACTCACTCGCCCACTTAGCGTTAGTGCTGTTACCTTCTCCGCTTTTTCTGTACTATATTTATTTGTTTGCTTATTCTCCGTACTCTTTTGTGTATGTCCGCGCCATAGTAAAACTGCTCCAATTATCACAAAAAAAACGACTAACCCTACAACCGTTACCTTTACTTTTTTCATACTAAATTACCCCATCCTAACTATGTAATTTCCCGTTTCATGATAGCATATTTATCTTCAAAAATCTGCTCATCTAGCATAAACTGTCCCTGAATCAACGCGAATGGTTCACTCTCACTCTTTATTTGAATGTAGCAAAAAAGCCATCTAATCTACAAATTCATACGTTAGGAACCTTCATATGGTTAAATAGCAACTAATCCTTGAAAATTACTATATATTTTGTAGTTTAGAAAGCTTTTTAATAAAATCTATCTAATTATTCAACTGTAACACTCTTAGCTAAATTACGTGGTTTATCTACATCGTATCCCCGTTGAATACTTGCATAGTAAGCTAATAACTGAGCTGGTACAATCGCAACTAATGCTGAAAGAAGCGGTGTAATCTCTGGTAATACAATTTGATCTGTTGGCGTTGCAACTTCTCGACTTGCAATATACAGAATATTTGCTCCACGAGCCTTTACTTCTTGTGCATTACTTCTTGTATGCGCAGCTGTTCTTTTATCTGTAATAATTGCAATCACAGGTGTATTTTCCTGAATTAAAGCAATTGTTCCATGCTTTAATTCTCCAGATGCGAAACCTTCTGTTTGAATATAGGAAACTTCTTTTAATTTTAAAGCAGCTTCTTGCACAATAGCATAATCCATTGCACGTCCTATATAAAATGCATTTCGGGTATCTTTTAATAAAGCTGCTGCAATCTTTTCAATTTCACTTTTTTCATCAACTAATTCTTGCATACCATTGGCTGCTTTAGTTAATTCACCTGCTACATCAAAGTCTTTAATCGTAGGAACATTGTTATGAACACCTAATGCTTTTGCTAAAATTGCTTCTAATGCAATTTGACCTGTATATGCTTTAGTAGAAGCAACTGCAATTTCTGGTCCAGCATATAATAATAATGTATATGTTGCTTCTCGTGATAGAGTTGAATTCATAACATTTGTTATTGTTAAGCTTGGATAACCATCTTTATTTACCTGTGCTAAAACTTGACGACTATCTGCTGTTTCACCACTTTGTGTTAAAAAGATAAAGAAAGGCTTCTTCGATAACAATGGTGTATTATAACCAAACTCAGATGCAACATGCACCTCTGTTGGCACTTTAACTAATTTTTCAAATAGTTCTTTACCCACAAGACCAGCATGATAACTTGTTCCTGCAGCTACAATATATAAACGATCAGCTGCAGACATCTCTTTAAGTAAATCTTGATCAATCTTGATTGAGCCATCTGCTGCAATATATTCTTTGATAAGATTGCGCATCACACCAGGTTGTTCATCAATTTCTTTTAGCATGTAATATGGATAAGCACCCTTTTGTGCTTGCGCTGGATCTGTATCCACATGGAATGGCTTGCGCTGCATAATTTCACCAGCTGGATTTTTAATAACAATTGAGTTAGGTTTTACAATTACAATTTCACCATCAACCAGTTCAATAAAATCATGCGTTTCCTTTAACATTGCAATTGCATCGCTACATACAACATTAAAGCCGTCTCCAACTCCGATTAACAATGGACTTTTGTTTTTTGCAACAAAAAGTGTATCAGGGTCTTTGCGATCAAGTAGTAAAAATGAGTATGATGAACTTTCATCAACTAAACTTAAAACTTTTTTGAAGGCTGACTCTGTGTCCAAGCCTTCACGTGCAAATTTAGCAACTAACTGAACAATAACTTCTGTATCTGTCTCACTTACTAAAGTTACATCTTGTAAATATTCTTCTTTCAATTCAGTAAAATTACCAATAACACCATTATGAACTAAATAATACCGCTTATCGTTTGATACATGTGGGTGTGCATTTTCCTTGCTTGGTACACCATGAGTAGCCCACCGTGTATGCCCAATTCCAGTTGAGCCGTGAACATCTGCTCCTACTTCAGCTCGTAAATCAGCGATACGCCCTTTTTCTTTAACCAAGTAATCTGTTCCAGCTTGATCATTGACATAAATACCGGCTGAATCATAGCCTCGATACTCTAATTGTTCTAAACCGCCCAATAAAATTTCAACAGCATCTGGATTACCTGTGACACCAACAATTCCACACATAAGAATCAACCTTTCATTTCTTTAAATATTATCTTTCTAAAATTGGTATATACAATTTAAAGGAGTTATCCCTTTGTATAAACGCTTTAAACATAAATAATATAATCTTTTATTCAATGGTTGTCAAGTAGAATTGGTATACCTTATTAATTCGTAAATATTTCATTTAAAAACTGATTGGCCAAAAGTTCTTGAATTTGTTTTGTCGTTCCCTTTTCAAAAATCTTTGTATTTTCACTATTCATAACAATAGCGCTACTAATTATGCCTAATGCCTTTTGCTCAAATGGAGTAATTTCTTTTGGAGCAATCATAAATGTATAGCGTGAAACCGCCATTTTTTCTTTATCCATGCCTAACATCTCGATAGATTGCGTTAATTCAAAAACAGCAAAGTAGCATCGTTTTACTGCTGCGTTACTAGTATGCAATAACGCTAGCTTCGTGTCAGGAATTCCAATAGGTGCCAATTCAATGCGATGGACTAATGCATTTTTGACTTGTTCTTTATCTGAGATAAGGTTATCATCTAGCACATCCAATACAGTTACAATAGAATCAGTAATATTGTCACTTTCCTTTTTTATTTCATGGACTTTAGTGTTCCTAACTAGTTCTGCTGTTAATCTTGTGTACTCATATAACTGATCAAGTTTCTCTGAAGCATTCTTTCGTTTTACAAAAGTACTTTTAACATCATCATAATCTGGTCGTTGGTAGTTATTCAAGTAATCTTTTAGCCTTGCGACTTCATCATCTAATAGTAGAGGACTTACAATCTGATATTCTCTTGGAAACCCTGGTAACTCTAAAGTAGCTAAAATAAGATCATATTTTTTAATATCTAATTGGGCTAATTGAGCTAAATGTGAAATATCAATTTTTTTTACTTCTGGCAGTTCCTTTTTTAGTCTACTAGCTAAAATATTGGCTGTTCCAATTCCATTTTCGCAAACAATTAACGCGGCTACATCTCGCACGTAATTCCTATTTGTATATTCATTTGCAAAATATAATAATAATAGTTGGTATTCAGGAATTACTAGATGAATATCAAATGTTTTACTCCAACAATTAAGAATCGCATTATAGAGTGCTTTATATTTAACTGTTAAGTTTTGCAGCGTCTCAATATGCCCGTTTGGTAAACGTTCTTTACTATTCTTTTCTAGATTTAAAATATGGCGCAATAATCGCTTAAAAAAATCTGGATTACGTTGGAAATTCCAACCAAACTCATCAGAAACGTTTCGAATAAACTCGCGGACTTGCAAAGAAACTGGTAACTCTGTTTCTTCTACTAAATCAAAATCCTGTACCGTATAATCTCTTAATTCAATTTGACTAGCAATATATAATGCTTCATCCGTCGTTAAGTTAGTGCGCATATCCGCTAAAAAAGCTGCAAATAACTCATAAACTTTAGCAATATAACGTAAACTATCCTTATTCTTTTTTACTTTCACATGATTGCCTTGTTGTGCACGATAGATACTGATTGCTGTAATTAGTATCAATTGAATCATTTTCCTATCTGAAGCAATTTCAATAACAGGAAAAATCACTTTCTGCAAGCCTCTATAGACTTCCTGTAATAATTCACGTGGTAACAAACCGGCAAATAAGCTGTGTACTTGCCTAACTTCTTCATCTGTTTGAACATAGCGTAAAAAATAATACTCATTTAATTCATTCATCAAAATTCCACATAAAACTTGACGTCGCATTTTTTCTGAACCTACAACATAAACACCAACGCCTTTTTGTTTCGTAATCTGCAGATTATATTTTTGTAATGAATCTTCTATTTTAGTTAGATCACGCTGAATTGTACCTTCACTAACATCTAAATCCAAAGCAAACGTAATTATTTTCTCAGGCTGGTTTTCTAGTAATAATCGACTTGCTAAGACGTTTTCTCTTCGTCCTGTTGAAATATTATCTGTTGTCTGTTGCTTTGAAACATCTGGCAATATACTGCCTACTGCACCTGTAAGTTTATATGATCCATTTACATTTTCAATTTCAATATTTTGACTTTGCAAATATAATTTCAAATCAGAAAATTCACGATAGATTGTGCGGCGACTAACTTTGAGTAAAAATTCAATTGTTTTTAATGACACGCCATTTTCATTTTCAGTCAAGACCGTTAACAGTTTCTGTTGACGTGCCGTCAGTTTTACCATAAAAATTCTCCTTATCTCATTTTTATATAAATTTTATACTTTAACGCCTAATTATAGTTCATTTTGAAAAGCAAAGCTATTTTAATATTCTTTCAATAAAACGGTTTATCCGCTATTACATTAACTTTATGGAACTGCAATCATATTCATTGAATTCCTGAATCATTCATGTTACTTTATAAATAACATCAAAAAGAATTATATTATTCATATTGGAGGTTCTATCTATGAAATATGGAATTACTGCATCAACTGGCAAATTTGGTCAAAAAGCTGTTACCTTCCTTTCCGATCTTGTTGATAAAACAGATATTGTGGCATTTGCAAGAAATACCAAAAAAGCTACTGAGATTTTACCTACTGGTATCGAAATCCGTCAAGCTGACTATACAGATGAAGCTAGTTTAGAAAAAGCTTTTAATGGTATTGATCGTTTGCTGTTTATCTCATCTCTTCCTGGTGGTGATTATCCACGTGACAAACAACATTTGAATGTCGTCCAAGCTGCTAAAGCTGCTGGCGTTGGATTCATTGCATATACTAGTTTCCCCCATGCAAACCAAGCTGAGAGTCCTCTTGCAGCTGACCATAAAATTACTGAAAATGCACTATTAGACAGCGGAATTGCCCACTCTTTTTTAAGAAATAACTGGTATCTAGAAAATCAAAAAGACCTCATCAAAGGTGCTCTTTCAGGTCAACCATTCCTATATTCAGCTGGTGAAGGCCGTGTTGGCTGGGCTCTAGAAAGGGAGTATGCTGAAGGAGCAGTTAAAGTACTAATTCACGATAATCCTAAAGAGATCTATGAATTTGCTGGTCCAGCTTTAACCTTTGCTGAACTGGGTGAAACTATCAAAAAAATTTCAAATAATCCCTTTGCTATCAAATCACTATCAGATGATAAATACCGCCAAGAACTTGAAAAAAACGGTCTCGGTGAAGCTGCAGATGTAATTTTAATGATTGAAAAACTAATTCGCGATGGTGAATTAACCGAAAAAACGAGTGATTTAACAGATATTTTAGGCCGTAAACTTACACCATTAACAGAGGCTATCTCTGAAATCTAACTATGAAGAGAGGCGAAGTAATCACATGAAATATTCGCATAGACTAAGCGATGCCATCCATATTCTAGCCTATATAGTAATATGTAAAGATGACAACTTATCTAGCATAGCTATTGCACGCAGTATTAACTCAAATCCTAGTTTAGTCCGTAGACTGATGACTCAACTTACTAAAAACAATCTTCTAACCACGCAACAAGGTATTGCTAATCCTACCTTAGTTTCTAAACCACAAGATATTTCGCTTTTAGATATCTATACCGCCATTAATCCAGATGAAAATCTTCTGCATGTCGATACAACAACTAATCAAAAGTGTCCAATCGGTAGCAATATCTCGCCTGTATTAAATGACACATATAACCGTATTCAACTTGCAGCTGAAAAAGAAATGCGAAAAATAAGCTTGGCTGATATTACTGATGAACTTCTATTGGAAATAAACAAGGTTTAATGAAAAAAACAAAAGACGGTCGACTAGGTATTACCTGAATAAGTTCTGGACTTAGACTGTCTACATTTATACCGTTAAACGCACCTTGCTGCCTTGATAGGCACACAACATTTGGATACAAGAAGAGTCCGAGACAACCATCTCGGACTCTTCTTGTATCTCTTTAACTTATTTCCAATACGCTCTCGTATAATCAGCAAAACCAGCGGTATGATAGATAACACCTTTTAATCCTGATTGAACTAAATGATCTTCCTTAACATAGTACAGTGGAATAATTCCAGTCGATTCTTGTAATTGTTTCTCTGCTTTTCTAAGATTAGACCAATATGCTGCTGTTGTTTGTGCAGTTTGCGCTTTTGCAATATATGTGTCATATGCGCTATCCGAATACTTACCTGGGTTCATTGAATTACCACTTGTTAAAATACCTAAATAATTTATTGGATCAGCATAATCAGCTAACCAATACCAGAGGCTCAAATCAAAATCACCAGCCGATTTCTTGCTGGATAATGATTTAGCCGGCAGATTTTGTACTTTAACCGTCACATTACTTAATTTACTTTGAATAGTACTTTGAATATATTCAGCTACATTTTTTTGTGTATCTGTATCCTCAGCAATTAAATTAAGTGTTACCGAAGATTTACCGATTTGCGCTAAGCCCTCTTTCCATAATTTTTTAGCTTTTTTAACATCGGCTGTCGTTGAAGTTGCTGTTTCTTCACTAAAATCTTTACCTGTAGTTGGATCAGTTGCTGTTTTAGGGCTGACAAAACTTCCAGCAGCAGTAGAACCATCAGCGAGAACCTTTTGGGTTAATTGCTTTCGATTAATAACCAATGAAATTGCTTTTCTTAGTTTAGCATTTGCTAATGGTGAGTTACTACTTTGATTTACCTGCAAATAATATGTCCAAGCGCGGCTAACTTTTTTTAGATTCTTATTGTTTTGTAATCCTTGAGCAATCACACCTGAAACCGTAGCATCATCTAATTTATTTGTTTTAAACAAATTATAGGCCGTATTATCATCCTTAACAGTTGTATAGTTTATCTTGGTTAACGCAACTTTCTTTTTAGCATAATAATACTCATTTTTAACCAAGGTGTATGAGCTATTAGTTCCTGTCCAATTTGTAATCTTAAATGCTCCATTAGAAACTGTATATTTAGCACTTGTTCCATATTTTTTTGTTCCAACTTTTTGAACAAATGTCTTATCCTGTGGTAAGAAAACTGGCATTGTCACTAGTTTATTAAATGATTGCATTGGATGCTCCAAGGTAATTACTAATGTATACTTACCCTTAGCTTTTATGCCTAACTTAGTTGGGGCTAGTTTACCAGCGACAATTGCGTCCGCATTTTTAATTCCACTAAAAACATATGTGTATACCGGATTATTCGCTGGGTCTACTGACCGCCGCCATGAGTATACAAAATCCTGAGCTGTCACTTTATCTCCGTTTGACCAACGCGCATTTTTGCGTAATTTTATTGTATAAGTCTTCCCATTGTTAGTTGGTTTCGCTATTGACTTAGCTATGGCTGGAACCACTTTATTCTTAGAATTAAGCTTATAGAGGCCCTCATCTAAATTCGTTAAAGTCGAAAACTCCGACATTGTTGCTTGATTGGTGTTGTCTAGCGTGGTTAAATCAGAAGATTGCATTAAATTTAACGTTGTTTTTTTACTTGTCGTTGCTGATTTAGATGAGCATCCCGCTAAGAAAAACATACCAATCATTATTGGAGCAATAAACTTAATTATACTTTTGTTCATACTTAAAAATCCCCGTTTCTATTCTTCCTGTTCAAAATTAAATGTAAACTTAACGCCTGCCTCTAGTGTCTTATGCACCGTACATTTAGCTAGTGTTTCATTAATGAATTCCTCTTTGTCCGTACCACTAATGTCTGCCTTAAAGGTTACGTTAACTGTAATCTCATCAACAGCTGAAGTTCCATCAGCATACTTAGCTACGTTTCCAATTGAGCGTATCTCAAATTTTTCCAGCTTAATTTTATGCTTTCTCGCAACAGCACGCGCTGTAATTGCTAAACATCCATTAACTGCCCCAATTAAATATTGAACTGGATTAGGCCCAGCATCTGTTCCTAAAGAAGACGTAGGTTCATCCATTATATAGCGATGAACTCCTGCTTGTGTACCAACTTGATAACCAATGTTCCTTAAACTAGAATTAACAACATATTTTCCCATAATAATTCTCCTTTGCAAAAAATAAAAGAGACCAGTTTATCTAAAAACTGATCCCTCTAATAAATTTCAACTTAGTTTAGTCTTCATTTTAAATGGGTGTCAATTTTTAGAACCAAAGCACAAAAAGGCATGTTGCACATCGCACAACATGAACATGACATCATCATTTTTTGCGTACTTCCCTGATTCATTTTAGCACCCTCTTTTCTTACTAAATAATAGTATTATTATAGCATTAAATATTAATTTAGCCTAGAATTTGTTATTACCTTTTTTAGATACGCTCTGTTTTGGGGATACCTTCACATTATATCTATATTAATACTACAAAAAGACTTGAGCTAACATATAATTGTTTTCTCAAGTCTTTCAACTCAATCTTTCTTCTCTTTTATGTCACCACTGTAACTATATTCCAATCATATGAGCAAAAATTGGAACTACTATATCGACTACTAACCCAATAACAACTACCGCGACAGCTGCCATCGCTCCTTGAACAGAACCTAATTCTAATGCAAATGCAGAACCAACGGTATGCCCTGCTGTTCCTAATCCAAGACCTGCACCTATCGGAGTGTCATTTAGATGGAACCAATTAACTAATTTTTTACCCAGTGCATAAATAATAACTGCATTCAAAATGCATGCCATCGCAGTAACTGCTGAATTACCACCAATTGCCGTTGAAATTGGCAATGCAATTGCGGTTGTTGCTGCTTGAGAAAGCATTGAAGCAATACCTACTTTATTTAACCCTACCGCTTTAGATACAACTACAATTGCTCCTAAAGAAACAATCATTCCAATAATTAGGCTTAAAAATATCTCTTTCCAATATTTTTTAAAAACATCATTTTTCTTATACAAAGGAATAGCAAATGCAATCGTCGCTGGATTTAAAAACCAAAAAATGATATCACCACCTGGTTTGTAAGCTTTAGTATAGAAAGTAGCCGTATCCGTCTTAAAAAGTCTAGCTAGGATTACTAATGCTAAAATACCAAAAACCATTGCGAAAAACAAGGGTTGAAAAATAAATAATCCTTTACTTTTTTTAAAAATCCATTGTCCTAAAAGATACAATACTAGTGATAGTCCTATTCCAAAAATTGGAGTGTATATAGCCGCAGTCATTTTAATTACCACCCTTCGCATGTGACACTGTAACCTGTACTTTTGTATTCCTTGTTTTGTTACGTGTCTCTTGCAGATGCTTTTTAAAGGCTATGATCGTTCTTGCAGTATAAGCCGTGACAACCAACATGATAATTGTTGATAAAGCAATGACAATTACTAATTGAATTCCTTCTGTTGCCATAATATTAAGGTTTGCGGCTAATGAAATTCCTGACGGAACAAACAAAAAGCCAATCAAACTAATTAGAAAAGTTCCTAGTGAATCTACCCACGCTAATTTTATAATTTTAAAATTTAATAGCATATACAATAGAATTAATCCTATAACAGGGGTTGGTACTGGAAATGAACTTGGCATTAAACTTGAAATTACATTTGAAACAAATAAGATACTTGCGTAAATAGCCATTTGAGCCAAAATAGGAGCTGCTTTAGTTTTTTGTTTGTCGTTATTCATCTTAATCAATCCTTTCTGTATCTTTTACATTTTTAGCTTACAGCTTATTGTGCAAAAAGAGTGCGGATTGCTTCTGAAATACAAAAATTAACCCTTGAAATGCAAAATCTCAAGGGTTAATGAAACGGTTACAAGCCCAATTTCATATTTAACTTTTTTAAATATGAACGACCTACTGGAAATTTTAACCCCGTCGTCATAATCACTAGTGCTGTATGATTAAACCATGGCTGTACTTCTTTGATTTGCATCAAATTAACCATAGTATTTCGATGAATTTGAATAAATCTTTCATCTGTCAAGCGACTCTTTAACCACGCTAACGTATTTTTTAACTTATATTCGTGTTGGAGTGTTGTTAATGTTAACTCTCCTTGTTCTATTGTCCCTGCTACAATATCTGACTTTTTTAAAACAATTCCACGATCAACAAGATTAATTGTTATAAACTCATTTGTTTTATGTTCTGTTTGCCCAACTTCTTCGTGTTTTTTAGGAACTGCTATTAGTTTAGCAACTTTAGCCAATGCTTTGTCGATTCGACCTTGTTCAAAAGGCTTCAAAATATAATCAACTGCATCAATCTCAAAAGCTTGGACAGCATATTCATCATACGCTGTCGCAAAAATCACTAACGGTGGATGCGCTAACTGGTTTAACTCGTCAGCTAAATCAAAACCATTTTCGTCATTTAAAGAGATATCCAAAAAAATCAAATCTATTTTCTTTTTTAACAAAATATCTTGTGCTTCATGGACATCCTCAGCTAAAAAAATAGCCTTATCCTTAATACTTAGACTTTGTTTAACTAAATATTTCAGCTCTTCTCGCGCTAAGGCCTCATCATCAACAATTAGAATATTCATACATTTTCACCTCTTATTGGCAATTCAGCCCAGACTTTTGTTCCGCTTGAACTGCTCTCAAAATGTAACCGACTTCGACTGCCATACAATACTGTTAGCCGATTATTCAAATTCACTAGCGCTGTCCCTGTTCCGGTTGTTTCTTTAATCATACTTTCGCCCAATCGTGGTAATATCTCAGGCTTGATGCCTATTCCATTATCAGAAACTTGGACAATAAATGTATCTGTTTTAGGCTTAATTGTTACATTAATACAATTAGCTTTTTTTCGTTCTTTAAATGCATGACGAACCGCATTTTCGACTAGAATTTGTAAAAAAAATGGCGGCAATAAAACATTCTCAGAAACATGAACATCATACTTTAATTGATATTTATCCGGAAAGCGGAGTTGTTCTAAGCCTATGTATGCATCTACATGACTTTTTTCCTGTTTTAAAGATATTTCCTTTTCCTGACCACCCTGTAAACTAGTTCTAAAAAATGTGCTTAATTGAAATAGCGCTGTTCTCGCCTTTTCGACATCAAAACGCATCAATGCACTAATAGTATTAATCGCATTGAAAAAGAAATGCGGATTAATTTGAGCTTGTAAGGCTTTTATTTCAGCATCATTGGCTAATTTAGTTTTTTCTTCCGCAATTCCAATTGCCAACTGACCTGAAAAAATCTGTGCTAATCCTTCCGCTAGATTTTTTTCGACAACCGTTAATTTTTCGGTATCTACAAAATACATTTTTAACGCACCAATTGTTTTACTATTAATCTTTAGTGGAATTACGATTGCAGAACACAACGGACATGCATCATCTGGACAGCGTATTTCTTGTTTCGAATATGCTATCTGAGTCATACCTTTTGCAATTGCATTCTTGGATAAATCGGTTTTTACCGGTTGACCAGCAATGTGATGATTTTGCCCTGCACCAACATGAGCCAAAACATTAACTCGATCAGTTAACCCAACTGCATCAAAATTTGTATGGCTCTTTATGATTTCACACACATGTCTTGCTGAAGCTTGATTTAATCCTTGCCGCAAATATGGCAATGTTTCATTCGTTAACTCAAGCACATCACGCGTCTGCACCGCGCGCAATTGCTGTTCATTAGATAAATATGTCTTTAAAATCATCAAAAAGATTGTTGCTCCAACACTATTCAATAACGTCATGGGAATAAATATCAGCTTGACTAAGTCCCAGCCGCTAAAAATACCAATAAATACCATCTGTATTAGCTCAGCACAAACACCTAAAGAAGCCACTTGCATTTCACTTGGATACAACTGTGAACCCTTTAAACAATCCCCCGCTTTACCAATAATCCAGCCTACAATAGCTGAACTAACAATATAAAAAGAACTTGAAAAGCCACCTTGAATATAGCGATGAATACCACCAATCAAGCCAACAACCGCACCAACCATTGGGCCACCAACTAAACTTGCCGATGTAATAACTAGCGTTCTTGTGTTTGCTAATGAATCTGTATGTGAAATACCTGTTAAAATAGGTTTTTCTACAAGAGCTTGCGTATTGGTAATCTCGACTCCAGTTAAATTAGCAATCACTACAAAAACACCAAAAATCAAAATTAAAATCACTTGTGAACGACGAGAGCGTTCTTGGATAATCTGGCGAAAAAAATGGTTATTTACAAGTAAAAATGCTAAGACTAAAATAATTCCTAGTCTTTGTAAAAGTAGTAAGAATAATAAAAGCAAATTACTCACCTATCCTAAATTAAACATTAGATTTTAAAAATATTATACTACTTTTTATTCCTACTAAATTTCAAAAAGCGACTAGATCACAATTATTTATACTAAAATAACCCCTAAAAGCTAATTCTAGGAGGTCGATTCATACTAAAAACTGATTTCATTTTTAGCAATCACAGGTATAGATACTAATAATCAGCAAATAAAAAGAGGCTGAAAAAAACTAACAAACCTATCAGCAAAAAAGCGATTTGATACTGCCAAACTTCAGTATCAAATCGCTTTTCCAAAATACTAATTACTTAACCGTCGCTGATTCACAAGCAGCTACTAACTGTTCAGCAGTTTGACTGCCAAAAATTACTGGCCGATCGTTAATCATGGTTGCTGGAACACTCATAATGTGTTTTGCTTGCCGAAGTTCAGGGAAAAGCTGTAAATCAAGCATTTCTGCCGAAACATTTGGATTAATAGCTGCCATATGCTGACAAGTTGATACTACATCAGGACAAAAATGACAAGTTAAAGCTACCCCGATTTTTATCTTTGTCACAGGCAAAGCTTTAATCCGTTCAATAAGTTCCGGAGCTAATTCTTGCCCGGGTCCAGCTAAATTATAAACTGCCAATACCAACGAATTCAGTTCATGGCCAGTTGGAATACCTGCAAAACGAATACCAGTCGCATTTTGTTGCTGGTCTAACAGCTCCAGCAGAGGTAAAAAGTTTTCTTCACCCGTAGCAGTTCGAACTTGATAGTCCAAGTGCCGATCTAAATCACAGAACTCTTTAACAAAGCTTTGCAATTCTTGACTCTTCTGACTACTATCACTCAAAACCTGCAAAGTAACCTTTTGACTTAATCTTTCAAAAATTGATTTTAATTGCTGCTGCAACTTAGCATCAAACCAAGATCCTTGATGAACTATTGCGGTTGATTTTTCCGCCAATCTGGTTGTTTGTCCAACTGGTTTAGTTGCCGATTTTTGCTTTCTTTCAATCGGAATCTGTAGCCGTTGTTTAAGCGCTGTTACATAATGCTCTGCACTAGTTGCCGCAACTGCTCCATCACTAGCTGCAGTAACAATCTGCCGCAATGGTTTAACAACAATATCACCAGCAGCAAAGACACCTGGCAAATTAGTTGCCAAAGCAGCATCAGCTTTTAAATAACCATGTTCATCATGGTTTAATATTTTAGTCAACTTAGCTGTTGCTGGTTGGGTACCGATATAAATAAAAATACCAAATGTCTGTTCACTTGAATCAGGTTGGTAAGAAAACTCTTTTCCAGTTTGATTATTTTTAAAAACAGCTGTTTCCAAATAATCTTTCCCAGTAACTCGAACAATCTCCGTATTAAATTTAACATCTATCTTGGGATTATTTAAAGCACGGGCCGCAGTTAGGGGGGCACAAGTAAACTCTGCTTCACGTGAAATCACCGTTACATGTTTAGCATAACGTGTTAGATAATCAGCTTCTTCAGCAGCAGCATATCCGCCGCCAATCACAAAAACTTGCAGGCCCGTAAATAATTCACCATCACAAGTTGAACAAAATGCTATCCCATGTCCACGAAATTGTTGCTCTCCAGGGAAGCTAAGTTCTCGCGGTTTAGCACCAGCGGCAATAATCACACTACGTGCATAATAATCATGCCTACCATGCAAAACTTTCAAATCACCTTCTAATTCATAATCAGTAATTTGATCATGGACAATTTGAACACCAAAATTGGCAGCTTGCTGCTGCATCTGATTCATGAGAGCCGTGCCATCAATCTTTTCGACTGCTGGATAGTTCCAAACTACCGAAGTAGTCGTTACTTGACCGCCCACTTGATTCGCCTCAATCACTAAGGTGTCCATCGTTGCTCGACCCGCATAAATTGCTGCGCTTAATCCAGCTGGCCCAGCACCGATAATCACAGTATCGTAAATTTCTTTATCTGCCATCATCAAGTCCTCTTAAATTTTGCCAACCAAATCTAAGCTTGGAGTAATTGTGTCGTCACCCGGATGCCAATGAGCAGGACAAACTTTATCGCCATGCTTTTCGACAAATTGAGCTGCTTGTAAAGTTCGTAAAATTTCACCGGCATCTCGACCAATCCCCATATCATTGATTGTATAAGATTTAACTTGTCCCTCTGGATCAACGATAAACACACCGCGAAACGCTTGACCAGCTTCTTCATCCAAAACGCCAAAGAACCGTGCCAACTTTCCTGCTGGATCAGCTAACATTGGGTACTGAACCTTGCCAATCGTATCGGTTGCTTCAGCCCAAGCTTTGTGAACAAATTCAGTGTCTTCCGAAACTGAATAAACTTCCGCATTTGCTTGTTTAAATTCAGCATAATGATCTTGCAGATCACCTAATTCAGTTGGACAAACAAATGAAAAGTCGGCTGGATAAAAGAAGAAAACCGACCATTTACCTAAAACGTCTTGTAAAGTTACGGGATGTGTTTCACCTTGTTGATAAGCATTAACCTTAAAGTCGGTTAACTTTTGATTGATAAAGTTCATAAGAGCACCCTTCCTTTAATAGTGATTTAGAATTTTTCTAATTCCACCGCCTATTATAGAATCAATTGTGCACAATGTAAATAGCTAATGTATATTTAATGAAAATTTTATTTTATGCTAACTACCATTTTCAAAACTGTTTGTGGCGTATGTGTTTGCAACTGATAAATCGTATTACCCTTTTGCCAAATAATTAGCTAATCATGTTGGCAACCGACAATCGCTGTTTGAAAAGTTTTTATCATTGGCAAGTGATGACATCAATATTAAACGTTAAGGAGCTGCTGGTTAGTGTAAAGCAGTCAAAATGCATTTGATGAATATCACCTTTGAGCCGTAAGTTTAACTATTTCCCCATGTCACCGGGGTGTTCAATTGATAATACTTATAGTTGACTAGTAAGCATCCACCATTTTTTATAGTCCTAGAAGGGCTTGGGCCAACGCAATTAGTCCCTCAAAACACTACCAACCGCTAACTCGTTTATTTACTTTATATTTGATCTTTTAAATGGATCTATATACTCTCTTTTGCTAATATTATCATTGAGTTGATCCTCTGCTTCTTGCTCTCGAATATATTTTTGAATTGTTTTTTGATTTAAACCAACTGTACTAACATAATAGCCACGCGCCCAAAAGCTTCGTTTACCATAGCTATATTTTAAATGTGCATGTCTCTCATGAATAATAACAGCGCTTCCACCTTTCAAGTATCCCATAAAACTTGAAACACTCATCTTAGGTGGAATACGCACTAACATATAAATATGGTCTGGCATTGCATGAGCCTCTATAATTTCAACATCTTTTAATTCACACAATCGATGTAGAATTCGACCAATAGCTTTCTTTAACTCACCATAAATATTTTTCCGTCGATATTTTGGTGTAAAAACAATGTGATACTTACAATTCCATCTTGTATGTGATAAGCTATTACCATCTTGTGGCAAGATAAAAACTCCCTTTCGATATAGTTTTGGGTGGTAGCCGAAATTATTATATCGAAAGGGAGTTTTTTACGCTAAAGCTTTTTTCACCCCCACAAGTAAAACTTGTGGTTTATTCGCATGTATTAATTAAGATAAAACTAATTTCATGAGAAGTTAGTTTTATTAAAGGTGATACCGCGTTAAAAATGTTAATATTTACCAGAAACCAAGCTTGTTTTAACAACCCAGCCGTGTCCTTTAGCATACATATATGTTTGCTGCTTATGGTTACTAATCTTCACTTTAATTTCTTTGGTAAAGCTATAATTAGTTTTAGCCTTCAAAGTACTTGCTTTTGTAAGTGTTACTTTAGGCCGATCCGCTGAAATTAATGCTGTATAAACTGGCACTTTAGTTTTTTTAGTATGATATATCTTAGCTTTCTTATAAAAATCGCTAGATATCAACTTATACGTCGTTTTTATTTGTCCTTTTTTAGCTGATACCGTCGTTTTTGCAGATACAGAAACTGGAACCATTGCCATTGAACATGTTAGAAAAGCTAATAATACTAAATTTAATACTTTTTTCATATAGATATCCTCCCCCTGGTTAATAACCAAGAATAAGTATATATATTTTGCACTAATATTTCATTTATATTTCTTAATCTTTACCAAAATATTACAAATGTAATTATCTAGCTCAATTCTTGTACTACATCACGGCTATTCGTTATCCTTTTTAATTATTTGAATATATTTGTAAATACTGACTTGTGCCATACCAAAATAATCAGCAACTTTGACAATCGAATCTCTCAGATCAAAATAATGACCATTATATAATCGTTTGACAATCATCAATTTTTGATCTTTTGATAATTTTTTAGGTTGCTTAAGACTCCCTGCTATTTCGAGAGTAGCTTGCGCAATAGCATCTTCATCATGAATATATAAATTTTCTGATGTGCTTACATCATTAAGAATCTGATTTTGGTCAATTGTCATGGTTGGATTGAGTAGTTTTGCTAAATTAATACTGGCTGCTTTAACTTCCTGCTCTTTAGTGTTGTCATGGTTTAAACATATCATACCAATCAATTGATTATTATCATCTTTAATAAAAAAGCTAGTTGCATTTAAAATAGATCCATTCATCGCTTTGCTTTTATAATTTGTCATATAATCATTGTCTACATATATCTTCCCATGAATTATTTTCAGTATAAAATCAGTACTTGGCGAATTTAGACTACGATTGGAAAGATTGTTACCGATATATTTAATAGATGATGTGTAAGTTCCATTGTTATTCTCTATCTCATGAAGGATAATTTCAGTTGAATCACCAAGATATTCGGCAAGAAATTTTAAGAAGGGAATGTAGTCTGTAATTACCATATTCACACCTCCGTTTGTGAATTAGTCATCAATACTTTGTAAAGCGTTTGTTAAATCCTCTAATAAATCTTCTGTATCTTCAATACCACAAGAAAGTCTCAATAAGCCATCAGTGACACCTTGCGCTTCACGTTCTTCTGGCGATAAGCAAGCATGTGACATTGTCGCAGGATGTGACAAAATAGATTCTACCCCACCAAGACTAACTGCAAAAATCGGTATTTTCAAAGCATGAATAAATTTATTTAAGCTAATTTTATCACACTTTTTCAATTCAAACGAAAGAACACATCCGCCATTTTTAGCTTGTTTGTTTTGAATAGCATAATCATTGCTAGTAGCTAAGCCTGGAAAATAAACTTTATTAACTTTATCTGATTTTTGCAAAAATTCCGCAATTGCTTGCGCATTTTTTACAGATTGCGACATTCGAAGACCAAGTGTTTTCATTCCTCTAAGGATTAACCAAGCATCTTCCACTCCTAAAATACCGCCAAATTCTTTTTGGAAATCATATAATGTTTTAGCAATCTGCGAATTGTTAGTAGCAACTGCACCAGCAATAACATCACTATGTCCATTAATAAATTTAGTCATGCTTTCAATAACAATATCACATCCTAAGTCAAGTGGCTTTTGATATACCGGTGTCATAAATGTGTTATCGGCAATCGTTAAAATATTATACTTTTTAGCCAAGGCAACCACTTCTTGAATATCTGTGACATCAAGTAACGGATTTGACGGTGTTTCTAAATAAATAAAAGCTGTATTGTCTTTAATTGCTTGTTCAATTTTATTAATATCACTAAAATCAACAAATGAAACTTCAACTCCATATCGTGATAAAAAGCTATGTGCAAATTCTCCAGTACCACCATACACTTTAATTGGTAATATTATATGTTCATTTTGTTTTAATAACATCAATGTTGTTGAAATAGCAGCCATACCAGAGCTGAAAGCATAGGCGTATTTTGCATTTTCTAAACTAGCAATTCCTTCCTCTAGCGCATGCACAGTAGGATTACCAAAACGGGTATACATATAATCATGATTGACACCCAGCGCAGGGCTATTAAATGTAGATGCTTGATACTTAGGAATTGATGATGCTCCTGTAGCAGGATCAATAACGGGGTATCCATGTAATAATTTGGTATTCATTTGCATGTTAGTTTCCCTCTTTCATTTTTGCAATAACTTCAATTTCGATTAAAGCATCTTTAGGTAACTTTGAAACTAAAACAGCCGTTCGAGATGGAAAACCTTCTTTAAAGTAAGCCTGATAAGTTTTATCAAAATCTGCAAAATCTGCAAAATCTGTAATATATGCAGTTGTCTTAACAATATAATCAACCGAAGAGCCGTTATCAGTTAATATACCTTGAATATTATCCATTGATGCTTTTGTTTGCTCAATAATTCCCTGTGGAATAACTCCCTCTTTGATTGGTAATTGCCCTGATGTATAAATTAAGTTGTTGACCTGTGTTGCTGCAGAATAAGCACCAATTGCTTTAGGTGCTTTCTTACTTGTTAATCGTTTAAGCATTTTCTTTACCTTCCTTATTTTTAAAATTAAAAGCGATAACTGCAAATGGGATAAATAAATAACCGACAATCATTGCACTAATTGCAAACCAATTCGGATTAGTAGTAGTTCCATTTGAAATAGTAAATTGCCCACTCCAGTCAAATTTAATGAGTAAAGCAACAGTCATAATTAACGATAAAACTGGTGCAATAATATCAGTATATTTATTTGTAGTCACTTGGTTAATTAAACTTGTGTCACCTTTTTTAAAGAAAAATTTAATCACGCAAACAGGGACTACTAAGAATTGAATAAATCTTGATATTGAACTCAGTACGATAATTGAAGTCATATCATATTGAAAAGTCATTGGTAAAACAATCGAGATGATAGCAGTCACTAAGAAAGCGACTAATGGAACATCACCTTTAGTTCTCTTACAGAAGAATTTTGGCAATTGACCTTGTATCGCCATTGATTCCAAAATTCTTGGTGAATGGAACGAAGCAGCAACATTGATACCTAACATTGAAATTAAAGCTCCATATAGAATTAAATTTTGAACTATTGGTTGATTAAATACTGAAACCAAGGCCACAACTTGTTTAGATTCAACTAGGGCACTCGGATTAGCGACCATCGATACAGCAATAACGCAGACATAGATAACAGCAATAATGGCAATAGATAATGGAATTGCCAAGGGTAAATTTTTTTCAGGATTATCCATATCATCAGCACCACTAGCAACGGATTCAAATCCTGTAAATGCGTAAAATGCTGAGAGTAGCGCCATCACTAAAGACGTCGAATTACTCTTTGCAATTAAAGCTTGACCGTTAGCATCAGTCAGAGTATCAATTGTCGAAAAGAGATTAACATGACTAGTCATTACATACCACAAACCAAATAAAATAAAGATTACAAGGACTAATATTTTACAAATCGTTGCTAAATTGTTTATAAATTTAAAAAAAACTGGTCCTAATACATTTATGATTAAAACAAATAGCATAATGAGTGCGATGGTGCTAGTAGTCGACATAAAATTATCTGGATTCCGTTTTAATATCAATAAGATTGTTTTAGAAACTGCCGTCGCCATAACCCCCCACGCAATACATGAAGCTATATAGCGTGTTACACCAACATACAACCCTATATTTTCTCCAAATCCAGCTTTAGCATAAATATAGGCAGCACCACTATGTGATACATATTTAGCTGCCGCCGCAAAAGTTATTGCTAAGACTGTGGCAAAAATAGCGGCAATAATATAGATATAAATGGTTTTTGTCCCAGCAAGTTTAACGACTGCACCTGGCGACAAGAAAATTCCCGATCCAATAATTGAGTTGACAGCCAGCAATACGATTGACCAGAAACCTAATTTTTTTTTCATGTTAATTCCCCTCCGCTTGTTGAATGAAATACCTAAACAACTTATTCATATTTTCATCAACTGATGATAACATTTCTGGATGAAACTGAACGCCAATCATGCATGAATATTGAGTATCAACAATGGCTTCCACTACACCATCGTTAGCTTGTGCAATTATCTTTAAATCTTTACCAAGTTTATTAATTGCTTGATGATGAAACGAATTAACCCGCCATGTATTCATACCAGTAATTTTATTTAACAACCCATTTTTTTCAAAAGTAATATTGTGAGATGGCTGCGCTGGATTATGATCTTGCCAATGCCGAATGCTTTGTTTTGGGCGATACTCAAAGTCTTGATATATAGTGCCTCCCTTAAAAACATTAATGACTTGGCAACCACGACAAATACCTAGAATTGGTATTTGTCTGCGACGAGCATATTTTATTAAAGCTAAATCGAAGGAATCTCGTCTCAATGAAGTATCACCTAGTTTGTTAGTAGGCTCTTCGTTGTAATTCACTGGATCGATATCATGTCCGCCTGATAATAGTAATGCATCAATTCCATCAATTTGTTGTTTAATATCATCTTCATCATCTAAAATTGGTAGTAAAATAGGTAAGCCACCGTTTTGAATAATCGATGTAATGTAATCTTCATTAACATAATCACGTTTATAGCCTGGAAACATTCCTCCAGAGTCTGTTAAAAATCCACAAGAAATACCAACACGTATTTTATTTTCCATAATGTATACCTTGTAACCAGTGGGACAATTATCATAACTATTGCTAGCCATCAAATTGGCAACGATTACATTTCCCCTTTTTGAAATCTAACTGCTATCTTTTTTACTATTGCTACTTTAATTACAGATTAGTTATTTGTCCCCGCATTTTTGCCCATCAATAACTAGTCATTGATACTTAAGTATTGTAATTTTTATAATATATTATACTCTATTATAATATATTATATAGAACCCATAGTCAAGTTCTCTTAGCCTTGTTTATAGGAAAGGCATATCATACTTTACTTAAGGGCTTTTCTTGATTTTTCACCAATAACTCAAATTATTCATGCTAAAATTCAAAAATCCGGTTGTCTTCCTCAATAACAAGGGACAATCGGATTTTTACCTTTTAAGTGCCAAAAAAGTACTTTCAATTTAATATTATTAATTTACCAAAATAGCTTAAATTCAAAAAAAGAAGACTTATCTTATTGTAAAACTAATATCTAAACTTATTTTTTCAGCATATATAATTTAGTGATCAACGATACTATCATTATAATAATAATTTAAGGAAATGGATTGTTAGCCGTATTATTACTAATACCGCACAAACCTTGTAAATAGATTTAGTCTTTATATTTTTAAATAGTTTATTATAACTTGCTTCACAACCTTCCTTATCTTAATTTTGTCAACATTGTTATGATAGGTTCAGTAACTTTTTAAGTATATTTAAACAGTTACATAGTAGAAAGGCTTATCATTCATTTCAAGGGATAAATACACACAGAACACCTAAAATAAGCCAGCAATAATTTAAAAAAATAATATTCTAGCAACTTTTATTCATATCATTTAATAAAATGAACTCTATAAATTGTAAAAAAAGTAGGATATTTAAATTAAAGAGAAACTAAGCATTCTGATTAGCCATAGTTTAAATTGAATGTAGTAAACTATCATCAAAATTATGCTTAATCTTCAGCTGTTATCGTAAGAATGGGGCATTTCAAACAAGAAGTTTATTTAGACAACACAGTTCCTCCTAACCGAATTCTATTTCTTAAACATACGGTTACGAGGAACTATATCCTATATATTGAAAGCGTACTGCTCAAAAACACCTAATGTTTTAATTACTTTTATCGTCTACTTACTACTAAATAGTTTCATACTAATTCAGTAATTATATTTTTCCTTTAACGGATTTGTTTATGCTCTAAAACGCCGTTAGTTAATCGAAAAACTTTACGCTCACATTTCCATTATAGTAACAATTTATACTTTATTTTTTTGCCGTATTTTTTTTATCACACTAGAGTTATATAAATTGATGACAAGCCCTATCCCACTTGTTATTAACATACAAACAAACAAAATATGATATGCTTTTTGTGTAGGATATGAATCCAAAAGCTTCCCAATTAACGGATAAGCAAAAAATGATGGACTATATCCTAAAAACGAACTGAGGGACATGGCTGTAGCAGATATATTATGATCAATTCCGAATTCCCCTAACGGAGCATAGTAAACTGCCTTTACCATAATTAAACCAATTGTAGATAAAAATAATCCTGCAACGCCTAGATACATGTATTCATTTCCTTTAGGCATTATAATTATCCCAGCTAAAAAGAACATCAAAACAGCATAACTCAAAGACATCCAAGAAGCACTGCTTTTGAAATACTTATCTGAAATAATCCCAGATAATGGCCCAATCATCATTCCTGCTAAACCATTTACTACACCAATTGCACCAACAACTGATGCAGACACATGATAATTATGTTGTAAAAAAGGAAGATAATACGTGGTGATTCCGATACTTGTCACATAAATACAGGCAGAGGCTATCCCTGTCGTCCAAACAATAGGAATTTTCATTACTTTTACTAATGATGTTAGAGAAGCTTTTTTCTTTTTTTCTTTATCTGATCTTCCATCTGCCATAAAATCATCAGGCATTCTAAACCAAATTAAAATTGCAAATAGGATTGTAATCGTCCCATTAAAAATCATAGCTACTTTAATCCCAAACAATGCACTTGTAAATAGCGAAAAGATGAAAACATCGATTGCTGTAACGACAGTTCCACCTAACGAACGAAAAAGCCCCATAATACTAAAAGCTTTTCCTTGGTTATGCTGTCCGCCTAAATATTTTATAGCTTTTTGAACTACTGGCCAATAAATCGCATCTCCAAAAAAGCCGAATAAGATGAACGCTCCAACTAAAACCGGAAATGGTAATCCGTGGAAACAAGCTAAAAATATCCCCGTTGATGCATAGCCAATTAAGTCAATAGTAAATAGTTTACGAACATTTGCTGAATCAAGCAACCAACCAAAAAGTAGATATCCAAATATTTGCACAAAACCAGAAACACTTAATAAAATACCTAATTGCGTATTACTCACACTTAACAATGACCTAAATGGTTCATACAGTACATCTCGAACACCAATTACTAAATAAATAGTAGTTACTCCACCCACTACGAGTAAATAATCTTCAAGCTGCCTAGATGTCAAAGGTAGCGTTTTCATTTTTTTAAAAGTTGTAAAGAGATTGCCCTTGGTATTCACTACTTACCCCCCCTTTTTAAAACTCAAGTTCCATGCCATCATAAGAAACTATTACATTATATTTATCAAAAACTTCTTTAATTTCTTTATAGGTGGCTCCTCCATTATGCGAAAAATGATTTGCAACAAAAAGTGTTTCTCTTTTTATTAGTCCTAGTTTTTTTAGCTGATTCATCAATTGAAGATTTTGCTCAATATTCATATGACTTTTACCTGCATTCATCTTTTGACTTGTACAATCCATTGAAACTAGATCAAATTTGAATTCATTGAATTTCAAGTAATTAAACATTTCCTCTGTTGGATATCCTGTATCATGCATATAGAGAAGTGTTTTTCCTTCATGCTGAATAACATAAATAAAGCAATCTTCTTCAAAGTGACCGTGTTGCGCTGGCAAACTATAAATCTGGTAATCTTTTATTTGAAATTTTTCATAGCTTGCTCTTTTATGATATTGAATTCTTTCGTTATCCGTAGCTTGCTCTAATATAAATGCTCGGTCAAAGAAGTCTTTTACGGCTTCATTTCCATATACATCAAGTTTATTTGTAAGCTTCTGCGCATAGTCACTCATACGATAAGCTAAATCTTCCGCATATAAATGGTCTGAATGCCAGTGAGTGAGAAGCAAAGAATCAATATCATTAAATGATAGATTATATTTCATCATGTGATGATAACTGTCCCCAGGAAAATCAATCATTAAATCCCCATCATTTATCAGTACTTGTGTCTGGGTTCGCATTTCCTTTCCTTGCTTCTCCCATGCGTTTTGACAAACAGCACATTTACAAAAGATTGCTGGTACTCTCTCTGCAGCACCGGTCCCTAAATATTTTATTTTCATAATCTGTGATAATCAATCCCTTTTCAAAAGATTGATTACCTTCACCCCCTTATAATCTAAATAAGCCAAAAGCTTTTTGATTATAGACATTACTTGCATGCCTATATTAAATTACTTATCTAGAAAATTAATTTTATTAGTATCAGCTGATACAATTTCTGCTTCAGCAATGCGAATTGTCTCCATTGTACTTTCCAAAGGACAAGCTAATTGTGGGTCTACATCGTCTAAAATAGATTGTGCAAAATGCTTGATTTCTAAATAATATCCACTTCTCTCATCAATTTGTGGTGCAAAACTCTTTTTATTATTGGGATAATCTGTTAGTTTCCCATTTTCTAAAATGATTGTACCTTTCTTAAAAGAAAAACGAAAACGCATTTCAAATCCAAAATCATCATTATTAATTGTCCAGTTATCCTGCGCATTAACAACTTTATTATCAAAAATATAATTCGTTGATACCATATCATAGCCACTACCATCAAAATATACTTTCCCATTTGTATAGACAGCTTTAGGTGTGCCAAGCAACCAATTGATTGTATCTACATCATGAATATGTTGATCTAATAAACATCCACCCGAACGTTCTTTATCAAGTAACCAATTATCCCAAGACCAAAGCGGTGTAGTTCCTCCACGAAATAGCGCTACTTCATTTAACTCGCCATAAGTCTTGTCATCAATAATTTTTTTAATATATTGGTAAGATGGAAAGAATCTTAATGTTTGACCAATCATTAAATAGCGATTATATTTATTTCGTGCATCAATCATTTCTTGACAAGCTTTCGTACTTATAGCCATTGGTTTTTCACAAAATACATGTAAGCCTTTTTCCATAGCTTTAATTGCATATGGTGCATGCAAGTATGTTGGCAAACAAATATCTACATAATCAAGTTCTTCATTCTCAATCATTTCCTCCATATTTGTATAAAAAGAAAATTCTGTAAAATCAATACTCTTATCACTAACATCAATATTTCCTTGTGTTAATTTACCAGTTCTTTTTTCTTCATTTACATCACAGATTGCTACTAATTTAACTGGGTATCCTTCATCCATCAACTGCTTATAAACACTTAAATGAGAGCTTCCCATAAAGCCTAAACCAACTAATCCAACTTTTAACATAATTATTTTTCCTCCAATTTTATAAATCTATAATATAATCAAGTGCTGCTGCTGTATCTACTGCTAACTGCTCACCATTTATTTTATATGGTTCTAGCTCACATGTAAGTGGTCCATCATAACCAATTTTTTTCAGATTGCGCACACACTTTTTCCAATTGACATCACCTTGTAACAAAGAAGTGAATCCTTGAATGCTTCCGATGCTTGTCTTAAAGTCTTTGACGTGAACTTTTTTTATCCTAGTGCCCAATATATCAATCCATTGTTCTGGATAGCCATACTGTAAAACATTTCCAATATCAAAATATGCCCCAACATATTCATTGTCAATTTCATCAATAAAATTCCTAAATTCTAACGGAGACAGTAAAAACTTGTTCCAAACATTTTCGATACCTATTTCAATTTTTTTTGTTGCTGCATATTCCCCTAATAACCGTATGTTTTTCTTAGCTAATGCATAGCATTGATCATACCCTTGATCTGCGGTAACTATCCCTGGAACAATCAAAACCGTTTTTCCACCAAAAAATGCACAATAGTCAATCATTTTTTTGGCTATTAAGATTCCCTTACTCTGGATTTCAGTATTTTTTGAGGTTAAAGGATATTGCCAATGTAGCGCAGTGGATAAACTTTCGATTGTCAGATTATAACTTTTAGCCAATGACTTAATCCTATCTAATTGCTCTTGTGAAGTATTTAAAATAAGATCTTTTTTTTCAGATAATCCTAAATCACTGGTAATCACAGTACTAGCGGATAGACTTTCTTCAGTGACATTTAATTCAATTGAATCAAAGCCTGCCTTTTTAGTAATAGAAAATTGTTGTTCTAACGATAATGTTTCTGGCAACGACCAAACGTTCATTCCTTTTTTCATAAATACACCTCATTTAATTTATTGGAATTGTTCTTTGCTGCGTCGCTGATTTTAATGCAGTTTCAGCGATTTTTACTGTATATAACCCATCTTCTCCTGTCACTGGAACAGCTGTATTGTTTTTAATTGCTTCTATGAATCCGTCAATCATTAAACTATCCATATCTTCTTCATAAAACACTTCAGAGATTTCCATTGATTGATTATCAAAAAATTTCATCTTTCTACCAAAACCATCAATGATTACATAACCCTTTTCGAAAACAACTTCTAAAACAGCATCTCCCCAAACTGGATAACTTTTCGGCCGATTCCATGAAGTATCTAGAGATAAAATAACACCATCCGAAAAACTAATACCCACCAACCCACTATCTTCAACTTGCAAGGAAGGATCGCTTTTTTTATAAAAAGCGCTTACATATTTTGGCGATAATCCAAATAAATAATTGATAGTATCCAAAATATGCACCGTATGGTCAATTAATGCACCACCTCCTGAAAGAACTGGATTAATAAACCAGCCACCAGGATTTTTCCCATGATTTGATGTATTGATTGAAATAACACATCCTAACATTTTTTTATCTACGATTTTCTTTAAATCCCTTACCGGTTTGGAAAAACGAACTGGATGGGCAACCATTAGTTGAACATTCTCTTTTTTTGCTGCTACAATCATTTCTAGACAATCTTTGGAATTCAATGCCATCGGTTTTTCAACTAAAATGTGTTTTTTTGCCGAACAAGCTTTCAAAGATAATTCTTTATGATAGACATTTTCTGAGCAAATCAAGACTGCATCAAAATCAAGATTTAATAATTCTTCTAGCGATGGATAAAATTCCAATCCTTCTTGCTGACAAAAGTTATTTCCCGCTACTTCATTATGATCATATACCCCTACAATTTTAACTCCTTGTTTTTTTAAAATATCAACATAACTGTTCACGTGCATATGTGCTATACCCAAAATACCTATCTTCAAAATCTAATCACTCCCTTACTGCCTTAATAAAATCATGCATACATAACTTATTTGTTTTTGTCCCTTCAAAATAATCAAATAATTCATTTGGCCCAGTGAAAGCCTTATCATTTTCAGGGTCAAACTCAATTAGTCCTTGGTTACTACTAATTTCTATGTGTAGGTTATGATTTTGCGTTCCATAGTATGTTGCTACACTTAAATTTATAAAGCAATCTTTGCCTATCACTCCTAGCAATAAAGAGGCTTTCTCATTTTTCAGAATTTTTAAATCCTTAAATTCGACCTGTGCTTTTGTAACAGTTTGATAAATCGAAAAGGCTGACTGCACTAAAGCATTTAAGTATTCGTCTATTTCGTTAGGGGTTCCTTCAGGAAACAAATAAGTCATTCGAATAAAATCAATATTGTCTATCTCTCTTTGCTGACAAAGCTGAATTATTTTTTCTTTAAAAATGGTAATCCCTCCCATATTCATATTTCAAAGAGTTTTTATCTCTTTAAAAAAAGAATATACTAAAAAGAGAAATTAATATTTATAAAAATGAAACGGTTTCTTACAAAAAAAAGAAAAAGACTTGCTTAACAAGTAATAATGTTCTAACTTAACTATAGAAAAGGAGCACTAATCATATGCCAACAAGTTTTGATAAAAAGATAATCAAGCAAAATTATGAAAGCGTTCTTAAAATAAACTCGATTATTACTACGTATTATTTTGAATTTTCGAAAAACTATCATTTTCCTGGTGAACGTCATGACTTCTGGGAAATGGTTTATGTAGACCGCGGCCCTATAGAAGTTTATGTGAATGGTAAAAAAATCATCTTAGATACAGAAGAAATAATTTTTCATAAACCAAATGAATTTCATGAAATCGGCTCTAATGGTGTTCAAGCATCCAATGTTTTAGTTGTGACCTTTACAACTGATTCGCCAATTATACACACATTAGAAAACGTACAAATTAAAGCGACTTCACAAATGCAACAGATTATTCGAGATTATCTTAACCTAGTTCATACGACATTTAATCATTTTGGATATCTTGATGTTCCAAGCAACTATATTCAAAACATTGAAACTTACCTAAAAATTGATAGCATCTATACTAAACTAAAGGAATTATTATTACTGATATTAAGTACATTTTTTTCTTCTAATAAGAACAAGACAAACGAAAATCTATTGAATATGCGTTACTCAGATGAGCAAGTTGCAGCAATCATAGACTTTATGCTTGATTCATTAGAAAAAAAATTGAGTTTAGATGACTTTTCCGAAAAGTTTTTTTTGAATAAATCAAAACTACAAAAAATATTTAAACAAACCACTGGCATAGGGTTAATGCAATATTTCAAATTATTAAAAATAGAGTTATCAAAGCGACTAGTCAGAGAAGGTAACTTAAATTTCACACAAATTGCTGATTTATTAGCTTTTAATTCAATACACCATTTTTCTTATGCATTTAAACAATGTACAGGAATGTCACCAAGTGAATATTCAAAATCAATTGAGAACGAAGAAAATACATTGGTGGAAAATGCCATCAATCAATTAAGGGGAGAAAATTATGACCATTAAATTTGGGATTATTGGCTTAGGAAACAGAGGATTCAAATACGCAACAAGTATCATTAAGTCACATAAAGAATGCACCATTGAAGCCGTATGCGATTATAAAAAAAACAATTTTGATAAATTCCCTGGTATAAGTCACACAACTAACTACCATGACATTGTTAACAATCCTGAAATAGATGCTGTATTTATTGCCACACCTGATAACACCCATCGAGAGATTATTTTAGCAGCAGCCCAAAAAAAGAAACATATTTTATGTGAAAAGCCACTAGAGATAACTAACGATAGTTTAGATGACTTATGTAGTAAACTAAAAGATTATAATAATACTGTTGAAATTGGTTATGTTTTACGATATGCACGCTCTTTCAATAAAGTTAAGGAGTTTTTATCACAAGGTATCATTGGTGATGTTTTAATGATAAATATTATAGATCATATTCCATATGGTGGATATGCTTTCTTCCACGACTGGCACAGGACCAGAAAACAAGCAACAAGTATTCTATTACAAAAAGCAACGCACTCACTTGATTTGGCTAATTGGTATGCTGATTCCTATCCAATCTCTGTTTTTGCTTTTGGAAACTTATCTACCATGGGAAAAGCAGGAGCTCTTAAAAAATTTGGTCATGAGGTACCAGATACCCTCCACTGTTCAACTTGCTCCATTAGTAAAGAATGTGAAGAAAGTATTGCGAATCTTAAATTCGAAAAAAATATCTGCTGGTCAGATAGTTGGCCAGACAGCTGTGTTTTCAATAATGAAATTGATATAGATGATCATCAAACAGTAGGCGTTGAATATAAAAACGGTGTTCAACTATCATATCAGCTTTGTCTGTTTGATGCATATTACAAACGTGAATTTACAATTTTTGGCTCTAAAGGAGAACTTCGTTTTGATGATAGTTCCAACGAAATTAGGATTTATGATCGCGTAAGAAGAGATGAGTTCATTTATAAAAATAAACATTTAGAACTGAAAATGGAAGCTGGTGATGAAGAGCAATTGGAAGATTTCATTCAATCAATAAAATCAGGTAAACAGCCTTTATCAAATCTAACCACAAGCACCATTGTTGCTAAGTTAGCCCTAGCTGCCCAGAAATCAATTGATACCCACTCGATTATAAAGTTATAGTTTAACTATTCATTGAATCTTTTGCCTAAACAACCTTTTTGTTGGTATAAACACTATTAATCCGTGAATAAGTTATATCAAAAAATAGTATAAAAACAAAAGAGTGAGATACCAAATTACAGTACTTCATAATTATTAGACAAAAAAGGCTATGCGGCGAGTTGTACCAAACCAGTTAATAATTTAAATATTGAGTCCGTCCGTAATATTTGTGCTATTTGGTCAGTATTATAGCTAGCAGTTAACTATTGAAATAATCTATTCTAATAACTGACTATTATAATGATTGTTAATCATTATAATGAACTATACTTTGTACAAGTTGAGAAAATTTAAATTTAGATATCATTTTTTTACAAGAACCAAGCTAAAGTCTGAAAAAGTTTACCATCCGAATGAAGAATATAGAATTTAGAGTTGAAATTAGTCCGAAATTGCGATAAAGTTTGCAGAAGAAATAAACAAAAATGTACAAAAATAATAATTACTCATAGATCATAAACTATTTAAAATGCAGCTTTAATATATATTATGAAAAATGGAGTAATTGAAAAGGTACACACGAAAGCTTAATGGAGAAAAAGGAATATAGTTTGTACAGAAAAAGGGGGAAATATGGGAAAATGGCTTTTATTATGCTAATAGTTGGAATTTTCTTAAGAATAGAAAATTATAGGATTGGTTTCCTTTTTATTGGACTTGCTCTGGTTCTATTTATTGTTAGATTAGTGCAGAAAATAGGGGGAAAAGCAGGTAAATATAAAGGGCTCTAAATCAACAAGTATTGCTGAAGATAATTGAAGAAAATCAATTCATTTACGGATTGATTTTCTTTTTTTAGTTTTAAATATAAATTCGGTATATACACGATTTCTTGACGGTTGCCATTTTTAACAATTGATAATATGATGCTATCTTCTGGTAATCCAATATCACAAATCCCTTGAAGCATAATCTGTGACGTAATGTTTCTTTTCTTAGACATTCTTTTGATTTTAACCAAAAACTGTTGCTGGTTAGTAAATTCAAGTTTCATAGTAGAATCTCCATATATGTTCTAATCTCTTCTTCAGCATTGAAAGCCCTTGCGTTCTCCATTTAATCTGGATCAATAGTGAGCCATATACAGAGTCATGCGTATGGAGTATTTTCTGTCCTATGTTTTTATTGAAGGCTACTATATGAAGTTTATTTTGATATAGTATTACACCTAATCCGACAATTCAAGCCTAAAAAAATGGCTGATTTTACATTTCTAATAAGTTAGTCATTGGACTTTTTCTGAAAATAAGAATTAACTATGTCTTTTAGGTTAGGCGCACTGGCATCTTTTGCAGATATTTGTTCAAGGTTATTTGGATCAATATGGATTGGCCAGGCAATATCAAGCTCAGAATCCAAAGGACATAATGCTATTCCTGGCATTCCTGGAACCCACTCGTTGTCAAAAAAGTACAGATATTCAGTATTATCATCGAGTGCCTGAAATCCATTGCACACTCCTTGAGGAACAAAAACCTGAATTCCCGGTGTGAGATGCACTGTTACAACTGCGCCTCTCGTTTTACTGTTAGGTCTTGTATCCACATAAACACCAAAAGCGGATCCAAAAGCAACCGTAACCAGTTTTGACATTGCCTCACCATGGAGACCACGAACTGCTCCACGGTTTGTTCGCGTTAAGTTCACTTGTCCCCACGCAGAAACGGTGTTAGGTAGAAAATTGGAATAACTACTCTGACGATAGAGCTCTCGGACAGTTCCTCTATCATCAGTTACCATTTTAGCATTAATTACTTGTAGGCCTTCAATTCTAGATGCTGTGGTAGATATAGGGTCAATATGTAGTTCCATTTTTACACTTCCATTACTTCATTTTTTGAATTTTACTATTGCACTTTATTAATAATAATGTCAAATTTATATTCCACTTCTATAATGTGCTAAAAGTTATTTGGGCTCCGTTTAAGTTATCGTGATGTGATATAAATATTCCATAATCACGATATTTTTATCCATCATACGACGATTGTGCGCTTAATTTATCATTGCGATTTATTATTCAAAAAACTATGGTGTAAGCATCAATAATCGCCCAGTCGCAGCTAGTTAATCGTTAAAGTAAAATTTCATAATTATACACCTCTTTTTTGCTTTGCAATACTACAGATTAACGATAAGAAAACCTATATTTACAGAACGTAACATTTTACGATGATATTATGTAAATAAATGGTTGCATAATCATCATAATGATATCTATTAGAAGTTGTATTATTAGTTGCATATAAGTAATTCAAAAGTACATTGAAAAATGGCTAAAATTGATATTAGAAGAACTATATTATAAGGAAGCTTGTGAGTCATTAAAAAAATGGCAACACTTATCTCATAAAGAGACAGATTGCCAGAAAGAATTGCAATTGTTTATATAATCATTTTTATTTGGTATACTTGGAAAAAAATATTATTGGAGCTGGTTTTTTGAACAATCTTTATCTAGCTATAGCGTTACTTGTTATCTCATTGGCTGCTCTTACTAATGCCGGCAGACTTTCTGTTCAGTATCGAGGTGTACTAAAAAAAATAAAAAAAAACGGAAAATTATTTATCACTTTCTTAGACGAATATGTGCCTCAGGATAGTGAAGAAAAACCTTTACTAAATAAGCGGCAAATGAAGACAATGCTCAAAATAGTATATCCTACCCCTATTCCTGTAATAATAACACGAATTTTAGGAGCTATATCTGCCATTTTATTTTTTACATTACCATTGTTCACTTTTTTTGATATTGATACCAAAACTTTTCCAGTAGAGGTAATTCCGATTGGTTATTTCATCTACATACTTCTTATAGCGCTATATATATATTACTTAAAAAAACAGCAATATCTATTTAGTCTAGAACATGCTTTCAAGAATTCAGGTCTTCCTATGTTAGATGACACTATCGCTCTAACCATGCAACAATTTGATAATTTACTCGCATCGCAGCTTGAAAAAAAGACGTTGGTCTTGTTATATTATATTGAATCCATAAACATTGTAGTTTTTTGTGTTGTTATTTGTATGATAACAACACTAACTTAGCTTTACTTATCAATTTAAGCTTGAATCATTGCTTTAAACGTTTTTGAAAAACAGCATAATTACTGTAAACCTTTTCCTCAATAGCTTTTGAAATTGCTTTTCCAGCAAAAACTATTCCGCAAGTAATACCTACCTATGAGCAGCTCAAGCAAAAAAGCATTAACCAGTTAATTCAATTTGCTGATTTATTTAATGTTAGAGATAAAATCAAGACATGGGCACCACTATGATCTTAGGATTTACAAAGAGGCTTATAAGTTATTAGGCAAAAAAACTGGCATAGCTGGTCTCACAAAGAGATAGCTTGCCAGAATGTTAGGGAATTGCCCATGTTACTTTGTATTGCATGAAAAATAGCATACAACAGAGTTTTATACAGTTCTATTTATTATAGCTAGTCCTAAATAGACATATTTTATTTGGTATACTGAATAAATAAAATAGGAGATGTTTTTATTGAACATTAATCAATTAGACCTATTGTTACTAATCATTTCCATTATTTGTACTATCATTTTTTAAATACATACAAAACGAATAATAATATTTCTGCTACAAAGGAATCTACAACAGTTTCATTAAAATTATATAAGTCAGCAAAAAAATTGTATAATCCAATGAAACTACTATTGCCAATAATTATTGTGAACATGGTTCCAGCAATCATGTTGCTTTTAACATTTCCTGTTCACGGTCTATTAATGGATGTGTTACTCATTTTCTTTTTTGGTTGTATGCTTTGTTTGACTATATATATCTTTTATTTAATAAAACACAAGGATTTTTTTAGTTTGGAAAAACGCTTTGTAAACAGTAGTTATCAAATAAAAAATGATGATTTTTTGTTAATTCAGAAATTTGACTACACAATTTCTCCTCTAATTCAAAGAAAAGCATTTACTATTTTATATGCTTTTGAATTTCTAAATGTTTCCCTGATTTGTTTGATATGGGTCTAAGCTATTTTTACTGCTAACTTGAGTTTTATGTTGTTGCAATTCATAACAACTATCTTTAATTTCTCAAAATACTTTAAAGTAGCCTATCTTTACTATTTGTGGATATTATTGGTATCCATTTTGACATCAAATATTCAGTGGACAAAATAAACCTTTATTTATTCAAAGACTTTTGTATTTTTAGTCGTTGCTGTTTCAACCTTTACTAAGTTTCCTTGTAGTAAAATCCTATACGGAGTATGTGCTACCCCTTTTACAGGATCACATGTGATTAAAGTAATCATTTTTTTATTTGGTACATCATTAATAACTTCTACCTGATATTTAGTAATCCTACGTTTAACATTTAATTTATATACATATACTTTTTTTCCGTTTGTTAAATATACTTTTTCGCCGACTTTTGCCTTAGCTAGTGGTGAAAATAAAATATTAGGATTATTCATATGATGACCAGCCAATGTATAGTTTCCTTTGCCCATCTTTTGATCCTTTTTCATAGTTCCTGCACCACGAAGCAAGTTATCATTACTTATTCCGTAATAAATTGGCAACTTTAAATTAACTGCTGGTACAGCAATCTTTCCAATTACGCCATTCTTACTGTCAATAAATCTAGCCTTTAAAACACTTTTCATCGTTGCTTCTTTTAACTTTGAAAAATCAAATGTTCCTTTTTTAGTCTTTGACGTTATTTTTTTATGCATTTCGGTGGTAGTCATTTGCTTAACCAAAAAATCACTAATTTGCTGATTAAATATTAAACAAAGCCCTACTACCATCATCAAAAATAGTAGTACCCCGACTAACTTTTTTTTCATTTCATTACCTCGTATTGTATTTTATCTACACTTAGGATAATTCTAGTATAAAGTTGACACAGTGTATAGTTTAACCTTCTAAAAACTTTATTGGTACTTGATTTTTGCTTTTTTCTACAATCCTATAAACTAAAAAATTATCCTATAACATTTTACAATGCCGGATAATTTTTATAGTATGAGTCTTTAAATCCTATAATACATTAGTTATTTATTTTTATCTGGTCGCGTGATGAAGAAAATTAATGACATAATAGCTAAGAAGATAACACCTACAAAAACTGATACTCTTGTTTCTGGATTAAAAAACATAAAAATCAATGTTATCACTAATGCAATAATTGCAAAATAACTACTAATTGGATATAAAGGTAACTTAAATGGATGATTACCTAGCTTATCTTTATTAATTTTTCGAAACTTCAACTGACTAAATAGGATTACAAACCATGGAACCATTCCTGGTAAAACACTGGAACTATAAACTAACACAAAAACATTCGAGCTGCCTTTTATCAAATGTGGTAAAACTTCATTTAAAATCATTCCAATAAGAATTCCAATTGAAATTGTTAAAACTGGCAACAGCGGCACCCCTTGACGTGAAAGCCTTGTAAATTTTCTGCTGATTTCTCCTTTTAACCCTAATGTGTATAACATTCTACTGGAGCTGAAAATACCTGAATTACATCCAGACATTGCCGCTGTGACAAGAACAAAATTAATAATAGCTGCGGCTGCAGTAATCCCCACTCGAGAAAAAGTTTCAACAAAAGGTGAGCCCACTTTTGCTAATTGATTCCAAGGATAAATTGTTACAATAATAAAAATTGAACCAATATAAAAAAGTAAAATCCGAGCAACAATCGACTTAATTGATTTTACCACTGTTACTTGGGGATTTTTTGCTTCTCCGGCAGTTATTCCAATAACCTCAATGCCTTGATAAGAAGCAATAACAATTGAAAGAGCAAAAATAAAGCCCTTAAAACCACCTGTGAAAAAGCCGCCATGCGACCACAAATTTGAAAAACCAAGTGGATGCCAATTGTTTCCTAATCCAAGTAAAATAACCATTGCTCCTAATATTAGCATAAAGATGATTGTTAACACTTTTATCAATGCAAACCAGAATTCCAATTCACCATAAGCCTTAACTGAAATTAGATTTGCAATACATAATGTTACCACTACAACAGTTCCCGAAATCCAGCCAGGTAAATTAGGCCACCAATAATTTAAATATTGCCCAACTGCAATAACTTCACTAATGCCAACAACTAAATATTGAAAAACATTGCTCCATGCTGTTAAATAACCCGCTAACGGATGAATATACTCCGTTGCATATTTAGCGAAAGAGCCCGTCGAAGGATCAAGATAAAGCATTTCTCCTAGAGCTCGCATTACAATATATAATACTAACCCAGCTAATGCATATGCTAATAATACAGAAGGACCAGTCCATTTAATTGTAGCTGCGGATCCCATAAATAATCCAACACCAATAGTTCCACCAAGTGCAATCATCTGCATTTGCCGCGAAGATAAGTCACGATTTAACTCTTGTTTCTCTGTCATACAAAATAGCTCCCTTTTCCCTTACTGACAATATAAAAAGGCGCCCCTAGACTAATCTAGGGACGCCCTTAAGCGTGGTACCACCCAAGTTTATTTGTCCTGAATAGACAAAACACTCTTCACTCGATAACGGCTTCACCGGCGTTCATTTCACAATTTAAAATTGCTAATCAAAACACACAAGAAGGTAGTATACTAAAAACTTTTTCAGCCAGCTTACACCAAACTCTGACCTCGCTTCGAAAAATAATCAATAGCACGTGTCCTTCATATATTGCTGGCTTAATTCTAACCGAATTTTGATTAAAAAACAATAATAAACAGCAAAATACTTATCTTTATTTTCTAAGAAGCACTAATTTATGGAAAAAATACCCTTTAAATCAAGGTTACATACATATGTTTTTCCACTCGTTAGTTTTTGACATATCTAATTTTACAATAGTTACCACCTTTAGCTATTGTTTCGCCCAATTCAAATTGCAAGTTTGAAAAATTCTCTGTAACTGCTTTATCCCCTTCCATACAAATATCACATAATCGTGACATCTCCTCAGAGCTTTTCTTCATTCTAAGCCATCTATTTACATAAGGACAATAATGGAAATGAAGTTCAAATTCGTTTTCTGTCGCTTTAATTGTTTCCATTTCATATACATTAGACTCTAAACCACCTGTAAACTTTTCTGCAAATTCTTGCAAATCATCAGGATTTTGTAAACTTTCTCTTAAATCTTTACCATTATCTATCCCATACTGGCGTACTGCGGCTTTTGCGAATACATCATCTTCGCTAGCTTTATCAAGCATATATGTTAATGTGCTAGCTCTTTTTTCTGTTATATCTCTTAATGCATTTGTAACTTCATCATTCAATGTTGGCTTATTAGTTTTTTTAATTTCATCTATTTCACCCGTTTTACCGTCACCAATCATACAATCACCTCTTTATTTTGATGGATCAGCATTAAATACTTTATCTGCATTAGATAATTTGAAGGTATCTTCATATAGATACTTTTTAGTTAGTTTTTCTAAATATCCATTTTTATAAAGCTTCTTTAGTTCCTTATTAAGTGCCGTAACCAACTTCTTATTTTTGCTACTCTTATTCAAAAGAAAATAACTAGCCTCTAAGCCAATTGATTTTGAAACCTGAATTTTTTTACCTTCAGATGTATTTGCAATTTCTTTATAAATAGCATACGGATAAATCAACACGTTATATTTTCCTTCGATAATTTGCTTAACTGCATCTCCAGCAGATTGATCCCCAATCCCTTGCAAAGATACCTTATGCTTAGGATTATTTTCGTTGTATGTTTGAACTATACTATATCGCGCATCATCTGTTGAAATAGGAGATAGCTTCAAGTTTCGATCAGCAACTTCTCTCAAAGAATTTGCCTTTTTTGTACCTTTTTTAGATATTAATCGTAAATCATCCAATCCTGTAGCTCTTGTATGTAGATAATTTTTAAACCTCTCCTTTGAATACCACCAATTTGAAGCTGCTAAATCATATTTCCCCGATTGTAATCCAACAAAAACCGAGTTTTGCGAAGTAGTAGAATATTTAAATTTGTATTGCGAAAGATCCTTATCAATCTTTTTGAGCAACTCACCATAATAACCACCAATTCCTGATCCTTTAGCATAATTATATGGTCGTGTATTGCTTGGTGCAGCAACATTAATTGTTGTAACCTTAGCTGCTTGCACAATGTCATCATGAAAGCTAAAGGCAGAAATAGTTCCAATAGCTATAGTTGTTGATAAAACGATTGCTTTAACTAGTTTTTTATACATAAAAAAACTCCCTTTTGATTATTAATTTTGAAATACTTTTTTTCTAACTATTACTTCACTAAATCTAAATATTCTAGCAAAAACCCAACAAATGACAACGTATATGATTAATGCATCTAGATATGTTTCTAAATATTTAAATCCTATCGATGATATAATATTTGCTTTAGCCATTATTTCAATAATGCCGATATTGTATACTAAAGATGTATCCTTAGTTAAATCTATAAAAAAATTGGCATAATTAGGAATTAAATTTGCTATTAACTGCGGGATAACTATCCGAATCATTGCTCGAAACGGAGTCATACCTACAGATACAGCAGCTTCATATTGCCTATAATCCACTGAATGATAAGCAGATTTGATACTCTCAGATAAGTTTGCCATTGCATTTAATGCATAAGCTGTTATTGCAATTGCTAGCGCTGAAAGACCATTTGGATTCACATCGAATCCATTAGATTTAAGAATCAATAGTAACTGAGGAAGTCCATAATAAACAACATACATTTGAACAATGACTGGTGTTCCTCTTATAAATGAAACTAAAAAAGCAGCAATTTGATTTAAAACAATAATTTTTTTCTCTCTGATAATTACAATCAATACAGCTAGAATAGTCCCTATTAATACTGCTATAACCGATAAATAGACAGTTACCTTTAAGGCAGTCAATATTTGTGGAAAAGCTGAAACAGCAAACTTCATATCAAACAAAATTTCTCACCTCCTTTTCTAGACCGTCACATACTTAAAATGATTTCGAAATAACCTAAAGA
The DNA here is from genome assembly GCF_024160875.1 of Ligilactobacillus ubinensis. GTDB lineage: Bacteria > Bacillota > Bacilli > Lactobacillales > Lactobacillaceae > Ligilactobacillus > Ligilactobacillus ubinensis. The sequence goes on along the minus strand of NZ_JAIULA010000001.1, from coordinate 48,749 downwards.
TAAATTCTACGATTAGCACTATAAACCAATAAATTAATGCCAATGTGACAAAAATACTCAATTGATATACACCTTGGTTTATATTCGATAAATCAGTAGCTACGTTATACATATCTGTAATACCAATCACATATACTAAAGATGTTGCCTTTATCAATCCAATTAAAAGATTTTCAATATTAGGTAATGCTATCAACATCGTTTGCGGCATCATTATGTGCAAAAAGATATGCCGATTACTTAATCCGATTGCTAAACCAGCTTCATGTTGACCTTTATCAACCGCTAAATATGCAGATCTAAAGGCTTCTGCTAAATATGCTCCCCAACCAATTGAAAGCCCTGCAATCGCAAAAAACATCTTTGACCAATCATTAATATTTATTCCAACCACTTCTAATAATTTTGGTAATCCATAATAGGCAACTAACAACATTAATAAAGGTGGTGTTCCTCTACTAATTCCTAGATAGATTTTAGCAATTGCTTGAAAACCCTTGTGCTTTCTCAAATATAGCCATGCTATCAATACACCAACTAATGTGGCAAAAACAAATGATCCAACAATCAGAATTAATGTATTTGGCAATCCTTTCAATAAAGTTTCGATAATTTTTAATTCTTTCACTTTTTTCACTCCTCTAATAATCCTCTGCAATAACGGATAAAAATTCTTTAGTTCTTATATTTTGAGGATGCTCAAAGATTTCACTAGGTTTTCCTTCTTCAATAATTTCCCCTTTATCAAAAAAAATTACACGAGTTGCAACATTTTTGGCAAAAGACATCTGATGTGTAACTACGATCATTGTTTGCCCTTCATCAGCTAATCGTTTCATATCCTGTAAAACTGTTCCTACCAGTTCAGGATCCAGCGCTGATGTTGGTTCATCAAATAATACCAATGCAGGATTCAAAACAGTTGCCCGTGCTATTCCTATCCTTTGCTGTTGTCCTCCAGATAATTGAGAAGGATAAAAATCTTTTTTATCTAATAGTCCCACCTTATCTAATGCCATTTCTGCTAGATTAACTGCTTGTTCTTTCTTAATACCTTGTCCAAAAATAAGTCCCTCCGTAATATTTTCTAGTGCTGTTTTATTTTTAAACAAGTTATAATTTTGAAAAACCATCGCGGTTTGCCTGCGTACTAATAGTTTCTCTTTTTTTGTTGGATTAACTAAATTTATTTCTTCATCTTGAAATTTCATAATTCCTGAATCAGCACTTTCTAAAAAATTAATGTTTCTTAACAAAGTTGTTTTACCCGAACCAGAAGGTCCTATAATAACCACAACTTCACCTTTATCAATTTTAAAATTAATTCCCTTTAAGACCTCATTTCCATTAAAACTTTTCTTTAAATCCTTAATTTGAAGTATCACTACTCATCCTCCGCTTTCACTTATTTATATATAAAAATGCCTCATAGTCAGTTATATTGACTACGAGGCGAATTATCGCGTACCACTCGAATTTAGTTATTAAATCACTTTAATAACCCTCTATAAGCCTTGATCTAAGTTTTTAACTCAAGGCTTAATTGCTATAACAGGCAACCCCTGTCTACTGCTTACTTAAAATAGCTCACAGTAACTTATTTCTAAAAGACCATCTTCACTCGTAATTCCATTAGCTATTTCACCAGTTTAGCCTCTCTGTAAATGAAATTAACAGTTACTCTTCTTTTTAATTTTGAAATATTAAATTGTAAAACTTTTTGCTACTTTACTCAATAAATTTATTTATAAGCACAAAAAAGCCCCTTGCTCATCAAAAAATGACTAAGCAAGGGGCGAAATAATCGCGGTACCACCCTTTTTTTACATCAACTAAAAACATTAATGTCTCAACAGTACAATCATACTCGGGAAGTTATCGGTTCCTACCGAATATTTAGCTTTCACCAAATATTTCTTTTTTGAAGCTCATCTTCATTACAACTCTCAATATCTGTTTTCAGCTGTCTCAGACTCTCTAAAATTGATTATTGTAATTACTCTTCTTCTCATAAGTTTGTTATCATTTATTTAAAAGTTTAACAGTATTCTAATCTAGAGAATGATGATTGTCAATATTTTTTTCTAAATTATTCAAAAACATTGTTCATAACTATATTTTTTAGAGCATACAATTATTTCATTTTACTCAACAGTCGTAATAAAAAGCTGATAGAAAGCCCTTATAAAAACTCTACACCAAAAACAACTTACTCTTCTATGACTTAACTTAATTGACAAATATTCTTTCAAGAACTAGAATTACAATTGTAAACGTAGTTAAAAAATAATTAAATAAAAGAGGAGGAGCTTATCATGATTAAAATTATCGTTCTTATTGTTGCGATTCTTCTTATTGCTTTTATCATCTGGTGGTTTTTTGGAAAGCATGCAGAAAATGCTGGTACAGCAACTATTGTTGATAATAAACAACATGCCAACATCATTGTTAATGGAGGCTATAATCCAACAGTGCTAACTTTAAAAGCGGGAATTCCAACAACAATTACATTTAACCGCAAAGATCCGTCTACCTGTCTAGAAAAAGTTGTTTTTCCTGATTTTGGAATTAATCAGGAACTACCACAAAATAAAGATGTTACCTTTACCATTGATACAAGTAAAACTGGTGAATTTAACTATGCTTGTGGTATGAATATGTTTCATGGCAAATTAATTATAAAATAAATTATACTCAAAAAAGAAAGTAGGAATTGCATATGTTTAATAAAATATCAAATGACGTTTCAATTACAGTCGATGGAGGATATAAACCAAATAACTTTAAACTTAAGGCTGGTGTCCCAGCCAAAGTTACTTTCACACGTGTTAGCGAAGTAGGGTGTACACAACAGGTTATTTTTAACAACGAACGCCGTGACTTACCAATAAACGAACCCGTAACCTTCGAGTTTACTCCTGAAGAAAAAGGCAAAGTAGAGTGGAGTTGCGGCATGAATATGATCCATGGAAAATACGTTGTTAAATAGCCAGTTATCCTATTTTTCGATGTTTTAGCTAATCTACACGAAGGGACGTGTACTTTTATGTCTGTAACAAAACGCTTTATCATTGGAGTGATTGGTTCTGTTCCACTTCTCCTTAATATGATACTCTCTATGGCTGGAATAAGTTTACCAGGTGGTGCTTGGCTTCTCTTTTTCTTTGGCTCTTTAGTTTACTGGTTAGCTGGTTTACCTTTTTTACAAACAGCAATCGCATCTTTTAAAAACCATCAAGCTAACATGGACACGTTAGTTGGATTAGGAACAACAATTGCTTATTTTTATAGTATTTATGCAATGTTTACTGCCCCTAAAGGAACCTATTTTGAATCAGTAGCCGTTGTTATCACGTTAATTCTATTAGGCTCTGTTTTTGAAGAACGCATGAAAACACAAGCTTCAGGTGCTGTTGAAAAATTAATGGATTTACAGGCTAAAAATGCTGAAGTTTTGCGCGACGGAACTTTTATCATGCTTCCACTTGAAAAAATTACCGTTGGTGACATTATTCGAGTGAAACCTGGTGAAAAAGTTGCGGTTGATGGCGTAATTAAAGATGGCACTTCAACCCTTGATGAATCCATGGTGACTGGTGAATCCATGCCTGTCAAAAAAACAGTCGGTGATTCAGTAATTGGTGCCACAGTCAACACAACAGGTACTTTTACCTTTACCGCTACTAATATTGGTAATGACACATTACTAGCTCACATTGCCGAAATGGTTCGTGAAGCACAAGCATCTAGAGCACCTATTCAAAAAACAGTTGACACTATTTCTAATATTTTTGTCCCGGTTGTGCTAATTACTGCAATTGTTACTTTTGCTGTTTGGTATGTTTTCATTGGTACAAGCGCCGTTACTGCTCTTGTTTTCTCTGTTTCGGTCATGATTATCGCATGTCCTTGTGCATTAGGAATAGCAACACCTACTGCACTAATGGTCGGTACTGGTCGTGCCGCTAAACTTGGTATCTTAATTAAAAATGGTGAGATTTTAGAAGCTACACACTCTATTAAAACGGTTGTTTTTGATAAAACAGGCACTATCACCGTTGGCAAGCCTCAAATAACCGATATTATTAGTTTACAAGCCACAGAAAACGAAATTCTCCGCATTGCAGCTGGACTTGAAAGTTCATCTGAACATCCACTAGCGCAGGCCATTTTAAATGCCGCTAAAGAAAAGAATATTACTGCCGCAGAGGTTAGCAATTTTGCCGCTATTTCTGGTAAAGGTGTTCAAGCAATGATTGATGGTCAAGAAGCTTTCATAGGCAATGAAAAGCTAGCTAACGATTTCAAAACTGACAATTCTTTACATGAAAAAATTGTCAAACTGCAAAATGAAGCAAAAACTGTCATTTTAGTTGGTTACGCTAAACAGATTATCGCTTTAATTGGCATCCAAGACGCTCCTAAACCAAGTTCAAAACAAGCTATCTCAGCCCTTAAAAAAATTGGTATGCAAACCGTCATGCTTACCGGTGATAATAAACTAGTTGCTCAAGCCATTGCTAAAGATGTCGGAATTGATGAAGTAATTGCCGAAGTCTTACCTGGCGATAAAGCTGCTACCATTAAAAAACTGCAAAAAAGAAATCCAGTTGCTTTTGTTGGTGATGGTATTAACGATGCTCCTGCACTTACAACCGCTAATGTTGGAATTGCTATGGGATCAGGAACTGATATTGCCATCGAATCTGGTGGGATTGTTCTTGTTAAAAATGATTTGATGGACGTAGTAACTTCTTTGGTTCTTGCTAAAAAGACATACGACCGGATTTTGCTTAATCTTTTTTGGGCGTTCATCTACAACGTGATTGGAATTCCTATCGCCGCAGGTTTATTTACTACACTAGGATTAACTTTAAGCCCTGAAATTGCAGGGCTTGCAATGGCCTTAAGTTCTATCACCGTTGTATTAAGTTCTCTTTTGCTTAACTCAACTAAACTTCCCACAAATACTGCATCAAATAAAAAAGTTGCTACTGCTTAAATTTAATATATCGCTACCTCTCGCAAATAAGTCGGATTTCAGATTTATTTGTGAGTTTTTTTATTAACCTTCTTTTAATAAGCTGATCTATTGACATTTTAAATTCTCTGCTTTAAAATACATCGCATACGACCTATAACAAAAAAGGAGGTGCTTTCATGGTCGCATCCGCAGATTTTTATGATGAATTATGTCTATCTGTTTACACAACTAATCGCTATTTTCATCAACTTTACGCTTTTGTTCTTCATGATGATGAACTTACTTATTTACAGTACATGGTTTTATTGAATGTGCATCAAAAAGCTGATTGTTCTCTTGCTGACATTTGTAAAAATTTGGATCTTGAAAACAACACTCTAACTCCTGTTGTTAAAAAGCTATTACAAAAAAAGTGGTTGCTAAAACAACAATCTAAACTGGATAAAAGACGCTTTATTCTAGCAATGACACCATCTGCTAATGAAAAGTTTGCACATCTTCAACAAAAAATTGAGAAACTTCAAAAAAAGCTAATTGGTAATTCAACAGCTGAATTTGAAGCAATTCTCCAGCAATCACATGAACTTAACCAACGCTTGCTAACTGTTATTAATGAATTAAATTAAACTTATTTTTAAAGGAGAATTACTATGACAAATTATGATTATGATGTAATGTTTATCGGAAGTGGGCATGCAAACTGGCATGCTGCTGTTGCACTTACACAAGCTGGCAAAAAAGTGGTCTTAATTGAAAAAGATTTAATTGCTGGTACATGTACTAATTACGGCTGCAATGCCAAAATATTATTAGATGGTGCTGCTGATGTCATTCATCAAGCAGCCGCTTACCAAAAAAAGGGATTAGCAGGCAACCTAAAAATCAATTGGCCCGAATTAATGGCTTACAAGCACGAAACCATTGACCCTATTCATCAGCTGTTAGAACAACAATTTGCAGCTGCCGGAGTTGATGTAGTTAAAGGTGTTGCTTCATTTGTTGATCAGCATACTGTCATTGTTGATGAAAAACAGATTACCGCTACTGATATAATTATTGGAACTGGTCAAAAGCCAAACCGTCTACCAATTTCTGGAAAAGAATTCTTGCATGATAGCCGCGAATTTTTAGATTTACCTGAATTACCAGAACACATGACTTTCATCGGAGCTGGTATTGTATCACTAGAATTTGCGATGTTAGTTCAGGCTGCTGGTACTAAAGTTAGCGTCATTGAATTTGCAGATTCTGCTTTACGTGGCTTTGAAAAGAAGTATGTCGATAAAGCCCTAGCTAAAATGAAAGTTCTAGGAATTGATATCCACTTTAATGAAGCTGTTAAAGCAGTTTCTCAAACTAACTCTGGCTTTTTAGTTACAACAGCTTCTGGACTAGCCGTTGAAACAAACTATATTGTTGATGCAACTGGCCGTATCCCTAATATTGCAGAACTAAACCTAGAGAAAGTAGGCGTTAACTTTGATAGAACTGGTATCCTTGTCGATGATCATCTGCAAACAAATGTTGCTCATATCTATGCCAGTGGCGATGTTATCGCTAAAAAAATCCCCAAGCTAACTCCAACCGCTACTTTTGAATCCAATTATCTAGCTGCATTACTATCAAATCAAACTACTGCTGCAATTCAATATCCCGCAATTGCGAGTGTTGTCTTTACATTACCTCGTATTGCTCAAGTTGGAATTACTTCTCAAGAAGCAACAGCAACTCCAGAAAAATATCACCTAGCTACAATTCCATTTGGTGCTCGCTTGAAATTTCAAACAAAAAATGAACCCGATGCTGAAGCTACTCTTGTTTTTGATCAAGAAAACTATCTTGTGGGTGCCAGTGTATATGGCGATGAAGCCCCTGAACTAATTAACTTTTTAACGATGATTATTAGTCAGAAACTAACTTTAAGCAAATTGAATAAAGCTATCTTTGCATTTCCAAGTCAAACTATTGGTTTATTAAGTATGCTAAGTCCGTATTTGAAAAAATAATTCGAAAGATAACTAATTTTAAATTCAGTTGCTTACTATGCTAGTTCGTCAAGTTGACAACTAAAATTGATTAAGCTATGCTGATATTAATGAATAATCGTATATTTAAATGCTTAGAATAGTTTAAGTAGGTTCCTTACAGAAATCATTTGGCTGCTGAGAAAATGAACGTGAACTGAATTACGACTAGGAGCAGATGTGCTAAACGAGTAGATGTTAACTTTATTAGGCTCATTCGGATGTGACAACCCGTTAATGTTATGAGTTTTAAACTTGTTAAGACAACGGCTGAAAAACCGCTGTGAACTAGAGGTGGAACCGCGGTTTATATCGCCCTCTTGAGGACTACAGTCCCCAAGGGGGTTTTTTATTTTCCAATAAATTTGATTGTACAAACTTGGTTATTGGAAAACAGATTGGTTTTCTATTTAATCCAAATTATTATTATTTTAAAAAAATCTTAGAGGAAGTGTATGTATGAAAAAAGAACAAAGCAACCAACCTAGTCTACGTGAGGCTAGTTTAGTATTACTAATAATTATCAGCAGTATTGCAGTAAGCATTATTTGGGCCAAATTAACTGCAGATACAGCCATTTTATTTGCAATTGGGATTACTATTGTTTATGCAATTATAAAAAAAGTTCCCTTTAACCAAATCCATGAAGGTATTATTGAAGGCCTTAGCCCTGGCATTATTCCTATCTTCATTTTTATTCTTGTCGGTGTGTTGATTGCAACATGGATTCAAGCAGGCATCATCCCCACGCTTATGGTATGGGGTTTTAAAATTATTAGCGTTAAATGGTTCGTTCCCTCAGCTTTTATAGTTTGTGCGATAGTCGGGAGCGCTGTCGGGAGTGCCTTTACGGTTATGTCGACCGTTGGGGTAGCGTTATTTGGAATCGGCTCAACGTTAGGCTTAAATCCTGCATTATTAGTTGGTGCAATTGTTTCAGGTTCTGTTTTTGGTGATAAAACCTCGCCTCTTTCTGAATCAACCAATTTAACAGCTGCCGTTGTTGATGCTGATTTATTTGATCACATTAAAAATCTGATGTGGTCAACTGTCCCCGCCTTTGTTGTCTCAGTTATCTTATTTGCTTTTTTGGGAATGACCAATAAAAATTCAAGTTTATCTTCAATTTCAAAAGTCACCAATATCCTGCAAGCAAACTTCCATATTTCATTTTTATCAATTATCCCGCTACTACTAATGTTTGTATGTGCTTGGAGGCATCTTCCCGCTATAATAACTATCATGTTAAATATTGGGTTAGCAATCTTGATGATTTTTTTACAGAACCCCAATACTAAGATTAGTTACATTGGGCAAATAGTCGAGTCTGGTGTCACAGCACATACGGGAAATAAGCAGATTGATTTACTTTTGTCCCGTGGTGGAATTGAAAGCATGATGCCCACTGTAGCATTAATAATTTTAACTTTATCCTTAGGTGGTTTATTAATAAAAACGCAGCTAATTTCAACCGTTATGAACCGAGCAGCTAAAAAATTGACTAAGACGCCCTCACTTATTTTAGCGACTATGTTATCTGGCATTGGTGTTAATATCTTTATTGGTGAACAATTTCTATCAGTAATTTTACCAGGTAATGCATTTAAAAAGGTCTACGAAAAAGCTGGTTTAGCTCCTGTCGTCTTAGGGCGTGTTCTAGAAGACAGCGGGACTGTCATTAACTATTTAATTCCATGGGGAGTTGCCGGAAGTTTTGTTGCTGGAACATTTGGAGTAGCCACATTTAGCTACTTACCATTTGTTTTCTTTAGCTTATTATCTCCTGTATTCTCTTTACTCAGTGGTTTTACTGGCATTGGAATTAAGAAAATTACTCCACGAAAAAGCGGCGTTACGGGAAAATAGAAAATCTGCTATCTTTAGTCTAGCTATGTTTTGCTAAACATGCTTAAAATATAGACTTCCTGATGGTCCACTCTAGTTGAAAAAACTGGTAACAACTATTCGCTATACTTAATCTGAACACTTAGATAAAAAGTCTCCCTCAATAAAATAATTACAAAGCGACCTCCAAAAAGTTAGACCAGAAATCTAACCTTTGGAGGTCGCTCTATTGAGAGAACTTTTTTAACGTTATTCAGAACATTATTGCTTATTTAGAGCGTTATTTATATTCTGCAAATTAAACCGTAGTGCTATTAGACATACTATAGCAATTACCAAATAAATTATACCTAACATAGCTACGTTACTTTCATTAAATGGAAGTAATGGTGCGCCATTTAAATAAAGATAGAAAAAAACAATCAATATTACCTGAAAAAGTTGTTTACTGTTTGCAAAGCGTCCGATTATTTGCGCAAACAACGGTAATTGAATTGCCCAAAAAATTAATGCAATTAGTACGCTAACAGATACCTTATTTATAGAAGGAACTATTAAGAAAAGAGATAATAAAATACCTGTAATGCTTTCCTTAAAAGAATGTTTCTTTTGAGCCTTAGAAACAGAACCTAGCCACTGATAAACATTTTCTTTTACTTCCGCTGTTCCTAATTCAGCAAACAAAGGCAGTGCTGCTAAGAACAGTAAAGGAAATGTCAAATGAATAAAATTGTAATCGCTAGCACTAAAATTCCATAACCAAAGCCCTATTATCAACAAAATCCAATAACTAGGAACACTTCTAATTAATAACTTTAGTGGTGTATAAATTACTGATAGCTTTTCACTAGCAAATAGGGCCGTGTTTCTTCTAGCTAAATTTATTCTGGTTTTCTTAATTGGACTATGTTCTAAAAATAGGCTAGCTAAAAAAACGAACATGAAACTTAATAGAATAAGAGTAAGCATATTCAATAAATCTCCAGTGGTTAACTGCAAAGGTAAAAATACAAGCTGTTTTTTCCCTGTATAGTTAGTTGAAGTGCTCCCGATTATTTTTAACAAAGTTAAGCCCTGGTTGGAGGTTTGTGCAATAGATTGTTTTATATTAGTAATTAAATAATTGCTTCCTGAAATATTAAACAATCGTTGTAAATAACTAGTGGATGTTTGATAGCTTGTTTCTGAAGCGTACAAAACCGTTAAAAATATTACTAAAACAATAGTCCCTATGCGGCCACGTAATCCCGGAAGAACCTCTGTAAATAGGGTTATTGCAGAAACAAAGACTAAACCTGGTAACAAAATAAGAAATGGTAAGGTGAATTGGATTAAATTAAAGCCTACCAAATGATATTTAAGCAGAGTTTCTACTGCCGAGAAAATAAAAATCAATACCAAAAAAATTAACATAATACAAACATTACTAAAAAATTTTCCAAGTATATACTTTAAACGTGAGAATTTAGTTGTTATAAATAAATCCATTGTTCCATTATCTCTATCCAATTGAATACTATTTCGCAAAAAGGCTGCACCAATTAGTGGAAGAAAAAACCCCATTATAAAACTAATACTAATTGCTGACCAGCTAGCATTGTTTGCTTGTTCATATGTATCAGGATTGATAATTATTGCACGCATAACACCAGATCCATGCGGAATCATAAATGTAATTGAAAAAATTAACCCAATGCACAAAGCTAAAAAAGACGTATGTCGCATTCGTTCTCGCAAAGTGGCTTGAAAACTGCCTTTCATAAAGTTATCACTCCCTTTATAACCCCTAAATATGCCTCTTCTAAAGTAGGAGAAACTTGTTTGGCATTTAATTGTTGCGGTTTATCACTTATTTCCCTAATCTGAACACCATCTGATTTTTGAGTTAAAGAAATCGTCGGCTTTTCAAACTGATTAGGTACCTCAAAGGACTTTGCATTTTTATCTATTGAGTATTCCCAAACATAACCTGTACTTTTTTCTACTAAGTTTTCAGGAGTTCCCTGATATAAAAAATTACCCTCTTTAATTAACAGCACTTGACTTGCGATAGCCTCTACATCGGAAACAATATGTGTAGACAGCAAAACTAAGTGATCCCTTGCTAATTCACTTAAAATATTTCTTAAAATTGCTCTTTCCTCAGGATCCAATCCTGTTGAAGGCTCATCTGCAATGATGATTTTAGGATCATTTAATAACATAGCAGCGATTCCCACACGTTGGCGCATTCCCCCAGAAAAATTCTTTACGTATTTACTTCCTGTATTGGCCAAATGTAATTTTTCTAGCAATGTTTCAACCTGATGCTTTGTTTCTTTTATATTCATGCCTTTCATATCAGCAATATAATTTAAATATTCTCTTGCTGTTAAGTTGGGAAAATAAGGAACTTGTTGTGGCAAATAGCCTAAGATACTTCGCATTACTTGCGGCTTGGAAATAATATCTTTACCATCAACCATAACTTTTCCATGCGTTGGTTTTAAAAGAGTTGTTAAAATTCTTATTAAAGTTGTTTTACCAGCTCCATTTGGTCCAAGCAACCCAATCAAATTTCCAGATTGTAAGTCCGCATTCAAATTTGAAAAAATAGCCGTTTTTCCATATTCCATACTCAAGTTGCGTATTAGTAAATCCATTTTTTATTAACTACCTTTCACCTAATGTCTTATTTTTATTTAAGTTACTTATAAATACTTTGTAGACTACCCTACTCCCCTTATATTATAATACCGTTTAAAAAAATGATTTAAATTATCTTAATAAGCATATCACAAAAATAAATAAGCGCTTTCTTATTAAATTACTCCCAGTAAAAATACAACGATTAACCCTGAGTTAGCAAATAGAATCTTCTATACAACACTATACAATGCATATTATCTTTACATTGCTCCAATTTGTTAAGCTATTTCATTTCAAAATTACCATATTCAATTAAATTTAAAGTTCACCTAAACATAGTAAAAAAAGCCGATCTCCGGTTGAATACCGCAAACAGACCTTAACATGCTAAAATTTATTCAAATATCTAACTTTTTTGTTGCATTCCATGATACTATGCTTATGCTTTTTCTTTATACAATTGCTTTTCTTAAGCTCATCATATAAGCTGTAAAAAATGATAATCCATTTTACAATAAAATAAAAACTAAACGATAGTCTAGCAAAGATTATAAATATTCAGTTATATCTTATCACATAGGTATTTATTTAAAGCTGAGAGACATAGCGTAAAGCTTTTCCTAAAATTCGAATTGGATTTTCCTTGGTTGAAATTATAGGTTCATATTCAGGATTATCCGGCAACAGTAGAACTATATTCTTTGAACGCTTAATTCGCTTTAAAGTAGCTTCATCCTCATTAGTTAATAAAACTGCTGCAATTTCTCCATCTTCAACATCGGGTTGTTGCCTAATTAAGACACTAGCGCCATTAGGAATAGTTGGAGACATTGAATTTCCTTTAGCTCGTAAATAAAAAAGATTACCTGCTGGTAAAGTATCTCTAGACTCTTCAATATATCCATCTATATTTTCACTAGCTGTAATTGGGTCTCCGCACGCAATTGTACCTAAAACAGGAATCTTAACGGTTTCATTAACAAAATGAAGGTTATTAGGAACACCTAATAACTCTTCTGGTGTAACACCAAGTGCTTTTGCGAATTGTTCTAAGCGGTTTAGTGGAAAGGCACGAGTTTTATTGAAGTATTTTGATATAGCTGACTTAGCCATCTCAGTTCGTCGTGCTAATTCACTAATTGAAAGATGTTGTGTTTTACTTATTCTAATAATAGAATCAATTACTTCTTCGTTGCTTTTCAAGTAAGTTCCTCCTTCGCAGTATCATTTAATATATTATAGCATTGTTCTTTTTATAGAACAATGCTTATTTTTTGTTGACAATAAAGAACACAAGATATAAACTTGCCTTGTTCACAATAAAGAACAAGAATAACTATTTATAGAAGCCGGTGATATAAATGAGTAATAAAGTCGCTTATTATGCACTCTATCGGGGTGATGAGTTTGTTGATATCGGAACATTAAATGAATTAGCAAGTCGCTATCATACATCTGTTAACACATTACGCTTTAAGGCGTCTCCAACTTATGCAGCTAGAACGCGTTATGTCGACACCATTAGAGCATACAAATTAAATGAAACTCAAGGAGGTGAAGATTCATGCTAAAGAAAATCCTTTTGAAAATTAGTACCCTTTGGAGAACAAACTCTCATCAAGTAAATTTTTGGGTTTCTCTAAGTGCTTTTAGTTGTATAGTACTTTTGTTAATCGCTAAATGGATTTGGCATATTACTATTTCAACAGCGGATATTTCAGTGATAATTAGCGCTATAGGTTCTTTAATTATTTTAATTGGTAACATATTGAACAATCATATTCTAGTAACAACTGGAAGTCAGCTACAAACACCACAACTAGAAAAAACCATAGAAGAAGCTAACCAAACCATAGAGTTACTGACCAAAGAAATTGAACTTTTAAAGCAGCAAAACACAACTAAATCAAAGAATAAATAATTTTTTTAAAATATTTTAGAACATATGTTTGATTAAACGAAATTTAGGGTTTATGCTAATACCAATCTTAAATGAAAGGAAGTTTTTCAAATGGATCAAATGGTATTAGAAACACAACAATGGTTAAACAAAACATATGGAGGTGTCAGTGGTTTTGGTAGTATTACCGAAGATGGAAAGACTGGTTGGTCAACTGTTTATGGTTTAACAAGGGCATTACAGCATGAACTTGGTATTACAGGTCTGGTCAATAATTTTGGACCAACAAGTAAACAACTGTTCAATAATATTGCAAGTACGATTGTAGTTGGTTATACAGGAAATATTGCTTATATTATTCAAGGTGGATTTTGGTGTAAGGGAATCACACCAGGAGAATTTGATGGTAAGTTTTCAACTGATACGGCTTCTGCAGTGACTACAATGAAAACAAAGGCTGGACTTGCAGATACAAGTAGTGCCGTTGATGGTAATTTTATGGCGGCCTTGTTAAATATGAGTTCTTTTGACTTATTAACAGCTCAAGGTGGCGATGCTAAGATTCGTAAAATGCAACAACAATTGAATCATGATTATTTAGCGTATACAGGTATCTTGCCCTGTGATGGAATATATCAGCGAGATACTAATTCAGCTTTAATTTATGCATTACAAGCAGAAGAAAAGTTGAGTACAAGTACTGCAACAGGTGCATATGGCCCAACAACAAAAGCAGATACGCCAACGGTTAAACAAGGAGAAACAAATAATTTTGTCCGTATTCTACAGTGGGGATTATATGTAAATAACAAAGCCTATACAGGAGATTTTGATGGTAATTATGATTCAGCAGTTGTAACCGCAGTAAAGAAATTTGAATCAGATCAAGCATTAACAACTACTGATGGAACCAGTGCCGGTGTTGATATTTTTATGAGCTTGTTAACATCAGCCGGTAACCCTGATCGATCCGCAATTGCTTGCGACACTTCTTATCAATTAACGCCCGAGTAGAAGTACTTAAAAATGCCGGCTATGAAATTGTTGGTCGTTATTTAACAGGAACTGTAGGTTCTGGAACTAGTAAACGAGCAAAAAATCTAACCACTGATGAAATTACCGCAATCACAGATGGTGGCTTAAAGATTTTCCCAATCTATCAAGATGGAGCTTCGGATAGTGAAAGCTACTTTACAGCAGCACAAGGGACAACAGACGCAACAAAAGCCGTATATGCAGCACAAGACCTAGGCTTTGAAGAAGATGTAGTCATCTACTTTGCAGTTGACGCTGATATTCAGGATGGAGATATTGCAAGTACAGCTGTAGTTTACTTTAATGCTTTATATGATACTGTAACTTCATATGGTTATGGTGTTGGGATTTATGGAACAAGAAATGTAACCCAAACAATTATTAAAGCCGGTTTAGCTGATAAAGCTTACGTATCGGATATGTCAACCGGCTATTCAGGAAATCTTGGCTTTTCAATGCCTGATGACTGGGCTTTTGATCAATTTGCGGAAATTTTAATTGGTGATTTTGCGATTGATAAAGTTGCGACAACTAGTGCTAGAGAAACAGCCACCAACAGTTTTGGTGTTGGCGGCGAAAGTGGTTATGGAAATGCAGCTGACCTAAAAAAGATTAATACAATTCTTAGCGATTTAAGCCAAAAAAATGCTTTCTCATTTCTAAGTGGTATTAAAATTGAGAAAACAAGTACAGAATACAAAATATCGGGATTAGCGGTAGATATGTACGTGAAAGTTAAATTCGAGGCTTCAGTTTCTGATCCAGATAACAGTGTGGGTGTTGTCTATAATGTATCAGAAGGTAAATTTGAATCAGATTTTACAGATAGTATTGCAGGTGTAGTTGCATTAAGTGATGAAATAAAGAGTGCTGATATCACAGATGCATTAACCGAGTTATCTTCTGAGATTAATAATGGTAAGGTCTGGCTTGTACCGGTAGTCAAAGATGGCAATGCCGGCATAGAATTGCATATTAAATCAACCTTCAATCACACTCTTGATAATGGCAACGAGATTGAGTTAGAGTATGAAATCATTATTGATGAAATATTCCATAAAATTGCGACTGTCCCAGAAGGGGTACCCAGCTCTACAGCAAATGATTATAATGATAAACTTACAGGTGAGGCCGTACAATTCGCAAAAGCTACTTTAATTTCAGTTATTGTAGTAGGAGGACTATATATTACACTATCGACTGCCGGTACAACAGCTGCAGAAGTTAGTTCATCAATTGCCGTATTGGTTAAAATGATAGTATCTTACTGAAATAGTAGAGATAGGATAAAATGTTTTGAGAAATTGAATATAGTTACAACATAAAGCTCAGGTTAGCAGTGCAAATAGCTTAGACCCACATCAGACAAATTAGAGAAACATTTAGAAATTCAAAAGCATATAAAATAATAAATACTTTTCTTTGAATTAGAGGAGAAATAGTGTAGTCAAATTTCTGAATTAATAAAAAATCATCATTTTTTATTTGATAACTACTGTTTACAAAGCGTTTTTCCAAACTAAAAAAATCTTTGTGTTTTATTAAATAAAAGATATATATAGCCAAGCAAAGCATACAACTAAAAAAGAAAATGAGTAGCATGTCCATTAATAGACCGTGAACAGGAAATGTTAAAAGCAACATAATTGCTGGAATCATGTTCACAACAATTATTGGCAATAGTAGTTTCATTGGATTATACAATTTTTTTGCTGACTTATATAATTTTAATGAAACTGTTGTAGATTCCTTTGTAGCAGAAATATCATTATTTGCTTTGTATGTATTTAAAAAATGATTAAAAATAGCTATTTGCTTTTTTAAGGCCTTTTGCGTGTTAATAAGCTTAAATAAAAATATAAAAAAAATGATAGTACAAATAATGGAAATGGTTAGTAACAATAGGTCTAATTGATTAATATTCAATAAAAACATCTCCTATTTTATTTATTCAGTATATCAAAGAAAACTAACTATAGAAATAACCTTTACTCCTCTGCATAATATTTTTCAATGCGATACAAAGTAACGGGGGCAATCCCCAACATTCTGGCAATCTGTCTCTTCGTGAGATCAGCATTGCCAGCTTTTTTTTGATCCAATAACTTACAAGCTTCTTTGTAAATATAACATTTTTGTCTGTTAGGAGAATCTGGACCATATTCGCGGACCTTACCTTTATATTTACCTTGTTTTTTAGCAATCTCAATCCCTTGGCGTTGGCGTTCACGAATTGTTTCTCGTTCTTCTTGGGCAATATATTTATAAAGCTCGACAATGATGTTGGTAATCAGGTTGCGCAAATTAGGATCATCAATGCTGGCAAAACTTGGTAAATTAAGGACATTTAGCGTAGCACCTTGTTGGCGAATTGCTTCAATAATATCGGTCAGGTCTTTAGAGTTGCGACCTAAACGATCCAGGCTAACAACAATTACTTCATCATCATCACGCAAATAGTTCAGCATTTTTTGCAGCTGGGGACGATCAGCGTCTTTACCAGAAATTTTTTCCTGGAAGATTTTGGTCACTCCGGCACTTTTTAATTGTTCAAGTTGGCGTGCTAGATTTTGATCTCGGGTACTAACACGAGCATAACCAATTTTAGTCATTTTTCAGTATACCTCCGGGTCACTTATATGTAACTAATAATACTGCACTTTCTAGATAGTTACAATAGGGTACATTTCAAAGAAAAATTGATGTTAGAACTACTAAAAGAGTCTCAATAAGCACAAAAAGTTTATTTTTAAGTGGGGCATTATTTGTTGTTGGAAATCTAGTAGCTTCATTAACAGATTACTATTTAATCGGTGGATTGATCAGCGGGATTGGTGGTGCAATTTTTCTGATTTATTTTGCACAAAGAAATAAATAACTCGTATTATAACCATTCTCGATAAAATAGGTTATTTATAATGAATAAGAATGAAATATTGAAAGCAGCTCAACAATCGAAAGACGACAAAGGAAAGTGGAATCACATTCTGACAAATCAAAGCATTATGTCTGGCTTTTATTCGCTTGGTTTACTCTTCATTCTAATTATTCGATTACTACTCATTTTTTTAGTTTTACTAGATGGTTTAGGTATTGAAATATTGGAAGTCATCAATAAACGTTCCATAATATCCATTCTAATGTCATCCTTGCTAATTGTAGCAGTTGCTTATACTGCATGGACTATCGCAATTGAAAAGTAGAGACTGTCTTGAAAAACATAATTTTAAAATCAGTTGAATATTTGGTCATAAAAACACCCCATAATTGTTAGTTTCTATGTCTAACAATTATGGGGCACTTCACCAAGCGCTAGTTTTCTATACAGCTCTTCAAAAGTTAGATTAAAATCCAGCTCTTGCGCTTACTACATTATCCTAACGCTTAGAGGTTGGTGCTTTTTTATATTAGCAATACTTTCGTGTAAATGGGATGTTCTCTACGCCACCAACAGTCATTGCAATAATGCCTAAAAATGAAGGTGCAATTCCTAAATCAGCTAAATCAGCAGGTGAAATTGCATATCGGATTGCATTTTCATCACCATTTTCAACTTTTTGCACCCATTTAGGTTCCCAAATTATCTCGTGGCCTAATGCGACTAGATCAAAGCTAGCTGCCGCTTTTTGCACCTCATCCGGTGTCTTTAAACCGCCCACGACAATAATTGGAAATGCTCCATTGACTTCTTTTTTAATAATCTCATTGATTATAGCGTCGTTTGACGTATCTCGTTTAGAAGTTTGCCAAACATCACTTTGCGAAACATGTAAATAATCAATCTTCGTTTCCTTGAGCTTTCGTATTAAGGCCAAGGTATCAGTCAATGTAATTCCCGGTTCTTCTAACTCTTCGGGTGAAATTCGATATCCTAAGATAAACGGTTTATTACTATATTGCTCAATCGTTTCTGTAATTTTTTTGACAATAGCTAGCGGAAACTTCATTCTCTTTTCTAAAGAACCACCCCAAGCATCGGTCCGACGATTTGAATGCGGTGAAAAGAACTGCTGTATTAAGTAAGTATTAGCTCCATGAACCTCTACTCCATCAAAGCCAGCTGCAATTGCTCGCCGCGTTGCTTCACCAAAATCTTCAATTGTTTGTAAAACTTCTTCACTCGTCAAAGCCCGCGGAACTTCGTAGCCTTCTCTTGGAGCGGCAACTGCACTAGCGCTTATGGGTTGCTGACCACGTAATATTTTACTGTTCGTCATTCGCCCTGCACTAAAAATTTGAAGAATGGCTTTTGTATGGTTATTCTTCATAGCTGCAGCTAACTTGCTTAACTGTGGAATGAATTTATCATCCGCAATGCTTAATTCACCTTCAAAACCCTTACCAAGTGCATTTACATTTGCCGTTCCTGTAATAAACATCCCTGCTCCACCAGCACGTTGCGCATAGTAGGCAATTTCATCATTAGTAACTGTCCCATCTTCAAACGCCATTCTTTCAGTTATTGGAGGGATTACCACACGATTTTTTAATGTAATTGGCTTGTTTTTAAATGTAAATGGCTTTAAAAAATCATATTTGCTCATGTCTTAGCCTTCTTTGAGATTAACATCCATTCTTAACATTATTTGCTAAAATCAGCAAATAAATTATCAATCGTTTTATATTCTTCAGCTGTTAGAGTTACATTTAACGCAGCAACATTCATTGTTACTTGCTCTGGTACTCTTGCTCCTGGAATTACTGTACTCATCATTGGATTAGCCATATACCATGCTAGAATTGCTTGTGCGACAGTAGCATTATGTTTTTCACCAATTATTTTAACTTCATCTAGTGCTTTAATTATCGTTTCATACTCGCTAGTAGTGAAGTTATCAAATTTAGCATGATCTGCCAATGTATATTTACCTGTCAATAGTCCCGAAGCCAGTGGGAAGTATGGTACAAAGGCAATATTTTGTTCTTGTAGATAAGGTAACATTTCTTTTTCTGCATCCCGATGAACCAAGCTATAATGATCTTCTACAATATCCACTTGTCCGTTACGGTTTGCTTCTTTTATTTGTTCAAGAGAAAAGTTAGAAACACCAATATACTTAATTTTTCCGGCTTGTTTTAGCTCATTTAAAGCAGCAACAGCTTCATCTTTAGCGGTTGTTTCGTCAGGAAAATGAATATAAAAAATATCGATATAATCAGTTTTTAAACGTTTTAAGGCTTCATCGACCGCCTTTTTTAGAAATTCCGGCTTATTATTAGGTGCGAAGTCTTGGCTTGGATCCTGGGCTGCTTTTGTCGCAATAATAACTTTAGAGCGGTCATAATCTTGCAGAACGTCACCAATAATTTCTTCTGAACGACCTTTGCCATATATAAAAGCGGTATCAAGTAACTGTATGCCACTATCTAAAGCTTGACGAATAACCGCATAACCGTTGCTATCTTCTAAATTCTTAAATAAGTTATGACCACCAACTTTATTTGTTCCTAGCCCCAACTTAGGAATTTGTAATTTTGTTTTATTAGCGCTTTTTTCTGTCATCTAATGTTCCTCCTTAAAATCAACAATAGCTCGATTAACAATCAATCTCACACAAACATTATAAACTACTCGCTAACTTTTTAATAGTATTTGAACTGACAGCTTATTCCTAGATTTTTTTACAAATTGCTACCTAAAAAACTGATATTAGCCACAAATCATCCTTGGGTGACTATTAAATCAATGATTTCTTGTTTATCTAGTTTTCCAAAGTATGGTTGTACATCAACCTCTTTTAACGTCTGAACTATCTCAGCTCGATCATAGCGAACTCCTAAAAGTAACTGTTCAAATGCACTAATATCGGCTTGCCCTAAAAAATCGCCATAAACTTTACAGTAACTAATTTTTCCGTGATTAACTTGTAAGCGGAAATCAACTGTCCCTTGAGTGAAATGCTTCCGTTTTTGAATAGCAGCTTTAGGTGATTTTCCATAAACCCAATCCCAGTTACTAAAAATCTTGGCATTAAGTTTTTCAACTTCCTGTTTTACTTCTTCATCTAAAATATACGGATGCGCATCCTTCAAATCAGCAACTCCAAGAATTTTTTTAGCTAAAGTATCTCTAAATTGTTCAATCGTTAATTTTTGATATTCTTCTTTAAAATATGGCTTTAAATTTGTCACACGACTGTGCACTGATTTAATTCCTTTAGCTTCAATCTTATCTTTAGGAACATTTAAAGCATGTTCAATTACGTCAAGATCAACATCATACATTAAAGTCCCATGCGAAAACATCCGTCCATGTTCTAGTCGCATTGCATTTCCGGAAAACTTCTTGCCATCAATTTGCAGATCATTGCGCCCGACAAGTTCAGCCGCTTGAGCTCCCATCTCATGAAGTGCTTCGATGACTGGTTGCGTAAATTTCAAGAAGTTTCCATTAGATTGACCATCATCCTTAGTAATAAAGCTAAAACTAACATTACCCAAATCATCAAATACAGCCCCACCACCTGATGTTCGCCGTGTAACAATAATTTGATGTTTTTGAACATAATCTCTATTGATCTCTTCATAAATATTTTGATTCCGACCCAGAATAATACATGGAGAATTGATATAGAAATAAAGAATTGGTTCTTCTAAATTCGCATGCTCCATTAAATAGGTTTCAAGTGCTAAGTTATATCGAATATCACGACTATCTGTAACTAGATATTTCACTTTGCTTCCTCCTTAAAATCAAACTTATCAACTAGTTTAACCTCTACATTTGGACTTGCTGCTAAAAGTTTAGCAACTGGACAGCGTTGTTCACAAATAGCTAAAATTTCTTGCGCTTCTTTTACCGAAACGTGTGGAATCTTAACTTGCGCCTGAATCCAAAATTGAAATCCTTTAATATCTCTTCCCATATCAACGCTGGCCCTAACTATGCTTTGATGTTGTAAGCCCCGTCTTTTTTCTTCAGCTTCAATAGTGGCGTTTAGACATGTTACAAGTGCACCACCTAATAATTGTTCTGGATTAGTTCCAGGATTATCCGTTAATGGACTACTGGTTAATTGTTTGAATTCACCACCTGTAAGTGCCTGAATCTTTCCAGCAATTCCAGCTGTATTTTCAATTTCTGTATGATATAACACTTTTTTCTTCACTGCCTTCACCTCAATTATTATTACTTAATATAAGTACCTGCCTAGCTCTTTATAAATCGTTTAAAAAAGAGAGTGTTTCTTTAAAACATTTCTTAGCGGGTTTAGTATCTAAATCAAACTGGTATTCATGACCTACTTTTTGTGTTTTATCAAAAAAAAGCTTTTTCACAGTAACCTGTTTTTCTTGCAACTTTTTATATAATGCTATTCCTTGCGTTTCAAATGAACCTGAGTTCCCATCTGTTATGAAAATAGGTGGAAATTTGGCATTAACATAGTCAACGGTTGAAGCATATTCAATCATCTTTGCTTTTTGCCACTTTTTTTTGCCTAAATATGCCCAACCAAGTTGATTAACAAATAATTTAGTCATAAAATTCTTATCTTTCAAATTAGCTAACGGTTTAACATCATATGCCCCACAATAAAGCAGTCCGCCCACTATCTTAGTCTTATTAATAGGCTGATAGTTTATTTTTCGGGCTAACTCACTATTATATTGTGCCGCAATTACTTGTGATGCAATATGCGCCCCAGCAGAGTCACCGCCTATGACAATTCTTTTGACATTTAATTTACTACTATAATTAGCAACTATATATCTTATCGCATCACCGGTTTGCTTAATCTGAGCTGGATAATAATTGTCTGGTGCCAAAGAATAATTGATGGATACAACATTGTATCCATCATAAGCCATCTTCATTGCCCAATACTGTACATCCGCCTTGTCCCCCGCAACAAAAGCTCCTCCATGTACCCAAATAATGGTCGGTTTATTTTTATTCTCTTTACGTGAATAGATATCCAATTTACTGTTTTTATACTTTGAACTATACTTAATATTTTTTGTTATATCTACTTGCTGAGCATATGTCTTATATTCCTTAGGTTTAATTGCTTCTTTATCAAAACTATGGCGTAACAAAGCAACCGTTAGTCGTGGTGTTACATTAATTGTAATTATCAAAGAAACAATCCCCACTACTAGTACTATTAATAATAACTTTAAAAAGTTTACGATAATTTCCATAATTTACCTGCCCCAGTTATTCTCTTTTTTCTTTTAGCTCCTGTTTTCTCAACTATTATTATACTATATTTAAAAATAACCTCTCACTTTTAAACCCCTTCACCTTATACACTTAATTTCAATTGCTTTTTACATTATTGTTTTATTAAAACCAAGCGTCTACCATAATTTCAAAAAGTTAGCCTTGTGGGAGAGGTTCGATAGACAATGTTTTAGCCATCTTTTTATATTTCAAAATTATATATTATCAAACAAAAATAGCGGCTTGTAGATATGAGGTGACCCCTGAATTTTACTTCAACTCAGAGGGATCACTTCAATAACCCAAGCTCGCCTATTTTTTCTTTATTATCTGCTTTTTAATCTAGCGTGTTACAATTTTTTGATAAACTTTAGTTGTTAATTTAAATATCAGTAAATAAAAGGCAATTAATATTATCACAGTTAGGACACTCACTTGCAGTAGTACTTTCAAATTATACATTGAAAAAATCTGTAGTATACTGCGAATTGCTGGAAATGCAAAACATAGGTTAATCACTGCAGCAACTATTGGTAACATAAAGACAAGCAATACTTGACTCCAAATTGCTTTTTTAGTTTCTCTTTGACTTAATCCCACTTCTTGCATCGTTATGAAGCGTTCACTATCAGCAACTCCTTCTGCCACCTGTTTATAGTAGATTACTAAGGCCGTCGTCATTCCCATTAAAAGGCTGATTAAGCAACCCATAAAAAGTAGACTGCCTGTAAAGGAACTGAGCAACTGATTAATCTCTGCTTTAAATGAAAAACTCCCATTGTCTAACTTCATCTTTTTTTGTAATTGTGTCGCAAAGTTTTTCTGATTTTTTGTTTTTCCGCTAATGTTTATTCCGTTTATATAAATCCATGGCTGTTGACTAATATTTCGAACAACTTCTTCATTAGCTGCAACTAAGTAAACCGGTTGAAATATTGTATGATCAATATTTGCGCCTAGTTTAAAATTAGTTATACTCTTAACGTCATATACTCTTTTATTAACGTGTAAAGTTTTTACAGTTAATTTATCACCCGGGACATACACCAATAATTGGTTGTTTTTTAGTTTTATCTTCTGTTTTGTCAATCGATTATAACTTCTAACTGTCAAAACCGATATTTCTTTTGATGTCTTGTTGTTCATTTCACTTTGGATACGTAATTCATTTTTCTGAATTTCTCCATATGATGGCGAAGTAACTTTTATAGCACTACTTTTATCGATGTTAACATGATTAGGTTTAGCGTATTTTAAAACCATATTATTATCAACTGCTTTTTTGGTAACTAACATTATATCAAAAGGATTCCATTGTTTAATTAAGTTCTTTTGGCCAACAACTAAACTAACACTAGCCGTCATTGTTACTAGAATTGTTGTACATAAAAGACAGATTGATGCTAACCCCACCGCGTTTTGCTTCATTCGATAAAGCATTCCTGAAATAGAGATAAAATGATTCGGCTGATAATAAAAATTGCGCCGATTTTTTAGAAATTTCAATAGCATGATACTGCCTGCTGTAAATACAAGGTATATCCCGAAAACAACTAACATAACAGCAAGCATAAATCGAGAAATGCCCGCCATGTTAGCCTTAGTTGTTAGTGCAATATAATATCCTCCAGCAAGTAGAATAATCCCGATAATTCCCATTAAGAAGCGTGTTTTAGGTTCCTTTTCTGCTTTTGTCGACTGTTTCCACAACATAATTGGCTTAATTCTTCTTAATCTTAAAAAATTATATATTAGCAATACTGCAAAAATAGCAATAAAAATTAAACAAACAGAAACTAACGGTGTTAATAAGAATTGTTCTTTTAAGTTTTTACTATTCAGTAGCTTCCCCAAAAACAAAAATGCTAACTTAACAAATGTTAATCCACTAATTAAACCAATTACTATACTTCCTAATAGTAATAACACATTTTCGCAAGCTAGAATGATGCGTAAATCCCCTCTTGTCATCCCTAACATGTTATACAAGCCCAGCTCTTGATCTCGTTGCCGCATCAAAAAGCTATTGACATAAAACATGAAGAAAACAGCAATTAATAACACAAATACCTGTCCAATTCCTAAGACACTTATAATTGCTGTTCCATAGTTGCTTGCTTTTATACTATGGTTAAACGTTAGATTCCAGAATACATAGTTTATCGCAACCATTAATGAACTTGCTAGTAAAAACAAACCATACTGTTGTTTATGATGGTTTAAACTATGCCAAGCTAGTTTGAGATGTATCATCTTTTTGCCCCCTTACTAGCTAAAGCCGTTAAACTATTCGTTATCTTTTCAAAATAAGCGGCTTTACTTTGCTCCCCTCTAAAAAGTTCATGATATATCCGACCGTCTTTTATAAAAAGTGTTCGTTTTGAATAACTTGCAGTTACTGCACTATGTGTAACCATTAAAATAGTCTGTCCTTCATAATTAACCTGATCAAATAAATCAAGTAATGCAGCTGCATTTTTAGAATCTAGCGCCCCTGTTGGTTCATCGGCTAATAATAATTCCGGTTGTGTAATTAACGCCCGCGCTGCAGCTATCCGCTGTCTTTGTCCCCCTGATATCTCATACGGAAAACGGTCAAGTATCTGTTCTATTTCCAGTTGTTTAGCTAATGGGTCAAGTCGTTGTTCCATATCTTCATACTTTGCTTTAGCCAATACTAACGGCAAAAAAATATTATCCCTATTGTTAAATGTATCTAGCAAGTTAAAATTTTGAAAAACAAAGCCTAAGTTTTCACGTCGAAACTTAGCTGCATTCTTTTCATTAAGCTTGCTTAAATCTTGTTCCTTTAGCTTAATCTCCCCTCCACTGGGTTGGTCTAAAGTTGCCATAATATTTAATAACGTTGTTTTCCCCGCACCTGATTCTCCCATAATCGCTACGTAATCACCTGCATCAATTTTTAACGAAATATCTTTTAGCGCTTCTACTTTATTCTGTCCCTCTGTAAATGTTCTTTTTATATGTTCTAAAGTTAAGATTGGCATATATCTCCCTCTTTTCTAAGTCTATAACCCTATTATAAAAGGCTACCCACTTTACTATCTAGTTACAGTCAAGTCGATAACCTTACAATTTGTTATTTTACCTAATTTGCTCTTCTCGAAATTCAATCGATGCCTTTGTTGTCTCACCTTGTTTAGAAAGCAGCATTAATTTAAGTTCTAGCTTTTGCGAAACTTGCTGCGCTAAATATAACCCCATTCCGGTTGCTGCTTGTTTTTGACGGCCATTGCTCCCCGTAAAACCGGGTTCAAAAACCCGTGGTAATTCAGCTGCTGAAATACCTATGCCATAATCTTGAATAATTAGTTTGTTTTGTTGCCAAGTAATGGTTAAATCAGTATGCGGGTTAGCATATTTTATCGCATTAAAAATTAGTTGCTTCAAAATAAAAGTCAACCACTTTTGATCCGTTAATACCGTAACACGTGAAACATCTATTTTAGGTGTTAGCTGCTTTTCAATAAAAAACAGCGAATATTCCTTAATAATGGGCATTAATACCTTATCTAAGGCTGTCCAAACAAAATCCAAATCATGTTCAAAGTTATCTAAACGTTCATAGCCCAAAAGCATCTCTAATTGATTTTGCATTAACTGTAACTCTTGTAAAATAAGAACACTATCTACTTTGGTGTTATTTTCTGCTTGAAGTCTGAGCGCCGTCAAAGGCAATTTCAATTCATGACTCCACAATAATAAATAATCTTGCCTTTTATCTGCTGCTAGTTGTTTAGTCCGCATCAATATTATTTCTTCTTCTTGTATCTTTTGCAATTCTTGCCAGTATGTATATGCAACTTGTTTTGATGGTGCATTAACAGGCAGCAAATGTTGTTTTCGTGCTACTAATAACTCCTGCTTTTCTTTATAAGTTCGATAGGTATTTCTGATTACTACCAATAAAATAGGAATCCACGTAAACCGTAACAAATCAAATGTCACTTCTAGCGATACTGAATACAAGTGACATAACACTCCTAATAATAGCAACAAACAAGTATATCCTAATATTAATGGTATTTGGTCTAGGAGCAATTTTCCAATGATCTTAATTATTTTCTTCATCTTTTTCAAGCAGTCGATACCCTCTTTTTCGTTCTGTTACAATTCGCTGATCTAAACGTAATGGTTTTATTTTTTTTCGTAAGCGACTTAGGTTAACATTCAAAATACCTTCGTCAATAAAACTGCCACCTTGCCATAAACTTTGGATAATTTGTGTTTTAGAAACTAGCTTTCCAATATTTAGAATTAGTAGTTTTAAAATTAATGCCTCATTCGGTGTCAACTTAACTACTTGTTGCTTGAAGTATACTTCGTTTGTCAAAATGTTCAGTTGATAATCATCGAATTTTAACAAGTCCAAATTTTTCAAATCAGGTTGCACTCGACGCAATACTGCTTGAATTTTAGATATTAAGACATTTATTGAAAATGGTTTAGTTACATAATCATCAGCACCTACAGCAATAGCACGAATCGCATTAGGATCTAAATCTGCTGCTGACAAAAAGATAATTGGAACTGTCGAGGCTTCTCTAATTTTCGTTGTCCAATAAAAGCCATCAAAAACGGGTAGTGTTATATCCATTATAACCAAATCAGGCTGATAAGTTTCAAACTGTAATAAAACTTGTTCCCAATCTGTAACCGCTTGTGACTCATATTTCCATTTAGCTAGTCCAAGACGAATAGCACTAATAATTGCTTGATCATCTTCAATTAAAAATATTTTACTCATTGAGTTGTCCTCCCTAACTACCATTAATATAGCATAACTCTATCTAAATAAGATATTGATTCTCAATTAGTTTTGCGAAAATAGATTGCGCCTCTTGCTTCAATACGGTATCATGCAATCAAAAAGATCTTATTTACCCTAAATTACTGCATTTGCAAGAAATACTTGCGTTACTTTTTTCTAATAACGTCTTACTTTAAGAATATAAGGAGAACTAAAAATGCAATTAAGTCACATCTTGAAAGAAAAAAGAAAAGAATTACATTTAACCCAAGAAGATGTTTCCAAAAAACTTCATGTTACCCGACAAGCATTATCAAACTGGGAAAACGGAAAAAACTATCCAGATTTTTTAACCCTGATTAATTTATGCAAACTATATCATTTATCTCTAGATCAACTGTTAAAGGATGATGAAATTATTATGAAAAAAATTACGAAAGATACTAATACTGTCCGTATGCAAAAAAAATTACGTTTCTTAGATATTATCTTAATTATATTAATTGGCGGATTATTATGCTTTTCACTTCTTAACAAAATCAACACTCATTTTATGCTGCTAATAACCATGGTTATTGTGTTATTAATTCTCTTTCTTTCACTATACCGTTATTGGATTGCCTATCCTAAGAAAAAGGGTGAAAAAGTGCCCCTTTTTGTTCCAAAAGCTGCTGGACTTGGTTGGTCTATCAATCCGCAAAATCCAATCGGTCTGTTAATTTTTATAATACTCATTATTATAGTGATTGTTAGTTTCCTGCAATCACTTATCTAGGTTCAAACTAAACGAGAGTCTGGAACTTTTTGATATGCTCCCCTATATATATAAAGTGACTTATATAGGGGGGAGCATATCATTTTGTCCAGACTCTCGTTTTATCTTCACATATTCGGTGCCAAAAAGCAGCTAGTTGCGCTTCCCTCCATTATCCGGGCTACAACGCTAAGACTCTCTAGCTAACTGCCTTTTATTTCACTCTTATTTTTAATTAAGCAAAAGTTATTACAATTTTACCTTCTGCGTGCTTTGTTTCACTTAGCTTATGTGCTGCAACTATATTTTCAAGTGAAAATGGTAATACTGTTCCAATAACTGAAGTTACCTTGCCAGCTCCCATTAAATCGCTAATCTCTTGAAGTTGCTTGCCATCAGGTCGTAACCAAATCGATTCAAAAGACTGTTCATTCTTTGTCGCTAGTTCCTGACTTGCAGGAGCTTGACCAGCAATTGAGATTTGACGACCACCCTTTTTAAGCCATGCAAATGCATCTTCTTGTTGCTTACCTCCTAAAGTATCTAGGATTAAATCAAAGTCAGTTAACTTAGCCAATTCATCATTTTGATGATAATCAACAACATAATCTGCACCTAACTTCTTTAGCATCTGTTCATGTGACGCACTAGCTGTAGTCCAAACCTCCGCACCAATTTGTTTAGCAAATTGAATTGCATAAGTGCCGACGCCACCTGCACCTGCTTGAATCAGAACCTTTTGACCAGCCGTTAATTTCCCATATTCAAATAATCCTTGCCAAGCTGTTAATCCAGCTAAAGGTGTTGCTGCAGCTTGTTCAAATGAAACATTAGCTGGTTTATGCGCCAACAA
Organism: Ligilactobacillus ubinensis; assembly: GCF_024160875.1. Taxonomy (GTDB): domain Bacteria; phylum Bacillota; class Bacilli; order Lactobacillales; family Lactobacillaceae; genus Ligilactobacillus; species Ligilactobacillus ubinensis. The sequence continues at coordinate 19,791 of NZ_JAIULA010000001.1, read as the reverse complement.
ATTCTGATCTACAAGTGTATACTCTGCATAAGTACCCCGTGATGTCGTGTCTGGACGTGCTAAAACTTCATCACCGACTTTCCAATCGGTAACCTCATCACCAATCTCCGTGATAACACCTGCAGCATCCCAACCAACAACAATTGGAAATTCCCAATCCATCATCTTTTGAAGATATCCTTGCCGCAATTTCCAATCTATTGGATTAATTGATGTTGCTTTTAGTTTAACAACTACTTGTTTTTTTCCTGCATGAGGAATAGGTAGCTCCAACATTTCTTGTTCTTCTGCTGAACCATAATGATAAAAACCGACAGCTTTCATAAATAATTTAACCTCCACTATTAAAAAGTAAGTATGTTAAACAATCTACCATACTTATCATTATTTTTCAAAGTCTATGCTCAACTAATCTATCTGTTCATTACATCAAGTTTATAGTTAATATTCTTCTTTTTTATTTCTTTCGTTCGGAAATCCTTTAACATTTAACTATAATTTTAACTTGTACTTACACTCTTGACGCGCTACAATAGAAAAAATACACTTTATGGTGCTTATATGCATCTAAAACACGAACAGAAACGAGGCTGTATAACCAATGGAAAAACAGGATTTAAAAAAACTTATCGATGTCGCAGCTGGTCGCTTACCTGCTGATCTGGTCTTCAAAAATGCAAACATCATTGATGTTTACCAGGCACAGATTTTAAAAGGTGACGTTGCTGTAGTCGCAGGTAAAATCGCTGGAATTGGAGAAAATTATACAGGAAAAACAGAAATTGATTTAACTGGTAAGTACATTGCTCCTGGATTTATTGAATCGCATATACATATTGAGTCTGCCTACGTTTCGCCCGAGGAATTTGGCCGTTTGTTTACTCCTTGCGGAACAACAACTATCTTTGCAGATCCACATGAAATTGTTAATGTTGCTGGCTTAACCGGATTAAACTATATGATTGCTGCAGCAAAACTATCTAAACTTAACATTCATTACATGTTGCCTTCTTGCGTTCCTGCAACTAATATGGAAAACTCGGGGGCAGTTATTACTGCTGACGATATGGAACAACCATTAGCTACAAATCAAGTTGATGGTCTAGCTGAGTTTATGGACTATCCAAGTGTTATTAATGCCACTGATCAAGCTCTTGCTAAAATATTAATGGCACAAAAATATCACAAGCGAATTGATGGCCATGCACCTCAAGTTACAGGTCATAATCTAGATGCATATATTGCAGCTGGAATCGATAATGACCATGAATGTTCCACCATTGAAGAAATGCAAGCTCGTTTAGCGCGTGGTATGTATGTCTTTTTACGTGAGGGATCTGTGGCTCATGATCTTCGAACACTATTAAAAGGCGTTACTAGCCAAAACGCTCGTCGGTGTGTACTGGCTGCTGATGATATGCAAGCAAAAACCGTTTTGAACACAGGACATCTAGACCATAGTATTCGTATCTGTATTGAAGAAGGGCTTGATCCGCTAGTCGCTATTCAAATGGCTACTATTAATGCAGCAGAGGCATGTAGTTTAAATGACCGCGGTGCTATTGCTCCTGGTAAGCGTGCTGATTTAGTGATTTTTAATGACTTAGCTGATATTCATATTGAAGAAACTTATATTAATGGCGAACTTATCGCACAAAAAGGTAAATATCTACCTCCGGTTACACGCTATCCGATTACAAGTGTTCAATCGTCAATACACATTAAAGATTTTTCCGAAGCAAAATTAAAAATGCACCTTAAATCCACTAATGTGCGGGCCATTGAAGTCATTGCTGGTGAAGTATTAACAAAGGAAGCTCATGTAACTGTTGAGCTTGATAATACTGGTGATTTTATTTATAACCCAGGCAATAATTTAACAAAAATTGCAGTAATTGAGCGGCACCATAATACAGGTAATGTGTTTGTTGGTTTGCTCAAAGGCTATGGCATAAAGGAAGGGGCCATTGCTATTTCAATTGGTCATGATTCACATAACGTTATTGTCACTGGGACAAATGATAGTGACATGACATTAGCCGTTGAAGCACTCACCAAACTAGGTGGGGGAGCTATTATTGTCAAAAATGGTGCAGTATTGGCTCGCATGGCCCTTCCAATTGCAGGTTTAATGAGTGATCAAAGTGGTGAAAATATCGTAAAACAACAAGATTTACTTGATGATGTTGCGCATAAAGAATTACAAATTCCCACAAATATTAATCCAGTTATGACATTAAGTTTTATGCCTCTAGCTGTTATTCCCGAATTAAAGATTACAGATATGGGATTAGTAAACGTAACCCAGTTTAAATTTGTCTCACAGGAATTATGAAAACAATTTAGCTATTAATTATTTTAGGAGGTTATCAGCATGTCTTTTAAAGCAGTACAAACATTTTTTTCACAATATAATTTACAAGATCGTATCAAAGCTTTCGATCAATCCACCGCAACAGTCGCTGAAGCCGCTGCTGTTTTAGGTGTCAAACCCGCTCAAATTGCAAAAACATTGGCTTTTGAACTAAAAGATCATCCAGTTGTAATTGTTACGGAAGGAACAGCCAAAATATCTAATCCAAAATTCAAAGCATTCTTTAAGGAACGAGCCCATATGGTAAAATTCGACCAACTTGAAGCACTAATTGGTCATCCCATTGGGGGAGTGTGTCCCTTTACATTAAAATCTAATGTTGGTGTTTATCTAGATGAAACTTTAAAAAAACACGATATCATTTATCCGGCTGCTGGAACTGCAAATACAGCGATTAAATTAACTATTGAAGAATTAGAAAAATATACCCAACCATCAACTTGGGTAAATGTTGTCAAAGATTAAACTACTGATAATAAAAAATAAATATATCAAAGTAGCTATCAACCAGGTTTAACCCTTGGTGATAACTACTTTTTTATTGTATTAGTTATTCCTAGCTACTATTTAATTAAAAAATTAATTTTTTAACACTTGTAAGTTCTTGATATTGTTCTTTAAGCAAAGTCTCTCCTGCTTTTGTTAATTGTAGGACCAAAAAATTTTTATTTTCTTGATTATATTCTGTTATAATCATTTTTTTATCACGCAATGACTTAGTGAGCTTGCTAAATTGCGACTTAGATAAATCTAAAATATTAATTAATTCCTGTACATCATTTCTGTGATCCTTTGAAATATATAATAAAAATAGGATTAATACTTCATTCTTTGTTAATAATGCACCACTAAATGGGATTCTTACCCTTTTAGAAATCAATTTTTTTATTAAAAAAACCCGTTTTATATTTTCGTAAAACTCTTCATTGAAATTATCTGTATCATCTTTCATAGTAACTCCCCCATGTTTTTATTATAGCTAGTATAGCATAATTTTTTAAGTTGAGTTGACAAAATGAAACTCAGGTTTATAATAGTCTTTACGCAAACGAGTTCACTTTTTGAAACTCGTTAGAGAAAGAGGAGATTATTATGAGTTTAAAAAAATTTATTTTCAGTAAGTTTACGTTAATTGCTATAATTTTTGGTGTTTTCTATCATCTCGTTATGCTTGGAATATATTTACCCGGCTATAAAGTAGCAACCCATAATTTAAAATATGCTGAAATAGAACTAGTTAACAATGACAAAAGCAATGGTCAAAAAATAGCCAATAGTATTGAAAAAGGTATCAAGAACTCTAAAAGTACACATTTTAAATTAATTCAAAAAAAGAACCTTTCGCACGCTAAAAATAACCTAGCAAATCATAAAAACGTATTAGTAATAGAAATTCCTAAAAACTATGTTGAAAACTTGCAAAAAGGTAATTCTGTAAAATTAAACTTTTTTGTTAGCTCTGCTGGTGACCAACTCAGTCACCAATTGGGTACAAAAATTGCTAATAATTTAACCGCAAAATTTAATTCTGGAACATTAGGTAAATACTATAAGGCTGCTATTTATAATATTCTTCTGAAAGCCTCTGCTGCAACTACCGAATCTGAAGTCACTAAACTAACTACTTTACAAGTACAAAAGCAAATGCAAAGTATTGTTGCTGCAACACCATCACTCAAAAACGATAGCGTTGCACTGCAAAATGAACAAGCTAGAATCAAAGCTGTCATCTCAAAAAAAATACAATCTCAAGTATCACAAAAAGTTAGAAAAAATGTAAATGCACAAACAAATAAAATAGTAAAGACGACATTTGTTTCCGCAAACATTAAAGACCTTAATGCTAATCGTTCAAATCTTTATGAAACTATGGCACCAATGTTTTTCTCACTTTCTTCATTTATCGCCGCTATGATTGGCGCTATGATTTTATCTAGAGGACTTAAATTAGCTTTTCTCAAAGGAACTAAAAAGCTACATGGCTGGTTGTATATTGAACTAGCATATATAATAATTGCAGTAATATCTCCAATTATTGGCATTGTAATTTTGAAAGCTGTTGATCCTTTTTCTACAAAAACACTAATTGAGGTTTACCTTCAACATGTTTTAGTTTCATACACTTCTTTAAATTTAGTTGGTTTCTTATTTGAATTTCTAGGAAATATTGCCGGTTTAGTTACCCTACCACTTATCTTAATGCAGTCCTTCTCATCAGGAAGTGTCATTCCTTATAAGATGCTTCCTAGTGCATATAAGTTTTTTTACAATATCTTGCCCGTACCTGCGAGTGTCCAAAATGATATTCATATCATGTTTGGTGTAGGGAGCATGAATGACTCTATGACTCGTCTTATAATAATCTTAGCAGTATCACTCATATTGCATCTTCTAACTGTAATGTTCAAAAAATATCCTGTAATGTCTAAAAATAAAGACTAATCTGCATTCTATTCTAATAAGCTATATTCTAACTAAACTTTGCGTGCACATCTATAACACATCTATACTTGGTATCCTCTAATCATATTAACAAAAGATTTATTGAAACGACCCCCACATAGCTCGCTCTTGGAGGTCGTTTTTGTGGATGAAAAGTGCTCTTTTCTGGGTTATGACTTACAGAATTCTTTTCCTGATTTTACAGATTTTCTGAAAAAGTAATGTTTTGATTTATCCAAGGAAAATGGCTCAAATTATTCTTAATTCCATTTCCCTTTACTCTTGCATAAACAAGAGTAAATTTTTTGCTGTTATCGTAGATCATTACTTTATCAACTTTAAAAGCCACTTCTGTCAAATTATGCTTCGATTGCTGATAACGTTTCTTGATAATTTCTTTCGAGACACCATGTCCGCCCTTTTGCACCCGTTCATTTACTCTTTAAATAGCCAAGTTTTCGTCTCGTAAAGCAACATACAATAAAGTCACTTCAAAACCATTTTTATGAGCTCTACTTCTTCTCACATGGCTTTTTGCGCAAGCGACTAATCAACGATTAACAATTCAATTTAACCCTACTTTTTAAGCATTATTATTAACTAAAAAAATATAATATCCCCCAACATCTACAGTATAGATATTGAGGGCTATTTGTATTTATGAACCCTTAAAGACAAATAATTATACATACCACACTGGGTAAATTAGAATTTAATTTACTACTCAATTGGAATCATTATCTCACAGAACCCGTTATCTACTAATTTTTTTGATAACGTTCAATGATTGGCCGTTCGGTTACTTTGAGTTGATTGTCACTGATAATTGTGCCTATTTTTTGATAAAATTCATTAATTGCTATTTCAGTATGAGATATTTTAAAAACAGCATAACTTCCAGACCTTAACCTTCGTTGATTGATATTATTGTTTTTAAAGTGGTTCTCATTAGTAATTAGACAGACATCATATCTACACTTTTCTGCAGGGACATGTTGTGGATTATCTAAGGCTATTCCTAGAATAGCGGAGTCTTGAAATAATTCTTCTGCTTTAACCTATACCAATAACAATTAATCCATATCCCGCTATTCTTCTTTGATGAAGTTTCAACTTATTAATACCCTTGAGTAATGAAAACACACCTACAACTATTACAAATAGCACTCTCCTGCTAACTTATGCTATCTTAATTATTAGAACTTCACTGAATTAATAAACAGTTAAGAATTCATTTAATGTTTTATTAACACTTAATCCATAAAATTTAGTTATCAATTCTAATAAGGGGGATATTTTATGCATACAGTTTTAGAACTTCGCGATATTACCAAAAAATTTGGGCACCAAGTTGCACTCAATCATATCAGCTTGTCCATTCAGCGGGGTGATATTTACGGTTTGATTGGTCGTAATGGTGCTGGTAAAACAACAATTCTTAAGATAATCGTTCGCTTATTACAACAAGATAGAGGCGACATTCTATTATTTGGGAGTTCAACTAAAAAGGACTATTTTAAACAGTTAAAACGAACAGGTAGTGTTATTGAAACACCCGTTGCAAATAATCAATTAACAGCTGAGCAAAATCTAATCTATTATTGCAAAATGAAAGGTATCGTTGATAAAAATGCTGTTTTGGAAGCTTTAAATTTCGTTGGTTTGGCTAACACTGGAAAAAAGAAGTTTAAAAATTTTTCTTTAGGCATGAAGCAAAAACTAGGTTTAGCGATTGCTTTGCTTAGTAAACCTGATTTTCTTATTCTCGATGAGCCAATTAACGGCCTAGATCCCATCGCAATTGTTGAGTTTAGAAATATGCTGATTAAGCTAAATCAAACACAACAAATGACTATCTTGATTTCAAGTCATGTCCTTGGTGAACTTTATCAAATGTCCACTCGTTTTGGTATTATCGATAATGGCTCTATTATCAAGGAATTTACCAAAGAAGAATTCGAAACACAAAGTCGCGAGTATATTCATCTGCAAGTAGATAAACCAAACTTAGCAACTACTATTCTCAACCAACTTGGCATCAAAAGTTTAAAGGTTGTTGATAGTAAAACGATTAATATCTATGATTTTTCTGTAGATAATACTGAAATTGTAAAACAATTAACTTTAGCACACATAAAGATTAGTACCATCGTTAAAGAGCATATTAATCTTGAAAGTTATTTCAAAACAACGATTGAGCCTGGGGAGGATATTAACCATGTTTAATATGATAAGAGCCGATTTATATCGATTGCTTCATTCAAAAGGATTTTATATTACAGAAGCTGTCCTAATTTTTGCAGTAAGCAGCTCAATTATGACTAAAACAGCTGGAACAATTGGGGCAAATACACAAGATCTTGAAAAGTTTCAAATAGCTTCTCAAGCCAAGGTATGGAATTCTATTACTTCCGTTTCAGCTATGTCAAGCATGGCAAGTATCTTGATTTACCTAATTCTACCCCTTTTTATTATGACTATTGGGTTTGACTTTTCTCGAAAAATATACAAAAACCCTTTGAGCAGTGGCATGACTAGAATAAATTATTTTATTTCCAAGTATTTTGTTTTCTTAGTCCTTACCTTTTTACAGTTCGTTTTTTACTATGGTACAGTTTTTATAGTTTCTGGATTAAAAAATGGTTGGGGAGATCCCAGTAGTTACTTTCTTCATAAAATAATATTTACTATTGGTTTACAAATTATCTCTCTTTTAGCCATATTTGCTATTTCTATTTTTATTATGTATCTCAGTTTTTCAACAGTTGCCTCTATCATTTTTACAATTGTATTTCCACTAATAATCAGCATTATTTCAGCTGTTTTTAAACATACAATTTGGCTAAAATATTTTAATTTTCAATCAAGCATAGATAGCGCTTATTTCACTCATTATTCATCCACTAATATCTCTTGCTTTTTCTTATATGCACTTGCTACAATCTTAGTTTGCCTTGTTGGTGCTTATTTAATTTTCCAAAGAAAAGACCTTTAATATAGCCTGATTACTACATTTTCAAAGCAGTTAGCTATTTTCAAGAGTATGAACAAAAAAGTAGCTAGTGAGCATTAACATCGTAAACTGGATAATCCAAGATTTAAGTTGGCTGAATTACGAGGTTAAGTGCTCATTTCGACGCCAAATATGCAAAGCTAAAGGAGTCTGAGACTGTCAAATGTCTCAAACTCCTTTGCTTTGTTTTTAATTCTATCTCTATTTTGGAAAGCTAGTGCTTCATATATTTTCAGTTATCTTTTGTAAAAACTACTATGTAGAAATTACTTATTTAAACTATTTTAAAAACTAGTTTAATTTCAAATTCTAAATCATGTGTAGCAATATCAACTTTTCCGTTTAATAGCTTGGTTAGCTCTGCCACAATATAGAGTCCTAACCCTGAGTTTTTCGTTTTTCGAGCTAAGTCCTCTGTGTAGAAACGATCAATCAAGTTTTGTGGGTTCTTTATTGGCTGCAATAACTGATTTTTAACCAACAAGATTAATTCCGTTCCTTCTTTTCGTAAAAAAATAGTCGCTTGCTTTGAACCATGGTCTAATATATTACCAAAAATATTTTGAATAATTCTTTGAAAAATAGCTTCATCCATTGACCAAACTAGCTGTGGCTGAATATCTAAATTAACAAATATCCCTTTTTCTTTTAACGCATCATAAATATTTAAAATAGCTTGTTGCGTTATTTTTGAAACGTCAACCTGTTGTAAATTTGGTGTTATTCGCTTTTCAATTAAACGGTTGTATAACAGTAATAAATCTAAATTCTTAGTCAACGCGTTAAGGTTTCTATTGATACTTGCTAGTTGCTTTTTAGCATCACTATCAAGATTATTTGTTTTTAATAAAACCTGTGTGTACCCACTTGCCACTGTTAACGGTGTTCTCAAATCATGTGAAATATTATGAATCGCTAAGTTAAGCTGATTTTGCGACTTCACATATTTCCTTGTTACTTTTTGTTGTGCATCCAATAATTGATTAATTTGTTGATCTAATGCTACTACATTCTTGTTACGCGAGTTGCATTTTAACTGTTGATTGGTTCTTTCATGATTAATAAAAGATATTTGCTTAGTTATTTGCCGGTAATCAAATAACACATAGAGTAAATATCCTATTATACCTCCTAACACTACCAAAGCTATGCTTAGTATAGTTATCATGCTAGTCGTACTCCTATTCCCCAAATGGTTTCAATGTATTGTTCCGTATCATCCAATTGAGCTAGTTTCTTCCTTAAATTGCTAATATGAACATTGATGGTATTTTCGTCTCCGTAATATTTCTCAGCCCAAACCATTTCGTATAGCTTTTCTTTCGTAAAAATCATTTGTGGATTGTTAAATAATAATTTCAAAATATCAAATTCTTTTCTCTTAAGCATACATTTCTCTTTTCCATTCGAAATAGCATATTCACTCGGCAATAAAGTTAAATTCTTGTATTGCAATATATCCTTTATATTTTGTCCACTATGATTTCGCAATTGTACGACTATCCTTGCCTGCAATTCATCAATATCAAAGGGTTTCGTAATATAATCATCTGCCCCTACCAGCAACAACTGGGCTTTTTCACTAGAATCGTCTAGCGCTGTTATCATAATTACTGGAATCTCTGAAGATTTTCTGATTTCCTGTAAGACTATATCGCCACTTTTTCCTGGTAACATCCGGTCCAACAAAATTAACTGAAATGTTTGTTGCTCAAATAACAGCAAGCCCTCTGTACCAGAAAATGCACTTACTGTCTCATATTGAGCTGAGAAAACCTTTTTTAACAATTGTTGCATGTCATTATTATCTTCAATTATTAAAATCTTATCCATAGATACCCACCATTATTAAATAATTACTACTTATAATTATACCATCTTCAATAGCTCTAACAACAACTAACAAACACCATTAATTAGTTTTGCCAGGATAACGTAGCCTGCCTCACCAAAGTGCAAGCCGTCATTTCGTATTCCTTGTAATAACGTATTTACCGGTATCTCGCTTTTAATAAAAGCCTGATATAAATCTAGTACTTGGCAATTATTGGCAATTGCGACCTTTCTTAATTGCGAAGTATACATTTTGACTAATTTATTCGTTCGATATACTTGTTTACTCTCATCAACTGGTGCTAATGTAATAAAATATATTTGCTGTGTCGGATATCTTGTTCTTAACTTATCTACTATTTTCCCAATGTTTTCTTCAAATTGCTTTAACTTTACCTGCTTATTAAGCGCTAAATCATTGATCCCGATTAACATAAATATCCGATCCGCGTTTGTATGGCTCAGAATTTCCGTATCCATTCTCGCCAATAAATCGGTAGTATTATCTCCAGCATGTGCCGTGTTTATTATCTCTATTTGTGGATTTAATCTCTTAAGTATTTCATTGATAATTGGTTGCTTATACCCCTCATATCGTGCCATCAAACTATCGCCTGTTAAATGAATCACAGCTAATACTCCTTTTTTATTTATAAAATTCGATGTTGCTATGTAAACTACAGCCTCTTTCTGTATTCCAAGTCCTTAACTAACTACAATACTACCATAACTATTTTGTACTCAATCTGAATATCCAATAATATAGAAAAAGTGAGTACAAAGACGACTAACTAGAACCATTAACATCGTAAACCTAGCAATCTAAAGCTGGGTATTACGAGATTAAGTACAACCAGTTACTCTTTAGCACACTTTACCACCACATCTTCGAAAATTAAAAGAGTTCAAGATTTACATTTATCCTGAACTCTTATTTACTAGTTATCTCACAACTTACATGTTATTCACTAATCACTCAAGTTAACCATATCTTCTAAACAAAAACGCTTAATTGCTGTCGCTACTCCGTCATGATCGTTATCATCTGTTTCAATTAATGCTGCTTTTTTTGCCGCAGAAGTCGCATTTCCCATAGCTACACTTAATCCAGCATATTTAAACATACTTAAATCGTTACCTTGATCACCAATTGCCATAACTTCAATAGGTGTTAGCTTTAGGTATTGACACAAGACTTCTAATGCTGAGCCTTTATTGACACCGAAAGCATTAATTTCAATATAATTAGGTGAACTTTGGCAAAAATTAATTCCATTTCTTAAAGCTAGAAAAGCTGAATCAGATTGGATTAAAGCTTCAATTTTAGGTTGCTCATCAACAATCATTGCTTTAATCAAATCTTCGTTTGCCACTTCATTAGGCGTTCGATAAGCCAACTCTTGCTTTGTTATCAAACTTTCATATACAGTATACCGACTAATATTGCGATTAGAAGTATAAATTCGATCACTTGTAACTGCTTGAAAATGCAACTGTAAAGTCTGGGTTAATGCTTCTAGTTTCAGATAACTTTCAGCTGCTAAGCGGCGTAGTTGTATTATCTGACCATTGGTTGATTGAACTAGTGCACCACCAAAACAAATAACATACTGTTCTGCTTGTTCCTGCAGTCCCAATTCTTCTAATAGTGACTCAACACCACTATAGGGGCGCCCCGTACAAATTACGATTTTAATTTGTTTTTGTTTTGCGGCATTAATAGCTGCTTTAACAGTAGCTGTTAATTTCTTTTCTGAATTCACTAATGTTCCGTCAACGTCAATTGCAACTAATTTGATTGAAATTATGCTTACCTTCTCTCTAATTAACTTTCGCAAATGTTTCTTCTGGATTAATAACTTCTTGCGCACAATCCTCCAATGAACGATTCTTGGCTTCTGGTAATAATACTATACTGGCAATTGTCAAAATAAATAAAATTGCAATCAGGAACCACATTGAAACTGTTTCTCCAAAATATTTAAATAATGAAGGAAAAACAAAGGCGGTTAAAATTGCACCGCAACGCCCAGCAGTAACTGTAATTGCCTGCACAATTGAACGAGCCTTAGTACTAGCTATTTCAATTCCAGTAATGCCGGCTTGGACTACTGACCCTGGTCCAAGGTTATCAAAAAATGAAAATGCACCAAATAAAATAAATTGCACCATTACTCCTGAAGTACCCAAAAGACTAAATCCAATTAGGGCAATTCCAGCTAGAAAAGCTCCTAAAGCTTGTAATTTATTTCGACCTAATGAATCAATCAGAAAAACCGCTAAAATTGCTGAAGGAACTGAGAACAATACATGTGTTAAGAGTGAAAATGATGTTGATGAAAAACCCAATCCTTTAGCGATTAAAGATGGTCCATAAAGCTCTGTCGAATAACCGGCAATATCTGCTAGAAACCAAAGTAACGATGCTTTGATAATTGCTGCTTTCTTTTCTTTCAAGTAGTGACGTACACTTTGTTGATCTTGTTTAACATCTAATTTAGCTGTCGCTTGGTTGGTCTCAGCTGCCACTACTTCAGCGGCTTCTAATGTATTTCCTTGAACTCGAGCCAAAAACCGCGGTGTTTCGGGTAAGTGGCGACGTAAGTATATTACCGATGCGGCTGGTAATGCACCCATTCCTAAAGTAATTCGCCAAGTTAATTCACCTGATAACCCTAATGCTGAACAAGTCATTGCCACTAACACTGCAAAAATTGCTCCCATCGTCCAACTTAGGCCAAAACCTGCCGACATTAATTTACCGCGGTCTTTAGCATTGCTGTGTTCTCCCAAAATTGTTGGAGATAATACGTAGTCTGCACCTGCACCAATCCCAAAAACAAAACGCGTAATAATTAAAAAACCAATATTGGTTGACACCGCTGATAATAAAGTGGCAACTGTCATTAAAATAACATCAATTCCATAATACTTTTTACGCCCAGAATTGCCTAAGTATCCAAACAGCAAAGAGCCAACAATCATTCCCATCAATGGTGCTGCTGATAAAAATGAAGTTGTTATCCCCGTAACTTCTCCACCAAGACTAGTTAAAATAGTTGGTAAAATTACCGCAACCGAAGACAAGCCGTAGCCATCCGATAAAACTCCCATTCCAGTAATCAGCATTGCTTTGACATGAAACTTTCCCAACTTACTTTCATCAGTAACTAAAAATGGATTATTATTTTTTAACATCAATAAATCCCTCCTTTAGGCCTTCATCATAAAACATAAATGTATTGCTTCTTAGTTTTTCGTGTAACAGCAACGTAAATAATATTTATATTTTTTATTAAAAGCATTAGAGAAATTTAAAAATTACCCATCATAAATAACTATACTAACTAATTTTGCGCTATCTCAACATGAATGTTCTTAATTACCATTAACTTTTTTTGTAAAATAATAATCTTAATTTTAAATCAGAATATGCAATAAAAAAGTTTTCTAAAGACTAGTATCCTTAGAAAACTTTTATAAAATTCACTATTCTATTAACTAAAACTTTGTATTAGCGCTTTAACCTAGTTCCAAGCTTCTTGCCTAAATTAATTATTAAAAACACGCTAGTTAAAAATAGCCCTAAGCTACCAAAAGCTATCGCAAAATTACTTCGATCAATTAACCAACCAATAAGTGGGAAGAAAATAATCATTGTTGCTGAAAATAAGACACTAGCCACACTAAGTAATGTTGCTCTTTGTTTAGATTCAATTAACTCGTTGTAGTAACTACTAAAAATTGGGCCTATTATAGCACTTAATGCCCGCAATAACATGAATAAACCCAGCATTAAAACACTTTTCTTAACAAAAAGCAATACAACTAGACTAATTGGTGACACTAACAAGAATCCTAAAATATTCTTTTGCGTATAGCGCTTCATGATTTTAGTTGACAAACTAATCGCACCAACCGCAATAACCGAAGACCCTAAAATTATCGCTGAAATCATGATTCCTGAAAAATCACTACTTTTCATCACAGATTGATAGTAGTAATAGTAACTCGTATATATTAAATCTAAAATGGCCTGGTATACCATTAAGTTACGTAATAATTTTTCCTTCTTCAAAACTTTCCAAGATGACTTAATCAATTCACCAACAGTTACTGTTGATTCAACATCTTTCTTTGTTACCATTTCTTTTGATCTTAATGGTTCTTGTAACAAAAAAATAGCGACCAAAGCCATCACACACATTAAAATAAAAATTACATATGTTAAAGCAAAATGCCAATGGATGAAAAAACCAGCAATGACAACCCCTGATGTATCAGCCACTTCAAAAATAATCTCTGCTTTACTTATTACTTTAGGGTACAATTTGGTTTGTTTTCCCTCAATCAGCGAATCATACATTAAAGCATCAATTGTGCCCGATTGCAGATTATATGAAAAAGCATTTAGAATAAAACCTAGTGCAAAAACAACTAAAGAATGACCGACTAACATTACAATTGCTGATAAAATTGCGGTTATCCTTCCAGCAACTAAAACCGTTTTATATGAAAAGCGATCTGCTAATACGCCACTAGGAACCTCAAACAAGAAACTAGCAATATGAAAGATACTTTCACATAAACCTATTTCAAAAAGCGTTAATCCCGCGTTTTGTAAATAAATGACCCATAAACCGGTAATTCCAAAGAAAGAAAAGAAACTATAATAGTAACTATATTTAATATTTTTATGATATTCAATTTTCAAATTTAACACTCCAGTGATATGAGGAAGGTTTAGCTTCACTCATTTATTTTTTCTGCTCACTAGAGTGTTTGGATCTCTATAATAGTATGTTGCAATGTTATCCAGGCTTGCACTTTATTCACCGACCTTATTATTATTTCTATCTTATATCATACCAATTATTCGTTTAAAAGTACTATCTTTTTATATATTTATTTAAAAAGATCTCTATTTGCACCACATATTTTTTATTGATGTTCATGAATCAGGTTTAGTAATAGTTCCACAAATAAAATTGGAACTGCCTGTGCATCAACCACTGACTGATTTGAAAAACTATTTCCCGGTAAAATAAGTGTATGCTTAAAGCTATCTATTAAATCAGCTTTAGGATTCATCGTTATTAAAAATGAATTTTGAGGCATATTATTATCTAACGCAGCCAAGAAATGTTTAAAATTACTTTTATTTCCACTTATGGAGAATAAAACCAGGGTATCATCATCTGTCATTGTGTTTGTTAAATGTGCCGCATTAATATAATCATCTGCATATGCTGCCACTATTCCTAAATCCTGTAAACCTAAGAAAAGTTCTTTAGCTGGTAATGCTGAAAAATGTACACCTAATAGGTAATTCATCGTTGGCGTCCTAAGGGCCTCTTCTAACTTTTCAATTAACGTTTGATCTAACTTATATAGTTGTTCGATCAATTTTGAATATTCATCTAAAAAAGTTCCCTGCGTATCATCTGTTTTTAAATGATGGCGATTATTACGCAAATGACTAATCATTTCATATCTAAAATCTTTATAACCCTTAAAACCTAGCGACTGACAAAAACGTAATACTGCTGAAGTAGATGTTTTTGCTCTATCTGCTAGTTTAGTAATTGTAAATGTTTCAACATGCTCAGGGTATTTTAAAATATAATCGCTCACTTTTAATTCTGATTTAGAAAGAGTTTTTGCTTTTTGTTGAATAGCTTTGATAATGTCCATATAAAAATCCTCATTAGATAGTTAATAAGTTAACTTTAATTCGTCATGGCAATTTTGTCAAAACCTTATTCGATTATTGACAATAATTTCGAGAAAATGTTATGCTATTTTTGGTAAAGTTATTAATATAATTAATTTTATCGAGAAAAGGTGACTAGCTGAACAGTATTAACAGCGGAAAATAAAAAGAATCCGAGACTTTTGTCCCGAACTCATCGTAATTTAAATTACTTAGTTTTACAGTTCTGCTTGTCTAATTGCATGTGCGACTGCACCAATCAATCCTGCCTGATTTCTTGTAACACAAGCTTCGACTTTAGGAAAACCGATATTTTTAATTGAAGAATATTCTTCCGAAATTTTTGTTGCTGCCTTTTTGATACCTGTCATTATTATCGGATTTTCACTTATTCCACCACCAATTAAAATTAGCTCTGGATCTAAAGAAACCGAGATATTCAACAACAAAACAGCGACATTGTGATAAAACTCCGTCAAACTTTCCTGGGCGATTTTATCCCCTTCACTTGCTAGTTCAAGAATCTTACGAACATCTAACTCCCAATCAGACATCTTCTTTTTGCCTATTTTATAGCTATATATTCTACAAAGGCCTGCAACTGCACCGCAATAAAAACTGCTAGACTCATATTCTAATGGTTCTGTATTTCCACGATCCATTAGCATCATTCCAAATTCACCAGCTGCTCCAATTCTACCGGTTACGAGTTTGCCATTTATATAAATAGCTCCACCAACGCCAGTTCCAAGCGGAAGGCTTACAAAGTTATCATAGTGTTTAGCTGCTCCCACCCAGTGCTCTGCTAATGCACTTGAATTTGCGTCATTTATAACACTGATTTTTCTGCCGGTTTTTTCATAAACTTCATTAATAATATTGTGACCACTTAGACCTTCTATTGCGCCTGCGGTTAATAAAGTTCCGTCATTAGAAACAACACCCGGTATACTCAAGCCTATCTTAGCGATTTTTTGATTAGCAGTTTGTTCTGTAATTAAATTACTAATACTCTCCACAACTGCATCTGGATTTTTTCGTTCTGTTTTTATCTTACTAGAACTCAAAACTTTCCCTGTGTCATCCACAATACCATATTTAATGAAGGTCCCCCCAACATCAATACCTAAATGTTTATCCATGCGTAGTCATCCTTACTATTTAAGTCCGTTATCAGCAATTACTTTTTGATACCAATAAAAACTATCTTTTTTATAGCGTTTTAAATCCTTAAGATCAAATTCATCACGATTGACATAAATAAAGCCATATCTCTTTTTAAAACCTTCGTGCGTACTTACCAGATCGATTGCACTCCATGGGCAATAACCAATAAATTCTACGCCATCTTGTATAGAAAGATATACTTGTTCAATATGTTGCTCTAAATAGTCAATCCGATAGTCGTCGTGAACCTTGTTATCAGATGTTAACGTATCTTCTTGACCTAAACCATTTTCAGTGATTATCACTGGTAGATGATAACGATCATATATTTCATTAGCTGTTATTCTTAGCCCAACTGGATCAATTGACCATTGTGAAAACTTAGTCTTTTGAAGATGTGTATTTTTGGCAGGCTTAAAGTAGCCAGGAATTGCAAAACCAGATTGTTGGTCAGCTGCTTTTTTCGCTTCAGCACCAGCTTCAATTGGAAAAGCTTCAACTGTTGTTGAATTATAGTAGTTAAAAGCAATGAAATCAGCTGTATTTTCACGCATTACAATTCGATCTTCATCCGTTATCTCTGGCATTGCATCCAACGACTTCAAAATTTGAACAGCACGGTGATTATAGATTCCATAGGCAGCTGCATCTAAAAACAACCAGTTTCTAAAAGCACTCATATTTTCCGCTGCTAATACATCTTCTGGCTTTTGTGTTTTAGGATACACACACGAAATATTTGGAGCTGGACCAATTTTACCTTCATAAATTCCCTCGTGGAATAACTGCATCACTTTTGCTTGCGCAACTAACATATGATGATTGCCTTGAAAAACTTCTTTCCAGCTCTTCTTTTTTTGGCCTAATACTCGACCTGCAAAAACCAACATATTTTGCTCATTAATTGTTTGCCAATAATTGACGCGATCAGCATAATTATCAAATAATACTTTACAATATTCAACAAAACGATCAATTGTTTGCCGATTACCCCAACCACCTTTTTCTTCTAATGATTGTGGTAAGTCAAAGTGAAAAACCGTTGGAATAGGTTCAATCCCATTTTCTAGCAACTCATTAATAAGATTGTTATAAAATGCAATACCTTTAGGATTCACTTTTCCTTGCGCAGTAATGATACGTGTCCACGCAATAGAAAAACGATATGCCTTTAAGCCTAATTCTTTAAACATCTTAATATCTTCTTTATAATGATGATAGAAATCAGCCGTAACTTTAAAGTCAGTTGTATTAGGAAATGGCTTCATTGTATCTTGAATAGAAGGTTCTTTTCCATCTTCATTCCAAGCACCTTCTACTTGATATGCACTCGTAGAAGCGCCCCATAAAAAATCTTTGGGAAATATTTTATTCACATTCATACTTCCTTTCTCTCTTACGTCTTACTTAAGCTTCAACTTCAGTTTTTTCTGTTTTATCTTTTTTAGCTTCAATTTCAAGTTCTTTATTATCTAACATCTTGATAAATGGAGCATATAATAAGACCATAATTGTCATACTTACAATTCGTAATACCAAACCTTGCCAACCAGTAACAAAGAATGTTGTAATAAACTTAGGAACAGTCCAAGGAATACCTAAAGCAAATGCTGGGTTATAGTATGAAATAAAGCCGGTAACTGCACCAATCCAACCAATTAAACCACTAATAGCTGTACTTAAGAAGAATGGTATGAATAACACTGGATTTAATACGATTGGCAATCCAAAAATAACAGGTTCATTAATATTGAAAAGGTTAGGAACAACAGTTAATTTAGCTAGTTTACGATAACGTTCACTCTTACAGAAAATAAAGATTGCAATTAACAAACATAGTGTACTGCCGACTGCATCGTTATTCAAGAATTGATCAACAATCATCACTGTTTTATATGGTAATGCTTTACCTAATTGATAAGCATGCAAGTTTGTAAGTGCCATACTTAGTAAGATTGGTGTCAATGCTCCGTTGATTGCATTTGGGTGAATCCCAAAGAAGAAAAGCGTATTAGCAATTATTGCAATTCCAAGCCATGCAAATGGTGACGTACCTAATGCCATTAATGGTGTTGTAATAAAGGTGTTTACTAAACTATATAACGTTTTTGCTGGAGTATATGAGATACCTATTCTTGTAACTAAAGCTAATAATAGTAGAATAAATGATACCAAAAGTGGCTTAAATGATTCTGCAACCATTGGTGGAACACCATCTGGCATTTTAATTATTAGTTTTTTGTTTCCAGATAGTATAATATATAGTTTGGCAGTTACTAATCCAAGAACAATTCCAAGGAACATACCGGAACTACCTAAATAGGTCATATTAAGTGCGGAAGTTTTTCCAACCGTTTGAGGAAGAAGTGCTATAAAGATACCTACTGCTAATAATCCACCAATAAATGGATTAGCATCCTTGCTATCCGAAATCTTTATATATGCATAAGCAATTGCTGCTGTTACAAAGATAGCTATACTATTCATTGTACCGCCAATAATTGCATTTAGATTATCTACAATTCCAATTTTTGTTAAATATGTGTCCACTGAAGGAATAGGGAATTTAGCAAAAATAGAAAAAATAGATGCCGTTAATGTTAGCGGTAACGTATACATCAAACCAGTTGAAATTGCTCTGATTAACTTACTATTACCAAACTTTGTCGCAAATGGTGATATTTTACTTTCCATAAAATTTTGAATTTTATTAAATTGCATGATATACACACCTTTCTATTTGTCAAAATATTAATTATATAGGAGATGACCCTTATGGATTTTTTAAAGAAAATGATGTCTTATAAAAACACCCACGAATCGACTGACACTTATTGTAAAATAATAGACTATACTTTACTTCACGCAAATGACTTACCTACAATTTCAATCACAAAAATGTCTGCAGATATCTTCGTGTCACCACCAACCATTACGAGGCTGTGACATAACTAGTCTCTACACAAATAAATAGGGCGAGAAACCGAATTTGGGTTTCTCGCTCTATTTGCTTAAGATTTTGCTCTTTTAACTTGATTCCTAGCGTGACTAATTTCAGGATGTTTAATGCCATTACAACGAGTCCGGTTTCTTTGGTGACCTTTTCGAATCCCCGTACTGAGAAACGATTGAAATGCAAAGAAGCCTTCATCCTGCCAAAAACCGGTTCAATATCAATCTTGCGTTGTGCATAGATCCGACCAGTCGCTGGAGCTGAAAGTAAAGTACGTTGTTTTGCTTTAAAGTATT
>NZ_JAIULA010000019.1 GCF_024160875.1 Ligilactobacillus ubinensis | reverse complement strand
GCTTTTCCACCCGCAAAGCAGGTGGTTTTTTGTTTCGCACGCAAGCGAGCTCAACTAGGTCTAAAGACAAAATAAAATTAAAAAAAATCATTAGCAAATTTTACAATTTACTAATGATTTTTATTTTAAATAAATTTATTCTATTATCGTTGCAAAAATCTTGGTACTAATGGTATTTTCTTTGTTTCAGATAGCTTTTTATAGTCTTTACGTTGATTTACAACTGTCACGATTTGCCACATTGTAGTCAATAGCGAGCTCTTTTTACGATATGCTATATATTTTGAATGCCAAGCAGTTGCATATTTATCCTTATAAGCTCGTAATCCTTGGAATGCATATAATTTATATCCATATTGATAAATAAGATGGGCAATCTTTTCTTCAAGAAAACTAAACTGTGACTCACCTACATTAGATAACGGGGCCATTCCTAAGTCAAAATAAGTATACTTTTCTTCTTGTCCATATTTAAAGAGATTAATAAATATTGCATCCATAATTCCAGAAGGTGCATCTTTACTATGTCGCATAAGATCAATTGTTAGTATTTCCTTATTTCCTGTCGGCATCATAGTTGCAAAAGCAACTACCGCTCCATCTTCATTCCGAATAAGAGCAACTGGTGCTTGATTTATATAAAACTCATCAAAAAATCCTAATGAAAAACCCTTTTCTATTTGTCCATTAAGCCATTCATTAGATACCTTACGTAATTCTTGCATTAAATCATTATCAAATGGCGGTTGACTAAGCTCAAATGTATAGCCTTCTCTTTCAAATTTATTCATTAATGCTCGTTGGGCTCGTTGTTTTTTCCCTGTTAACGTAAATTTAGCTAATTCAACTAAGCCACTTTCCCCCGTTTTTACAAAATCAAATCCATATTCATGTAAAAGCATTGTATATTCTGTATCAATTTCATAAAAAACAAGTTCATAGCCATACAAATCAGCTTCTTGTAATAATTGTTTAAGTGCTGCTTCTTGGCATTCCTTATTTCCAACTGGCTCTCCCATTAGGATTAATTTATCATTTTTGCGCCTATACATGAAAAAGAGCTGATCTTCACCTTGGTCTTGGTAAAAATAAATATTTTTATCTCTCAAAAAGGCTAAGTGACTAGTCTCATTTCCACCATACTTTTCAATTACCTGCTTAATACGATTGGTATCAAAATCTATATCAACAAATGGATCTTTACCACCAGTTAAATAATGAACTATAAAATACAAAACAATAGCCGCTAAGATTATTCCTAAAAGTCCTGACAACCATAACTGTTGGCCCGGAAAGAAGAGTACTGTTGGTATTTTATGCTTGTTACTATATGCCGGTGCATTAATTACACCAACAATTACGTACAATAAAAAACCACCAATAAACAACAGACCATCAAATGCAAGTCCACCGATTGAATACTGAAATTTTTTTCTATATAAAGCATTTTTAGAAACTAATGTAATTGCCAATACGATTCCTAAATAGACAGCTAAACTTACACTTAAGTCTTGCCATAAAGTGTTAAAAATCCCAACCAATAACATTATTAACATCGGAATATATGCCTTTTTCACTTTAGCATGAATTCCTCGTGCTAATCCCAATAACATAAAAGCAAAGAAAATGTTTGTCAATTGATGAATAAATAAAAATGTATATGGATAGAAACTCATTAGAATACTGTTATTGATAGTGAACGCCGGAATAGCAGATACCATTAATAATAGAATTCCAGAAAAATATAGAAAGATTGTCAATAATCCATGCGAAACTTTTTCTAAAAATGCACGCGGAATACCATCAAAGAATCCATTAAGTCTTCCACCCATATTATGGATAAACATCCCAATTCCAGTGGCTGCAGGAATTATATAATAAAAGATTCTAAAATACAGTATCCAAATTAATGCAGTTTCATGCGATATACCCAAGCTTGCCATTCCAAATAACATAAAAACATCAAACGAGCCTAATCCACCCGGCAACATCGAAACAATTCCTAGAACAGATGCAATAACGTATAAAACAAATATTGCTAACAGATTAGTTTTAACATCTAAAATACAACCAATTAACATAAAAAAAAGCGCAACAAATCCCCACTCTAATGTGGACCCTATTGTTAATGTCAATTTTTGCTTAAATGTCAAATCTGAAAAGAAATCATTGTTCTTAAATTTAGTTAAAATAAATACTAATGGAAAATACACACCTCCACCTATTAACCAAAGAAGATAATGTTCTAAATGTACACCTATTCTGAAACCAAAAATTAAAACTAAAGCAATCCAACATAAAACTGATAATCCCGACAATAAAAAAACTGCGATTTTAGATATAGCATATAATATTTGTTTCTTATTTGCATTCTTTTTATAAAACTCAGCTCTTAAAGTTGCTCCTAAGACACCACCAAATCCCGCAATATTTGTGATTGTATTAGTTATCCAGCCGCTGCGCATAATGTATTTTTTTGAATATTCACCTGGCAGAAATCTAACAATCATAAAGTCATATGTTAACATCGGTGTGACTGCAATTGCTCCACAAACAAGCATTAATAAGATTTCATACCAAGATCTATCAACTAACCCTGTTGATACTCTTGACCAATCTGTTTGCTTAAGAACTCTCCCTATTTCATTAATAACAAACGCTAAAACAGACAAAATAAAAATTATTTTAATAACCGTTAAATTCTTTTCAAAAATATTTTTTACTCGATTAAAAGAATTTTTCACTAAATTATCCCCCTTTTCACTGAATCCTACATCCTAAATTTGAAATTTGCTAGTAAAATACAGCTATCCTATTATGATATAATTAATTTATTAAAATTTTATTTAAGAAGGTTGTTGTGATTGCAAATATTTATTGTTTTTTTCTTAATATTTATCTTAATCAACTTAATTATTTTTCTATCTAATTACAATAAAATTCCCCGAAACAAGCTACTATACATAATAAATATTAGTCTTATGCTCCTTATTTGTAGTTTGTTTATCTTTACTGTGTGTACTTTTTCAGCAACTGCTTCTTCAAGCAATACAAACAAAAAACATACCCAACTCATTTTAAAAATTCAGCATGCCCGCAGTATCTCCAAACATCTCCTAAGTGAATCCATTAGTCTAGATGCTTTGTCATCTTCAATCAAAGCCACAGGTTCAATTACAAGTAACTCTCACATAAAAACACAAACGACAGTTACTTCTAGTCAGCAAACAACTTCTTCTGTTGTTACAGGAACTAGTAATCTGATTATTGGAAACAAAAACACTAAAATCTATCATATTTCTGGTCAAACTGGTTACAATATGAGTGCAAATAATGCAGTCTACTTTAATACTGAATCAGAAGCACAAGCTACCGGCTATCGTAAATCATACCGTTAGGAGAATATCATGTTTTTTTCTATTATAATAATTATAATCAGCATTACTTTATTAACTCTAAAGAAAGCTTGTAAGTCAAAAACAAGTCGTTTTCTCTTTACTTTATTGATCGCATGTTTAGCGTTAACCACATTTCAAGACTTATCTTCTTTAACCACCAATATAGATGCTAAAAGATTAACAAATTCACAATTGAGTCGTCAACTTAGTTCATTAACCAAGGCTAACTCTAAACTTGCCAAAAAGAACTCACATCGACTTAAAAAATTACAAACTAAGAGTTCTCTGCTTGCTACGATAAAAAGTTCAAGTTCTACAGCTACTTCTAGTTTAGCAAATCTTTCTTATTCTAACAAACAAGTTATTACAATTGATAATAATGACCCGCATTTCACAAATAGCGACTTGTCTATTGCTAATGGTGCTTAGCAATATTATGGAAACCTTGATACTTTAAATCGTGCTACACAAGCAGATGCTCTTCTAAATGTCAGTCTAATGCCAACTTCTAAGCGGGAAGAATTAACCATAAATCCAACAGGCTGGCACAACAAAAAAATAGCAACTGGTTGGTTATATAATCGTTGTCACTTAATAGGTTATCAATTAACTGGCCAAAACAATAATTGGAAAAATCTTATCACTGGAACACGTTCTTTGAATGATCCGGCAATGTCAACATATGAAAATGAAATAGCTCATTATCTAAAAACTAGCTCTAATCATTATGTTCGTTATAGTGTCCGTCCAATTTTTAGAGGTAATGAACTCTTGGCTCGTGGTGTACAAATACGCGCTCAGTCAGTTGCTGACAATACTATTCACTTTAATATCTACATTTTTAATATCGAATCTGGAATAAAACTAAACTATCAGGATGGAACTAGTGTAGTTCAGTAATGCATACTTAATATTCCATTAGTTAAAATAACGGCATCCTTTCCTTTAATATCAGGAAAAGATGCCGCTATTTTTATTTATCTTGAATTCATTTAAATAATTCGCGCAATTTTGACATTACATAAATCCTATCATATCAACATTTAATAAGCATTTAGATATTTACATTTTATGTTTTCTTGGGTTAACCCCAAACATCGCAACTTTTGTATCATAATAATTTATTACTATTGCTGTGGTCTTTCATATTTTGTACTTCTGTCAGTTTTTCGTAATCCTACTGCAAACATTATACCTAACTGTATAAATGCTGTTATTACTTCAAGTGAAGGTACTATATCTCCAATTATTGTAACTCCAAAACCCACAATAATTGCCAACCTAAATCTACTATCAGATACGCTGTCATTTGCTCTTCTAACAACTAAACTAAATGTTAATAATTCAACTAAAAGTCCTGCAATATTTTGAGAACTTGGTACCACTAATTGTAAAATAACTTGCATAACAAATAAATACATACATGCATACCAAAAGTTTGCCCGTCCTATACACCTGTTAAGCTTAAGTGCATCTCTTGTAGCTAATAGTGAAGATCTAGTTATTTCATTCTTCTCATATTGGTTATAAGGTTCCCAATTTTCGATTCTTTCTTTTTTGTTCTCTGAATTGTAGATTGATTGTTCCTTGGTTTTCGACTTATCTTTTTCTAAAAATTCTTGTTTAGTACCACATTTCTCGCAAAAAATAGCATCTATTTCCATTTTAGTACCACATTTTTTACAAAATTTATAATCCAAAAAGTTTTTCTCCTTATAAAATACGTTACTTATCAAAACTTATTTTTTGATTTTTAAACATTCTTTTAGTTAAATAATAATTATGTGTAACGCTACCAGTACTACTTACATAATAATACTCATATCCAATATACTTATTATTGTAGATTGTGAATGGTGACGAAATTGTGCTTGTAAATACAATTTCTTTATATTTAGCGTTTAAGTCGTCATCATCCCCCTTTACAGAATTATGTCCAACCCGTGCTGCTCCTGGTAATATAACATTTTCACTAGCAATATTGTTTCCCGTTTTATCTGTAGTATATGATACTTTCATTTTTTTGGTAGGTGCTGATTCATAGCTGCCTAATAATTTATTTTTATCTTCGAGTTCTTCAGTACTTCCATTTTCAATAGCTGACTTATCACACTCATATACCCAATAATCAGCTTTCTCAGCAGCTTTTTTTATTTCATTGATGGACATCTTAGAGTATTCGCCTATTTCTTTAGGTTTATACTTATCCAAGAATTTTGTATCCGAATAATTCTCATCATAATAATCTATATTTGTATTATAATAGGTTGCATAACCATTTTTAGTAATTATAATTGCTTTTGGAATAGTAGTTTTTCCATAATTATTCATAGCATCTGCATCAACTTCAAACCATACATGTTCTTTTGTTGACTTTACAAATTTTATTGTTTTTTCTCTGTTTTGAGTATTAGATGTTTTACCACTACATCCGGCAAGAAAAAACATTGCGCTAAATAACAGCAAAAAAATTTTAATTATTTTCTTCAAGACTTCCCCCTCTTTCTTCCCCACTAGTGTTTTCTCTTTCGTTGCAGACCTAAACCAAAGATTCCAGCAAGGCCGATCATTAATAAACCTAATGCTTTACTTTCAGAATTATCTGTTTCACCTGTTTGAGGTAAGGTAGCAACACTATCAGAAGAATTATTAAAATGTTTTCCTACATTGTTAGCAAAGTGCTTCCCCGTTGTTAGAGATACTTTTTGTGTTGCTGAACTATCGTTCACAGAACTTGGTACGGAATTGTCACTCGTATTAGCAATTGTAATTGTGTTTCCGTATGAATCTACCATTTGACCATTTACGACCGTCCAGCCACTCACAACGTTGCCTGATGCGTCTACAACACTATCACCAGACACATGATAGCCATCTGCCTTAGCTGTTGTTTCAGAATCTAACTTATGTTGTTGACGAGCAACATTTTCAGCCATTGTTTCAGCATCTTGTGCATCTTTCAATTCACTTTGAGCTGTTGCTAAATTGTTCTTAGCATTTGTCAAGTTGGCATTTGCTTGGTCGAGAATTGTCTTGGCTTTTGCTGTGGTACTTTGCATTGCAGCCAAAATATTTTCATAACCAGACAATGTTGTTTGATCTGTTTCTAATTTACTTTGTGCGGCTTCAAGATCGGATTGTGCCTGTGCATAGGCAGCCTTTGCAGCCGCTAATTTAGCAGGAGCATTTACTAAATCACTTAATGAATTTTCAGCATCAGTTAAGGCTTGCTTAGCAGTAGCCAACTTAGTTTGAGCACTTGCTAATGTAGCTTGATCGGTTGCCAATTTTGATTTGGCACTGTCTAAAATACTTTGTGCTTTTGCCAAATTGCTTTGTGCATTGGTTAAGTTATCTTTAGCAGTATTATAAACATCAGTTGCCTTGCTTAATTCAGCTTCTTTTTCAGCAATTGTAGCGTTATTTGATGCCACGGTTGATTTATAGTTATTTTCAGCCGTTATTAAGTTATTGTTTGCAGTAGTTAATTTTTCGTTAGCTGTTTCTAAATTAGCTTGAGCATTTTGTAAATTAGATAAGTTAGTTTGAGCATCAGTTAATGTTTGCTTAGCAGTAGTTAAGTTTGACTGAGCGGTAGCTAATGTCTTGTTTGCATCTGACAAATTAGATTTTGCCGTTGTTAAATTATTTTCAGCAGTATCTAAAGTAGCCTTTGCTTCAGTTAATTTGTTTTGAGCAGTTGTTAATGCATCTTTTGCTTCATTTAACTTAGCTTCGTTTGCATCCTTGTTATCAAGGGCACTTTGATATGCGGCTTGGGCAGTTGTTACGGCAGTTGTTGCGTTGTCCAAAGCAGTTTGTGCTGCTGTTACCGCAGCGTTAGCCGTAGTTAATTTTGCTTGAGCCGCATTTGATGCTGTCACGGCATTGTCATACGTTGTTTGCGCTGTAGCTACCGCAGAAACGGCTGTATCGTAAGCTGTTTGCTTTGTTGCTTGGGTAGCTTTTGCTTTGGTTAATGTAGCATTAGCAGTATCTAATTTAGTTTGTGCGGCTTCAATGGCAGCCGTCTTAGCATCAGTTGTTGTTAATTTTGTTGAATTTGTTAATTTAGTGTTTAATTCAGCGGAATTGCTATCGGTTGTATCATTTGTTGAACTATACCAGTTAGCATGTCCAACTCCGTATTTATCAATTGCAAATCCGAAGTATACATTGCTTACATCTTGAGTACTACTAATGTCACTTGTATCGTTGGGATCAAGTACAGCATCTGTATATTGGAAGCTTTCCCAACTATCACTATAAATCCATTCCATGATTGCATCATAAAGATCTTCTTTTAAGCTTGCCATGGTTACTTGGAATGAACTATCTGAAGCTCGTGTCGCATTTCCAATCTGATCATATGGAATTGTTGAACTTACAGCACCATAATGCAATGTTGGTTCCGTATGGGCAGAACCATCAAATTTTCCGGTTGAGCTATAGTTCCAATTGTCTGAACTATATACATCAGCTTCAGCCTTTGTTAATGCTACAGATACATCTGAAACACTAATTCCACTCATACCAAATTGTGCACGAATACGATTGATGATGTTAACGGCAAATTCATTTAATTCTTGTTGCTGAGCCGTTGTCAAATTCGTTTCGTCAACCGTTGTTGATGTATCTGTACTATCGGTATCATAATACAAGTTTGTATTTGTACCACGTTCATTTACATTATAGGTTGATGCACCAGTTTCTGAGGCGGCTTTTAATGCATCAAATGTTGTACCACTTGATGGACGACCTGCGGCAACCCAAGCTTTGTAAGCTGTGATATAAGCATCTGCAATTGTAATATTACTATCTGATACATAATCAGATGAATCACTTGAAGCCTTTGCTTCAGCTAAAGCAGTTGTATCAGAATCAACGGCTGTTTGAGCAGCAGTTGTTTGTGTTTTAGCATAGGCTAATTGTGCAGCGGCATAACTTTCATCAGATTTAGCTGAATTTAAATTGTTTAAAGCATCTTCAGCTGTACCGGCGGCCGTTGTGGCATCGTTACTTGCATCAGATGCGGTTGTTTTAGCAGAATTCAATGTGTCAATTGCGTCATCTTGTGCATCTTGTGCTTTTTTGACGTCATCAGCTAAAGCGGTTGTATCAGTCGCCGCAGTTGCAGTATCGACAGCAGATTGTGCTGAGTTAACATCAGATTGTGCTGAGTCAACAGAACTTGAAGCAGAATCGACAGCAGATTGTGCATTATTAACAGCAGTTGTATCACTATCAACAGTACTTTGAGCATTTGTTACGGCTGTCGTAGCGGTTGTAACGCCGTCTTTTGCTTTTTCAACGCTTGATGAAGCGTCACTGATGTTTTCACTTGTGGCATTAGCCGCGTTTGTTTTAGCGCTATCTACGTCAGATTGTGCTGATTCAACATCTGCCTTAGCAGAGTCAACACTAGCTTGTGCAGAACTTTCTGCTGTACTTGCATCTGCTTTAGCACTATCAACTGCGTCACTAGCATTTTTAACACTTGATGAAGCTGAGTCAACATCAGATTGTGCTGATGTTACAGAACTTGAAGCTGAGTTAACGTCTGATTGGGCACTCGATACACTAGAATTGTCGTCATCAACAGTTGATTGTGCCGATGCAACAGAACTTGATGCTGAGTCAACGGAACTTTTAGCTTCGTCAACACTTGACGAAGCTTTGCTGATGTTTTCACTTGTAGCATTGTCAGCGTTTGTTTGTGCCGTTGATTCGGCACTAGATGCAGAGTCAGCTTTTGTTTGTGCTGAACTCACATCGGATTGATCTTGACTAACTTGACTAGATGCTGAATCAACACTTGATTGTGCAGATGATTCGTTAGCTTTCGCGTCATCATAGTTAGTTTGTGCGTCTGATTGGACAGATGAAGCCTTTGAGACTTCGGATGAAGCAGATGACACGTTTGATTGTGCCTTTTCAACGGCTGTTTGACTACTTGATGAGCTTGAAACAGTCGAAGAACTTGATGATGTAGAAGAAGATGTAGATTCGGTATCACTTGAAACAGTATCAGCATTTGCCTTTACTGAGTTTAATGTACTTCCGACTGTTAGTGTTGTTGCTGCAGCTATAGCAATCGATACTGGAAGTCGTTTCGAATTTGTATTCATACAACTTAACCCCTTTGTTTCTAATTTATGTAAAAATCCTTTTCTAAAATTATTATACTCTATTTTTATTTAAAAGCCATATTTTTTAATAAAAAGAGGCTTTTTAGCCATGTATAAATGAACATTATTTCCT
The DNA here is from genome assembly GCF_024160875.1 of Ligilactobacillus ubinensis. Taxonomy (GTDB): domain Bacteria; phylum Bacillota; class Bacilli; order Lactobacillales; family Lactobacillaceae; genus Ligilactobacillus; species Ligilactobacillus ubinensis. Next base: position 45,951 of record NZ_JAIULA010000019.1, on the reverse strand, counting down.
TACAGTTGAATTAAAAGAACACTAAGGAGGATTGAAATGATTAAATCAGTAGGCAAAATCATTCGCGAATGTCGAGAAAAACAAGGCTTAACAATAGAAAAACTAGCTGAAAAAGCAGAAGTTTCTGATAGCTATATTTCCCGACTTGAACGAAACAACATTGCAAATGCACGCATTGCAAAACTAGCTGATGTAGCCAATGCCTTAAATTTAGATTTAGCTGATTTATTTACCGATAACAAACTAGATGATCCAGATACAATAGAATTACTAAAATACCTAAAAAAAATTCCTGAGAATGAACGCTCAGAAATCTCTAAATCAATTCTAAAAATTTTAAAATACAATAAATAATTTTTTCACTGAAGGTGTCAAAGACACCTTTTTTACCTCGTAGAAGTTTAAATTTTAGGAGGTTTTTTTATGTTACAAAAAATTAGAGAACAAGAAATGATTGAGGAAATTATCGAGGATTTAAAATTACAAGCAGGCTTATCTCTTTCTCCACTACAGATAAAATCACTTCAATTATCACAACACGTTTTCTTTTCTGAACAAGAACTTAAGAATCACATCGAAGCAATTACTCAATATTTAAAAAAAACACCAGTTGATGAACGCCTTTGGAATTGTTATCAAGACTTATCAGACAATTCATTTGTCCTAGTTGTTTGCTTAACTCCAAGCACGCTTGATTAGCATTAAGAATCTTGATTGTTAAAATCAAGATTTTTTTTACTATAGTTGCTTCATAATTTATTTTCTGCTCAATATGAACACAAGTATAATTTAGTCATCAAAGATGACTCTTTTCTCCAATAAAAATATAGAACAAAGGGGAAATATGATATGTCCAAAAAAATTACAACAGAATCACAACCAACTATTTTAAAAATCCAATCACTTATTGGTATAAGACAAGTTAGAGAAGATCTACCAATTTTCTACAAAGCATTAAATTCACAATCAACTGGTAACTATGTTCAAACTTTAATTGGATCTAGTGCTTTCGAAATTTTTGAAGTCCTATTTTTAGATGTCAAACTAAATGTCATTGCTCAAGCTCATTGGGATGGTGATATTGATAGTTCTGCATATTTTACTAGAACTATCATGCAACATGCTTTGTTATGTAACGCAAAAAGCATTATTATCGCACATAATCATCCAAGTGGTGAACTCATGCCAAGTTCTAATGATTTAGTGGCAACACATAGAATAAGTCAGGCATGTGAGCTATTAGAAATGTCATTAATTGACTCTTTTATTGTTACAGACAATGATTGTTTAAGTTTGCGTGAAGATGGGCAATCCGATTTATTTGTTGATTGACCACAAAAAGCCCTTAACCTTAGTTGGTTGAGGGCTTATTTTTATAAGTGTCCGCTTCAATTTTAATTGAAAAAATTTTATATTCAAAATCTAATAGTAGTGTTTTTCAAACATAAAGTAGGGTCTAATTACCCTTTATATCAACATCTAAAGCAAAAACCCTACCAATCAATTTTTGGCAGGACTTTTGGTAGGAAAGCATATATTTTTAAACTAAATTAAATTCATTTATCGCAATAAAAGATAGCTTTATAGGACTTTCACTCTCAAATTTAATTGATTTACTACTTAAGTGTAACAGTAGCGCCAACTTCTTCAAGTTTAGCTTTAAGTTCTTCTGCTTCATCTTTAGCAAGTGCTTCTTTGATAACTGATGGTGCGCCATCAACTAAACCTTTAGCATCTTTCAAGCCAAGACCTGTAGCGTCCTTAACTGCTTTGATAACCTTAACTTTAGCAGAACCAGCTGATGTTAATTCAACATCAAATTCTGATTTTTCAGCAGCGCCATCAGCAGCTGCTGCACCAGCAGCTGCAACAGGAGCAGCTGCTGAAACACCGAATTCTTCTTCGATAGCTTTTACTAAGTCGTTTAATTCAAGAATGCTAGCTTCTTTTAAGTCAGCAATAATTTTTTCTGTATCTAATGCCATTTTGATATCCTCCATTTAGGTATTATATTATTAGTTTTTTGAACAAACATACATGCAATTATGCAGCATCTTCATCCTTGCTGTCAGCAACTGCTTTAACTGCATAAGCGACGTTGCGAACAGGAGCTTGTAATACTGAAAGTAACATTGAAAGCATACCTTCGCGACTTGGTAGTTTTGCAAGGGCATTGATTTCTTCCAAGGAAGCAACCTTACCTTCAATCATACCACCTTTGATTTCCAATGCTTCAATATCATCTGCATACTTAGCCATGATACGAGCTGGAGCAACAACGTCTTCTGAAGAAAATGCTACAGCTGTAGGGCCTGTAAATGTTTCATCAAGTCCTTCATAACCAGCTTTATCAGCAGCACGTTTCAAATATGTGTTCTTGATAACACGCATCTCTACGCCAGCTTCACGTAAGTCTTTACGTAAACTTGTTACTTGTTCAACTGTTAATCCACGATAATCAACAACCACGATTGAAACAGCCTTTTGAAATTTTTCAACTACTTCATCAACAATGGCAGCCTTTTGCGCAATAATCTTTTCACTCACTTTAGATTCACCTCCTAGTCATTGTGTCAAGGCTTTTTAAAATAAAAAAGCCCTATGTTCACGAAGACATAGAGAGAGAGTTAGTTAAAATCTCCTCGGCAGGATATTAAGGTTTTCACCACCTGAGTCTTCGGTAGAATCATATTTAAAAAATTGACCTTCAATAGCATATCATTTCTATTTAACTACGTCAAGTAATTTCAAAAAATAAATACATCAATTATAAAAAAAGCCATTTATGGTTGAAGTGAACCCCCGAGATTGGACAACAATCTCGGGGGTTTTACTATGACTAAATTTAATTTAGAGTTACGGATTTCTATTGTGACACAATATTTAACGGGTATTAGTTCCATTCAATTGGCCAGAAAATACCATATTGCCAACAATGAAACGATTCTCCTATGGGTTCATCGCTTTAATCGTTTTGGCATTGCAGGATTAAAACCGAAACCTATGAATTTGGAATACTCTAGTGAATTCAAGATAGAAGTATTAAACTGGAAACAACAGCACAAAGCTTCGCTTCCAGAAACAGCACTACATTTCAACCTCTCTTCACCAAGTACTATCTGGCAATGGCAAAGAAAGTTTGATTTAGAGGGGCTCAGTGGACTAAATAGAGTGAGAGGAAATCCAAAGACTATGTCTAAACATAAAAAAGTGACCAAACCCACAACGGCACAAATCCAAGCACGCCACGATAAAAATGAGTTAAAGCAACTCAAGCAAGAAAACAAGATGTTAAGAATCGAGAACGAATTTTTAAAAAAACTCGATGCCTTAGATCACGAAAAATCAGCTCACGAGAAACCGTGACCTTAATTGATGATCTGAGGCGGGTCTTCAAAACGTCGATTAGTTTTATCCTTAAAGCCGTTAAGGTACCACGTAGCACGTACTATTACACTAAGCACAGTCTGGGACGAAAATATGAGGATGACCAGGTTATCCAAGCCATTGATGAAATTCGGCAAACAGATGCCAAGTATACTCAAAAATACGGTTACCGTCGCATAACGTTAGTTATGCATGAACAGGGATTTAAAGTTAATCATAAACGCGTCCTCCGAATTATGAAGGAGCAAGGCTGGACATGTCAGGCCTTTAATAAGCAAACTCGCAAATATAACTCATACAAAGGAACTGTTGGTAGAATAGCCAAAAATAAGTTACACCGCCGATTCAAGACAGATCGACCATATCAAAAACTCGTCGCCGACGTTAGTGAATTTCGATACGGTCAGATGAGTCAAAGTGAGCGAATCTATTTAGAACCCATCATGGATTTATTTTCGGGTGAAATTTTGGCATTTAACATTAGTGCACACCCAACTCTTGAATTTGCGTTGAAACCACTAAAAGAAGCATTAGATGGATTACCTGAGCTTCCTTATAGAACAACGGTACACACAGATCAAGGATTTCAGTATCAACATAAACAGTGGCAAAAAACACTTAAAACTCATCATACCTTTCAGAGTATGTCCCGTAAGGCGACTTGCTTAGATAACGCCGCCATGGAATCATTTTTTCATCTCATGAAAGCAGAGATGATGGATGAACACTTCGAAAATTCAGAGAGTCTCGCGCAAGCGATGACTGAATGGATTGAATTTTATAATAACCGTAGAATCAGGACCAAACTAAAAGGCAAGTCACCGGTACAATACCGAGAACTTGCCAATCAGTTAGCAGCTTAATTTAGTTGTCCAAACTTGTGGGTTCACTTCAGGTTTTAAAAACCATTAAATGACTTTTATCATAATCTATCAATTAAAGTGAAGCTAAATCAACTGTAACGCTAGGTCCAAAAGTAGTTGTAAATGATACATGCTTAATATATTGACCTTTAACAGCTGCAGGACGTGCCTTTGCAACTACGTCATAAATTGTCTTGAAGTTACCTTCTAAAGCTTCTTTTGTAAAGGAAACTTTTCCTAAAGGAACATGAACGTTACCATCACGGTCTGTCCGGTAAGTTACTTTACCTGCTTTTGATTCTGAAACAGCTTTTGTAACATCCATTGTAACAGTTCCTGTCTTAGGGTTAGGCATCAAGCCTTTAGGTCCTAATACACGACCTAAACGACCAACTTGGGCCATCATATCAGGTGTAGCGATTGCAACATCAAAGTCCAACCAACCATCTTGAATTTGTTGTACTAAATCATCGTCACCAACTACATCTGCACCAGCTTCTTGTGCTTCCTTAGCTTTTGGTCCTTTAGCAAAAACAATAACCTTTTGGTCTTTACCTGTACCATTTGGTAACACAACTGCCCCACGTAGTTGTTGGTCAGCTTGTTTCGTATCAACATTTAAATTAAATGCTACTTCAACTGTTGCATCAAATTTAGCGAAATCAATTTTCTTGACTAATTCAATAGCCTCATCAGCAGTATATGTTTTACCTGCTTCAACTTGCTTTGCAGCTTCTAAATATTTCTTGCTTTTCTTTTTAGCCATTAGTGAATTTCCTCCTTGCAATATGTGGTCTATCGGATATACCTCCCACTTGATACATTTGCTTTCGCAAAGTATCCGACCGAGAAGCATGGCCGTAGAAAGAATAAAACTAGTCTTCTACAACAAAGCCCATGCTTCGTGCAGTACCTTCAATCATGCGCATTGCAGCTTCTACATCTGCAGCGTTTAGATCTTGCATTTTTGTTTCAGCGATTTCCTTAACTTGTGCTTTTGTAACTGTAGCAACTTTCTTAGTGTTAGGTTCGCCGGAACCTTTTTCAACACCTGCAGCTTTTTTAAGTAAAACAGCAGCAGGTGGTGTCTTTGTAATAAAATCAAATGAACGGTCTTCATAAACACTGATTACAACTGGAATAATCATCCCAGCTTGATCAGCTGTACGAGCGTTAAATTCTTTTGTGAAGCCCATGATGTTAATACCTGCTTGACCCAAGGCTGGACCAACTGGTGGAGCTGGAGTTGCTTTCCCTGCAGGAATCTGTAACTTAACAACATTGATTACTTTTTTTGCCACGGTAAAAACCTCCTTGTATTCCGTGTGTGGTTCGGATGGTCTTAAAATTTGACCTCCCACGAGTATGATCAAAACATACCAATATAATATAGCATGTCAGCTATATGTTTGCAAGTTATTTATCAACTTCAACCGAAAATAAAAATCTTCCAATTAGCTTGTCAACTTGCTGATTCTCATGTAGGTTCCTATGTCCTGCTCTTTTGCCTGTTATTATAAATTCGTGGTAATTATGCAGTGCTCCTTGCAAGATATAGCGTAATGCTTGAACTGAAATAACTGCTACTTCACCGTCCGAAGTACTTCCATCCGTCTTGTCTCCAGCAATATTCATAAATTCAACATCATGCGTAAAGCGCCAACTATGTTGTTTTATTTTTTGAAATAATGGTGTTAACGTCTCAAACGTATTTCTTTCAATTACTCGAGTTGTTTTACCTGTTTCAAAATCATTAAAGGGCGCACCTAATGTCACTACCTTTTTTACATGCGCTACTTCTGTATCAAAAGCATGTTGACTCAAATAATGTAAAACAGTTACCCCACCTTGAGAATGGGCGATAAAATTAACTTCTTTAATCTGATATTTCGTATATAGTAGCTTCATTAAATGATATAACCATGTACTTTGAACATTAACTGGCATTCGACTTTTGGCAAATAAAACCTGAATTAATCCGCCTTTTATTGCTGGGTTCCCAGTAATTTTTATCTTGCCACGATTGCCAACGACAATCACCGCAGACTTTTTACCCCATCCATATTTACTAAATCGCTTAATCATCGGGCCAAGAGAAAGTCTACTTCCGCTATAACCATGAATAAACAAGGTTGGCGTTTCATTTTTTATTTGCTTCTTTACCCTTAAATCAGGACTCCCCAATTTATGCCAACAATACAAAAAAAACGCTACTCCTGTAAAAAAGATGCTATAGGTGCATAACTTTCTTTTTTGCATAGTACCGCTTCCCTTCAAAATATGTCTATTACACCAATTTTTCAACTTGGTCATAATCCAATTCTGTAGATGTATCTCGGCCAAACATATCTACAGTAACTGTTATCTTCATTTTCTCTGTATCTATATTTGTTATCTTTCCAACTAACCCTGTAAATGGTCCATCAACAATCGTTACTGATTCGCCTTTTTCTAAATCTAAATCTGCATGAAGCGAACTCATTCCAATTTCATGTAAAATACTTTGAATTTCTTCATCCAATAATGGTGCTGGCTTACTACCTGCACCATGTGAACCAACAAAGCCTGTAACTCCTGGCGTGTTACGTACCACATACCATGATTGATCTGTCATAACCATCTCAACTAGAACGTACCCTGGAAAAGTCTTTAGTTTTTCAATTTTTTCTTTACCAGTTTTTGTCTTCTCTTTTTTTTCTTCTTCGGGAACAACTACTCTAAAAATGTTATCTTCCATTCCCATTGATTGCGCACGAGATTCCAAGTTTTCTTTTACTTTGTTTTCATATCCAGCATAGGTATGCAACACATACCATTTCTTTTCGTTTGATTCTACCATAATTTATATATTACTCCTTAATATTAACCACATTTGTTTTTAATCAAAATAAAAAACCTCACGTTAACGCGAAGTCCCTCTACACTTTGTAGTATATCAAAAAGAGTCTACATTAGCAAACGCTTTTCTTCAACTCATTACCAAATTTCATTAATTACATGTCTTTTAAAGCAAGTTTAAAGCTGCTTGAATCAAATAATCAATTCCTGCAAAGAAAAGGATAAACATTACTGACATAACAACCACCGTTGTTGTATCGCGACGTGTTTCCTTGGCATTTAACCATGTTGTTTCTTTCATTGTTTTAACAACGCTCTTCATAAACTTCATTTAATAATCCCTCCGCAATCATTCACAAACTACATTTTACTTCGTTTCACGGTGAAGCGTATGCTGATTGCAATACCTACAGAATTTTTTAACTTCTAAACGTTCAACGCGATTAAGGTTCTCTGTAATTGTATAATTACGTGAACCACAAACTGAACATGCCAGAGCAATTTTTTTCTTAGACATCTTCATTCTCCTTCTATTTAATCATGCTAACTCTATCATGTTTTTTTATAAACTGTCAACCTTTTTACTTTTTGGTAGTCAAATCATCACGCAACTGTGCCAGTTTCTCAAGTTGCCCATTATCCCATGGTGAATGTCGCACTAAGTTTTGATCTTGATAGCGACGTGCCGTTGCATGAACCTCTTTATTAGCACGCTTAATATCTTGAAACAACTCCCAAGCTGGTTTTCGTAACGCCCCTTGCGAAAAAATTGTCCATTGTTCAGCTTGATCACTTGTTGCAACAGTTACTTGTGTTAGCCGATCCTGTAATCTACCAGCTAGCGCTTCAATATAACTATCTGCCGTCTGTCCTTCATCTGTCCATACCACTTCAAGATTGAACTCTTTATAACTATGTGAGATACCAGGGACAAACATTGCATCAAATACGACAATTATTTCTGAATTACTTTGTTTATGATAATTAGATAATATTCTTAATAGCTCATTACGTGCTTCTTCTAACTGATTGGATTTTTTGAGTTTATCTAAATTAGGCCAATTACCTATCATATTATAAGCATCCACAATCAATATTTGCTTTTTCATGCTAACTACCTCTTGTTGTAAACCCTTGATAAATCAAAAGACTACTTGCAACACTCGCATTAAGGCTTTGAACATGTCCAACCATTGGAATAGTTAACATTTCATCACATGTTTTTTTCACTAATGGTGAGATACCTTTCCCTTCATTGCCAATAACTAGGGCAACAGGTCCCTTAGCGTCCCATGTTCTAAAGTCACGTCCCTTGACATCAGTCCCAAAAATCCAAACACCTTGTTTTTTTAATTCATTAATTGTTTGGACTAGGTTAGTTACTCTAACAACAGGTACATATTCAATTGCCCCAGTCGATGTTTTAGCTACCGTAGACGTTAACTGCACTGCACGTCTTTTGGGAATAATAATACCATGCACACCCACAGCATCCGCAGTACGCATAATTGAGCCCAAGTTATGCGGATCTTCAATTTCATCTAAGATTAAGAAAAATGGTGCTTCTTCACGGCTTTTTGCTATAGCAAATAAATTCTCTAAGCTAGAGTATTCATAAGCCGCAACAGCAACAATAACCCCTTGATGATTTTGTCCATCTGCTAACAAATCTAATTTTGCTTTAGGAACCTGCGAAACAATAACTTTTTTTTGTTTTGCTAATTTAACAATTTCATGAATTGCATCAGACTTTAATCCTGTTTGCACAAAAACTTTGTTAACCGCTTGCTCACCTTTTAGTGCTGCAACTGCTGGATGACGACCTATAACAAAATCCTGCTGCTTAGCTTCTTCCTGCATCTATTTTTTACCTTCTCTTTCTACTGTGGTTATGCACCATTGAGCCAACTGATCTAAACGTTCTTCTTGTCCACTCAAATATAAGTACCCAAATAATGCTTCAAAACCCGTTGAAATTCTATATGTCATTATTGCTGTGTTTTTAGCTGATGTATGACTTTTGGCATTTCTACCTCTTTTGAAAAATTCCTCTTCTGTTGCCGATAAAAGTTCTTGTTCTTGCATTTTTTCAATCAAAAAAGCCTGGGCCTTTGCCGAAACAAAGTGCGTTGCTGTATGATGTAACTTAGTGGGTTTAGTTAGCCCTTCTTCTAATAAATGTCGTCTTATATACACTTCATAGATTGCATCACCCATATAAGCTAATGCAATTCCATTCATTTGTTGATAATCTGCTGTCATTAAATCCTCTTCCATCTTGTTCCTTGCGGGGTATCTTCCAAGACAATTCCCTTTTTCTTTAGTTCATCTCTTATTTCATCACTTCGTGCAAAATCTTTCTTTTCACGAGCTAGATAACGTTCTTCTATTAAGTTTTCAATCACACTATCAGTAACATTTTCATCCGCAAATTCAATTCCAAATATACTAATAATTTTATTGAATTCAGTTAATAAATAGTTGAGTGTTTTTTCTTCAACCGTTTTTCTTTCGGCGTAAACATTTAATTGTTTAGCCATTTCATATACTACTGCAATCCCATTTTGGGCATTAAAATCATCATCCATTGCCGTAATAAATTTTTGTTTATTTTGTTCAAATGCAGCTACAATTTCTTTTTCAAGAACTCCATCACTTGCATCTTTTTGCCTAAAGCGAACATTGGCAACCGCCGTTTTCAATTTCGTTAAATTGTTTTTAGCCTCTTCCAGGTTGTCATGATTATAGCGAATTGGACGTCGATATTGCGTAGTGGCCATTAAGAATCTTATTACTTGTGGGTCTACTTTTTTTATTATATCGTGCACCGTTACAAAATTGCCTAATGACTTGCTCATTTTTTCATCATCATCACCAATAGTAACAAATCCATTGTGCATCCAGTAGCGCGCAAATTGTTTTCCTGTTCTAGCTTCACTTTGTGCAATTTCATTCTCATGATGTGGAAATTCTAAGTCTTGACCACCTGCATGAATATCAATGGTCTCACCTAAATACTTAGTTGCCATCACAGAACATTCAATATGCCACCCAGGTCTACCCATTCCCCATGGTGATTGCCATGAAATTTCATTTGGTTTTGCAGCTTTCCAAAGGGCAAAATCTAATGGATCCTCTTTTTTGCTTTGATCAGTACTTGCTACACGTTGACTTGCGCCTAACTCCAAATCATCAACTGATTGTCCTGATAATTTACCATAGTTTTTAAACTTACGCGCGCGATAATAAACATCACCTTGTGATTCATAAGCAAAATCTTTTTTTACTAAGGCTTGAACAAAGGCAATAATATCATCCATTGTATCCATCACACGGGGATTTAGAGTTGCCTTTTTAACGTTCAAAGCAGCTGTATCTTCATAAAAGGCAGCAATAAATTTGTCAGTTACTTCCTTGACGCTGATTCCTAGTTCCTGACTTGCGCGAATAATTTTATCATCTACATCTGTAAAATTTGAAACATATTTTACTTGATAGCCTCGAAATTCAAAATAACGACGTACTGTATCAAATGCAATTGCACTACGCGCATTTCCAACATGAATATAATTATATACAGTTGGGCCACAGACATACATCAAAACTTGTCCCTTTTTTATTGGCTTAAATTCTTCTTTTTTCTTCGTTAATGTATTATAAAATTGTATCATACAACAATGCACCTGTTATAAAGATATAACGTCCCTTTCTTTACAAATAAATAATATTAACTATTATTATAGCATGTTAAATAACAATAAAAGAAGAGATACATAAAAAACAACTTTCTATGTATCTCTCAATAATTCAACTAATAGTATTTGATTATGAAAATCTTAGATAAGCATAAATACAAAATTTAGTTACCTTGCATAACTCACATCAAAACGTCTTATAAATCACAGTAACTCTACATTCAAGTTTTATATTTCAGCCAACGTTTGGTTTAAATGATTTAAGACTTTTTGACGACCTAACAATTCAATTGACGGTGCTAATTCAGGACCGTGCATTTCACGCGTAGTTGCAATTCGAATTGGCATATACAACTTGCGTCCTTTAATTTTTGTTTCTTTTTGAATTTCTTTAATTGCAGCCATAATAGAAACACCATCGAACAATGGTAATTCATTAATCTTTTGTGCAAAAAGATTTAAGACCGTTTTAGCTGATTCTTCAGCCAATTCTTTTTTAGCATCTTCCGTTAAAGCAGGAGGATTTTCAAAGAAAACATCTGCCATTTCTACAATTTGTCCTGTATATGACATTTGATGCTTATATAGACTAATTAATTTACGGGCCCATTCAATTTTTTGTGCATCTGGATTAGCTTCAATTTTTCCTGCATCAATCAACTGCAATAATGCGGAATGTACAATTTCATCTTCACCTGCACTCTTAACATACTGGTTATTAATCCATTCAAGCTTTTTGCCATCAAAAGCAGCTGGTGATTTACTTAAGCGTTTAGGATCAAACATCTTAATAAATTCTTGGCGTGTATATATTTCATCTTCACCAACCGGCGACCAACCAAGTAAAGTAATGAAATTAAACATTGCATCTGGTAAATAACCAAGCTTACGATATTGTTCAATAAACTGCAAAACAGTTTCATCACGTTTACTCAATTTTTTGCCTGTTTCTGTATTAATAATCAACGACATATGTCCAAATTCAGGCGCTTTCCAACCAAAGGCTTCATAAACAACTAATTGCTTAGGTGTATTAGCCACATGATCATCGCCTCTTAAAACATGGGTTATTTCCATCAAATGATCATCAACAACAACCGCAAAATTATACGTTGGCATGCCATCTCGTTTTTGAATAACGAAATCGCCCCCGATAGTACTAGCTTTAAAACTGATATTGCCTTTAACAATATCATTCCATTCATAAGTTTTATCCTGTGGAACGCGAATTCTGATTACTGGTTTTAAGCCTTTTTGCTTTGCTTCTGTTTGCTTAGCTGTAATTTCTTCAGCAGTCATGCCTTCGTATTCATAAACATAGCGAGGAGCTTCACCATTAGCCTTTTGTTCTTCACGTTGTGCAGCTAACTCTTCTTCAGTCATATATGATTCATATGCTAAATCTTTATCTACTAATTCTTGGATTAGTGGTGTGTAGATAGCTTTTCGTTCTGATTGACGATAAGGACCATAATCACCTGGTTTATCAGGACCTTCATCCCAATCCATACCTAACCACTTTAAATTGTCTAATTGGCTTTTCTCACCGTCAGCAATATTTCTTTTTAAATCAGTATCCTCGATTCTGATTACAAAAGTTCCTTTATTATGTCTTGCAAACAAATAATTAAATAATGCTGTTCGTGCATTACCAATATGCAAATGTCCGGTAGGACTAGGAGCATAGCGAACACGAATTTTATTTTTTGCCAAATTAAACGCCTCTTTCTATTAATTTCAATTAGGATTGTTTCATTAACAATCCCTATACCTGTTATATAATACAATGAAAAGACGTAAAAAGAAATAGTTTTCTTTTACATTAGTCATTTCTCTTTTCTTTCAAAGATTTTTACAGCAATTACATCTAAACATTATTTACTATTTTGTCCGAATAAGTTTTTTATCAACTATTTTATAAATGACATCACTACAAGCTACTGTGCTAGGTCTATGTGATATTAAGAAAACATAGCCTTTACACTGATCACGAATAACTTGTAAAAATGCGGCTTCATTAAGTGAATCTAAATTACTGGTTGGCTCATCAAATACATAACAGTCTGCATTTTTTAATAACGCTCGTGTCAATTCAAGCCGTTGCAATTCTCCTGCAGAAAAGATTTTTTGTTCGCTTGAAATAATAGTGTCTAATCCTTGTTTGGTTGCAAGGACTTTTTCTTTTATATGACATTTTTGTGCTGCAACTAATATTTGCTCATCTGTAATAGCTACATTTCCAAAAGTTAAGTTTTCACGAATTGTTTGCTTGAAAATTTGCGGTATTTGCGGAATATATGCTATATGTTGTTGAATATCTTTAGCATTATATTGTTTTAAATCGTGCTTATTTAGTTTAATTTCACCGTTAGTTACATTATACCAACGCATGATTAGTTTCATTAATGTACTTTTACCTGAGCCCGATGGTCCAATTAGCCCAATAATCTTATGCTTTTCAAAAGTTGCACTTACATCTTCAAAAATAGCTTGCTTTCGTGTTGGATATGCAAAAGCAATTTTATTAAGTTCTAACTCATCAATTGATTCATTAAAGGCCACCCCGTCTTTATTAAATTCAGGTTCATCCAGTAACACAAAAACCTGTCGCGCTGCATTTATTGCCCTTTTAAAGCCTAGGGGTAATCTGCTTAGTTCAAGGTATGGTGCAAATGAAGTTGCGAAAATTATAATTGCGGTAACTCCTTTTTGCAAATTAATAGTTTCATGTTCAATCCCTAAAAGAGTTAAACTAGCAAAAACAATTAAGGCTAATCCAATCACAAGAAAGGTCACTGCAGATTGCAGATATTGAGCAACTGAAACATCTTTTTCTTGTGCATTTACTTGTTTGCTTTTAGTTGTTAACAAATTAAAATATCGTTGCGTTTGCTTAAACTGAACTAATTCTTTCATGCCTTGTAGGCTATCAGAAAAATATGAAATATATTTTTTTCTCGCTATAGCTTGTTTTTTCAGTAGCGGTTGCAAATAAGCTGCAAATACTTTAGGTAACCCAACCGCTAAAATAGCATATGTTATAAGACCAATAATAGCTAAACTAGGTGCTACATTCCAAAAATACAGTGTCAAAATTAACGTTATGCTACTTGCTGTTAATATTGGCGGAATGGTATGTGCAAAAAAGACCTCAAGTGCTTCAATATCTTCACTAATCATTTTTAACATACTACCACTGTCTTGATTATCTAATTTAGCTGGCGCTAACCGTTGTAATTTTTGAAACACTAATTTTCTGAAGTTTGCTAACGTTTTAAATGCTACGTAATGACCAAAGTAATGTTCGCCATATCTGAATAAGCCACGCAAAACGCCTAAACAAAACAATACTAATAGCATTGTTATTTGTGGCACCTTACCCGCTAAACCCTTAAAGCCTAAATCAACAATTATACTTGGAATTAGGATAGTCGCTAAAAAACCCAGTACAGCAAACACGACAGCGATACCTATTTGCAATTTTAAATGTTTAACTAACCCCATCATTCTCTTAACTAATCTTCTAGTAGAAATTTCAGCTGGATTATTCATGTAATATCGCCTCCAATCTATTTTGTGTTTCAACCAATTGCTTAAACTCGGATACAGATTCTAATACTTTTTGGGGTTGTCCTACTGTATTTTCCCGTTTTTTATTAATAAAGAGAACTTCATCAGCTTGAATAACTTGCCGCATTTTATGCGAAATAAATACCACAATTGCATTTTCTGCTGTTAATTTAATGTAATCGAATAATATTTGTTCCGTTTCGCTATCTACGCTTGAAGTCATTTCATCAAAAATATAAATTGATCTTTGCGCTAATAAAGCACGTGCACAAATAATTTGTTGTCTTTGCCCCGGAGATAATAATTTTCCATTCTCGCCTACTCTAGTATCTATTCCTTCAGGCAATTTATCTACAAACGCTAATAAATTTTTTTCTTTTAACCAGTCTAGAAGTTCTTTTTTGTTCTTTGTTGTCCCCAATGTCAAATTTTCGTAAATACTTGTATTAAACAAATATGAATCGGGAGATACATACAATACTTTTTGTTGAACCATTTGTACATCAACTTTCGCAATATCCTGCGTGTTAAATAAAATTTCCCCTTCTGTTGGCTTTAGTTGCTTTTGAATTAACTTAGCTAACGTCGTTTTGCCTAACCCACTTTCACCTGCAATTGCAAAAATGTTCCCTTTTTTGATTTTAACGGTTATCTTCTTCAAGATTTCATTGTTATCATAGCTAAAGCTCAAGTTTTTAAGCTCTATTTGTTTAATATCATCCTCTAAATTCTCTGTTTTTACTTCTTTATCAATTTCGTCTACACTATCTAAAAAACTATATATTCTGTCAGCCATTCGTGTATTCATCATTACTAAATGCATACCATATCCAGATTCTCGAATAGGCGCGAAAAATTCTGCTGCAATTAAAACAAAAAACAATAAGCTTGCTAAGGACAATTGTCCATGAGCTAAAGCTAAAACTGCAAAAAAGCCGGAAACACCTACTCCAATATACATAACTCCATCCATATAACCTACAGATTGTAATTGAAATTTTAATAACTCCATCGTTGAGAGTCTGAACTGTTCTGCTTTTTTGACAAAACTCTTTGCATACTTTTCATCTACATTATAAGTATATAATGTATTCATTCCCTTCAAATCATCTATAAATAAATTACCTACATCCATATAGGTCGCCCAATAATGTTGCATTATTTTACGCGATCTTTTTTGCATAAAAACAATTGAAATTGGAATAAAAGGTAAACAAATTAAAAAGATTAACCCACCTAGCGGAAAAATAATAGCAACAATAACTAACACCGTTGCACAATTAAAATATGTTCTTAGCGAACTAGTCAAATATCGATTAAAATATGTGTCCAAAGTATCAATTCCTTGGGAGGCGATTGTTAATATATCTGCTACAGAAGTTTTATGCTCAAATTCGCCACTATGTTTCTGAAACACTTCAAAAAAACGTTGTTTCAAATTATTTCGCGCATACTGCGAAGCCGTTCCTTGATATTTACGGGCTAAAAGTGCTACTCCAAATCCAAAAACACTTAGAATTACTAATTGCCAAAAAAAGACCCCGATATTAATTTTCTTCTCTAAAAAAAGTTGCGCAATAATTTGTGCAATTAGATAAAATGAAGCAATTCGTGTTAAAAACTGTAACCAGCCTAGAAAAGCTGCTAAGTATAAGTCACGTTGATAAATTCCTATTTCAGCTTTCAAACGTTTCAATAATGCTTTACGTCGTGAGCGCGATATTTTCTCTGGTTTTTTTGTTTGTTCCATATTAGCTTGCTCCTTTTAGATTTTCTATATCGAATCTAACTTCTAGTTAGTGATAACTTAAATATTAATCTAATTACAGTTAGCCATGCAAGGAATAATAGTTTTATACCCAAAATAGAATATTAGCTATAGAAAGAAGACTAAATATAGCAGCTATTACCCACTACATTTAGTCTTCTTTCTATGATTTAATTTTTTTCATTTAATTCTCGGCGTGAATGTGCTGGCTTTGCAAAAATCATTCTTCCTGCATCTGTTTGTAACGCACTTGTTACCTCAACTTCGATTGTTTTGTTCATAAAGTAGCGTCCGTCTTCAACTACAATCATTGTCCCATCGTCAAGATACGCAACACCTTGTTGTCGTTCTGTCCCATTTTTAATTACCATTACATCAAGTTTTTCACCTGGAATAACCCGTGGTTTTAAGGACTTAGCTAAGGCATTAATATTTAAAACCCGGACATTTTGAAATTCGCTTACCTTGTTCAAATTATAGTCATTTGTTACAATCTCTGCATCTAACATTTTTGCCAGTTTAATTAGCTTGCTATCTACTTCTTGAATATCCTCAAAGTCTCCGTCATACATTTCTAGTGGCACGATTTTTTCAGAGCGTAGTTTGTTTAAAATATCTAAACCACGTCGTCCACGAACACGTTTGATACTATCACCAGAATCCGCAATATATTGTAACTCATATAAAACAAAATTTGGTACAATTAATGTTCCTTCTAAAAAACCAGTTTTAGCTAAATCAAACACACGTCCATCAATCAAAATATTTGTATCCAATAACTTATATTTATGGAAATTATCGTCAACTTTCCGTTCCAAAACCGTCTCTTCTGATTTTTGTTGCGTCTGTTTAGTCGCATCAGTCTCTGCTTTGTGTCGTAACGCAAAAAGACGCGGTAAATCATTAAAACGCGTTTTCCCCACGACATAGCCCATGTAGCCAAAGATAATCATCAAAACAACCGGTAATACTGTATTAAAAAAGAATAATTGCGAATGCGAGAAAAGGGTTGAAATTAACGCCGCAATTATCAAGCCAACGATAATCGAAACACCTTCTGTAATAAGAAACTCCGGTTTTTGATGGGTTAAGCCACTCTCAATTTTTTTTATGATTAATTCTAAAGGATTAGTTAGCGCCATTCCAACTAATGATAGGATTATTAAGCCCAAGAACATATTCATTACTGGATTAGCTATCCAAGCTTGTTTAATGTTCATTAGACGCCATATGGCTGGAAAAAAGGAATAGCCTACTCCCACGCCTAAAATAGCGAAAATGATTTTTATCAATTTTTTACGCATAAATTCTGCTCCTCTCACTCTAATTAAAAGTTAATCGCAGTGTTTCATTCAATGTTTTAACACCAATTACTTGAATGTTATTGGAAAACTCTAAACCATCTAGATTATTTTTAGGAATAAATATTCGTTTAAAGCCTAGTTTTTCCGCTTCTGCAACTCTCTGACCAATTCTAGTTACACTGCGAACTTCACCAGTCAAACCTAATTCACCGATAAAGCAATCATTCGAACGTGTTTCAATATCACGGTAACTTGATACAATACTTATAGCTATCGCTAAATCAATAGCTGGTTCATCAAGTTTTACCCCACCAGCTGTTTTTAAATAAGCATCTTGGTTCTGTAACAATAATCCTGCTCTTTTTTCAAGTACTGCCATGATTAAAGATGCACGATTATGATCTAAGCCGGCCGTAGTTCGTTTAGCATTGCCAAAAGCAGTTGGAGTTACTAACGCTTGTAATTCAACTAAAATAGGCCTCGTTCCTTCAAGTGAAGCAACAATTGCCGAACCTGTAGCTCCTTTTAGTCGCTCTTCTAGAAAAATTTCCGATGGATTATTCACTTCATATAGCCCACCATCACGCATTTCAAAAATACCGATTTCATTAGTAGAACCAAATCTGTTTTTTACCGCCCGCAAAATTCGGTATGTTCTTTGCTTGTCACCTTCAAAGTACAACACTGTATCAACCATATGTTCCAAAATCTTAGGACCTGCAATAGCTCCACCCTTAGTTACATGACCCACGATAAAGATTGTTATCCCATTCGTTTTAGCGAGTTGCATTAAATCTGCTGTTACTTCTCTAATTTGTGCCACACTGCCTACAGCTGAAGACATTTCTGGTTCCTGCATCGTCTGGACAGAGTCAATGATAACATATTCTGGATTTAAATCTGCTATGCTTTGGCGAATTGCATCCATATCAGTCTCAGGATAAAGATAAAATTCGCTTCCTTTAATTCCTAATCGGTCAGCACGCATCTTTATTTGAGTGGCACTTTCTTCACCTGAAACATATAAAACTTTACTTTTAATGTGCGCTAATTGCCCTGAAACTTGTAACAATAATGTCGATTTCCCAATTCCTGGATCTCCACCAATCAAGACCAAGGATCCTGGTACAATTCCGCCTCCAAGAACTCTGTTCAATTCACTTAGTTCAGTTTTAACTCTTGGCGCTTCTTTAGTTGAAACTTGATCAATTAATTGGGGCTTTACTTTAGTACCAGCAATTGTTCTACGGGGTTTGGAGTTTGCAGTTGTCTCTTTTTTTTGTTGAATTTCTTCAATTAATGTATTCCACGCACCACAGTTAGGACACTTTCCAAGATATCTTGGTGAAACATATCCACAACTCTGACAAACATATTGCGTTTTTACTTTTGCCACCTGTTTTCAACCTCTTCTCTCGCTCCTCGAATAATTAACGACCTGACGACCCAAAGCCACCTTTTCGTTCCATAGTTGGTGCTTTTTCAGCATCAGCCACTAAATATGGCATAAAAATTCCTTGCCCAACTCGCTCACCTTTTTTGATTACTTGATCCCGAATACCTAAGTTAACTAATTGAAAAAAGATTTCTCCTTCATTAGACTCATTATTGTAGTAATCAGCATCAATAATGCCAACACCATTAGGTAAAATTAATCCTCTTTTCAGTGGATTACTAGATCGATTAGCCAACATTAAAAACTCATCTTTTTGCATATATGCTTTAATCCCTGTTGGTACTAAATATGGTTTTAAAACTTTTTTAGCTTGTAAAAAATCAGCTTCACTTAATTGACTCTTTTTACGAATTGCATGTAATATTTTTATAAAGTTTAATTTCCAGATACTTGGTAATACAAAATCTTCGCGTGCAAAAAAATCATACCCTGCAGCATTTTTAGTTGCCCTAACGGGAAGTTGTAAATTTTCTGCACTATACTTTGAAACTATTTGAAATCCTCTTTTCACCTTTTTAACCTCGCTTATAGATACTTATATTCTATGATACCATTCTTTTCTAATTGCTTCACGTAAAACCATGACTTTATATGATATAATTAATTAAAGAAATGGGGGTATATTTATGAGCAATTATCAATGGCAGCACAATTCACTAGACTATTTGGACGACTCTAACAATAAAATCGCAAATATTGGATTTAAATTAATTAACAACGATACAACTTATGTTGTGGAACATACATGGGTTTCAGAAAGTGCTCGTGGTCAAGGTTTAGCCGGAAAAATTACTGTTCATTTTTTAGAACACATACGCACAGAAAAAAAAGATGTTGTTCCACTTTGCCCTTTCACCCAGAAGTTTTTCAAAAGTCATCCCGAATACTCTGACTTACTCAAAAATAAAGAGTAAAATTAATAGACGAGAGCTCTATTTTATATAGCAACTCGTCTATTTCTATGAAGATAAAGAATAATGTAGAAAGCTGGTCGTTTTTTATGAATCAAAATCAATTAAAAAAGCTCGTTGGTAAAAAATCAGTCGAATGGGTCGAAAATAAGATGGTCGTTGGCCTCGGTACCGGCTCAACGGTTAAATTCATGGTAGATGAATTAGGCCGGCGTGTTAAAGAAGAAAAGCTTGATATTATTGGTGTTACAACCTCAAATGTAACAGCCAAACAAGCAACTGAATTAGGGATTCCTTTAAAATCAGTTGATGAAGTCAGTCATATTGACTTAACGATTGATGGCGCTGATGAAATAAGTACTGATTTTCAAGGTATCAAAGGTGGCGGTGCCGCTTTACTATTTGAAAAAATTGTAGCAACTAATTCTTCCAAAAACATGTGGATTGTTGATGAAAGCAAACTAGTCAATAAATTAGGTGCTTTCCCTCTTCCCGTTGAAGTGGTTCCTTACGGAAGCCAAAAAATTTTTGACCGCTTTGAACAAAATGGACTCAATCCTACTTTCCGCAAAAAAATAGATGGTGGTCTTTTATTAACTGACTCAGACAACTACATTATCGATTTACATTTAGGTACAATTGATCATCCACATGAACTAGCTAATTATTTAAATAAGCAGGTTGGAGTTGTTGAACATGGTCTATTTCTAGATACTGTTGACACAGTCATTGTTGGCCGTCAAGACGGGCCACAAGTTTTGCAAGCTCATTAGCTAAACATTTATATTTACTTACTTGTATAATAAAGCTACAATGTTATTAATTCTACTAAAGGAGAGTGACTCTCAGTGACTAAAGAAATTAGCACTAAGCAACTTACAGCCTTTCAGGCCGACCTTGATAATCATCCTGCACATTCAGTTATTGAACGAGCAGTTACTAAAAATGGCATTTTAAAAACCAGTGCCGATTATCATTCAGAAATAACTATGACCCCTGTTTTTTCAATTGATTTAGATACTGGTAAAGTAGCAAATCAAAAACAATCTGGTCGTTGTTGGATGTTTGCAGCGTTAAACACAATGCGTCATGATATCAAAAATAATTTCAAAGTTGCAGCTGACTTTGAATTATCTCAAAATTATACTTTCTTTTGGGACAAATTAGAAAAGGCTAACTACTTTTATGAAAATGTTCTAAAGACCGCATCATTACCAACTTCTGATCGCAAAGTAGCTTGGTTAATGACAACTCCACAACAAGATGGTGGCCAATGGGATATGATTATGGCGATTATCCAAAAATATGGCATTGTCCCTCAATCAGTAATGCCTGAAACTTACAATTCAAGTGCTTCGCGTGAATTTAATTCTACTTTTAACTTAAAACTGCGCAAAGATGCTACTGAATTACGTGAGTTAGTTGCTAGTCATGCTACTGAAACTGAAATTGCAAAACGTAAAGAAAAAATGCTCACTGAAGTTTATCGCATGGCTGCTTATAGCTTTGGAGAACCACCTGCCACATTTGATTTTGAATATCGAGATAGTGACAATAATTACCATATTGATTACGATTTAACTCCGCAATCTTTCTTTGAAAAATTTGTTGGATGGAATCTAAGTGATTATGTTTCTATTATTAATGGACCCACTGCAGACAAACCATACAATCATATGTATACAGTTGAAATGCTTGGTAATGTCGTGAACGGTCGTGAAATTCGGCACCTAAATGTTACCATGGATGATTTTCGAAAAATTGCGATTGAACAATTAAAATCAGGCGAAAGTGTTTGGTTTGGTTGTGATGTTGGGCAAGAATCTGATCGTCAAAAGGGAATTATGGATACCGAACTATATCATAAAGATGAACTCTTTGATATCGACTTATCAATGTCTAAAGCAGAACGCCTTGATTATGGTGAAAGTCTTATGACACATGCTATGGTTCTAACAGGTGTTGATTTAGTAAATGGCAAACCAACAAAATGGAAGGTTGAAAACTCTTGGGGTGATAAAGTCGGAACAAAAGGCTTTTTTGTCATGAGTGACAACTGGATGGAAGAATTCTGTTATCAAATTGTTGTTAACAAAAAATTCTTACCGCAAAACTTGCAAGATGTACTAGCTGAAAAGCCAACCGTTCTAGCTCCATGGGATCCAATGGGTTCATTAGCTTAAACAAATAGCAATTAATCATTAAATTATATGAAGTACCCCATAATTGTTGGCATAAAAACTGACAATTATGGGGTACTTCACTTTTTTTGTATATTACATTATATCATAATAAATTTACTTTCATGTGCTTGCATACTACGAATCTGCATCCTGTGTTGCATATTTGCCAGCTAACCTGCCAAAGGTCATCGCATGACTTCCTGTTAGACCTGGTACACGGTCAGGATAAGAGCCCCAGAAAAATCCGCCTGAGCAATTGCCAGCCGCATATAAATTCGTAATAGGCATACTATTTCTATCTAGTACCTGCATCTTATCATTTACACGTAAACCATCTAATGTTGCTAACAACATGCCACCGATTGTTACACCATAAAAAGGACCTTGTTCAATTGCAATTAACCGGGATGCTTCTTTTCCAAAATCAACATCTTTTTTCTCTACGCATAATTGATTATAGCGCGCTATTGTTTTTTGCAATTGTTCCTTTGGTAATTGTAATTTTTCGGCTAACTCTGAAATTGATGCTGCTTTTTTTACAATACCATCTTCAATAAGTGAATTGATATTTTCTTTTTGTTGCTCTAGTCCAAGAATACCTGGCCACCCTAACCGTGCACAGCCTAGTGTATGAAATGCATCTAGATTGTTCAATGTGTTTTCATCCCAGATCATAACTTCAAGATTACCCGGTTGATGTAATAAACTATTCATCGCAAATTGATAAGGTGCACTTTCATTAAAGAAACGTTCTCCACGTAAATTCACTTTTAATAGTGGATAACTTCCAAGAACACATGACTTATAATCCCATTTTTTGATGTATGTGGTACTCATATTAGTTCCAACAGGAACTGCACCACGATCAAAAATGATTGAAGCTGCTTCATCATCTTTAGTTGCACCGATTTCTAAAGCAGCAACAATACCCGACCCATCATCACGTGGACTAACTGTGCAAACACATTTTTTAAACAAAGTTGGAGCCCACTTTTGAACTAAAGCCTCATTTGCACCATAACCGCCTGTACATAAAATTACTCCTTGCCTTGCTCTTACTTGATATACTTCACTTGTTGTTTCATCTTTAACACTTATTCCAACAACTTTCTTTTTTTCATCAACCAGTAGATGCTCTAACTTAGTACTATAAACAAACTCAACTCCTAGTTTTCTATTTTTTTCAAGCAGATACTCGCCCCATGTAAAATCAGATGATGTATCATCTGCACTCACATGTAGTTCCGTAGGAAAAGCTTTATTTATTAACGTTTCATATTTTGCATCTGGTTCAACATATAAATGGACATTATGTGGCTTTAATACCTCTTTTTCAAGCCAATCAAGCATCTCACCACTGTTATTAACCCATGTTTTAATTAAACGCTGATTCACATTATCTTGTGCAAATGCTGATAAAAATTCAATTAGTTTTGCCTTATCAATATTTATTCCTGCTTTAGTCTGTGCTTTACTACCCACGCCTCCAAGCCAATGTCGAAATAAATTAACTGAGCTATGCATCTTATCAATTACTAAAACTTTAGCCCCATTTTCAGCAGCGGCAGCGGCAGCAAAAGCACCCGCATTACTAGCACCTACAACGATTACATCATATTCGTCTTTAAGCATTTATTTTCTTCCTTTCTATCAACACTACGATACTACCAAATTTGCTTCAAATAATACTAATCCATTTATGACAAAAAAACATAAGATAAAATTTTACAGACATATTATAAACTCATGCCAATTCAATGTAAACGCTTTAAAAAAATAAAATTTAATTAAAAAAGACCCATTCTGAACCAACCTCCAAAAGTTTGATTTTTAGTCTAACCCCTTTTTGGACACTTCATTCATATCTAGATCTTTTCTCTGTTTTTATTTAATTATATGCTCTTTTTTATTATAATTTCTTTACTAAGTATATTTAAGCTGTCATCTAAGGTATATATAATTGGTTCACTGTTTTCAACTTCAACCCCATTTATGTCAGTATCGCTAATTTTTTCTAAATACTTTATTATTGCTCGAATCGTACTTCCATGTGCAACAACCAACTGATTTTTTCCTTGTAATAACTGTGGTACTATTTCATCTTGCCAATAAGGCAAAATGCGCGTTAATGACATTGCTAGACTTTCTGCTCTAGGAAGTGATTTAGGATCAATTAACGCATATCGTCTGTCTTGATCTGTTTTTTCTAAATATGGAGGAATCGCGTAAAAAGATCTTCTCCATAATGCTACTTGCTTTTTACCATAAACTTGACGTGTATAATCTTTATTGAGTCCACGCAATGCACCATAATGACGTTCATTTAGCCGCCATGTTTTATATATCGGAATCCATAATTGATGACAATTTTCAACTATAATATTTGCAGTTACAATCGCTCTTTCTAAAACTGATGTGTGTACAGCATTAAAAACAATTTTCTCTTCATTTAATAGTTTTCCAGCCATTGCAGCTTGGTGCTTACCTTTATTTGTTAACGGTACATCATTCCAGCCAGTATATACATTATCTTTGTTAGCAATGCTCTCTCCGTGTCTAACCAATACTAGTTTGACCATTTATTATCCTTCTCTTCTATCCTTGATAAGCTCTATCTTACCAAATCTTTTGGAAATAATAAATAAAAAAAGAGCAACTATAACGTCATAAGTTACAGATACTCTTTTAATTATGAATTGTATGTTAGAAAATTAATATTTAGTTTATCCGCCCTGCAAATGCTGGTGCCCAGCTACTTATCGAACCAGTTTGTACAACAGTTCCTGTATGTGGTGCATGAACATATTGACCATTACCGATATAAATAGCTACGTGATAAACACTGCCACCTTCAGTCCAGAATAATAAATCTCCAGCCTGAGCTTGTGAAACAGAAATCCGAGTTGTTTGTGCTGCTTGTCCAGCTGCTGTACGTGCCAAGGAAACACCAAATTTAGCATATACATATTGTGTCAATCCAGAACAGTCCATTCCCGATAATGATGAGCCACCATATACGTATGGAATATTAAGTTTCGTCAATGAAACAGCCATATTTACAACTGAACTTGTATCAACCGATGAACTTGATGCCGAAGTGCTAGATGTACTTGTCGCACTTGATGTAGATGTAGATGAACTCGACGTTGAACTTGATGTTGAACTTGTATTTGATGATGAACTTGTTGAAACAGAACTTGCAGCACTTTCAGCTGCTGTTACTGCGTTTTCTGCTTCAGTTGTACTTGAAGCAGATGCAACTTGTTTGGCTGCTTCTTCTGCCGCCTTTTGAGCTGCTTCTGCGGCAGCTTTAGCTTCTGAATCTTCCTTAGCTTTCTTAACTTCCAATGTTGTTTGTTGGACTGCTAAACTTGCTCTATCATTCAAAAGTTGTTCATTTTTAGTCTTTTGTTCTTTAGCAGCTTTTTTCAGTTCACTTTGCTTTTGTGCTAACTTTTCTTTATCACTTTTTTGATCTGCTAATGCTTGATCATTTGCATGTACAACTGTTGCCACAGTTACAGTACGACTCACCGCTTCCGTTATACTGTCTGAATTACTTACAAATTCAAGCATTGAACTTGCATCATTTAATTGAGCCGAGCGTGCTTGCTTAGCTAATTGTGCTGAGCGTGCCTCAATATTTTGCTTTAATGTTGCAATTTGCTGTGATGCAGCTGACTCTTGACTTTGTAATTTTTCTAATGCCTTTTGACCATCACTAATTTTTGTTTGTGTATCTGAAATCTGAGTCTTAACGCTATCTAAATCTGATTGTGTATCAGCCGAAACACTTGTTACAGCAACTCCTAACACTGTTATAACTGTTGCAGCTAATGCTGTTACTCTCCCAAAACCCGTTTTCTTCATAAGACATACTCTCCTGTACATACAATTCTATGTTATCGTTTCATAATTTGGCTACGCTTAATATTTTATCATATTTATCCAGAAGCACTATTACAATAAATTTACAATAACAAAGAAAAGCAAGCGTTTAAGTCCGAAATGTTACAGCAATGTTTCATGAAGTCACATAAACGATAAATTGTATTTAAAATAAAATAAAAAGTATCTAAAATGTATTTTTTATGCAATTTTATTTACTTAAATGAAAGCGTAATACTTACTAATTTATCTTACTTCATACAAAAAAAGAATGCTAAAAAACGGTAGCTAGAAAATCTAAATGTTATAAAACAGATAATTTGACATGGGGATTAGTTAATTTTGCAGTCAATTGTCTCTTAGCACACATTTTTGTACCAACCTATTGAAGAAAAAGAGTCTGTGATTTTTTCCCAGACTCTTTGCTCCTTTATATGAAATTCATCTATTATTTTCCAAATATATCCTAAAATAGCAATAAAGGGTAACATCATCTACTTCTGCTTACCTTTTGAAAAACTTTCTAATTCTGTATTTTTTTCAGCACTTTGATTACCAACAAATGTTACTACTGAACCAATCAAGATAATTATAATACCGACAATAGTGGTTCCAACTATTTTTTCATGAATTAAAATTGCTGCTAGAATCGGTGCCAAGCCCGGTTTAATAAAGAAAACCAGTGATGCTGTTGAAACATCAGAATTTTCCATTGCCAAAAAGTAAAACGCAAACCCGCCCCCAGTTACTCCTATACCAATATATAGTAGTAACGGTAATGCACTCCATGAAATATGCGCTATTATTGGAATACTTGCAAAAGTTGCCAAACCACTATGGGCTAGTGCAGTTGAAATTACAGGAATATGTGTTATTAGTGACAAGACAAATAGTTCAGCTGTTCCTGCAATGAAAGTGTAACAGGTCATTACAATTCCATTTAACTCTAATTTATTTGAACCATAACGAGAAATAATTGAATAAAAGCCAAAGATAATTGCTGATAAAAGTGCCAACATAATTCCTAATGGTTTCGATAGATGTGCTGGATCAACAATAATAGTTAATCCTACCAGGGAAATAACAAGAGAAATAACACTTGCCCGACTCATCTTTTCATGCAATAGTAAAAAGGCAAATAGTAATGCAAAAACTGGATTGCAACTAAACAATACAGCTACTGTTGATGCTTTAGTGTTGGCAACTGCTAATTGAAAAAGGGTCATACTAACAATGACACAGAAAAAACCCGTAACCAA
Organism: Ligilactobacillus ubinensis; assembly: GCF_024160875.1. Classification (GTDB taxonomy): domain Bacteria; phylum Bacillota; class Bacilli; order Lactobacillales; family Lactobacillaceae; genus Ligilactobacillus; species Ligilactobacillus ubinensis. Next base: position 18,829 of record NZ_JAIULA010000019.1, on the reverse strand, counting down.
AAATAGTTGCCAGTCTTTCAAACTAAGCTTACGTTTTTTTTGTTTTAATCCTCTTTGCGCTATCGGCAATAAAATCAGAGCACCAATAAAAAAACGAATTAAATTTAACTGAATCGGGTTAAATGTTGCTCCTGCAATTTTTAAGGTTATTTCCATAGAGCTAAACAAAAATGTTGAGAGCAAGATATAGATAACTGTTTTTTTCACTTTTTTGAACTTCTTCCTATACAAAATTTTGTGTAATCAGCATTATGATTGGTACAACGACTACAGTCATTAACGTTGTCTCAGTTACCATAACTGCTGCGTAATCTGCATCTGCTCCGTATAATTTTGCAACAACTGGCGCATTTGTCATAACTGGCATTGCAGATTGTAAAATAAATACCTGCTTCATTAGCATCGGCATTGAAATTGGCATTATAATTAAAGTCATAAGTAATGGGGCACAAATGAAACGTCCTATAAGAATTAAAACATTATCCTTATGCAAAGTCATCCTATTTAATCCAGCATGTGCAACAGATAGACCAATAAAAATCATAGATAATGGAATGGTTAGGCCACCTAAATAATGCATATCACTCTCTAAAAAAGTTGGTAGTTTTATATGTAGTAAAACGAAAATCACACCAACTATATAGCCCAGTAACGGCGGCGAAAAAACTTTTCTTATCGCTTGTCTAATATCAATCCGCGTTTTTTGTCGACCATCTTTTTGGATAAAGTACGTTCCAATTGTCCAAAAAAAAGTTGTATTGCACATATAATATATCAATACATACGGAATACTTTGATTACCAAATAATGCCTCATTAATAGGCAATCCCACAAAAACAGTGTTCGAGTTAAAAAACATTGATGTAAAAACCCCACGCCGGTTCTTATCAATTTTAAAAACTCTAACTACTGCAAGTGCTAAAGCTAACAAAATTGTCATTGACAACGCTGGATAACGTAAATTTGGAATCATTTTCATCAATTCTGTAGCTGTAAATTTAGTCGTTACTGTGTCAATCATATAGCATGGTAATGCTACTTGAGTAACCAATCTTGCAATCAGTCCTGAAGCTTTTTCATCAAACCAACCTTTTTTAGCTAATATATAGCCTACAACTACCATAATTAGAATAACTAATACTCCAGAAATACTGTGAACAAACACTTGCATAACAATCACTTCTTTCAATGCTTACATGGTTTTTAGTATAACACATCCTATCTTATGTTTTTAAGCATATTTTAATGAAAACGTTATATATAAAAACCGACTAAGATTTATTAATTTAATTTTAAAAAAATTCTGACTGTTTTAATTCCTGAATCTTCCGTGTATAATGACTTGTAGTACATATTACTAGTAAGGAGTCACGTATGAATAAAAAAAACAGACGTCAGCATAGTGACTATGTTGATATTCCTCCACGACGCGAACAAAATAATACTGCTCAACGTTCACGCCATGCGATAAAACATAAACCTAATGTTCGTCGTAAGAGAGTCTTTTTAGCTCTTCTAGTTATCACTTTAGGAATTTTTTATGGTGGTGGTGCCTATCTTTATAACATGCTTTACACAGCCAAAACAGCTGTCACCAAAACATATACAAAATCTAATGTCAAAAAATTACGTAATGTTTCACAAGTTTTAAAATCTAAAAAAGCTATTTCTATTTTACTTTTAGGCACAGATACTGGTGATTTAGGCCGTACTGATAAGGGACGCACTGATACCATTATTATTGCAACTATCAATCCATCAACCAAAAGAGTTACTTTAACAAGTATTCCACGTGATTTACAAGTTAAAGTTTCCGGTTCTTCTGATAGTTACGACAAAATAAATGCCGCTTATACAATTGGTGGAGTATCTTCTTCAATTAAAACTATTCAAAATACTCTACACATCCCAATTGACTTTTATGTTTTAGTTAATATGGGTGGCTTGAAAAAGATAGTCAATGCCATTGGCGGTGTAACTATCACACCAACACTTACCTTCTCCTATGATTCAGTTAGTGTTACAAAGGGGAAGAAAGTCACATTAAATGGTAGCAAGGCTTTAGCTTATTCGCGTATGCGTTATTCTGATCCGTTAGGAGATTACGGCCGTCAAAAACGGCAACGCCAAATCATTACTGCGATTATTAAAAAATCGATGTCTGTTTCAACTTTATCAAGTTACAAGAAACTATTAGCTACACTTGAAGATAACATGAAAACAGATTTAACTTATAATGATATTTTGACAATTATTTCAGAATATAAAGATGCTGGTAAAACCATCAAATCTTATACTTTGCAAGGTGAAGATGCAACAATTAATGGTGTATCATATCAGGTTGGTACAGCCGAAACAAAGAAAAAGACCTCAACTAGGATTCGTAAAGAGCTTGGCTTGAATGCTTCAACCGCAACCTTTATCGGTCGCATCTATTCATCCTACTCTTCTTACGGAACGACATCTAGTTATGGATCAACTTCTAGTTCCAGTTATTATGGTAATTACAGCACTCGAAGTAGTTATAGCACATACGGCGGTAGATACTCTACTTCTAGTAGCTCACGTTATTAATTAATATTTAGTATTCAAATAGGAGATAGAAAAATAATTTTTTCTATCTCCTATTTTTTATTACCAAACTTTACAATTCTTTTTATATACAGCTTAAATCTAACAAGATACTTCCATATGCTAATCCCGAGCCAAAGCCACATAACAACACTCTTTTAGGAGTTGCACCGCTTTCTAGTTTGTGGTTTAACGCTAATGGTATGCCAGCAGATGAAGTATTACCAACTGTTGGAATATCAATCGCAAATCTATCCAATGGTATTTCTAAATTTTCTGCTAACTTTTCTATTAAGCGCAAATTGGCTTGATGCGTTACAATAAAATCTAAATCTTGAGGCTGCAATTTATTTTCTACCAAAAAGTCTTTGATATGTTGCAAGACTACAGTTGTTACAAACTCAAATACAGCTCGTCCATCCTGATAAAAAGCATCTATTTGTGGATAATTGCTTGCTGCTATCTTACTCAAAGGTTTAATCCGACCACTGTGAATTACATCTGCATCACCTATTGTACATAATTTTTCTGCTAAAAATATCTCTTTACTTATGTCATCAGTAGCTTCAATAATTACTCCAGCTGCACCATCTCCGAAAAATACCGTGGAGGTTCGATCTTTAAAATCCATCATTTTTGAATTTGTTTCTGCTGAAATAACCATTGCTCTTTTATATAGTTTACTGCGTAAAAATTTTTCTGCAGTACTAAGTGCAAATATAAAACCTGCGCATGCTGCGGATAAATCGTAGGCAAAAGCATTCCTTGCTCCAATATTCCCCTGAACAATTGCTGCCGTTGATGGCGTAATTGCATCCGGTGAAATTGTAGAAATGATAATGAGATCAATTTGTTTTGCATCCAGATTTGCTCGTTTTAATAGCTGTAACGCAACTTTTGTAGCCATATCTGATGTGTTTTCATCAAGTGCATAATGACGCTCTTTTATCCCTGTATGGGTTTGAATCCATTCATCAGACGTTTCCATAATCTGACTTAGTTCATCATTATTTACCACTCTATTAGGTAAATAACCTGCACTGGCTATTAATGTCACAGCTTTTGTCATATTAGCACCTCTTCTTTATATTTATAAAAACAACAAAGAGGTCGAGAAAAATAGTTTTCTCAACCTCCTCTTACAATGCGGGTAAATGGATTCGAACCATCACGAGCGCAATGCTCACCAGATCCTTAGTCTGACGCGTCTGCCAATTCCGCCATACCCGCAACAACAAGAATAATTATAGCAAACGCATCTAATATTAGCAACTATTTTCTATATTTTAATTTTTTTGATTTAACTTTTTAAGTGTCAATTGTCCTCGACACTGGGAACACACATATTTTGTCATATCTACTTTTCTCTTTCGATAATACAGTTTCTTACAATTACTACATTGATATACATATCGGTATTTTCTAGCTGCTGCTGGTGCATAGCGACTAGCACCTACACGTTTAAGCAACCGTTTAAAATCTCGATCTTTATGCTGGTATCCACAATTTGCTAAGTGTAGATGATAGTGGCATAGTTCATGTTTTACAATGCCTTCAAAAACAGAATAATCATACTCGGCTATCATTTTAGGATTAATTTCAATATTATGATCCTTTAAACGATAACGTCCACCAGTTGTCTTTAATCGCGAATTAAAAAAAGCTTGATGTGTAAATGGAATTCCAAAAGATTCCAATGAAATTTCTTGTACTTTTTTTGTTAACTCGGCATCGTTCATATTAATTACCAGATTTTTTGGGTTCAAGCATCGTTAGCTGGATTCGATTTCTCTTTAAATCAACACTTTCAATCCACACTGTCACAATATCTCCAACTGCAACAACTTCACTTGGACTACTGATAAATTTTGTACTTAATCTTGAAATATGCACTAAACCATCTTGCTTTACTCCAATATCAACAAATGCACCAAAATCAACTACATTTCTGACTGTACCTTGTAGTTGCATTCCATTTTTTAAATCCTCTATTTTCAGTACATCAGTCCGCAATAATGGAGACGGCATTTCATCGCGTAAATCACGTCCCGGCTTTTCTAAACTTGCTACAATATCTTGAATAGTTTCAAAACCAATCCCTAATTGATTTGCAAATTCACTTAAATTCTTAGCTGCCAGTTTTGTTTTAACTTGTTTAGTTCCAATATCTGCACGCTTTAGATCTACCATATCAAAAAGTTTTTGTGTTACCTGATAACTTTCTGGATGAATATCCGTATTATCCAAAATGTTTTCTCCACCAACAATACGCAAAAATCCGGCTGCTTGTTCATAAGCTTTAGGACCCAAGCGAGCTACTTTTTTTAATTGTTCACGTTTCATAAACTGACCATTTTCGTTTCTATATAAAACAATGTTTTGTGCAATTGTTTTATTTAATCCGGAAATGTGTTCCAATAGCTCTGGACTTGCTGTATTTAAGTTAACCCCAACTTGGTTTACACTTGTTTCAATTACTGTGGATAACTTTTCATCTAATTGCTTTTCAGGTAAATCGTGCTGATATTGACCTACACCAATCGCTTTAGGATCTATTTTAATTAATTCAGCTAATGGATCTTGCAATCTGCGCGCAATACTTACTGCAGAACGTTCCTCAACATTAAAATCAGGGAATTCCTTACGCGCAACTGTACTTGCTGAATATACCGATGCTCCAGCTTCATTGACAATAATATAAAAGACTTTTTGCTCTACGTCTTTTAAAACATCGGCTACAAATTGTTCGGATTCACGACTTGCTGTTCCATTTCCAATCGCAATCATTTCCACATTATATTTTTTAATTAATGCTTTTAGTGTTGCTACTGCCTGTGCACGTAACTTAGGATCAACTTTAGCTCCTTTATGCTTTTCATGTGGATAAATGACACTCTTATCTAAAAATTTACCTGTTTTATCAACAACTGCTAACTTGCAGCCTGTTCTATAGGCTGGATCTAGTCCTAACACAACTTTTCCCTTTAATGGTGCTTGCATCAATAAATGATACAGATTTTCTCCAAAAACACTAATCGCTTGCGTTGCTGCTTTTTCAGTCAAATTTTTTCGGATCTCACGTTCTATCGCTGGTTTAATAAATCGCTTATACGCCTCAGTATAAGCTTTTTCAACTAATTGTGTTGTTTGATAGCTCGTTGGTTGATTGGCAACAAACAATGAATGAAAATATTGTAAAGCATATGCTTCATCTATTGTAATTTTAACTCGCAAAACGCCATTTTTTTCTCCACGATCAAGCGCCAAAATTCGATGGGCTGCAATTTTTTTTACACTTTCACTAAATTCATAGTAGTCTTGATAAACGTGATTTTCATCTTTAGTTTCATCTTTTAATTCAGCTACCACAAGTCCAATTTGTTCTGCTTTACGCCGGACCCAAGACCGCAAGCGGGCATTTTCACTAAAAGCTTCTGCTAAAATCTCACTTGCACCTGCTAAAGCTTCATCTATCGTTGGAACCTTATCTGATAAAACTTCATCACAAATCTGGCTTAGCTTTTTATCATCCGCAAAAGCTGTTATTGCTTTTGCTAGTGGCTCTAATCCATTTTCACGTGCAATTTGCGCTTTAGTTCTACGTTTTTGTTTATATGGTAAATATAAATCTTCAACATCTTGAAGTGTCTGTGATTGTAATATTTTTGCGCGTAAAGAATCTGTTATTTTTCCTTGTTCTTCTATTTTTGTAATTACATCTTTTTTTCGTTTGGTTAGTTTTTCAATCTGGAGATAAGTCGCTTGGATTTCACGTAATTGTACTTCATCTAAACTTCCGGTTTTTTCCTTGCGATATCGCGCAATAAACGGAATTGTACTTCCATCTGCAAGCATATCTAATGTTGCTTCGATTTGCTTAGGACGATAGTTTAATGCTTTAACTGTTTGATTAAAAATTTCTTTTTCCAAATAATCCACCTAACTTTTCTAAATACTCTAAGTTATTATACTATTTTTTTGTAGACATTACTTGTATTATTAAAATAAGAACTAAAACAAATGAGGTAAAAAAATGTCACCACTTTTAGCATTAAACAAATACTTTGGCTATGATTCTTTTCGGCCTGGACAAGCTGAAATAATCGATAAAATTTTACATAAACAAAACACTTTAGCTATTATGCCTACTGGCGGTGGTAAATCACTGTGCTATCAAATCCCAGCACTTGTTTTGCCTGGTTTAACTCTAGTTATCTCACCTTTAATTTCTTTAATGAAAGACCAAGTTGATGCTTTAAATGACAATGATATTCCTGCCGCTTATATTAACAGTACTCTAGATTACGCAGAAGTATCCGCAAATTTTGTTAAAGCACGTAATGGACAAATCAAATTACTGTATATTGCACCCGAAAGATTAGAGTCACCTCGTTTTTTAGCTAGCTTGAATACACTTGCTATTTCTTTGATTGCTGTTGATGAGGCTCACTGTATCTCACAATGGGGCCATGATTTTCGTCCTAGTTACTTAAGTTTAGCCGCTAGTATCTCACAAATATCGCAAACCCCACCTATTCTTGCTTTAACTGCTACAGCTACCAATCAAGTTGCACAGGATATTTGTACCCGTCTACAGATTAATTCTTCAAATCAAATAAAAACGGGGTTTGCTCGACCTAATTTAACCTTTAAAGTCGTTAAAGGCCAAGATACACTTTCATTTTTACTTAAATATTTAAAAAATAATCCTACACAATCTGGCATTATCTATGCTTCTACACGTAAAATGGTTGAAAAAATTGGCACTTTTCTCCAAGAAAAACAGATAGCAGCAGTCATTTATCATGCTGGCTTATCAGAACATGTTCGTCGCCAAAACCAAGAAGATTTTCTATTTGAACGTGCTAATGTTATTGTTGCTACTAATGCTTTTGGTATGGGAATAAATAAAAGTAACGTTCGTTTTGTAATCCATGCTCAAACCCCCGGTAGTATTGAAGCTTATTATCAAGAAGCCGGCCGTGCAGGTCGCGATGGTTTACCTAGTGAAGCTATATTGCTTTATCATAGCCAAGATATGCTGACACAACGTTTTTTTATTGATAATTCAGAAGCTGATGAGAGCTATAAAACTAATCAGTATCAAAAAATTCAAGACATTACGCATTATGTCAATACAGAAGTTTGCTTACAACAATATATCGTTCGGTATTTTGGTCAAGAAATTGACCCTTGTGGTAAATGTAGTAATTGTACTGATGAGCGATTAACTCATGACATTACTATCGAAACGCAAAAAATACTCTCATGTGTCATTCGCATGCATGAGCGATTTGGAAAAAAATTAGTCGCTCAAGTTTTATATGGTTCTAAAAATAAAAAAATAGCTGAATTAGCTTTCAATCAGCTTTCAACTTTTGGAATCATGCATTCTATGCATCTAAAAGATATTGAAATGCTTATTGACTATCTTCTTGCTAGTGGTTATCTAGTCGCCGATAGCTCGCAATATCCAACCCTTAGTGTCACAAAACTGGGCAGTTCAGTATTACAAGGAAATCACCAAGTAAGCCAAAAAGTTACGCAAGCCACACAAACCACAACTCTTACTGATATTGACCTTACTTTGTTTGAACACCTTAGACAGTTACGCTTGGATATTGCGCGAAAACAAGCTGTTCCACCTTTTGTTATTTTTTCAGATACAACTTTGCAAGAGCTTTGTTCTGTTCAACCTAAAACTCTTGATGATATGCTAAACATTAGGGGAATCGGAACAAATAAACTGGCTAAATATGGTCAACTTTTCTTAGATGAACTATTAAAATATGCAAATGAATCAGCTAAAAACCAGGTTATCCAATGACACTTTATCATTAGCTTAGTTGAAATTTAGTGACAATAAAAAAACGGCAATGGCATTTTTTATTACCATTGTCGTTTTTACTTTTAAAAATCATTTACCATTCATAGTCTTCAAAATTCTTTTTACCTTTACCAGTTGCATGATCCAGTAGAATTCTTTGTTCAAAATGTGCCACATTGTGTTTAGTAGCTTTAACCATATCTGGATTAACCGAAACGTAGTCAATTCCACTTTGAATTAAGAATTCAGTGAAGTCAGGAAACTCTGATGGCGTCTGACCGCAAATAGAAACTGTTTTACCAGCATTATGCGCTGTCTTAATCAAATGGCAAATAGCACGTTTCACCGCTAAATTGCGCTCATCAAATAACTCAGATACGGTATCGTTGTTTCTATCGCAGCCTAACAATAACATTGTTAAATCATTTGAACCAATTGAATACCCATCAATAAATTGATTAAATTTATCAGCTAAGATAATATTACTTGGAATTTCAGCCATCATGTATACTTTAAAATCAGAGCTACGCTGTAAACCTGCTTCTTGCATAATATCTGTGACCTTTCTCGCTTCATCAACTGTTCTGACAAATGGAATCATCACATTCAGATTAGTTAAACCAAAATCATTCCGGACTTTTTTGACCGCTGCAAGTTCTAGTTTAAAGGCATCAACATACTTAGGATCATAATACCGAGAAGCGCCACGCCATCCCAATAAATCAGCTGGTTCTTCTGGCTCATATTTCTCGCCGCCCTTTAAATTGCGATATTCACTAGACTTGAAATCAGAGAAACGTAAAATAACAGGACGTGGTGCCATTGCACGAGTTACTTTGCTAATACCTTCAGCTAGCATGTTTACTACTTTTTCAGGATGTCCTTGCTCAATCAAGTATAGTGGGTGCTCGTGAATATACGTTGTCCAAAGAAATTCTTCTCGCATTAGTCCAATTCCATCTGCTGGTAAAGAAGCATATTTATTAGCTAAATCAGGATTACCCAAATTCATCATTACTCCAGTAGCCGTTGGTGCAAAGTATTCTGCTGCAACCTGATTTGTATTTTCTTGTTCTTTATCAGAAGTTGTGATAGCTTTCAAATCGCCTGCATAAACCACTCCATTTTTGGCATCTACCGTTATAATATCTCCTGTATGCAAAACATCTGTTGCTGCTGCACCTCGACTTTTTGTACCTACAATACACGGAATTTGCATTTCTCTAGAAACAATTGCTGCATGACAAGTCATTCCACCATTATTTGTTACAATCGCGGCTGCTTTTTTCATTGCTGGTACCCAGTCTGGCGATGTCATCAATGTTACTAAAATTTCACCTTGCTTAAATTCATTTATATTATCTGGACTGTCTATAACATGTACTTTCCCTGAAGCAATTCCTGGACTAGCTGGCAATCCTCGGGTAATTATTTCTGCATTAGTTGGTTCTTCACTCACAGCATCTGCAGTAGGTTTTTGTTGCTTTTTTTTGCGTGACCAAACTGTTTCAGGACGAGCTTGCACTAACCATAATTTGTCTGTATTTTTGTCTAATGCAAATTCCATATCCATATAGCAACCATAATGTTCTTCTATTTTTTTAGCATATCCGGCTAATTCAAGTACTTGTTCATCCGTTAAAACAGGCTTATTGGCAATTTCAGCAGGAACATCTTGCTCTTTTACACCACCATCTGGTAGTCGAATTAACTCCACATCTTTATTTGTAATGTTCTTAGAAGTAATTTTCATCGTCTTTTTATCTACTAGAAAATCATCTGGGGTAACAGTTCCTTGAACAATATATTCACCTAAGCCCCAAATCGCATCAATAATTACCTTTGTATCATCTCCCGTAGCTACATTAACACTGAACATTATTCCTGATGACTTTGAAAAAACCATCATTTGAATAGCAGCTGATAATGCTACCTTTTCATGCGGAAACTGCTGTTTATGCCGATAATACGTAGCACGATCAGTAAATAATGATGCATAGCATTCCTGAACCTTTTTTACAACATCTGCACTCCCACGAACATTTAAATATGAATCTTGTTGTCCTGCAAAAGATGCATCTGGTAAATCTTCAGCAGTAGCACTCGAACGAATTGCTACAAATGGATCACTTTGATTCATTTTCTTCCCTAATTCTTGATATGCTTGCTCAATGTTGTTTGCCAAATCATCAGGCATCTTGGCAGTTGTTATTAGATTTCGAATCTGCGTACAAGTACTATGCAGTTCATCGCTATTTTCATAATCATTGATGCCTTCTAACAATTCATTAACTTTGTCATTTACACCTGTTGCCTGCATAAAATAACGGTAGGCCCGGGCTGTAGTGGCAAAACCATAAGGAACAGGAATACCTGCTAATGAAGTTAATTCACCCAATGACGATGACTTACCACCAACTAAATTAACATCGGCTCGATGAAGTTCATCAAACCATAAAACATTTGCTTCTTCTTTACGTTCCATAAAGATTGCCTCCCTTAATAAGTTTATCTGTAACCGCTTACAAATAAAGCTTACTACTTTATTTACAATAGTCAACTTCTCTTATAAATCTCTAATCTAAATTTTTTTAGGAGATATTTATTCATTTATTTTGTTTACCATAAGTATACCCAAACTTCTTATCCAACAAATATATTTTATAACTAAATACCTACTAAAAAAATTTGACTATAACTACTCGTAGTAGCGTGAATGCCACAAAAAACAATTAACTACAACGTATTAACATTATAATCACAAATGTTCTGGGATTAAGTTGTAACTAGCTACCTTAAAACATACATTTTTGTACTAAATATTAAAGGAGTCCGAGAAATGAAGTTTATCCCTCATTTCTCGGACTCCTTTATGGTTAACTATTTATTTCCAAAACTCATCATATACTGTAATTGGTAAGTGACGTTTATGTTGTGTCTTAATATACCAATTTTCGATTTTTTCAGCTGCACTTGCTGCTATATCCTTACCTTCCAAATAATCATCAATATCTTCATACTTCACACCCAAGGCTATTTCATCCGGTAAAGCAGGCCGATCTTCTTCTAAATCAGCAGTTGGTGTTTTTTGGTAAAGATGTTTTGGCGCATTAAGCAATTCTAACATTTGACGACCTTGTCGTTTATCTAATCGCCAAATTGGAGTAATATCTGCACCTCCATCACCAAACTTGGTATAAAATCCAGTTACTGCTTCAGCAGCGTGATCTGTGCCTACAACTGCGCCATTATATGCACCAGCTATCCCATATTGAGCAATCATTCGTTGCCGTGCTTTTATATTTCCTTTATTAAAATCACTTATATTTAGACCATTTTTTTCAATTGCTGCAACCATTGCATCTGCAGCCTCTTTAATATTAACCCGTGCTGTTATATCAGCTTGTATAAATTCAATTGCATCTAAAGCATCCTGTTCATCAGCTTGTTCTCCATATGGTAAACGCACAGCTACAAACTTATATGTCTGATCACCTGTCTCCAAACGCATTTCTTTAATAGCCATTTGGCATAATGTTCCAGTTAACGTAGAGTCTTGTCCGCCTGAAATACCTAGAACTAAAGCCTTTAAAAAGGTATGCTTTTTAAGATATGCTTTCAAAAATTCAATCGAACGTCGAATTTCTTTTTCAGGATCAATCTCAGGTTTAACACACAGCTCTCCAATAATTTCTTTTTGTAAGGGACGCATAGGTCACCCTCCTTTAGATATTAGATGTTACATTTTATATCATTATATTTTACGCTATTTTTATAAAAAAAGATAGTCTAAACAGTAACCCAAACGGAGGATTGCTGTATAATAAACATAATTACTAGTGAAAGTAGGTTGATTATGTCAACTCCATTTACTCAAATACCCATTCTCGGTATGAACTTTATTAAAGCAACGAACACTGCCTTTCTTGAGCAAATAAAAAAAGACAGTTTGGCTCATAAAAATCGCTTTATTGTTACCGCTAATCCAGAAATTGTGTTGGCAGCACAAAAAGACTCTAAATTTGCAGATATTATTGCTCATGCTGATTATACTACAGCAGATGGCATTGGAATTGTTAAGGGCGCTAGAATCTTAAACACTCCACTACCAGAACGAATTACAGGCTATGATACCATGTGTTCTTTGCTTAAATGGGCCAATGAACAACACAAAAAAGTTTATTTTTTAGGTGCTAAACCAGCAGTAATTACAGATGTTTTAAAAAACGTACACGCAAACTATCCTAGTATTAATATTTCAGGTTTCCATGATGGCTATTTTAACGATGACGCTACTATCATTAAAGAAATCTCTGATACACAACCTGATTTTGTTTTTATCGCCCTAGGATTTCCAAAACAAGAATTTTTCATTGCCAAAAATCGTTTTTCCAGTCCATCTATTTGGATGGGTGTTGGTGGTAGCTTTGATGTGCTTGCAGGCCATGTTAAACGTGCCCCTGACTTTTGGGTCAATCATCATATTGAATGGCTATATCGGCTATTAAAAGAGCCTAGTCGTTTTTTCAGAATGTTAGCTTTACCCAAATATCTTCTTTTAGTTTACAAAGAGAAGTTTACAAAAAAATAACTACTAAAGGACAAAAGCTACGAACTTTCTTCGTATCTTTTGTCCTTTATCCATATAATATATATCACTATTATTTTTCTAAATAAAATTCGAACCTATCTCCAACATACTGCGTACGTACATATTCAAATGGTTGTCCATTACCTAAAAATGTAACCTGACGCAATCGTAAAATAGCTGCTCCTCGCTTAATATCAAGATAATCCGCTATCTTCTCAGATGCCAACATTGCCGATACATTTTGCTGTGCGTGACCAATTTGTAATCCATTATCTTCAAGTGCACGATAAAGTGACTTAGTTATCTGGTTACGATCATATTCCTGAACTAAATCATAAGGAACTGTTGCTACCTCAAAGCAAATTGGCAAGTCATCCGCATAACGAATTCTCTCCATCCTTAAAACACGTTGTTTATCTTCTAAGTTTAATTTCTCTGTCTCGCTTAAAGATGGTGCTGTTATCATATACGTAACTGTTTTACTCGAAGGTTTTTTCCCTTGAGCTTCTGTTAACTCAGTAAAACTAGTTACCCCGGAAGACATTTTTTCTTGTACCTTCTGTCGGGCAACAAATGTACCTGAACCAACATGTCGTTCCAGTACCCCCTCATCTACTAAAGTTTGTATAGCTTGACGTAATGTCATTCGACTAACACTGAAATTAACTGATAATTCGCGCTCTGATGGTATTTTTTCTCCAACCCGCCATTTACCAAGTTCAATCTTTTTTTTAATTTCATTATGAATTTGAATATAAATTGGCAATCCCATTTCAAAATTCCTTTCTAGTCATAAATAATTAGTCCGTCATCTATACAAAACAAAAGAATTTTAACGTTTAAATAGTCGTCCATAACTATATGTTTCGATTACTTTAAAATCAAAATCAAGAATATTAATATCGGCATCTTTTCCGATTGCTAAGCTGCCTTTTTGACTAAGATTAAATTCCTTTGCCTGATTAACTGAGGACATTTTTACAGCGTCTTCAATACCACAGCCTGTGAAACGCATAATATTTATAAATGCATCATTATATTTCAATACTGAACCTGCTAAATTCCCTGATTCCAATCGTGCTTGCTTATCTTTAACAATTACTTTTTGACCACCCAACTCTGAGACGCCTTCAGGCATACCTTTAGCTCGCATAGAGTCCGTCACTAATTCAAGTTTATCAGCACCTTTTAATTCATACGCTAACTTAATCATATCTGAACAAACATGAAATCCATCTGCAATAAGTTCACAATACATATTATTTTCCAAAAGTGCATGCCCTGTAACACCTGGTTCACGATGCTTAAATTCACGTTGGGCATTATATAGATGCGTAACGTGTGTCGCTTTAGATGCTTTCATCTGTTTTCTTGTTGCATTGCTGTGTCCAACAGAAGGAACAATCCCATTATTTAAACAATATTCTTCAAACTCTGCAGAAGTTTCATATTCAGGTGCATAAGTCACTAATTTAATTAATGAATTACATTTCTTATTCCATTTCTCCATTTGTTTAACATCAGGTGCTTTAATATATTCTTCTGGTTGAGCACCTTTAAAAATTGTTGAAACAAATGGGCCTTCTAAATGAACGCCTTGGATAACTTTGTTTTTAGCAGCCACTTTTTTTATTGCGTCTAAAGCTTTATCAATACGTTCTGGAGACTGGGTCATCGTAGTTGGGAAAATAGTAGTCACTCCATCATAAACCATGTCATTGACCATTTCATCTAGTTCTGTAGCATCTCCATCCATTGTATCGAAGCTATAACCTCCATGACAATGAACATCGATAAATCCAGGTATAAGTATTTTTCCTTCTAAATCAATAATCTTATCGTCACTTGTTTTTGCTTCATAATTAGCCATTGTTCCAAGTGATTCAATTGTATCATCAAAACGGATATACCCATCTTCTATTTTTTCTAGACCTGTATATATCGTTGCATGTTTTAGTACTGTACTCATTTTAAGCCCACCTTTTTATATAGAGTTATCTATTTCCATCTTAAAAGGTATAGACCAAAATTGCAAGTAAACTCTTTTTATTTTCCCTGATCTTTGGCAACCGTTGCATCAATACCTTTAACTACAGCATTCATAAATCCGGCTTCTTCCATAGCTAGTAAGCCTGCAATTGTTGTTCCACCAGGTGAGCAAACTTCATCAATCATTTCAAACGGTGTCTTATCACTTAATAGAACTTTTTGTGCACTGCCTAAAACTGTTTGAGCTGCAATTTTTGTTGCTTGTTGCTTTTTTAAACCATACTTAACACCTGCTCGTGCCATTGCATCAATAAAGAAATAGACAAACGCCGGTGAGCTGCCCGCTATAGCTGAAAAAATGCTGAAGTCTTTTTCTTCTATCAAAGCTACTTTTCCTTCACTTGCAAATAATCGTTCACAGATTGTTAGATTCTTTTCTGATACATTTTTATTTCCAACAATAGCTGTCATTCCTGCACCTATTTCAACATTAACATTAGGCATAATCCGTATAATCTCTAAGCTTGAATCTGTAATTTCATTTTCAATATCTGTAAGTGAGGTGCTTGCCGCCATAGATACCAAAAGTGGCTTTTTCATTTGAACAGTCGCTTTAATCTCAGCAAGCACTTTACCTAAAATTATCGGTTTAACAGCTAAAAAAACGATATCTGAATGCTCAACAACTTCAATATTACTAGAACATGCTATTAAACCATTTTTCTTCGCATAAGGTTCGTATCTATCTATATGCGCACTGTGTATAAAAATATTGTTTGCAGCAACAACTTTTTTATCTAACCAACCTGCAATAATTGCACGTGCCATATTACCTGCACCAATAAATCCGATTTTCATGTAATCACCCTCACAAATATATAAAATTTAATATTAAAAAAACTGCAGTTCTAACCATCCTTAGTCAAAACTACAGCTTTACACATTACTGGGGTAGCTGGATTCGAACCAGCGCATGACGGTACCAAAAACCGTTGCCTTACCACTTGGCTATACCCCAAGAAATGGAAGGGAGTGGATTCGAACCACCGAACCCGAAGGAGCGGATTTACAGTCCGCCGCGTTTAGCCAGACTTCGCTACCCTTCCAATTTATAAAACATCGTTAAATATCCGACTTATATATGATACCTGTTTTTTTAAAATTATGCAAGCTTTATTTCAAGTGCTTTTTATCTAACTAAAACGGCTATTATTCATTATTCTATACTAAAAAAGAACATTACAAAAGGCGATTAGCCAGCAAACGTTACCGTTGTCCCCGAGATGATTTGATACTAGAATTACCTAATTTACAAAATCAAGTGCAACTAACTACATTTTAATCTCGACTATTTGGAGATAAAAAAAGTCTGGATTTTTTAGCAATCCCCCTAAGGTTAAATGATTTTCACTTTAACTTTAAGAGTAATGCCATATTTCTCAGACTTTTTATACTATAACTATTTAGTTCTTCATTAATTATCGCATCTAAAATTATTTGTTATTAAGCAATTCCTTCCATTAATTTCTTAATTCTAGGAACAAATAATAACAATACAACTCCAAATACAATCGTAATCACACCGACAATTCCATAATAGTGGACTTCATTTTTAACTGTATAAAAACGAACTAACTGTGCGTTAAACGCTTGTGCAACTGCATCACTTAAAAACCACATACTCATCATTTGAGATTGAAATGCCTTAGGTGCAAGCTTAGTTGTTACGGATAATCCAATTGGTGAAATCAACATTTCTC
Source organism: Ligilactobacillus ubinensis (assembly GCF_024160875.1). GTDB lineage: Bacteria > Bacillota > Bacilli > Lactobacillales > Lactobacillaceae > Ligilactobacillus > Ligilactobacillus ubinensis. Next base: position 2,091 of record NZ_JAIULA010000019.1, on the reverse strand, counting down.
CAACAATAACTAAAGCCCAACTCATAATAAGCCAGAGTGGACTAACTTTGGCACCAGTTCCAAATAACATTCCTGGTAACATCATCCATAAAAATGAGATTCCAGCAAAAAATAATCCATATGAAAATTTAGTTGGAGATGATGGTTGTCTTTTTCCTAATTTTGTCCATAACATTGCAAAGAAAGGTACATACACCATTATGAACAATGGATTCATGGTTTGAAAATAACTAGACGGAAATGAATATCCAAAAATGCTTAGTCTTGTTTGTTGATCAGCAAATAGTGCTAAAACTACAGATCCCTGTTCTTCAATTGACCAAAACAAAATTGCTGCAATAAATAAAGGTATATAAGCAATCACACGCGAACGCTCGGTTTTCGTAATTTTACGACTACCAATGATTAGTACAAAATAATAAATAGGAATACATACCGCTACTACTGTGATTAAATTGATAATATTAAGAATTGTCAACATTCCAAATAGCTTCATAATTATTAAAACCAATGCAACAGCTACAATAGCAACAACAACTTTTTGTACTAATTTTTTTATTTCCTCAGGTTCTAATGGATCACTTGGGTATAGACTTTCTTTTGATAAATATTTTTTACCATCAATCGTATATTGAAGTAAGCCAAAAAACATCCCAATTGCTGCAAGTGAAAAGCCTAGATGAAAATTCACATTCTGCCCTAAATATCCTACAACAATAGGTGCTATAAACGCACCTAAATTTATCCCAAAGACAAAAATACTGAATCCTGCATCACGTCTCGTATCCTCTTCCGAATACAAGCCACCAACCATTTCAGAAACATTTGGTTTTAATAATCCAGTACCTACAACAATCAATGCAATTGAAATAAATAAAGCAATTTTTCCAAAAGGTGTGGCCAAAGCAATATGGCCTAGCATAATTAATACACCACCGACAAAAACTGTGCGCCGACTTCCCCAAATACGATCACTAATGAATCCACCTATCGTACTAGAAAGATAAACTAGTGAACCATAAATAGCCATAATCGATGCAGCCGTCGTTGTAGAAAAACCTAATCCACCTTTTGATACACTATAATACATGTAGTATAGTAAAATAGCACGCATACCATAGTAACTAAATCTTTCCCACATTTCTGTGAAAAACAGAGTTGATAACCCACGCGGATGTCCTAAAAAGGTAGCTTCCTTTGTGTTATCATTCATTAAATAACTCCTCCAAACTTAATTTCTGCGGAAAAAATATCTACCGTAAAAATATTCTTTAAAATAATATTGAACAATAATCTTAAAAACAAATTATATGTATCATAAATAATTATAGTTTTTAATAAAAAAGGCGTCAATAAACTACTTGATATATTAATAATAACTTCATTATTCTTATTTAAGTAATAGTGATACATGCCTATGTTAATTTACATAATTCTATATTTATCGCACTGTATATACTCAAAAGCCATATGATTGAGCCTTAAAAATACATTTAATTTTTTATCATTTGTTCAATTTGTTCATATTTAAAATGAGAATTAATATATTTTTATAATCTAATGTTAATCTCAAACATTACTTATGCCGTCTTCCATTCTTAAATTTTTAAAATTTATATTATAATCTTCACGATAAAAGTCCTATTCTTCTTATAAATAAAAAAAGCTTCGAATCTAACATTCAAAGCTTGAATAATCTCATATAACTTAGCAAATGATGCCGGCTGCAGGATTTGAACCTGTGACCCTCGGTTTACGATACCGATGCTCTACCAGCTGAGCTAAGCCGGCCTCTTCATGACCCGTACGGGATTTGAACCCATGTTACCGCCGTGAAAGGGCGGTGTCTTAACCACTTGACCAACGGGCCATCTAAATATCTATTTAATTATTCCAAATATTAATCTACTACGATTTTCTAGGAATACATAAAACTCCGGTAGGCGGACTCGAACCGTCGACACCCTGATTAACAGTCAGATGCTCTACCAACTGAGCTATACCGGAATAACAAGCACGGCAACGTCCTACCCTCGCAGGAGGCGATCCTCCAACTACTCTCAGCGCTATGAAGCTTAACTTCTGTGTTCG